>DKUL01000067.1 GCA_002490665.1 Lachnospiraceae bacterium UBA7205 | reverse complement strand
TTCCGATGTATAAAAGATTTCCTATTTCAAGAATAATTTGACCTATATTGACTTTTTCATATTCAATATCTTTATAGAAGATGCTTTCATTGTCAATTTCATTTATATAAAAATCATCTTTAATAACTAAGTTTATTTCGTCTATATCTCCTGACCATGGAATATTCCACATGTCATAATGTTTTTTCATATTACCCTCCAAAATGTGGACTTTGAATTTTTAGCAAAAACAAAATTATTAGGTGTTCATTTACTATGTCTCAAAATTTTGTTAATGTTTATGTAGACATTATACCATGTGGAATTATAAAGTCAACAAAAACCTAAAAATTATTGGAGGTAAACGAAATGCGTAATAAGGAAATAAAAGAATATATCAAATCAAGAAATGTTCCCATGTGGAGAGTAGCAGAGCGTTTGGGAATTGCTGATAGTTCATTCAGTCGTATGCTTCGGTATGAAATTTCAGAAGAAAAGAAATCTCAAATTAAGGCGATTGCAGATGAACTGGCAGCAGAGCAGTAAGGCGGTGATGATATGAGCGAACCTATTTTTGAATGTGCAAATATCCCTGTTGCAGTTGCTTCTAAAGCCTTAAGGGTAGATTGTCAGACGGTAAGGTTATTACTTCAAAGTGGTGCGGTAAATTGGGGAATTGCATACCATAGGACACCAAGGAGCCGACAATATTCTTATCTGATTTATCCTAAGAAGTTTTACGAGGAAACAGGCTTCCTTTATAAAGGAGGTACAGAAAAATGAATATTTTGAAAAGATACCGATTGAAAAAGCAGCAAAAGGCATTGATGCGCAAATATGCGATATATGAACAGTTGCAGACGGAACATAGCGGAGATGAACATTTTTATAGATGCACACAGAAAGAAATGGATGCCCTTGATTCAGAAGTCGAGCATATCCGGGGAATTTTAGAGGGGCGGTGGAATAAATGACAAGTACAGAAATATTTGAAAATAATCTGCTGTTCTTTAAAATAATGAAACGCTATGGAGATAAAGTACAATGCAGATGCCCGGCACATGACGACAAGCACGCTTCGTTGACAATCACAAAAGGTAGAAAATGTACTTTATTCTACTGTCATGCAGGGTGTACCGTTGATGCTGTCCTAAATGCAGCAGGACTTGAAAAGAAAGATACCTTTTATGATGTAGAGCCGAGAAGCCCGAACTGGAAAGCCTATGTCGAAGCTAGAGAGAAACGCCGGATTGAAGCAGTTTACAATTACGTTTCCATTAACGGTGCTTATGTTTTTACTAAAATTCGATGTGAGGGCAAGAAAATCATTTATGGCAAATTGCAGAATAACCGTTTTACATACGGTTTAGGGCATGATGTTGGCAGAAAGAGTTATAAAGCCATTTATGGAAGCCTACAAGCCATAAATAAGGCGATTACAGAGAATAAGCCTATATTCATACCAGAGGGCGAAAAAGACGTTGATACGCTTACAAAACAAGGCTACACAGCATGGACTTATGGCGGCTGTTCAGATTGGCAATCGGATTTTGCTACATTAGTGCAGGGAGCAGATGTCTATATTCTTGCGGACAATGATGAAGCCGGAAAGCGTGTCGCTGAAACTATCCAGAACGACATTAAGGCAGTTGCAAAGAGTAGCAAAATCATTGTACCTATGCCGGACACACCTAAAGCTGATGTATCAGATTATTTTGCAGCAGGACATAGCAAGCAGGAGTTTGAGCAGATGCTACAGCAGGAGCAGAATACCGTTAAAGAAGCCGTAAGGGAGTGTACGGCGGTTCACAGTACCACTATAGAGCCGCAGAAACGGCAGGACAGCCGCTTAGAGCAGGTATTAAAGGATTTACACGCAGAGCGGTATGAAACAAGCGATAAAGGCTTCGGGCGGCTATTTGCAGATGTTTTTAAGGACAAACACAGATACAACCCATCACGAAAAGATTTTATGAGGTATGACGGTAAACGGTGGATTGATGATATTGAGGGCTTGAGTGCGAGAGCGTCAGCAAAGGTTTTATCAGATGTACTTATCAGATATGCAGTAGGCATTGATACAGAGGGCAAGTATCTCAAAGCAGTAGCGGCATTGTGTAACATCAGAAACCGAAACAATATGTTACAGGACAGCAAAGATGTGTACTTTTTTAGCAATGAGCAGTTAGATGTGAATGATTATCTTTTGAATGTGCAGAACGGCACACTGGATTTATCCGGGAATGAGCCTGTATTTTTGAGCCACAGCCCCGATATGCTTCTTTCAAAGATATGCAATGCTGAATATGATCCTGCTGCCGATTGCAGAGAATGGAAGAAATTTTTATTGGAAATCATGCAGGACGATAAGGAGAAAATATCGTATCTCCAAAAAATAGCAGGGCTTTCATTGACAGGGAACACAGAGCAGGAAACTTGTTTTATCCTCTATGGAAGTACCACACGAAACGGAAAATCTACTTTTTGCGAAACACTGATACATCTGTTGGGCGATTATGCGGTAACAATGAAGCCGGAGAGCCTGGCAGTCAGACAAAATCTTGACAGCCGGCAGGCAAGCGGAGATATAGCACGGTTGGCAGGGTGCAGGTTCTGTAATGCCAGTGAGCCGCCAAAACGAATGTTATTTGATACGGCATTGTTAAAATCACTGTTAGGCAGGGATAGCATTACAGCAAGGCATCTGTATCAGAGAGAAACAACATTTATTCCTAAGTTTAAGCTTGTGATAAACACAAATTTTCTACCAACGATTACAGATGATACAGTATTCAGTTCCGGCAGAATCAATGTTATTAGCTTTGACCGACACTTTGAGCCGCAGGAGCAGGACAAAGACCTAAAGAACCGATTGAGAGATAAAAGCGAAATGTCCGGCATCTTGAATTGGTGCATTGAGGGATTGCGGCTATACCGCAAAGAGGGATTGAAGCCCCCGGCAGCAGTACAGACCGCTACGGACACTTACAGGACGGACAGCGATAAGGTAGGCAACTTTATCAATGAATGCCTGGCTAAGACTGGCAGGAATAGCAAGGCAAAAGATATTTATGAAGCCTATACAAAGTGGTGTGATGATAACGGTTATGGTTGCGAAAATAAAGGTAATTTCTTTGCGGAACTTAAGACAAAAGGATTGTTTATGAACAGCGGAACGGTGGAGGGTAAGACGGTAAGAAATATCGTAAAAGGCTACACGATAGAAACAGATTTTGTTAAATATGACGAGCAGGAGCCATTACCTTTTGACTGACAAAAACGGGAATGTGTAAATTTGTGCAAAGCGAAAGTAAACTCCCTATAAGGGCTTAATTTCAACACATTACGTCTGATATGCACATTTTTACACAATCCTATTAAAACCTAGTAAAATCAACGGTTTCAAGAACTTTAGTAAATTGAAGTGTGCAAAATGAATGTAAGCAATTTTACGGTTTTTGTAACGGAATTTCAGAAAGAGAGGAAAACATATTGTGGGTATTATTCAGTTGGCAGATGTCCCAAAGTGCAGTTGTGAGGTATCAATGTTTTATCACAGATACAGAGAGCCGATTTCAAGAATTAGGACGATAGAGCAGAGAAATAATATGCTTTCTGTCATGCAGGAAGATTTTGAGAGACACATCAGAGCATATCCGCAGGAGCGGAACGAATATTCAGAAACGTATCAACTATTGAAAAGAAAATGCATGGAGGTTTTGTGACGATGAGTAATGAAGAATTACGGCGCATTTATCAAATGTATACTGACTGTTGGAAATTGTATAAGAAATTTTCAGACATACAGCAGACAGAAGATGCGAGATGGCAGCAGTTTGTTGATGAATCCGATTTGATAGCTAAAACCTATGACAATAATAAGTTTATCCGAGATTTGTTATTAGCAACTACACAAGAACTGGAACGGCAGAGCAAGGAGGCGCAAAAGCAATGAAGCAATATAAATATTTAGTGGAGGAAATAAAGAAGCTGGCAAAACAAATGATTATTTTGGTTGATTCGAGGGAGAAGCGGAACGAACATATATTGTCATATTTTGATAAACAAGAGATTGCATACAAGAAAGAAAAATTGGAATATGGTGATTATTCGTTTATGATTCCGGCAATGGCAGCAGGTGAAGATATATTTTTTCATAGGGATATTGCCATTGAGAGAAAGGCATCACTGGAAGAATTGAGCGGAAATCTTGCGCAGGAGCGAGAACGGTTTGAAAAGGAGTTCCTGAAAGCGGGAAATGACGGCTGTAAAATTTATCTGATGATTGAATCCCCTGGCGGTTATTCTGATATTATCGGACATAGATACCGCACAGAGTTTACGCCTGCTGCCTATATGGCGAGTCTAAAAACGTGGGAAAGTCGGTTCGGATGCAATGTGCAGTTTATAGACAGTCAGTACAGCGGATATTACATAACATCAACGTTCCAATATTTTGCACGAGAGATGTTAAAATAATGTATTTTTGTTTGCAAAGAAATATGAAAATTCAAGTACACTACATGTGTACAAATTATAAAAAGGCAGATATGCAGAAAGTGGGTGCAGTATGAGCGATATAGGAGAAAAGAAGCGTTTTATGGTGCGACAATGGGAGGATTTAAAGAAATCCGGCGGTGTTACATTCAGCTTAAACCAGATGGAGCAGATTTTACAGGGAGGTGACGGCACTGTGCTGACGCGAGAAGAAGTAATGAACAAGGTCATAGACTATTTTAATAGTTGTGTAAAAGTGGTTCTTGATGAAGATACACAGGAAAAGGTGACTACATGGGTGCGTAATCCTACAAAATCCGGCTTGGCCTTGTGTTTGGGAATTGATAAGCAGACACTGCTTGATTATGTTAAGGGCGTTAATTCAGATGGGAAAGCTTATAGCCGAACAAATCCAGATTATAAACGGATTGTTGCTACAGAGGATTTTGATATTTTGCAAAGGGCTTACAGTTTGATAGAAACATTTTATGAAGAAAAGCTGGGAGAAAACCGAAATAATGCCGGAACCATCTACTGGCTTAACAACACTAATAATACAAAATGGAGTAATGAGCAGGAATTTAAATTTTCTACAGAACAAAAGTCAGAGCAAGTACCCACAAGAACACCAGAGGAAATAGCCGCACAATATGGGTATCAATATTCTCAAGGGAATATTTCAAGTATGGAATTGCCGGAAGTTCCAGATTAACGGGAGGGCAGGAATGACATCATTTAAAAATTATGTGAGTGGGATTTTAAGAGATGAAATAAATATTTTGATTGAGAAGCAGGGATATTTTCTTGAAACTGAATTTTGTACTAAGATATGCGAGAAATATAATATTCCCTCATACATAGTGCGTGCAACGCTTAGAAGAATTTATCCTGAAATGTCGTTGCTGAAAAGGCGCATGTCGGACGATTTGAAGCGGTTTTATGGATTGGAAGCGATAGGCTATCCGATCGCATATCTGCCAAATAAATGATTTTTGGGTAACAATTAAATTTTCATAAAGAAAGAATGAGGTATAAAATTATGACTTATGAAGAATGGAAATCGCTCAAAGGAATTAGGGGCGAGGATACCCGAAAAGTTGTTAGGGATTTTGAAAGAAATAATCCCGGACTTGCAGTACTTTTTGAACAAAAAGAGCAGGAAGAAAAAATGCGGGAGATTATGAAAGAACCTGACCGCATGGAACGCTGGTGGAAGATGGCGGCGGCATTTCCAACAGATGAAGATTGGTTAAGACGTAGACAGCGAGAAGTGATGTAGAAAGGGGTAAATATCATGGAATATAAAGCAATTCAAACCACATTTTCAAAAATAGTAGAAGCAGCAGGAGAAAGCGGCGTTACTGATGAACAAATAGCAAGGGAAATTGTTAAAAAGCATAGAGTAAGCAATTTTGAAGCTATGAACGCATTGCAGGAAATTAACAAGAATTTAGGGACAGGAATAGCCCTTGAATATGATAAAGGTGTTTTCTTTTACAGAAAGTCAAAACAGCCCGAACAGCTTACGCAAAAGAAGCCGGAAGAATCAACGGCGGTAAAGCTTGCTAAGAAGTTAGGCAGTCAGGGCATGAGTGAGAAAGAAAGAATGGCGATTATCGAACATTATAAAAGATAGAAAGTAGGTATAATATGGATAAAGACACACTTGTAAATAATCTGCTTGCGAATTATGGCAAATATGGCGTTACCAGAGCAGAATTAGAGCCGATTATAGACGATGGCATACAAAATTATGATTTGTCATTAGAAGCCATCTACAGTGGTTTGAGAATGAGCCTCGCATCTGCATTTAATGAGCATGAGTATTTCTCTTTAGATGATGTAATGGCGATAACCGGGGAAAGTCGGGAAGAACTTTTACAGCGTATAGAGCAGTGCAGACAGGAATTGTTAGAAACAGGAGAAAACCCAGACGAGTATTTCAAGCCTGTAGAGCCACAGAGGACGTCAGTCTATTACTTCCCTAACGGTTTGCATTAACGGAATTTGTTCTTGAAACAAAAGCCGAAACATGATATAGTATAGATACAAAAGAGGAAACAACCGCCCACAAAGTGGTTGACCTCCAGATGACTATATATAAGCCTACCTGTACCGCCAAGTAACAAGGTAGGCTTATTTATTTTCGCTTATTATTCCTATCTATGTAGGTAAGCAGTGCAACCAAAAAGTTACCGCCAAAAAACAACAGGCTCAAAATCTCGTATGTATTCATTGCACCACCTCCCCTCTTTTTCAAGTTTAGGGAGGCTTTCCACCTTGCAACACGATTGTTCCTCTCTGATAGTCTACCATATTCTTTCTTTTGTGACAATTCCCTATTAAATTTTATCAATCCTTCTTTTGTGATGTGTAAACCGTCAAAATATCTTTTCTTGTTATTGTTGTTGCAGAAACCGTCAAAATATATTGACAAATAGATTAAATGACAGTATAATAAAACTATCAAAATATCTATAGTTTATTTGACAAAGGAAAGGTGGTATTGTTATGTGTAATGTATATAGCTATATGAGAATAAGCACATCTGAGGAAAGAGATTTACAGAAGTTTACCCGTCAAGAAAGTGCATTGCAAAGATATGCAAAAGAAAATGATATTGAATATCTGTTAGAGTTTAGGGAAGATAAAAGCGGAAAGAACTTTACAGAGCGTAAGCAATGGCAAAAATTAGAGAGTATAGTACAGCCGGGAGATATGATTATTTTTAAAGATATATGCAGATTTACGAGGGAAGCGGAGCAGGGATATGTGAAATACATGGAACTATTAAATAAAGGCGTTGAATTGATTTTTATTGATAATCAGACAGTAAGCACACCATATATAAAGCAGTTGTTGAATGTGGCAAAGGAACAGAATTTGGTAGCGAGGACAAGCCTTGAAAGCACTGTGAAACTATTGCTTATTGTGGAATTGGACAGAGCAGAACAGGAAAGAAAAATAACAGTTCAAAGAATTAAGGACGGAATAGAAGCTAGTAGCAAGCGAAGCGGCAGAGCAATGGGGAAACTTGATAAAATGTCAGACGAGTTGAAAGCGGATATACAGCTATTTATTAAGGATAGAAGCATAAAGCAAATAGATTTAATGCAGAAACATAGTATAAGCAGAAATACTTTGAAGAAATATATTGAAATAGTCAAGAGTGAAAATAAATAATGGTTTATAAAGGGTATGTGTTTGTTGCGTACCTTTTTATAATGCCTTAAATACCATGCCGTGGGGGTCTTATATGAAAACGCCGCATAGGGGCAGTAAGTGTACCAAATTGCCGGGCATTTTCAAAAAGGCTTAGTTCTCCTGCCATTCAAAATATTTTTTAAATTTGCAAAAAGGCGGTTTTGTGCTATAATAAAAGAGAAGTCGTCGCTTTCGTGGGCTGACTTCTCTTTATATCCTGCATCTACTCAAATTATAGCAAAAGGGTAGGTGCATTGCAATGACGAATGAGCAAATTGTTTTTGAAATTAGGAACGGTTATTCTGTAACGGACTATATGCAATTACTGTATGAAAGCAATCTGCCATTGATTAAGAAATTCATAAAGCCATACGCCGCCTATGAGCCTATGGAGGACTTATTGCAAGAATCCTATTTTGGATTGTGGGAAGCGGTACAGCATTATGAATCGTCTGCAAATGTGCGGTTTATGACTTATGCGGAATACTGGATAAGGCAGTCAGTACAGCGGTATCTTGAAAAATGCGGCTCTATAGTGCGAATACCAAGCCACACAAGGCAGAAAATAGCACGTTACAAGAAAACCGTTCAGGAATTGGAGCAGGAATTAGGCAGAATGCCGACAGACAATGAAATAGCTGATAAAATGCGTATATCTGCAGGACTGCTGCCGGAATTAAAAATATGGATGCAGGGGGCAGCCAGTTTAGATACCCCTTTAGCGGATGATAACAGCTTGACACTTGCAAATACCATACAAGGCGATTTTAGCCTTGAAGATGAAACAATAGATAAAATATATGCCGAACATTCTAAAAGTGAATTGTGGGGCATTGTGGAGCGTTTTACAAGCGATAGGGAGAACCATATAATAAAGGAGATATTCATAAATAATCGGACAATGGCAGCAGTAGCCAGAGAGCAGGGCATAACCATAGAGCGAGTAAGACAGACAAAGGAAAAAGGACTGCGGCGGCTGCGGATAGGCAAGGCAAAGCGTGAGTTATTAGAAAAATTTGATATTGTGGAAGCCGGGGCGTACAGAAACAGTATAAATAAATTTAATGAACATGGGTTTACTTCTACGGTGGAGTATATCGTTTTACGTAGGGCGGAATTACAGGCGGAGTATGAAAAGCATAAAAGACAGGTGGAAATTATGCTTGAGCAGAGAAAAAGAAAGTGTCTGTAAGTGTTCAAAAATAGGTAAAAATGGCTTTTCGTAACACACTTGTAGCACACAAATAGCTTGTGAAGCCTTATTTTATGCGGTTTGCAGTTTTCGAAGAGATAATGATAGAAATATGGAAAACCCTTGGAAAACAAAAATGTTTCAAGGGTTTTTTATTATGCGCAGGGATGCGTAAGGAAATTAATGCACGCACCTCGCGCGGCGAGTAGGGAAGATGTCTTTTCCCATTCGATTTTCGTAATGGATTGAACGAAGTAAGAATAAGAAGGAGAACATGGAGTGGAGCTGCATTTTAATGAAGCATTAGCCCTGTCCTATAAAAGTCAGCCTCAAAAAATCAGGGTGATGAGTGAACGGTGGGTAGAGGACAATATGTATTGCCCATGTTGCGGCAATCTGCATATTATGAAACTGGAGAATAATAAACCAGTATCGGATTTTTGCTGTAAAGGCTGCGGTGCGGTATTTGAGTTAAAAAGTAAACAAGGGAAAATAGGGAAAAAGATTATTGATGGCGCTTACAAAACAATGATTGACAGGATAACAGGTGCTACAAATCCTGAACTGTTTGTTCTGAGTTATACAGCTGATTTTGAAGTAAAAAGCTTTTGGCTTATTCCTAGGTTTTTTCTGACACCCCAGGTAATCGAAAAAAGGAAGAAACTTCCGCCGACAGCCAAACGTGCAGGATGGGAAGGGTGCAATATTCTATATGAAAAGATTCCTGCGCAGGCAAGGATTGAGGTAATAACAGACGCAAAAGTGAACGATAAGCTTGACGTTGTAGGGCAATATAATCGAATAAAAAAGTTACAGACGGATAATCTTGAAAGCAGGGGATGGATGATTGATGTGCTGAATTGCATAAATGCGATTCCGGAAGAAAAATTTCTACTGCGGGAAGTATATGCATATGCAGAAGAACTACAAATGAAACATAGTAGCAATCATAATGTTGAAGCGAAAATCAGGCAGCAGCTTCAGGTATTGCGTGATAAGGGTTTTGTTGAGTTTTTGGGCAAGGGATGTTACAAAAAAATTGTTTAGCGGATAAAGGAACAAATTAAGTTTTATTTCCTATAGGAATAACAGTTGACTTTTGCACTTCAACGTGCTAAAATTTTGAATAATCTGAAAAAGAATTTTCGGGATAAAAGGGTTTTTATAAGAAGAATATAGGAGAACAGGAAAATGAAGGAAATTGTTAGTTTGATGGATTATCGTTCAAGCATCAAGGTTGTTGATGCCACATTAAGGGATGGCGGGCTGGTAAATGACTTTTACTTTACGGACGCATTTGTCAGGGCACTGTATGAGACAAACGTGAAGGCCGGCGTTGACTATATGGAAATGGGCTATAAGGCATCAAGGGAAATGTTTGACGAAAGCAAGTTTGGCAAGTGGAAATTCTGCCATGATGATGATATCAGGGCAATTGTCGGGGATAATGATACAAACCTGAAAATAGCAGTAATGGCAGATGTGGGGAGATGTGATTACAGAAATGACATCATAGACCGCTCAGAGAGCCCGATTGACCTGATTCGCGTGGCAACATACCTGAATACGATACCGGCGGCAGTGGATATGATTGAGGATGCCAAGAGAAAAGGGTACGAGGTGTGCTGCAACATAATGGCGATATCCAACGGACAGGAAAGTGATTTGCGGGTTGCGCTTGACATCCTTGGAAAAACATCGGTGGATGTATTCTACATTGTCGACAGCTTTGGGTCGCTGTATCCGGAGCAGATAGCGCGTATTGCGGACACTTACATGGAGTTTGCGGCAAAGTACGGAAAGCAGCTTGGCATACACGCACATAACAACCAGCAGCTTGCTTTTGCCAATACGATTGAGGCGGTCGGGGACGGTGTGGACTGGCTGGATGCCACATATTCCGGCATGGGCAGAGGCGCAGGAAACTGCGCGATGGAACTGCTGCTTGGCTTTCTGCGCAATCCAAAGTACAATAATTACTATGCAATCCAGTTTATCGAACGATACATGAATAAGCTGAAAGAGGACGGAGTGGTATGGGGATTTGACCTCCAGTACATGATGACAGGGCTTCTGAACCAGCACCCGCGGACAGCAATCCAGTTTACGAAGGAAAAGCGGACGGATTATTCGGAATTTTATAAAGAAGTAGTTGCCCAGGACTGACAAGGGCAAAACCGGTACGAATGCCATGGGAATCTGGGGCGTTCGTACTTGTTTTTTCAGGATGCCATTCACACGGCAAATTTGTGCTTAGGAACTGTAAAAAAATAACTTTTAAATAGTGCGTAGGATTTTTCTTCGAGAGTGCCACTCAAAAATCAGGCGCATAGCGGGCTATGTAACTGATTTTTGAGCGGTGCTATCGGAGAAAAAGACAAGCAATATTTAAAGTTATTTTTGGACAGTTCCTTATGTCCAAATTCGCGGACTTTGGCAAGAATGGGGGATTAAAATGTCGGATGTAAACAGGAAAAAGGCGCTTGTCACGGGTGCATCGAGGGGAATTGGCAAAAGTATCGCGCAGATGCTCGCATCAGAAGGGTATGATTTATATCTTACCTGCCATAATAATATAGCGGTGCTGAGAAACTTTGCATCGGAGCTTCAGGAGCTCTATGGCACAACTTGCAAATGCCATGCTTTTCCAATCTGCGATGAAGAGAAGGTTGCTAAAATGTTTGAGGATATTCCGTATCTTGACCTTCTTGTAAATAATGCGGGGATTTCTTATATCGGCCTGCTGACAGATATGTCATTTCAGGAATGGCGTGAGGTGATTGACACAAATTTGAATGCCTGCTTTCTGACATGCAGGTATGCCGTTCCGGGGATGGTGCACAGGCATTGTGGAAAAATTATAAACATTTCTTCCGTATGGGGAACGGTCGGGGCATCAATGGAAGTTGCATATTCGGCATCAAAGGGAGGGATGAATGCATTTACCCGCGCGCTGGCAAAGGAGCTTGCGCCAAGTAACATACAGGTAAATGCAATCGCCTGTGGGGCAATTGACACGGACATGAATCGCTGCCTTGGGAAAGAGGACATAGAGGCGCTCATACAGGAAATACCGGCTGACCGCATGGGAAGCCCGGATGAGGTAGCGGAGCTGGTAAGGTATCTGAGTGCTGGAAATGCGTATCTGACAGGACAAGTAATCACATTGGATGGAGGTTGGACATAATGGGACAAAATAGGTATGATGTATTAATTATTGGTTCAGGACCGGCAGGACTGGGTGCCGCCATTTATGCAGTGCGCGCCGGGCTGAGGACGGCGGTGATTGACAGGAGCCCTGTCAGTGGCGGACAGGTTCTGACAACATATGAAGTCGACAACTATTTAGGGTTTCCGGGACTTAGCGGAAGTGAACTGTCTGATAAGTTCAGGATGCATGCGGATAATCTGGGGGTTTCGTTTATCACCGCGGACGTGCAGGGGGTAGAGAATGCTGCCAGTGAAAAAATAGTCCATACGGCGGAAGGAGATTTCGCGGCGAGCGCGGTCATACTTGCGACAGGGGCATCGCATTCCAAACTTGGCGTGCCAGGGGAAGAAAAACTCTCGGGCATGGGGGTTTCGTATTGCGCCACATGCGACGGTGCGTTTTTCAGGAATCGGACTGTTGCGGTGGTAGGCGGCGGTGATGTTGCCGTGGAGGATGCAGTGTTCCTTGCAGGCATCTGTAAAAAAGTATACCTCATTCACCGGAGGGATAAACTCAGGGCAGCCGACAGCCTTCAGAAAAAACTGTTGTCGCTTGAAAATGTGGAAGTCATCTGGAACAGTGAAGTGAAGGAAATTGCAGGGGAGGATATTGTGGAGGGTGTCAGCGTCTATAACAATGTAAGCAAGGCACAAAGCAGCCTTGCAGTCAATGGCGTGTTTATTGCCGTTGGGATTGTTCCGAACACGGAAATGTTTCAGGGGATGGTTGAAATGGATGAAAAAGGTTATATCCTTGCTGACGAAACATGCGTGACATCCCAGAAAGGCATTTTTGCAGCCGGGGATATTCGGAAAAAAACAATGCGTCAGATTATCACAGCAGTAGCAGACGGTGCCAATGCGGTTTACTCCGTGCAAAATTATTTCATGGAACAGGCGTAAGAAAAGGACGCTGAAAGAAAATAAAAAAATATTGAAAATATTATAAATTTAAGAAATGATTAAAAATGAGACAAATATAGTAGAAAATGACAAAAAAGATCAGATGTGAAGGGCGATTTCGTATGTTTTATACGGATAAGGGGTGCCATGGGTCGTATATTGGGCTTTTATGATGCATATGTGTGCAAAAACACGACTTGACATTTAACGCAAAATGTGATAATTTATTTCATGGGTGTAACAAATTCGTAATAATTAGTGATAAATTGAAACATTACAGGTAACTTTCAGTAATAGATTCGTTACCATTACAGGAAGAAATGATATGTACCACATTTTGGAGGATTAGATTATGAACAAGTACGGCATGAAGGTTGCGGCGTGTGCCCTTGCGGGGTCGCTTTCGTTATCTGGATATCAAACGACACTTGAGTCAAAGATTCATAATGCATCAGATGTACCTGCGGCAGGCGTTGCAGTTGTGCTGGATGAGAGCAGTACCATACAGGATCTTCAGGTGGAGGTCGTTCAGAATATAGCTTATCTGGAAAGTGCATCGGGGCTACAGCCCAATATTGTACTGGCATCTGAGAAAGTAGCGCTGGCAGAAACACCGACGAATGTCATGAAAGTCAATGCCATGACTGCAAGCGTATCGACAGAGATTGTGCAGGAGATGAGCGAGACGCTTGACGAGGAAGAGTCGGAAGCTTCTACAGCTAGTTCCGAGGAAAGTGCAGAGACAGTTGTGGAGGATGCCGAGGAGGAGTCCGCACAGCAGGGAACAACAGAACAGGAAACAGAAAAGCAGACAGAAATTGTGACGGAAGAAACAAGCAGCGCGGAAGAGACAACAGAGTCAGGGGAGACGTCCGAGCCGGACACTGATGATGACTTTCAGACGAGTGCAGGGTTTTCTGCCACGGATACATATGAGGATGTAGAGACAGAGGAAGCAGCCGAGGACGAGACTGAAACAGAGACTGAGACCGAAACGCAGGAGGATGCGCAGGATTTTTCTGGTCTTGTCATTGCGCGGGTAAGCAATTACGTTAATGTAAGAAGCATGCCGAGCGAGGAAAGTGAAATTGTCGGAAAGCTCTATGATAAGTCTGTTGGTGAATTTATCGAGGAGAAAGACGGATGGTATAAGATTGTATCAGGCAACTGTACCGGATATGTAAAAGGTGAGTACTGCGTAGTAGGCGAGGAAGCAGAAGCGCTTGCAAAGGAAGTAGGAACTACATATGCGATTGTCAATACTACGACACTTAAGGTTCGTCAGGAGGCAAGCACAGAATCTCCGGTACTCGGACTTGTTCCAATTCAGGAAGAGCTGGTGGTGGTTGAGGAGCTTGACGGATGGGTTAAGATAGCCATTGAAGAAGGCGACGGATATGTCTCGAGAGATTACGTAAACCTCAGGACAGACTTTGTACATGCGGAGTCAAAGGAGGAAGAGGAGGCAAGACTTGCCAAAGAGGCAAAGGCGCGTGAAGAGGCAAGGGCGGCAGCAAGGGCAACAGAGACAGCAAGGGCACAGAGCCAGGCAGAGCTTCAGGCACAGAAATCAGAGGCAAATCAGGCAACAATCAATACTGCGAGAAGTACAGCAGCTTCATCAGAGGGCAGTGAAATTGGTAAATCCGTAATTAATTATGCGACTCAGTTTGTTGGAAATCCATATGTTTATGGCGGTTCAAGCCTTACGAACGGCACGGACTGCTCCGGATTTGTCATGAGCGTGTACTCGAACTTTGGCGTAAGCCTGCCGCATTCATCTTCTGCCTTGAGAAGCCAGGGTTATGAAGTGGGCGGTCTTGAGAACGCGCAGCCGGGTGACATTGTATGCTATTCCGGTCATGTCGGACTGTACGTTGGAAACGGTCAGATTGTTCATGCAAGTACCTCTAAGACAGGCATTATTGTTTCAAATGCATCATATCGAAAGATTTTAGCTGTAAGAAGAATTTTCTAAGCTGTGCAAGGTGGATAACAGGTTTATCCACCTTTTATTATGCGCAGGGGTGCGTGCAGAGGAAGTATGCCGCTAAAGCGGCGCATGGAACAATATTTCCTGTTGTGGTACATGGTTTTTGGGCAGGGCATATGACATTGATGTTGCCATGTTTTTCCGGCAGAAAAATAGGTGAGAAAAAAGTGCACAAAAAAATGCGGGCGCAGGATTATGACACAACAGTCATTTTTTTATATGTTCACATTTTATCCACATAAAAAAAGGGAATGGAGCTTGAGAAATCGAGTTATACACCGATTTATCCACAATATCCACAGAAATGAACAGGCTTTCTTGTGGAAAAATGGAAACGAAAAACAAACGGCAGTTTTGTGAAAAAAGTAAAAAATGTGTTTTTGCTGCAAAATTTGCGATAAAGTCATTGACAGAAGAAAATGGAAAGCAAATGTTGAAATATATCAAAAAAACAGGGAAAGAAATTAAAAATTTAATAATATTCCACAAAAAATATTGAAAAAATATATGGGTGTGTTATAATCAATATACAATTAGCTGATTATTCGAGGCCGCCATAGAGGTGCCGGATAATAGCCAGTTATAATTGTCAATAAGTACGAAGGGATGTGGACATAATGAAATTTATTATCAGCGGTAAGAACATTGACGTTACGCCCGGCTTAAGGGCAGCAGTTGAGGACAAAATTGGCAAGCTTGAGAAATATTTCACGCCAGAAACGGAGGTACATGCAACACTTAGTGTTGAAAAAGAGAGACAGAAAATAGAGGTCACCATTCCTATGAAGGGAAACATCATTCGTTCGGAGCAGGTAAGCAATGATATGTATGTATCAGTTGACCTTGCGGCGGAAGTGATAGAACGGCAGTTAAAGAAATATAAGAACAAATTCAGGGCAGACCAGCAGGCAGGCGCAGCCAGCCTGCGGACAGACTTTATAGAGAAGGATATCGAGGTGGAGGACGAGGAGGTTCGGATTGTCCGCACCAAGAAATTTGACATCAAGCCGATGTATGCGGAAGACGCGTGCGTCCAGATGGAACTTCTCGGACATGATTTCTTTGTTTTCTGCAATGCGGAGACAGATGAGGTCAATGTGGTTTATAAGCGCAAGGGAAACACGTATGGACTGATAGAACCAGAAAATTAATGAAACAGAAAAGCGGGACAGGTACCGGATATCCGGTACCTGTTTTTAGTTTGCCCAGCATGGGCATCAAGGTGAAATATGTCAGCAAGCTGACGGACGCCCTGCTCGTTTGCACAGCCCGACGTCCGCAGGCATATGGGAAAATGTATGGAATCACGTCGTCAGGCATATAATGAACGGATAGTGTATAAAGAATATGGTGATGGTGTGAAGAATAGAATAATGGCATGCCTGCTGCTGGCAACGCTGATTCTGGGAGCGGGAATTTATCTGTATGAAAACGGATTTCAGGGACTTCCTGCCAGTCAGTCAGGAGGGAATTTTATCAAGTGGGTCGACTTTAACGCGTCAAAGGAAGCCATGAAAAAAGCATGTCTTCTTGACATAGAGTCATATGAGTCGGATGTGCACCTCGACTGGATTACCCTGCTTGCATATGCCGCTGTGCGGGGAGGCGGGGAATTTGACAGCAAATCAGCCGGATACATAGACGATGTGGCGCAAAAGCTTGCACAGAAGGAGACGACAAAGGAAGCGCTGACGGAAAAGTATAAATACTTTTCGTATTATTATGACGCATATTCCGCTGTGCTCGGTGGAATGCTGGGCGAGTTTGAGATTGAGGAGGAATCCGGAAAATTCCAAAAGAAGTACGGATTAAAGGCGTTTTCGCCGATTGCGGGAGGGTTTTCGTACCAGGATTATGATGACTTTGGCGTCGGCAGGGATTTTGGATATAAGCGGCAGCACCTTGGGCATGACATGATGGGGCTTGTCGGCACGCCGATAATTGCATGCGAGTCCGGCTATGTTGAGGCACTTGGCTGGAACCGGTATGGGGGATGGCGTATTGGCATCCGCAGCTTTGACAAGAAACGTTATTACTACTATGCACACCTAAGGCAGAACCGGCCATATGCGGAGGGGCTGAAAGAGGGCGATTACGTGACCGCGGGCGACGTAATCGGGTATATGGGGCATACGGGATACAGTGACAAGGAAAACGTGAATAACATTAAGACCGTACATCTCCATGTGGGGCTGCAGCTTATCTTTGACGAGTCACAAAAAGACGGCAATAATGAAATATGGGTGGACTTTTACCAGCTTGCGGGATTCCTGAGTGCGAACAGGTGCGAGGTGGTCAGGAACGATGCGACCAAGGAGTGGAGAAGAAAGGTTAGGATGAAAGATCCGGCAGTGCCGCAGAAGCCTATTTGAGCCGCCCAGGGCGGCATGGAGGATAGTGTGAAAAATACTTCTAAGGCAGCAAAAGACACTGCCTAAGAAGTATTAAGTTTCACACCGGAAAAACGCAAAGGACGGCGTTTTTCATTCCTATTTGAGCCGCCAAAGGCGGCATGGAGGATTAATATGGAAAATGCACAATAATTTGATGAAAATGCGAAGCCGTGCATCCATACAATACACAAAATTCGATAATTTTAAATGTATAAATTCGTTAAAAATGTAGTAAATATCAAGAAATAAATAGATTGCTTTTTTTTTAACAATGTGATAAAATAATCACAATGATTGTGACAAAAATAACAAGCACAATCACACGGAAACGGATGGGTGCCAAGGGTATTACAGCATGATGCCGGGAACCCGTCACAAGAGTATAAAAGATGGAGGAAAAGAGAATGGCAAAAAAAATCGTATTAGCAGGTGCATGTCGTACGGCAATCGGTACTATGGGTGGCTCGCTCAGCACAACACCGGTAGCGGAGCTTGGTTCTATTGTAATTAAGGAGGCCTTAAACAGGGCAGGCGTGGCTCCTGACAAGGTTGACCATGTATACATGGGATGTGTTATCCAGGCAGGACAGGGACAGAATGTTGCCCGCCAGTCGGCTGTCAAGGCAGGGCTTCCAATTGAGACACCTGCTGTTACGGTGAATGTTGTCTGCGGTTCCGGTCTGAACTGTGTCAATATGGCGGCGCAGATGATTCTGGCTGGCGACGCGGATGTTGTTGTGGCAGGCGGTATGGAGAACATGTCGATGGCTCCGTTTGCGCTTCCCAATGCACGTTTCGGATATAGAATGAACAACGGCACACTGGTGGACACAATGGTCAATGACGCACTGTGGGATGCATTCAACAACTACCATATGATCCAGACAGCAGACAATATCTGCGACGAGTGGAAGATTACACGTGAAGAATTGGATGCGTTCGCACTCAAGAGCCAGCAGAAGGCAGAAGCGGCACAGAAGTCAGGCGCTTTTGACAAGGAAATTGTACCTGTGATGGTTAAGAAGAAAAAGGAAACGGTGGAGTTCAAGGTTGACGAAGGACCAAGGGCAGGTTCCACAATCGAAGCCCTGGCAAAACTCCGTCCGATTAACAAGGACAAATATGTTACGGCAGGAAATGCATCCGGAATCAATGACGGTGCGGCGGCGATTGTTGTCATGAGTGAGGAGAAGGCAAAGGAACTCGGTGTAACACCGATGGCTGAGTGGGTTGCAGGCGCACTTGCGGGTGTCAGACCGGAGGTAATGGGTATCGGACCTGTGGCTGCTACGAAAAAAGTAATGGCGAAGACAGGCATGAAGATTGAGGACTTTGACATTATCGAGGCAAACGAGGCATTTGCTGCACAGTCCATCGCAGTAGGCAGAGATTTGGGAATTGATGTGGAGAAGCAGCTCAATCCGAACGGAGGCGCAATTGCACTGGGACATCCTGTAGGTGCATCCGGCTGCCGTATCCTGGTTACGCTGCTCCATGAGATGGAAGCAAAGGGCGCAAAGACAGGACTTGCTACACTGTGTATCGGCGGCGGCATGGGCTGCTCGACCATCGTAAAGAAATACGAATAAAACCCGAACAGCATAAAAATGACACATCTAAGGACATACATATTTATGTCCTTAGATGTGTGAGGTTTTGGAGAGACATTTTGACATGGGATGGTCTTGATAGTAAAAATGGAGGTAAGCATGGAATATATACTTTATGAAGCAAACGGCGCAGTCGGCAAGATTACAATTAACCGTGAAAAGGCATTGAACGCATTGAATTCACAGGTGCTGGATGAACTGAACGAGACACTTGACAGTGTAAACCTCGATGAAATCCGCTGCCTGATTCTGACCGGTGCAGGCGCAAAATCATTTGTTGCAGGTGCAGATATTGCGGAGATGAGCACACTTACAAAAGCGGAAGGAGAGGCATTTGGCAAGAAGGGAAATGATGTTTTCAGAAAGCTTGAGACATTCCCGGTTCCGGTTATCGCGGCGGTGAACGGTTTTGCGCTTGGCGGCGGATGTGAGATTGCAATGAGCTGTGATATCAGGATCTGCTCGGACAATGCCGTATTCGGACAGCCTGAGGTCGGTCTGGGCATTACACCTGGATTCGGCGGCACACAGAGACTTGCGCGTCTTGTAGGTGCAGGCATGGCAAAGCAGATGATTTATACCGCAAGAAATATCAAGGCTGACGAGGCGCTGCGGATTGGTCTTGTAAATGCCGTTTACTCAGCAGAGGAGCTTATGGCACAGGCAGAGAAGATGGCAGCAGGCATAGCCAAAAATGCACCGATTGCAGTGCGCAACTGTAAGAAAGCCATAAACGAAGGTCTTGACGTGGACATGGACAAGGCGATTGTGATAGAGGAAAAGCTTTTTGGTGACTGTTTCGAGACAGAGGACCAGAAGTATGGTATGGCATTTTTCCTTGATAAAAACAAGGAAAAAGTAAAGGAACCGTTCAAAAATTGTTAATAAAATATTCTTAAGGAGGACTTACAATGAAAGTAGGTATTATCGGCGCTGGAACAATGGGTTCTGGTATTGCACAGGCGTTTGCAATGACAGATGGCTATGAGGTTTGCTTATGTGATATTAAGCAGGAGTTTGCAGACGGCGGAAAGGCTAAAATTTTAAAGAACCTGAACTTCCTCGTAAGCAAGGAGAAGATTACACAGGAGAAGGCTGATGCCATCGCGGCAAAGATTGCGACGGGATTAAAGGATATCTGTACAGACTGTGACCTTGTTATCGAGGTTGCTCCTGAGAAGATGGAAATTAAGAAGACAACCTTTAAGGAGTTACAGGAGATTGTTAAACCGGAGTGTATTTTTGCAACAAATACATCATCCCTTTCTATCACGGAGATGGGTGCAGGCCTTGACCGTCCGCTTATCGGAATGCATTTCTTCAACCCGGCTGACAGAATGAAGCTGGTAGAGGTTATCGCTGGTGCCAACACACCGGCAGATCTGGTTGAGAAGATTAAGGGTATTGCTTCAGAGATTGGAAAGACTCCTGTTGAGGTGAACGAGGCTGCTGGTTTTGTTGTGAACAGAATCCTGATTCCTATGATTAACGAGGCAATTAACGTATATGCGGCAGGCGTTGCAAGTGTTGCCGATATTGATGTGGCAATGCAGCTTGGCGCAAACCATCCGATGGGACCTCTTGCACTTGGTGATTACATAGGTCTTGATATCGTACTTGCCATCATGGAAGTTATCTATGCAGAGACAGGGGATTCGAAATATGCACCGTCTCCGCTCCTTAGAAAGATGGTACGTGCCGGAAAGCTTGGAAAGAAGACAGGCGTGGGCTTCTACGATTACGCTAAGAAATAAATTGTCAGGTAAGACTACAGCAAGGCGTTGTGCGCATCATGCAACGGCTTGCTGTTCGTAGTTAATAATTTACGGCTTTTGTATATACAGAAGCTGTTGTAAAATAGTTAATTTTAAACGGAGGAATAATAACATGGATTTTACATTAAGTAAAGAGCATGAGATGGCGAGAACTCTTTTCAGGGAGTTCGCTGAAAAAGAGGTTAAGCCTCTTGCGGTTGAGGTAGATGAGACAGAAGAATTTCCAAGGGCTACTGTTGAGAAAATGGCAAAGGCTGGTTTTATGGGGATTCCTATTCCGAAGGAATACGGCGGACAGGGCTGTGATGTCCTGACATATGCAATGTGCGTGGAGGAGCTTGCGAAGGTTTGCGGTACGACGGCTGTTATCGTATCTGCGCATACCTCACTTTGCTGCGACCCGATTCTTACATATGGTACGGAAGAGCAGAAACAGAAATATCTGCCAGACCTTGCAAGCGGCAAGAAGATTGGCGCATTTGGTCTTACAGAGCCTGGTGCCGGTACAGATGCCCAGGGACAGCAGACAAAGGCTGTGTTAGAGGGTGACGAGTGGGTTCTGAACGGTTCAAAGATTTTTATTACAAACGGTAAGGAAGCTGACGTATACGTTATTTTTGCAATTACAGGCGTTGTAGAGAAGCGCGGCAGGATGACAAAAGAGATTTCTGCATTTATCGTGGAGAAGGGTACACCCGGATTCACATTTGGTACAAAGGAAAAGAAGATGGGTATCCGTGGTTCATCGACATATGAGCTGATTTTCACGGACTGCCGCATTCCAAAGGAAAATATGTTAGGCCAGCAGGGCAAGGGATTTGGTATCGCAATGCATACACTCGACGGAGGACGTATCGGTATTGCGGCACAGGCGCTTGGTATCGGAGAGGGCGCACTTGAGAGAACGATTGCATATGTACAGGAGAGAAAGCAGTTTGGACGTGCAATCGGTGCATTCCAGAATACACAGTTCCAGCTTGCGGATATGGCAACAAAGGCACAGGCTGCACAGTACATGGTATACAAGGCAGCATGCACAAAGGATCAGTATACAAAGGACCACAAGACATCTTACAATGTAGAGGCAGCCATGGCAAAATTATACGCGGCAGAGATGGCTATGGAAGTGACGACAAAGGCTGTCCAGCTGCATGGCGGCTATGGCTACACAAGAGAGTACGAAGTAGAGCGTATGATGAGAGATGCAAAGATTACCGAAATCTATGAGGGAACAAGCGAAGTTCAGAGAATGGTTATTTCCGCGAATCTGTTAAAGTAAGGCGAACGAGAAAGCGTAGCTTTCGAGTGCACGGCGCAATAAAAAAATTAAAAATATAAGGAGAAAAAACATGAAAGTTGTAGTATGTGTGAAACAGGTACCTGATACAAAAGGTGGCGTTAAGTTCAATCCTGATGGTACACTTGATAGAGCAGCTATGCTGACAATCATGAACCCTGATGACAAGGCAGGTCTTGAGGCAGCATTGAGATTAAAGGATCAGTATGGTGCGGAAGTAACCGTTGTCACAATGGGACTTCCAAAGGCAGAAGAAGTTCTTCGTGAAGCGATGGCTATGGGCGCTGACAAGGGCATCCTTGTGACAGACAGGGTTCTTGGCGGAGCAGATACATGGGCTACTTCACAGACACTTGCAGGCGCACTCAGGAATCTTGACTATGACCTTATTATCACAGGACGTCAGGCGATTGACGGAGATACGGCACAGGTTGGACCGCAGATTTCAGAGCATCTTGGAATTCCGGTTATTTCTTATGCACAGAAGATTGAGATTGAGGGAGACAGCGTGGTTGTTGAGCGTCAGTATGATGACAGATATCACGTATTGAAAGCAAAGATGCCCTGCCTGATCACGGCACTTGCTGAATTGAATGAGCCTCGTTATATGACTCCGGGTGGAATCTTTGATGCGTATAAGGCAGAGATTACTACATGGGGCAGGGCTGACCTGAAGGATGTGGAGGATTCCAACCTTGGACTGAAAGGTTCACCGACACAGATTGCAAGGGCATCCGACAAGGTCAGAAAAGGAAAGGGTGAGAAGGTTACATTAGATCCTTCTGAATCTGTAGAATACATTATGAATAAGTTAAAAGAGAAACATGTTATCTAAAGAAATGGGATAAGAAGTATATTACTCTTAGAATAATGGAGGTTTATCATGAGTTTAGAAGAATATAAAGGCGTGTTTGTCTTCGCACAGCAGGTGGATAACAAGGTAAGCGGCATCGCCCTTGAACTGATTGGCGAAGGAAAGAGACTTGCAGAAAAATTGGAAACAGAAGTAACGGCAGTACTGGTCGGAAGCGATGTAAAGGGACTGGCAGACGAGCTCGCAGCTTACGGTGCAGACAAGGTTATCGTAGTGGACGATCCGGAGCTGAAGGAGTACAGGACGGAGCCATATGCACATGCCCTGGCATCTGTCATTAATCAGTACAAGCCTGAAATTTTGCTGGTAGGTGCGACAGCAATCGGCCGTGACCTGGGACCAAGGGTTTCCGCAAGAGTACATACAGGGCTCACAGCAGACTGTACTTCACTTGAGATTGGTGATTTCCCGATTAATCCGATACCTGGCAAGGAGCAGAAGCACAACCAGCTGCTCATGACACGTCCTGCATTTGGTGGAAACACCATCGCGACAATCGCATGCCCGGATTTCCGTCCGCAGATGGCTACAGTACGTCCCGGCGTTATGCAGAAGCTGGAGAAGAAAGAAGGCGCTAAGGCTGTTGTTGAGGAGTTCAATCCTGGATTTACGCCGGACAACAAGTATGTGGAAATCGTTCAGGTTGTTAAGAACCTGACGGATACGGTTGACATTATGGATGCCAAGATTCTTGTATCTGGCGGACGTGGTGTGGGAAGCCCGGAGAACTTTAAGCTTCTTGATGACCTTGCTGAGGCAATTGGCGGTACGGTAAGCTGCTCACGTGCGGTAGTGGATGCAGGCTGGAAGAGCAAGGATTTACAGGTTGGACAGACCGGTAAGACGGTACGCCCGAATGTATATTTTGCCATCGGTATCTCTGGTGCGATTCAGCATCTGGCAGGCATGGAGGAATCCGATATCATCATTGCAATCAACAAGGATGAGACAGCCCCGATTTTTGATGTGGCGGACTATGGAATTGTTGGTGACCTGAATAAGATTGTACCTGCGCTGACAGAGCAGATTAAGGCAGCGGTTGCAAATAAATAAAAACCTTTACAAAAACCTCAAAGGATTTGTCCTTTTGGGGTTTTTTTTTGCCGAAAGATAGGGTATAATCAAGATATGTCGATAAAATATATAAAACACATGAGAGATAAGGAGAAAAGGAATGGCATTGACGGAATTAAATACATACACGATAAACGATATTTATAACCTCCCGGATGGGCAGCGGGCGGAGCTGATTAATGGGAAGGTATATTATATGGCACCTGCGACGAGAAACCATCAGAGAATTGTTGGAGAGCTTTTTGCGACAATCCGTGAGCATATCAGGAGAAACAGTTTTAAGGGGGAAGTGGATATCACCCCGTTTGGCGTATTTATCGATGCGGATGACAAGAGCTATGTGGAGCCGGATATCTGCATTATCTGTGATGAAAATAAGCTTGATGACAGGGGATGCAATGGTGCGCCTGACTGGATTATAGAGGTCGTTTCGCCTGCGAGCAGGAGAATTGACTACACGACGAAGCTCTTTAAGTACCGTTCTGCAGGAGTGCGTGAATACTGGATTGTCGATGCGGACAAGACAAGGGTGATGGTCTATAACTTTTATCAGGATGACATGAATGAGTACAGTTTTACGGAGGATATCCCGGCAGGAATATATACCGACCTTACAATACGGATGTCCAATCTGGAATTGTAAAGATAATCACTTTTTGGCTGCCGGTATAAAAGTACTTGCAAATACGGCGTCCTTCAAGTATAATAATCCTTGCCGGAAGCCTTTTATGGTTTTTCCGTATTATTAATAACAGGCTTAACATATTAAGGCGATTGGAGCCTTATTGATTGGATTTCATATCCGTAACAACCCACTTGTGAAAATCAATAAGAGTAGTAAAAGTAAACTTTTTTGCTATATAGACTCTGGTCACCTTGCTATATACGATACACAGTAGAGATGTGTAACAGACTGCGTGAGATTCATTGTGAGTGGAAATCGGAATGGTTTCCACTTATTTTATGCACAGCCTCGTGCACAATGCGTATAATGCACGCATGGAAATATGCCGCTAAGGCGGCGCATGGGGCGCGCGGCGAGTAGGGAAGGTACATCTTCGCTACTTGATTTTGATTGAGGGGTGCAGTGGGCAATGGAAACGAAATTAAAATTATATGGATTTAACAACCTGACAAAATCTCTGAGCTTTAACATCTATGATGTCTGTTATGCCAAAAGTGCGCGCGAGCAGAAGGATTATATTGCCTATATTGACGAGCAGTATAATTCTGAACGGCTTACCAAGATTTTATTCCATGTTACAGAGATGATAGGCGCCCATGTGCTGAATGTATCCAGGCAGGATTATGAGCCACAGGGGGCAAGCGTCACATTTCTCATAGCTGAGTCAAACATGATACCGGCAGGACAGGCAAGTGCGGCGAGTGCGGCGCTTGTCTATGAGGACACACTTGCGCTGAACAACCATAACGATGAGATTGTGGGGCATCTTGACAAGAGCCACATCACGGTGCATACATATCCGGAATATCATCCGGAGACTAATATTGCCACATTCCGGGCAGATATTGATGTGGCGACATGCGGAGAGATTACGCCGCTGAGTACGCTGGATTATCTCATAGGCAGTTTTGATTCCGATATCATCACAATGGATTACAGGGTGCGTGGATTTACGAGGAACGTAGAGGGAAAAAAGCTTTTCATGGATCACAGGATTACTTCGATACAGGATTATATCGACCAGTCCATTCTGGATAAGTATGATGCCATTGACATTAATATGTATCAGGCAAACATCTTCCATACCAAAATGCTGATAAAGGAGATGGATTTGCAAAATTACCTGTTTAATTCAGATATCTATGAGATAACACCCAAAACGCGGCTGCAAATCAGCAATAGCCTGCGTCAGGAAATGATAGAAATTTTCAGCGGAACCAATATTTATTAAGCTGCAAAAGGGGGGAACGCGATGCAAGACCAGTCCAGGGCTCCTATATTGGAAGCATTGGAGGAAATGAAACAAAACAGGCTTGTGCCCTTTGACGTGCCCGGGCATAAGCATGGGAAAGGGAATCCTGACCTGACGCGCTTTCTGGGAGAACAGTGTCTTGCGGTGGATGTCAACTCCATGAAAATGCTGGATAACCTGTGCCATCCGGTGTCCGTAATCAGGGAGGCGCAGGAGCTTGCCGCGGAAGCATTCGGGGCGGCACATGCATATTTTATGGTGGGCGGCACAACGTCCGCCGTGCAGAGCATGGTGCTGTCCGTGTGCAAGCGGGGAGATAAGATTATCCTTCCGCGGAATGTTCACAGGAGTGTCATCAATATCATGATACTCTGCGGGGCAGTTCCTGTGTATGTCAATCCGGATATGAACCATCAGCTGGGAATTGCGCTGGGCATGAAGCTGAGTGAAGTGGAAAAGGCTGTCGCTGAAAATCCGGACGCAAAAGCGATTTTAGTCAATAATCCCACATACTATGGCATTTGTTCCAACTTAAAAGGAATTACAGACCTGGCACACGCACATGGGATGAAAATGCTTGTGGACGAGGCACATGGGACACACTTTTATTTTGATAGGGAGCTTCCTGTGTCAGCCATGCAGGCAGGGGCGGATATGGCTGCGGTCAGCATGCACAAGTCGGGTGGTTCCCTGACGCAGTCCTCGTTTTTGCTGATTGGACCCGACATGAGCGAGGGATATGTCAGACAGATTATCAATATATCACAGACGACCAGTGGATCCTATCTGCTGATGTCAAGCCTTGACATATCAAGAAGAAACCTGGCGCTGCACGGTCAGGAGATTTTTGACAAGGTGCGGGAGATGGTAGCGTATGCGCGCAGGGAAATCAACCAGATTGGGGACTACTATGCGTATGCAAAGGAGATTGTAAATGGGGACTCTGTCTATGACTTTGACATCACGAAGCTTTCTGTCAACACGCTTCCGGTGGGGCTTGCCGGAATAGAGGTCTATGACCTGCTCCGCGATGAGTACGATATACAGACAGAATTTGGCGATTTGGGAAATATACTTGCCTACGTGTCCGTCGGGGACAGACCGCGTGACATCGAGCGTCTCGTGAGTGCGCTCGCGGAAATCCGGCGTTTGTACAAGAGGGACAGAAACAAGCTGATGACTGTGGAATACATGAATCCGAACGTGGTTTTTTCGCCGCAGGATGCTTTTTACAGTGACAAGCGGTCACTGCCGCTCAAGGATTGCGAGAATAGGGTGTGCGCGGAATTTGTCATGTGCTACCCGCCTGGAATTCCGATTCTGGCACCAGGAGAGCTCATTACAAAAGATATTCTTGACTATATCATGTACGCGAAAGAAAAAGGCTGCTCCATGACAGGACCTGAGGACATGGAAGTCTCAAGACTCAATGTCATGGAAACATAGCGTGAATAAACATTAAGAAACACGAATGCTGCATAAAACGCCGCCTCGGAGCTGCGTCCGCTGAGGCGTGCGCAAGAAGGCTCGCGTCCGCCAGGGGTTGAATGGAGGATTTATATGGAATTATGGTTCACTGAGAAACACACGGAAAACGTGAAATTTTCCATACAGGTAGACAGGCAGCTTTACTCGTCACAGTCTGCGTTTCAGAGAATTGATATCTTTGCGTCAAAGGAATTTGGCAGATTCCTGACGCTGGACGGGTATATGATGCTGACGGAAAAGGATGAATTTATTTATCATGAGATGATCGTCCATGTACCGATGTCGGTACATCCTTGTGTGAGGAATGTACTAGTAATTGGCGGTGGTGATGGCGGTACGGTGCGCGAGCTGGCAAGATATGGCGGCATTGAGCGCATTGACCTGGTGGAGATTGACGAGGAGGTTGTGACAGCCTGCCAGAAATTTTTAAGGCAGACCGCCTGTGGATTTGATGACAGCAGGGTTCATATTTATTATGATGATGGCTTAAAGTTTGTGCGGAAATTTGAGAATGAATATGATCTGGTTCTCGTGGATTCCACAGACCCGTTTGGACCGGGGGAGGGATTGTTCACAAAGGAGTTTTATGGGAACTGTTATAAGGCATTAAAAGAGGACGGTATCATGGTCAATCAGCATGAAAGTCCCTTTTATCCGAATGATGCGACAGCGATGCAGAGGGCGCACAAACGGATTGTGGAATCCTTTCCTATTAGCAAAGTTTATCAGGCGCATATTCCGACATATCCGTCAGGGCACTGGCTCTTTGGGTTTGCGTCGAAAAAGTATCATCCGCTTGACGACCAGAAAACCGAATGGTGGAAGGCACAGGGAATTCGGACAAAATATTATAATGAACAACTGCACAAGGGGGCGTTTGCACTGCCGAATTATGTGGAAGAGATGCTTGAAAAGTATGAGAAGGATTTTCCTTACACCGAAATTCGCAGACTTTGACAAGAATGGAGATTTATATGGAAAGAAATGTAGAAACGTTTCTCGGTTGTGACAAGACATTCGAGGAGGCGAGGATTGTAATTTTTGGTGCACCCTTTGACTCGACGACATCCTATCGGCCGGGCACGCGCTTTGCAAGCAGAACCATGCGTGCAGAATCATATGGGCTGGAAACATACAGCCCATATCAGGATTTGGATTTGGAGGATGCCGCGGTATTTGACGGGGGCGACCTGAAACTGTGTTTTGGCGATGTGGACAGGGCGTTGGGAGATATTACAGGTTTCACGGCGAAGATACTCGATAAAGGGAAGCTTCCGCTAATGATAGGAGGAGAGCATCTTGTTACACTGGGCGCTGTGCGTGCGGTGGCGGCAAAATATCCGGATTTGCATCTGATACATTTTGATGCGCATGCTGATTTGCGGGACGATTATCTCGGGGCAAAATTGTCACATGCAACGGTCCTGCACAGGGTGTGGGACATTGTAGGCGATGGGCGGATTTATCAGTTTGGTATCCGCAGTGGTGAACGTGAGGAGTTCGCGTGGGGAAAACAGCATGTGGTGACACGCATGTTTGACTTTGAAGGACTGGAACAGGTAATCAGCCTTCTGAAGGGAAAGCCTGTTTATTTTACACTGGATCTGGACGTGCTGGATCCCTCCTGTTTTCCGGGGACGGGAACGCCGGAGGCAGGCGGCGTGACTTTTTTGCAGCTGCTTGATGCAGTGCTGAAAGTCGGCGGGCTTGACATCGTGGGATGCGATATCAATGAGCTTTCACCACTGCTGGATGCAAGCGGCGCATCTACGGCAGTCGCATTGAAGGTGCTTCGTGAACTGCTTTTGAAACTTGAGGAGCGCTATATCCGTTAAGGAAAGATGGAAAATGATAAGGAGGGATAAGATGGGTAGAGCATTAATTATCGGCTGCGGCGGCGTGGCAGGTGTTGCAATTCACAAGTGCTGCCAGAACAGCGGGGTATTTGGGGAAATCATGATAGCGAGCCGCACGAAATCAAAGTGTGATGCGTTAAAACAGAAGCTGGAGGGGAAGACGGATACAAAGATTACAACGGCACAGGTAAATGCAGACAACATAGAGGAAGTGGTGGCTCTGATAAAAAGCTACCAGCCAGATCTTGTCATGAATATTGCACTTCCGTATCAGGACTTGACAATTATGGATGCATGCCTTGCATGTAAGGTAAACTATATGGACACTGCGAACTATGAGCCAGAAAATATTGATGATCCTGCATGGCGTGCGGTTTATGACAAGAGATGCCGGGAGGAAGGCTTCTCCGCATATTTTGACTATTCGTGGCAGTGGGCATACCGGAAAAAATTTGAGGAAGCGGGCATCACGGCACTGCTCGGTTCGGGCTTTGACCCGGGTGTGACGCAGGCATACTGCGCCTATGCGCTCAAGCATGAATTTGACGAGATACAGACCATTGACATTCTCGACTGCAACGGCGGCGACCATGGATATGCATTTGCGACCAATTTTAATCCCGAGATAAACCTGCGGGAAGTATCCGCGCCTGGCAGCTATTGGGAAAATGGGCACTGGGTTGAGGTTCCGGCAATGAGTATCAAGAGAACGTATTATTTTGACCAGGTGGGTGAAAAGGACATGTATCTGCTGCACCATGAGGAAATCGAGTCACTTGCGAAGAATATACCCGGCGTGAACCGCATTCGGTTTTTTATGACATTTGGACAAAGTTATCTGGACCATATGCGCTGTCTTGAGGATGTGGGCATGCTGTCCACGACGCCAGTCAGCTACGAGGGCAGGGAAATTGTGCCAATCCAGTTTTTAAAGGCACTCTTGCCTGACCCGGCAAGTCTGGGACCACGCACGACAGGCAAGACGAATATTGGATGTATTTTCACCGGAAAAAAGGACGGAAAGGATAAGACGTATTATCTATATAATGTCTGCGACCACCAGGAGTGTTACAGGGAAGTCGGGTCACAGGCGATTTCCTATACAACAGGCGTTCCGGCGATGGTTGGCGCAATGATGCTTATGACTGGAAAATGGAACAAGCCAGGTGTCTTTACGGTGGAGGAGTTTGATCCGGATCCCTATATGGAAGCCCTGAATAAATGGGGACTTCCGTGGCAGGAAAGTCATCATCCGGTTCTTGTGGATTAGAGTAATCATACACTGTCCAAACAGGATCAAGGGAGGTTGAAGGATTGGGCATTGATTATCGGGCGGCTGAAGCAGTAAAGCACGAGGTCGCGACCCCATGTTACATTGTAAGCGAGCAGCTTTTAAGGAGGAACCTTGAGGTGCTCCGCCATGTCTGTGATGAGGCAGGATGCAGGATACTGCTGGCGCAGAAGGCATTTTCCATGTATTATTATTATCCGCTGATAGGGAAATATCTGGACGGAGTGACGGCAAGCGGCCTGTATGAGGCAAGGCTTGGATATGAGGAGCTTTGCAAAAGGGAGATAACCGACATTGGCGGAAAAACAAAGCGGTGCGAGAACCATGTGTTTTCCCCGGCATACACAGAAGCCCATATGGATGAACTGCTGGATATCTGTGACCATATTGTATTTAACTCCTTTGGGCAGTGGGAAAAGTATAAGGAGAAGGCGCTGGCGGCGAAAAAGGCATGCGGAATCCGGATAAATCCGGCGTATTCCACACAGGAACATGCAATTTATGACCCATGTGCCCCGGGTTCCAGGCTTGGTGTCACACTGGAAAACTTCAGGGAGGATCAGCTGGAAGGACTGTCGGGACTTCACTTCCACTGTCTGTGTGAACAGAATGCGGACGCACTCGCCGCAACCATGAAAGCGGTGGAAGAAAGGTTTGGAAAATACCTGTATCAGATGAAGTGGCTCAATTTGGGCGGGGGGCATCATATCACAAGGGAGGATTATGATGTGGACAGGCTGATTGCGCTTGTCAGGTATGTTCAGAACCGGTACGGAATTCAGGTTTATCTCGAACCTGGTGAGGCAGTCGCGCTCAATGCGGGATTTCTGGTGGCAGAAGTACTGGAAATGGTTCAAAATGGCAGTGTGGTAAATGCGATTCTCGACACTTCCGCGGCATGCCATATGCCTGACGTCCTCGAGATGCCCTACAGACCGCCGCTCTGTGGCAGCGGGGAAGCAGGGGACAAGGCATATACCTACAGGCTGGGGGGACCGACCTGCCTTGCGGGAGACGTGATTGGCGACTATTCTTTTGACCGGCCTCTGTGTGTCGGAGACCGGCTTATTTTCGGGGACATGGCGATTTATTCCATGGTGAAAAACAATACCTTTAACGGCATGCCGCTTCCCGATATCGTGGCACTGAAAGAAGATGGCACATGGGAAATCGTGAAACACTTTGGCTATGACGATTTTAAAACGAGGTTATAAATGAATTACGCATAATAAAAAGCAGGCATTTTCGCCTGCTTTTTATTAATATTCCATAGGTTTTTCTTCGCCGTTCAGCACGCGGAGGGCGCCCTGTGCAAGGGCAAGAAGTTCATCCTCGCCGGGATAAACCGTGAAAGGTGCAATCCACTCTGCATAGTCCTTGAGTGCTGCGACTACATCCGCACCGTAAGCGATTCCGCCGGTAACGATAATCTGGTCAACTTTTCCGCCAAGTACGCATGCCATGGAACCGATATCCTTTGCCACCTGCAGCAGGAATGCCTTTTTGGACTCCACAGCTTTTTCATCACCCTCATTGGCGCGCTTTGTCACCTCGCGCATATCGTTTGTCCCAAGGTAGGCATTAAAGCCGCCCTTGCCCACAATCTTGCTGTATATTTCTTTTTCCGTGTATGTTCCGGAGAAGCACATCTTGATAAGGGCACCGCTGGGAACAGCCCCGGCACGCTCGGGAGAAAATGCCCCGTCTCCGTCAAGTGCGTTAAACACGTCGATAACCTTGCCGTTTTCGTGGGCGCCTACTGATACGCCGCCGCCCATGTGGACAACGATTAAGCGCAGGGAATCGTAGGGCCTGCCGATTTCCTTGGCATATCTCTTTGCCACGGCCTTCTGGTTCAATGCATGGAATACGCTGGTGCGTGGGAGCTCAGGAACACCGGAGTATCTTGCAATCGGCATCAGCTCATCCACGACAACAGGGTCGACAATGTATGAGGGAACACCGATGGAATCAGCAATTTCCCTTGCGAGGATGCCGCCGAGATTGGAGGCATGCTGTCCCTGGACACCGACCTTTAAGTCGGCAAGCAGGGCGTCAGTCACCGCATATGTACCACCTGGAATTGGTTTTAACATGCCGCCGCGTCCAACGACAACATTCAGTGACTGGATGTCGAAGTTTTTCTGCGCCAGCAAGTCCGTGATGATTTTCTTGCGAAAATCCTTCTGATCCACGATTGTGGCATATTGGGATATCTCCTCCGTAGAGTGTCTGAGCGTCTCCTCAAACAATAATGTTTCATCCTCAAAGACACCGATTTTGGTAGAAGTAGAACCCGGATTGATAATCAGACTTTTGATTGACATAGTTGTTTTCCTCCTAAGACAGTATTCATTTATTTTAACATACTATTTCGCATTTTTCATGGATTCTGCGACAACTGCGGCAAGCGCGATGGAGTTGAGCTTCGCCTCAAATGAATCTGACCGGGATGTCAGGATGACAGGTGCAGCCGTACCAGTCAGGATGTTGCCATTTTTTACGTCACAGAGATGCGTCAGCACCTTGTACACAAGATTTCCGGAATGGATATCCGGGAAAAGGATGACATCGGCATCCCCGGCAATCTTCCTGCCCGTGCCGCCCTTGTGTGCGGCAGCAGCGCTGTCAATTGCCATGTCCATGGAGAGCGGACCGTCGATTACACAGCCGGTAATCTTGCCCTCGGCATTCATTTTCGTAAGCTCGTCGGCATCAACCGTGCAGGGCATTTTCGGGTTGACAACTTCAACAGCGGCAACCGGCGCTACCTTTGGCTCTGCAATGCCGCATGCATGGCAGACCTCAACCGTGTTGTTGATGATGGAAACCTTGTCTTCCAGCGTGGGATAGGTCATAAACGCAACGTCCGAGAGGAACAGAAGCCGGTCGATGCCCTTGATTTCAAATACGCACACATGGGAGAGCGCCTTGCCCGTGCGAAGACCGACTTCCTTGTCAAGAACACTCTTGAGGAAATTCTTGGTGTCGATAAGACCTTTCATGTACATATCAGCCTTGCCGTCGTGCACAAGCTTTACCGCTGTGTGCGCCGCCTGTACATGGTCAGGTTCGTTGATAATCTCAAAGCCTGTCAGATCCATGTTCATTCCGGCAGCAATTTCCCTGATCTTGCCCTCATCGCCGACTAAGATTGCGTCAGCAATGCCTTTTTCCCTGGCAGCCTGTACGGCTTCCAGTACCGGCTCATCCTCGGCAACGGCAACGGCAACGGTCTTGCGGTCGCACTCATAAACCTTTTTCAGTAAATCTTTAAAACCTTTACTCATTTGAAACACCTCGTTATTCACTTAATTTTAGGGAAACACCCATTTGTTAAAATGATAACACTTTCAAAAACAACGGTCAAGGCAATCGCGCCGTATAATGGCAAAAATGATAAAAAAATTGAGAATGTGGAAATAGTATGGACGAACTGCACAAAATGCAATATGATAGTAAAAGAATATGAATCGGGAGGAAAACATGGCAATGGACAAGGAACAATGTTGTGAAAACCCGGCGCTTGTCATGGAGTGCGCGCTCGACATGGGGGAGACGATGCTGCGCTGCGGCGCGGAGATTCTGCGGGTGGAAGATACCGTCACGCGAATCTGTACGGCATACGGCGGCGGAATCGTGGATGTATTTACGATTCTGTCCCTGATTATTTTAAGCTGGAAAACGGATGACGGGCGCAATTATACCCTTACAAGGCGCATCAACCCATACCCTACGGACTTGAAAAAACTTGAGGAACTAAATGCCCTGTCGCGCTATATTTGCGAAAAAAAACCTTCCTGCGCGGAGATTGAGCGGCATATCAGGACGATAATGGCTCCGGAGAAAAGACGGATTTACAAGTCGAAATTGTCAGGTTATGTGCTGCTTGCATCGGCATTTGCCATTTTTTTCGGAGGCAATTTGCGGGATGGTCTTGCCGCAGGAATCGTGTCGGTGCTGATGTACCTGTGGAATTACTGTTTCTCCTCCCACGGCAGAAACCGGGTTGTATACAGCCTGGCGCTGTCTGTTGTGTCTGGGGTACTCTGCATTTTGGCAGTATATGCCGGAATCGGGCAGAACGCCGACAAGGTGATGATTGGGAGCATCATGCTGCTCGTTCCGGGGATTAACCTGATGAATTCCCTCAGGGATATGATGTGCGGCGATATTATTACCGGTATCCTGCGGCTTGCCGAGGCACTGATGATTGCGGTCGCCATCGCTGCCGGATTTGGTATGGCAATTATGATGCTCGGGGGATTGTTGAGATGATGCATTTTTTGGAAAAATATTTTGTCATGATATTGACGGCGACAGCAGGAACACTTGGGTACTGTCTGATTATCAATATCAAAAGGAATAAAATCATATACGGCTGTCTGGGCGGAATGTTCGCTACCTTTCTCTACTGTATCTGTGTGGAATGTGGGTTGTCGCTGCTATTGCAGAACCTGATACCTGCGGCGGTGGCAACGCTGTACGCGGAAGTACTGGCAAGGGTCGTAAAAGCGCCTGCAACGGTATTTCTTATTCCCGCCATTATTCCGCTTGTGCCGGGGGGCAGGCTGTATTACACCATGAGCGCGATTGTGGATGCGAACGTAGATGAGGCGAAGCTGTATGCGCATGAAACAATTATCATAGCACTCGGGATTGCAGTCGGTATTGTGATTGTGTCACTGGCGTTTTACCATGTCAGCCACAAAAACATCCAGTTTAAAGTGCGGTTTGACAGAAGCATGTATCAGCTGGACAGTGTGCCGCGGGAGGGACACGAAGAGGAATGAAATGCTCGAGCGTGTTTAAAAAATGTGATATTGTATGTTGGGCGGCATAGATTATAGTAATAACTTTTTTGCGGGGAAAACAAGTGACCTGTAAGGAACGAATATTGTCAAATGACTATGCGGATATATTGGGAGATGCCATTTTGCCGGAGGAATATCAGTATGAATTACCATTTGATTACTGCTTTCATCGGTTAACTGGCGAATGGGGAATATTATACATAGACCGGAACAGTACAGAGGACTACAGATTTGGACAGCGGGCATACGCCCTCACGCCAAAATGCTATGGGCTGATGGAAGGTATCCCGGCACAAAATCTGAAGGCTTCGCAGAACACGGCGCTCAATACGCTGAGTCTGGCGGAGTCGGGAATCCTGGCAGCACAGAGGGAGCCGCTTAACCTTACCGGAAAGAATGTCACGATAGGTTTTATTGATACGGGAATTCGTTATCAGGAGCCTGTTTTTCGTGATTTTGCAGGAAGAAGCCGCATTGTAAGTATTTGGGATCAGACGATTCAGACCGGTATTCCTCCGGAGGGGTTCCAGTATGGAACGGAATACACCAATGAGATGATTAATGAGGCGCTTGCGAGCGATGACCCATTTTCTATTGTGCCAAGTACAGATGCAAACGGCCATGGGAGCGTAATGGCGAGCCTGGCAGCCGGAAGCTCGATTGAGAATGGCAGCTTCATAGGTGCAGCGCCTGACTGCCAGATTGCGGTTGTAAAGCTGAAGGAGGCGAAACCCTACCTGAGGGACTATTACAAGATACCACCCGGAGTGCCATGCTACAGTGAGGCTGATATCCTGCAGGCGATTCAGTATTTGCAGAAATATGTGCTGATTCTGACGCGGCCTCTTGTCATCTGTCTTGGGATTGGAACGAGTTATGGTGACCATACGGGTGCGGGACTGCTCGGAAGGTATCTTGACTATGTCAGCACACAGAAAAGCAGGGTGACCGTCATCGCGGGCGGCAATGAGGGAAACGCGGCACATCATTATTTTGGCGAAATAAGTGACAGCCAGACATACCATGATGTTGAGCTTCGTGTGGGGGAGGACAATAAGGGATTCATCATGGATTTGTGGGGCGATGCCCCGTATTTTTACAACGCAGCCATCGTGACGCCGGGAGGTGAGCGGGCGCGGTGGAACAATCCGAGGAATTACATTCCGCAGGAGTTCACGTTTGTCTATGAAAAGACGAGGATTGTGGTGGAATACCAGCTCGTGGAAACACTTTCCGGTGCGGAGATTATCCGCTTCCGTTTTTCGGATCCGACACAGGGGGTCTGGAGCATCCGGATTAATTCAGAGGGAAATACGGTAGGCGGGCAGTTTCACATATGGCTGCCCATCACAGACTTTTTGTGGTCTGAAACATATTTTCTGGAGCCGAATCCGTATACGACAATCACGGAACCGGCGTATGTTCACAGCGTTGTGACTGCAGCCGCCTACCAGATTACCAATGACAGCATCGCGGCAAGCTCCGGGCGCGGTTACGCGCGAGATAATTATATTGTGCCGGATATCGCGGCGCCTGGCGTCAACGTATCAACTCCGTTCGGGGACAGGAGCGGAGCGAGCGTGGCGGCAGCCATCACGGCAGGCGGCTGTGCACAGCTCATGGAATGGGCGGTTGTGGACAGCAATGACATTCTGGTCAATTCCGTCAACATCAAAAACTACCTTATCCGGGGCGCGGAGCGCGACAGCTTTATGGAGTTTCCGAATAGGGAATGGGGATATGGACGGCTCGACGTGGCGGGGGTGTTTGAGTTTCTTGCCGGGATTGGGCGAGGGGGATGATGAGAAGATGATTTTGATGCTTTTTTCAATCAAAGCGGCGAATTAAGGCGGAAATAAAAAGTGATTACATTATGAAGAAAGAAGGAGATACTATAGAAAAATTTGCAGTAATTGACACAGAGACAAACTGGAATGACGAGGTCATGTCGATTGGCATCGTCGTCGCTGATTCAGAGACAAGGAAAAAAGTGGATTCCAGATATTACATAATTGACCCAGAATACAAAGTGGGTGGAATGTTCTCCTCTGAATTGCGGCTTGATAGGGAAGGTACGCACGTTGCCGATAGAAAACATGCGTTAAAAAGCATGAAACATTGGCTGGATGCCTATCATGTGCAGAAATTATTTGCATACAATGCATCTTTTGATAAGCGGCATCTGCCAGAATATTCGGGGTATATGTGGTATGACATCATGCGTCTGGCAGCATACCGTCAATATAATAAGGCGATACCGGATTCTGCGGAGTGTTATAAGACAGGAAGGTTAAAATGCGGATACGGCGTTGAAAATGTACTGAAAATGCTTCGTAAGGATAAGCAGTACAGTGAGACACACAATGCGGTTCTGGATGCGGAGGATGAGTTGCAAATCATGCAGCTGCTGGGATACGGAATCCATGAATACGAGATAGCGCTTTTAGCGGATAAGTGCACTGGCGGCAGAGCATTGTAAAACTTGAAAAAGTCATCAAAAGTTATATATTTCTTTTATTATAAAAATATGGTAAGCTATTAGTAATGATATTACGAAGTACTAATAGCTTTTTATGCACACGGGCGTCCAAAGGGAATATGTCAGCGAGCTGACGGACGCCCGGCGCGCGAGTAGTGGAGAAGGTCATTCCCCTACTCGATTGTGCAGCCTCATGCAGGGGAAATATGCCGCTAAGGCGATGCATTTGGCTTGGTACCAAAGAGTATTTGCAGAGATACAAAAGTAAGGTGGTTAGAGGATGATGATGAAACGGTCAAGTGTATTGGAGAATACGAAGCTGTGGCATGTTTATTTGAATAAATTGCCGGCAAATGATGAAAGAATAACCTGGATGAAAAAAGTTTATGAAACGGCTGTAATAAATTTAAAGGAAGTAGCGCAGGAATTCAGAAATTATACGCTGCATGATGAGACACATGTTTTAAATGTGCTGGACGCCATGGGCGGGCTGCTGGGTGACTGGACGGAGAAACTGACGGCTGAGGAAATTGAGCTTCTGATTCTGGCGGCATCGCTGCATGACCTGGGAATGGTTTACACAGAAGATGATAAGGCGTTTTGCTTTGAGGATGAGGCGGGTTACAAAAAGTTTTTGGCAGAGCATTGTCCGGAGCTGATTGGCTATACGCCAGATGACTGGTCAGAAGAGGTTCGGCAGTGGTATCTTCGCACACTGCATCCGTTTCGGGTTTCTGATGTGTTGTCGGGTAATGCGTGGAAGGATTTGTTTGCGGGCTGTCCCGTGCAAATTATTTCGAAACGGTATATTTTAGCCGTCTGTCAGGCACATGGGGAAGAGCCAATGGAATTACAGAACAATCCGGATTTGCAATATCTGGAAGCAGGTAATGTGGATCCCTTGTTTTGTGCGCTGCTGCTTCGGCTGGCGGATTTGCTGGATTTTGACGATACGCGTGCACCGAGGGTGCTGTATGGCAACACGGCATACAGTGAAAAGAGCCGTGAGGAATGGGACAAACATCAGGCATCGGCGGGCTTTCGGTATCCGGATTCGCCGTCCGCGAAGGAACTGCCATATAAAGCGCGATGTAAAAATCCGGCGATTGAGCACGCAGTCAGGAACTTTCTGGACTGGGTGGATGATGAACTGGGGAATTGCGCCAGATTACAGAGATATTGTAAAGCAGGATGGCGGCAGGAATTTACGTTTCCGCGTGCAGTTTCGCGCAGGGAAATTGAATCTGACGGATATATGAGCGGTGATTTCTGCCTTACAATGGATCAGGATCGGATTCTGACGCTGTTGATGGGGGAAAATCTTTATGATAATCGCGATGTGTTTGTGCGTGAGCTGTTACAGAACGCAATTGATGCGACACTGCTTCGCGATCAGATGGATTCTTCGTTTGTGCTGGAAGATGCGCGCATTTATTTCTGGGAATGGAGTGACAGTGAGGGAAATCTGTGGTTCCGGATCGACGACCAGGGGACTGGAATGACACTGGGTATGATGCAGCGCTATTTTTTGAAGGTTGGAAATTCTTACTATACTTCGCAGGAACTGAAAAGGGATTTATCTGCCCATGGTCACACAAAAGAGTTTCGTGGAATCAGTCGTTTTGGAATTGGATTCTTATCCTGTTTTCTTTGCGGAGACAGCGTGGAGGTGTCAACGCTTTACTTTGATCCCGAAAAAAATAGTCGGGAGGAGGCGGTTTCGCGATCCTCACAGGCAGTAAAATATGGGCTGCGGCTTTCGGTGACAGGGTTGACAGGCTACTTTACAATTAAAAATCAGGCAGAGAACCATCAGGCAGATGTACCGCTTCCTATGCCGAGTTTTTATGATGACAGCAATAACGGCAGGGTGGAACGGAATGGTTACAGGGTAAAACCAGGCACATCCATTGTGCTCCGGTTAAATCCGGGAAAGCTGGGGGCTTTGAATCTGCGCGAGACGGTTGAGAAATATCTCTGCGCGGCAAGAGTGCCTGTATATTATAATGATAAGCGTGTGGGACGGACTTATAAAGAAACAATGCAGGCAGTTCAAGAAATGGCAGGAGAAAATGTTTATGAATTGAGTGAGGAGCTGAAAAAAAAGTTTGATGAGTGCTTTCCTGCTGTACAGGGAAATTATCCTAAGATTGTGATGACGGTGATACCACTGGATACTGAGGAAAATCAAGTTCTGCCGGATTTTTCCGGTGTGATTGTAAAATATGAAGTACGATTTGAGAAAGAGTTACGGTGGAGGGCAAAGGATCAGGATTATATAGTGTCTGGCCATGTAGAATATATGGATGAAGACGTTCTAATTATCACTCTTTTAAGTAAAAATACAAGGGGGCATATTTATAGAGAAGATAAAGAAAGGCGAATAGTATTAGGCAGCTGGCATGATTTAAAAGAGAGGTATGGAGTAGCAGAAACGGACGCTATAGGGAAGAAGTTTGAAACATTTGTTTCTTGTCCTGAAACAGAAGGTCAGTTAGGGGAAGCCTGGAATCCATTTCAGGGGCAGCTGAGATTGGAAGATGCTTGGAGATATTATTCAAACTATTGTCATGAAAAAGGTATGAACTTTGGTATTGATGAATGTCAGTGCTTTGGTATGAATTCAATATTGGGATTAAGGCAAAGTTTCAATATTGCATGTGTATATCGAGGTGTGATAGCAGATGGGGTACGTTATAATTATACTCGTAAAAATGGGTACAATATAATAATTTTATTAGATGGCGAATGGAAACCTATGGTTCAAGTGAGTCGTTCTAAAATAGTAGATTTACCATTAAAAGTGTTGGTGGTAATTAGTGGTCTTTTAAATAAACATTCTGTTCTCCATAACAATATGTATGCATTGAAGGAGTGGAATAATGTTCCTTTAACAGAGTGGAGAGAAATCGTTAATTCTTCTGTAGGGCAGTGGATGACTCAAAATAATCAAAATTGTGTAGAAGAAATTATACAGACTTTTCAAAAAAAGGTAGATTTAGGATTGGAATTTCATGATGGTATACATGCAATATTTGGTCGCGATATAAAGCATATCATATATAAGTATGCGCTTGCTTATCTACAGGATAATTATTCCATGACAATAAATTATGAGCAGGGACAGATTATATCATTTTACCCAAAAGAAAAGGCTTCGAGCGAAGATGTGTATGATATTTTCCCACCAATGATGTTCTGTAAAGCTGCGAGTGATAAAAGTCGAAAATATATTTGTAATGCTGATTCAGATTATCGCAGGGGAATTACATCGGATCATCCGTTTATCATATGGCTTTTGGAAAATGCGGCTCGCTTGAAACAATATTTTGAACGGCAATTTCAACAGATTGTACAATGTCTCTACCAGAAAGAAGCCAAAGAAATCGTTCAGGAGTACAGTATGATTCGTGAACAGCTCAGTTCATTATCAACCTACCATAATTTGAATGTAAAGTCGCTTCCAAAGATAAGTATCGAAGATTTTTGGACGGCGGATGAAGAATAAGTATTTTTTTCAAAACCCCCATCTCCCTGCATAATTTTCCGAAAGTGAGAAATGCTAAGACAAACACAGTAACTTAGCAACTCATGGAGGATTCATTATGAAAAAAATATTGATAAAAGAAAAACCAGTCAACACCAGAAAATCAATGGCACACAAGGCCGTGCTCACAGCAGTCTGCCTCACCTGTGCGCTCTCGATATCCGCTTGCGGCAAGCGCAGCAACACGAACCAGAACAAAGACCCGCTGACAGGCGTGGACCAGTCCCAGACCAATGAGAGCGGCAGCAGCGACGGCGCAAACGAAGACGGCACTGAAGGTGGTTCTGGCGCCGCGGCAGGCGACTACAGTGATTTTGACGCGATGATAGGGGACGAAAATACCGACCCCAACAGTATTATTGACTATATCAACACCAATATTGCAGGCGCGGCAGTAAGTGATGTAAAGAATTTTTTTAAAGGTCTGTTAGGTTTTGGAAGCGATGTCAGGGACATTGATTTTACAAGGCTTGAGGACAGCAGACAGTATATGCCGGAGGACATGATAGCCTTTATGGAGCTGATGCGCCTTGAGGGCGAAAAGCCGTCAATGGCAATGTCCAATGAGGAAAACAGGAAAGAAATCAACATGACCTTGTCAGAAATGTTAGAGCGTGCGGTGCTGTTCGAGCAGCATCTGGCAAAATATCCAAACGAAACGTCCTCCGATGCCGCGGCAAGACTGTATGAGGAAATTGCGACCAACGCAATCAGCGGCGGGTATGACAGGACACAAGGCATTGAGCACTATTACAAGGGCGAGACAAATGACGTGGTCGACAGGGAATCGCTTCAGTACTACCAGCAGTTTGCAGAGGCAAATAAGGACAGCAACCTCGGAAAAATCGTTGCAGAGTATATCAATGTTTTACAGTCAAACGACTTTAAGATTAACGACACCATGGAAGAGTTTTACAGGGGTCTGCATGACAGGCTTGACGTAAAAAATATCAGCAGCACCGGCACAAACGCGCAGGACACAAACACGAATGGAACCAATAACAATGGAACAAATTCGAATGGAACAAATACAAATGGCTCAACTACGGTAAATCCCGGCGGTACAGGCACGAACGGCGGCAATGCCACAGGCACAAACACCAACGGAACAGAAAATGAGGGAACGAATCCCAGTGAGACAGACACGAGCAATGCAAACACGGCGCGGAATAATGATGCCGCGGACACAGTAATACAAGGAAATATATCAAGATAGTTCCGATTGACATATCCCCACGCCTGTGATAGCGTTAGAGTATCAATGATAGGAGGGCGTGGGGATATGCCATATATTATGACAATTGTGTCACTTTTTGCCGGGGACGGCATCATTAAGCATTTTGTGGAAAAAGGCGAAAGTCCGGGTGGCAGATTACCGTTCGGTGAAAAGATAGTCGTAAAAAAATACCACAACAGAGGCGCCATGCTGAATATAGGAGAGAAGCACCAGCATTTTGTGGCGCTGCTCTCGCTCGTGTTCAGTGCCTTTGTGACAGGAATGTTTGTCGTGACGCTCGGCATGAAAGGCAGGGGGCTGTTAAATACAGGTCTAGCCCTGATACTCGGGGGAGCCTACAGCAATACATATGACCGCCTGAAAAGAAAATACGTGGTCGATTATTTTTCTTTTCACATAGACACAGGAAGATGCAGGCTCCGGATATGGAAAAGGCTTGTAGACAGGCTGAACACCATTGTATTTAACCTCGCTGACTTTGGAATCATAATTGGCGCCATGCTGTTCGTGATAAGCGGGCTGGACAAAAATTAAGCGGTAATGACAGTCCCCACTTTTTCGTTGACTGCGTCTGCCGTTTTGGTGAGGGAAGTGATGACAACCCTGCCTGAGGGAACGGCTTCGAGATAGGAGATTGCAGCCATGATTTTTGGAAGCATGTCCGTCTCGCCGAACTGTCCGTCCGCAATGTACTTTTTGGCATCGGCGACAGTCATTGTTTTTAAGGGCTGTTCGCTGTCTTTTCCAAAGTCCAGGTACACATAATCGACGCTTGTCAAGATGAGCAGCTCGTCCGCCTTTAAGTCGGATGCAAGCCTGCCTGCGATGCTGTCCTTTTCGATTACGGCGGAGGCGCCCTTTAACACATGCTGCTGCTCAATGACGGGAATACCGCCGCCGCCGCACGCAATGACAATCTGGTCGGCATCGGAAAGCGCCTTGATTGCCTCGATTTCAACAATGTCAATCGGCTGCGGCGCGGCAACAATCCTGCGGTAGCCGTCTCCTTGCTGTGTCACGTAGTTTCCTTTATTCACCTCGATGTCGGCATCCTCCTTGGACATATATCTTCCAATCGCCTTTTTGGGTTCATAGAATGCCTCGTCATATGGGTCTACAGTCACCTGTGTCAGGATTGTGCTGACCGGTTTTGAGATGCCGCGGCTTAGAAGCTCGGATTTGAGGGAATTCTGGATATCATAGCCCACATAGCCCTGGCTCATCGCAGAACACACACACATGGGCGCGGGCGTATAGTCCGGATAAATCCGGCGCAGCTCGGTCATTGCCTTGTGAATCATGCTCACCTGGTGCCCATTGCTATGCGTGATTGTCAGCTGGTAATCTGCCTCCACTAAGTCCGCAAGTGCCTTTGCAGTCTTTCTGACGGCATCAAGCTGTTTGAGGATTGTGGAGCCCAGCGCATCATGTCCCAGCGCGACGACGACTTTCTTTTTGCTCATATATAAAAACCTCCTGAAAATTATTCTGATTATCTGGCATTTTCCTGCCCGTTTATGCTGGGCAGTCAGTATTTTCGACTGCCAGTATAAGTATAGCAAATTGCAGGCGGAATGTACACTGGAAAATGGATTTTTATTCATTGCCGGAACGGAGTGGCAGTGACAATCGATATTTTGTTTCGCGCGTTACATAATATTGCATTGACAGTGTTTTTTTAGGGTGTTATCATTAAAAAAATAGCAAATAATGGCACTTTCTTAGATATTTAGTAGATGGAGAAAAGGAGTTTATAATGACAAACAGAGAGGCACAGATATTTCAGTGGATAACGGAGAACCCGATGATCTCACAGGAGGAGCTCGCAGCAAAGGCAGGGATAGCCCGTTCTTCAGCAGCAGTCCATATCTCTAATCTGATGAAAAAAGGGTATATTCTTGGAAAGGGATATGTGACAAACGGACCAAGCTACTGTACCGTTGTCGGGGGCGCCAATATTGATATTGGAGGAATACCAGAGGATGCGCTGGTTGAGGAGGATTCCAACGCCGGCAGGACAATCCGCTCCCTTGGCGGCGTCGGAAGGAATATAGCCCACAACCTAAGGCTGCTCGGTGTCGACGTAAAATTCATTACCGCCATCGGCGGTGACACCAATGCGCGCAGGATTATTGAAAGCTGCGAGGACTTGGGGATTGACATTACAGATTCCTTAAAGACTGCCAAGGGGGACACTTCGACGTATCTGTATATAACGGATGAAAGGGGAAATATGAAGCTTGCGGTGTCCGATACCGGCATCTATGAGAACCTGACTGCAAAATATATCGCATCCAAGATGGAGCAGATGAACAGGGCGCGGCTGGTTGTGCTTGACACCAATATACCGACACAGACAATCGAGCATGTCTGTGCAAACTGCAAGGCGCCTGTCTTTGCATCCTCGGTGTCAACAAAAAAGGCAGAGAAATTACTTCCGGTTCTGGATAAGCTTACTACAGTGGTGGCAAACAAGGCGGAGGCAGAGGTGCTTGGCGGCGGCGTACATATTACAGACAAGGATTCCCTCGAGCGCGTGGCGGATATAATTTTGGAAAGCGGCGTGAAAAATGTTTTTATCGTAATGGAAAACAAGGGTGTATACTATGCATGTAATGACGAACAGCTGATGATGAATGGTACAAACGGTGAAATTGTCAATTGGAACGGTGCAAAGGATGCATTCATGGCAGGTGTGGTTTTTGGGTTTATGAAGCATCTGGGTGTCAGGCAGATGGCAAAAATCGGTCTGGCAGTACAGGGCATGGCAGTGGAGAGCACGGAAGCGATTAACCCGCAGCTATGCATTCCCGCAATAGCGGAAAGGGCAAAAATAGAGTTGTGAATATGCAAATGGGCAGGGGAAAAGCTTTTCCCCTGCCCATTTTGCAATATAATTGTATATTAAGGGATAGACCAGAAGTAGTTAAATGGGTTGTAGTAGTCACCCGCATTGTTGTCGGGCTGCCGCTTCTGCTGTGTCTCTGCGGTTTCTGCGTCATCCCCGAAAATCTCATTGTTTCCAAGCGTGACCTGAAATGTTTTTTCAACATATCCTTCGGAGCTCTGAACCATGGCGATAACGTCAACGGTTTCGCCTGCCTTGTAGTAAGTCATCAGCGAGGTGAGTTCGTTTTTGCTCTTTACCGTCTGACCATCAAACTTTGTGATAATGTTTCCCTTGACCAGACCCGCGTTGGCAGCAGGGGAATTGTCGTATACATTGTTGATGTAAATGCCGACAGGCATTCCGTATGTCTCGTAAATTTCATTTGTCACGTCAATCGGATTGATGCCAAGATAACCGCGGTTTTCCTCCGCTACGACATCCCTTGTCTCTTTCAGCATAAGCTCCTCGATAATGGACTGCACGTCGGATATCGGGATTGCATATCCCATGCCTTCAACAGAGCTGGAGGAAACCTTCACGGAATTGATGCCGATTAATTCCCCGTTCATGTTTAAGAGGGCTCCGCCTGAATTCCCCGGATTGATGGCAGCATCTGTCTGGATTAGTTTGTTTGTGATTTCCCCGCCGTTGTCATCGGACACCGTCACGTTTCGCCCAAGGGCGCTGATAATGCCGGTTGTCACGGACTGTCCATAGCCCAGTGCGTTTCCGATTGCGACAACCTCCTGACCGAGCGTAAGGCTTGAGGAATCACCTATCGTGGCAACCTTTATCTTGGAGCGCATCTCGTCGGTGATATCGTCAAGGGAAACGGAGATGACGGCGAGGTCCTTGTCTGCGACATAGCCTTTGATTTTTGCGCCTACCAGTGATGGATTGTCGCTGTCCTCATCATAGCTGAATACTACGCTTAACTCATTGCTTCCGGAAACAACATGGTAATTTGTAACGATTAAAAGTTCTTTGTCGTTCTCGCCGATAATGATGCCGGAACCGCTGCTCTCGGCATCCTGCTGGTAAGTGCCGAACATGGTGCGCACCTCCGTTACGCCCTTGTTGGTAATGGAAACGACACTTGGCAGGCAGTTGTCAACGATTGCGGCTACCGTCGCCGAGCTGTCCGCGTTCATGACGGCATTGGAAGCGGAAAGGGAGTTTGCCGTTGTTGAGAGCGGCGTTTTGCCTGAGGTGTTCAGGGAACTCTGCATCTGCTGCACTTCAAGCTTGGCAGCCCGCAGGTCTTTTGCCGCAAAGGATGCCGGAATACTGAAAGCCGCGCCTGCCGACACGCCAAACACCAGCCCGAGACATGCGACAGAGACTGCCTTCTTTCCAAAACCGCCTGTCTTTTTCGCCTTTCTGGCGGGCGCCGCATCGATGGTCTGTCCGTAATTTCCGTTTGGAGCCCCGGCAGAATAATAATATTCCTGGTATACATGGCCTGAGCTTCCCTGTGATTCCGGCTGCTGTGAATAGTTGTCGTTATTTTCGTACATAATGGATATCTCCTTTCAACAAACAAATTTTTTATTTGAAAATGTTTTGTATCGCTGCTATGGTTATAATATAAACTGAAATTGTGTTTCAAATGTTATCTAAGTGTGATAAATTTGTGAACACCAATATTCGAAAAAGGTGGATATTTTCAGACCTGTGTGGTACAATAGATGCTGTAAGGGCTTACAGCCAGACGCGGTATGCAAGGATCGGTAAAAATTTAATTTATATGAGGAGTGATGCGTATGGATACAAGGAAAGAAACATTCAAACGAAGGGGATTTGATTTGTTGGCGCTCGGGGAGATTCTGCTGCGTCTCTCACCTCCGGTAAATGAGCGCCTGACCAGGGGGGACGCGTTCCAGAAACAGGCAGGCGGCGCGGAACTCAACGTTGTATCAGGCACGTCGCTTCTGGGTCTGCGCACGGGCATCATATCAAGGGTTCCGGCAAATGACCTGGGAAGATACATACAAAACAGGGTGCGTTTCTGCGGTGTCAGTGACGATTATCTGGTATATGACAAGTCAAAGGACGCAAGGCTTGGCATATATTATTACGAGTACGGGGCGCATCCAAGAAAGCCAAATGTAGTGTACGACAGGAAAAACACGGCGTTTACCCAGATATCAATAGATGATTTTCCGGAGGAGATGTTCACCTCGACACGCTGTTTCCACACGACAGGCATCACGCTTGCGCTGGGGCAGAAGACAAGGGAGACTGCCATTGAGATGATAAAGCGTTTCAAGGAGTGCGGCACGCTGATATCCTTCGATGTGAATTTCAGGGGGAACTTATGGACAGGCGAGGAGGCAAAAGCGTGCATTGAGCAGATACTTCCATATGTAGATGTTTTTTTCTGCTCGGAAGAAACGGCGAGACTCACATTCAAAAAAGAAGGCACAGTGCAGGAAATGATGAAGAGCTTCACAAAAGATTATCATATCAGTGTCGTTGCCTCCACACAGCGCATCGTCCACTCGCCAAAGATTCACTCGTTTGGCTCCTGCATCTATGACGCGATTCACGACACCTATGTGCAGGAAAAACCATACGAAAATATTGATGTGGTAGACCGCATTGGCAGCGGCGACGCATATATATCAGGCGCATTGTACGGACTGCTGTCCCACAACATGGACTGCACGAAGGCGATGGAGTACGGAAATGCGACGGCGGCAGTCAAGAACACAATTCCTGGTGACTTGCCGTCCTCTGACTTAAAGGAAATTGACGGAATCATTCGGAATCACCAGTCCACAGGACCACAGCTGGAAATGAACAGATAATAATTCTTGAATTTAGAAAGGGGGATAGCGTAGCGAAGTGCGTTGTTTCCCTTTCTATGCACACGGACGCGGAAAGGAAACTGCCGGGGTTTTGTATAAAAGTAACAAAAAGACAGCGCATTTTTTTATATAGATTATGCGCTGGAATATTGACTTATGGGACTGGCTTTGTTATGATAAATACAGATGCGCAAGCGGTTGCGCAAAGAGCAAAAAGACAGGATATCCCAAAGGGAAGAAAGTGGAGAAAAAGTATGCTGGATTATATCAAAGGAATGGACATCTCATCATTGGACGAAATTGAAAAGCTGGGCGCAAAATATTATGACGATGGCAGGGAAGGGGAATTAATCGAAATCCTTAAGCGCTATGACACCAACTATATCCGCCTCAGGCTCTGGAATGACCCCAAGTCGCCGGAAGGAAAGCCGTATGGCGCCGGAAACACGGACTATGAAACGACGCTGCGCATGGCAAAGCGCGTGAAGGCTGCGGGACTCGGATTTCTGCTTGATTTTCACTACAGCGATTTCTGGGCAGACCCCGGAAAGCAGCGCAAGCCAAAGGCGTGGGAGGGATATGATGCCAGCTGGCTCGAACAGGCAGTATATGACTTTACCAGGGAAAAGATGACAGGCTTTATCAGCGAAGGTGCTGTTCCCGACATGGTGCAGGTGGGCAATGAGCTTTCCAACGGACTGCTCTGGCCGGAGGGACAGGTGCCCAACTATGCCAACATCGCACGCTTTGTCAGTGCGGGCATCCGGGCGGTGAAGGAGACATGTCCGACTGCAAAGATTATGATACACCTGGACAACGGCGGCAACAACGCGCTGTACAGGGAATGGTTTGACCAGTATATCAATGTCAACAAGGGAGAGGATTTTGACATTATCGGACTTTCCTACTATCCCTTCTGGCATGGCACGCTTGGCGACCTGTCAAACAACATGAATGACATAGCGGTTCGTTATGGAAAAGAGCTTGTCATCGCAGAGGTTTCCATGGGGCACACGATGGAGGATTATGCCGCATACGAAAAGCTTGCGCCGGAGAAGCGCAAGGGGATGGCGACAAGACCGGCACTCTGCGAAAAGGTACCGTTCCCCATGACAAAGGACGGACAGTGTGAATTTATGAAAGCCTTTCTTGAGACGCTTGAGAATGTCCCGGAGAACAAAGGCAGGGGATTCTTCTACTGGGAGGCAGGATGGCTTCCGGTGGAGGGCAGCGGCTGGGCAACGGATGAGGCGCTCGCATATATCAGGGAGGCAGGACCGGGAGGAAACGAGTGGGCCAACCAGGCGCTGTTTGACTATGATGGAAATGCACTTCCGGCACTACAGGTTATCAGGGACTATCAGCCAAAATAAAAAAAGGAGAATGGGACGATGATTACAGAGAATATAGCAGAGCTTGTAAACTATGGTATTGCGGCAGGGCTGGTCGATGAGGCGGATAAGGTCTACGTCACCAACACGCTGCTTGAGCTGTTCGGGCTGGATGAGTATGAGGAGCCGCAGAATCTGGAAGCCATCACGGATGTGGCGGCATTTGACCTCGAGGGACTGTTAAAACAGATGCTTGACTATGCTGTGGAAAAAGGAATGCTTCCGGACGACAGTGTTGTATACAGGGATTTGTTTGACACAAAAATCATGGGGATGCTTGTTCCGCGTCCCTCGGACGTAATCGGTGCTTTTCAGAAGCTGTATGAGGAGAAAGGCGCAAAAGCGGCAACGGACTGGTACTATGCATTCAGCCAGAACACAGACTATATCAGGCGTTACCGCATTGCGCGTGACAAGAAATGGAAGGCGGATACAGCGTATGGCGAGATGGACATTACCATTAACCTTTCAAAGCCGGAGAAGGATCCCAAGGCAATCGCGGCTGCCAAGAATGCGAAACAGAGCGGATATCCCAAGTGCCAGCTGTGCATGGAAAATGAGGGGTATGCGGGACGCGTAAACCATCCGGCAAGACAGAACCACAGGATTATCCCTGTCACGATTCAGGGAAACAAGTGGGGATTCCAGTATTCGCCGTATGTATATTACAATGAGCACTGCATCGTGTTTAACAGCCAGCACATTCCGATGAAGATTGAACATGACACGTTTGTCAAGCTCTTCAATTTTGTGGAGCAGTTCCCGCACTATTTTGTGGGCTCCAATGCGGATTTGCCTATCGTGGGTGGTTCCATCCTGAGCCATGACCATTTCCAGGGCGGCAACTATGAGTTTGCGATGGCAAAGGCACCGGTCGAGAAGGCGTTTACGGTCAAGGGCTTTGAGGATATCAGCGCCGGTATTGTCAAGTGGCCGATGTCCGTTATCCGTCTTTCCCATAAGGATTACAACAGAATCATCGAGCTTGCGGATGTCATTCTTACAAAATGGCGCGGGTATACGGATGAGGCAGCATTTATTTTTGCGGAGACGGATGGGGAACCACACAATACCATCACGCCGATTGCGAGAAAACGCGGTGACAAATATGAACTTGACCTGGTGCTCAGGAACAATATCACGACGGAGGAACATCCGCTTGGCGTCTATCATCCGCACGCGGAGCTGCACCATATCAAGAAAGAAAATATCGGGCTGATTGAGGTGATGGGACTTGCGGTGCTCCCTTCCAGATTAAAGTCAGAGCTGGAACAGCTTGCCGGTGCGATTCTTGCGAAGGAGGACATCCGCAGGAATGAAGTGCTTGAAAAGCATGCAGACTGGGTAGACGCGTTTCTTCCCGCATATGACGACGTCAATCCGGACAATGTGATGGACATCATTCAGAAGGAAGTGGGTATCGTGTTTGGAAAGGTGCTTGAACACGCAGGCGTCTACAAGCGGGACGACGAGGGCAGGGCAGCATTCCAGCGCTTTATTGAATCCATCTGATACACGTAAAGGAATGATATATGGAAGTATTTCGCAATGAAGGGATGGCGAACCATAAGATTACGATTTCTGATGTCGCGGAGGCACTGAGTGTCTCGAAAACGACAGTTTCGCGGGCAATATCAGGCAAGGGGCGCATTGGCGAGGACACCAGGCAGAGGGTGCTGGATTACATAGCTGCCAATGACTATAAACCAAACGTGATTGCAAAAGGGCTTGCGCAGAAAAAGACATACAACATTGCGCTTGTGATTCCCGGAGACTGTAATCTTGCGGATATGCCTTTTTTCCAGAACAGTATGCAGGGAATTTGCGAGGAGGCGTCCGCACATGACTATGATGTCATGCTTGTGACGACATCCGCAAATTCCTCCGCAAATCTTGAACGCATGATTGCAAACAATAAGATGGACGGCGTGATTCTCAGCCGTTCCATGATAGAGGACAGGAATGTGTATCTCCTGAAAGAGCATAATATTCCGTTTGTGCTGATGGGCACTTCAGGAGACAAAAACATCCTGCAGGTTGACAATGACCACAAGTCAGGCTGCCGGGAGATGATAAGCCGTATGCTGGACAGCGGCTTGAGAAAAATCGGGCTGATAGGCGGCAGCAAAAACTATGTCGTCAACCGCACCAGAATGCGCGGCTATCAGGAAGCTTTTGTGCGTGCACGGCAGGAACTGGATGAGACGCTTGTCTTCGAGGACTGCGACAGTCCGGCAAGGATACAGGATGCGGTTGAATGCCTGATACGCGCCAGGGCAGAGTGTATTGTCTGCATGGATGATGTCGTCTGCCTGTCTGTATTGCAGATTCTTGCGAAAAAAGACATTGCTGTTCCACAGCAGATTCAGGTAGCTTCCTTTTATGACAGCGCACTGCTGAAAAATAATAAGCCTGCCATAACTTCACTTGGGTTTGACGATAAGGCGCTCGGGGCGCTGACCTGCAAAACGCTTTTGGATTATATCGGCGGCATGGAGGTTCAGGGGAAAACCCGGGTGGATTACGAACTGGTCACCAGGGCCTCCACACTTTTTTAAAGGTGCACGAGCTGGCGACATGGAGGATGAATATGCCGAAGAAGAAAAAGAGGACTGCGGAATTCCGGTTTTATGAGGTGCCACAGGAGGAGCCGGTACTGGTGCTGATGGGGGAAAAGTGGATACAGGTTTATGGGGAAAACATAGACAACATGCATTTTCACAACCTGATGGAGATTGGTTACTGCCATTATGGGGACGGAGACCTGGTCATAGAGGACGCGATGTACCGTTTCGGTTCGGGAATGGTCTCATGCATACCGGCAAACTTTCTGCATGTGACAAAAAGTGACACAGATGTCAGGGCATTCTGGGAGTATATCTATGTCAGCCCCGGGGACATACTAAGGCAAGGGGGAAAATCCGCGCAGGAAATCAGGGATATCATGGATGCAGTTGGCAGAAACGCATTTTTTATAAGGACAGAGGAGAATCCCATGATTGTCACGCTTGTTCGTTCCGTCTTTGAGGAAATGCAGAACAAGGGGGAGCATTACCGGGACTGTGTGGCAGGCCTGGTCTATTCGCTGCTGTTTGAAATTGCGCGTTTCAATGGCAGGGGAATGGGGCATCCATGCGGGAAGTACAACAGCCTTCAACTGGAAAATGCAATTGAATACGTGGAAAAAAATTATCCCGATAATTTTAAAATTGCGGATTTGGCGAAAGAATGCCACATGAGCGAGACCCATTTCAGGCGCGTATTTCAGGAAAAGATGAACATGACACCGGTCGAGTATGTGAACTTCGTGCGTGTGAAAAAGGCGTGCGAGCTGATTGACAAGACGGATATCAGCATGGAGGATGTGGCGGAAAAGGTGGGATTTATCACGCCGTCGACATTTAACCGGAATTTCCGGCGCATTATCGGCACTTCACCATATCAGTGGAAGAAACGCCCTGACAACCATGAGGGGAAGCTTCTGGAATATAAAATATCTGCCCTGAAAGGGTGGTAGCGTGAAAAAGAGGATATTTATGATGGATGAAAAAATAAAGAATCCCCTGTTTTATGGGGAGAATCGAATCGCGGCGCACTCAGACCACAAGTATTATCTGAGCGAAGCCGAATTTGTACAGAATATCCAGAGCCTGAAACAGTCGCTGGACGGTGTCTGGAAATTCAAATATGCAAAAAATATGGAGGATGCGCCGGACAATTTTTTCAAAAATGACACAGACTGCCGCAGCTGGGATGACATCCGTGTACCCGCGCATATCCAGCTCGAGGGATATGACAAGCCCCAGTATGTCAATGTGCAGTATCCGTGGGACGGGCATGAGGTCGTTGAGCCGGGTGAGATACCGACACGCTTCAATCCGACAGCAAGCTATGTCAAATACTTTACCGTGCCTGCGCAGTTTGCGGGAAAGCGGGTCTTTGTTTCCTTTCAGGGTGTCGAGAGCGGATTTACACTCTGGTGCAATGGCAGTTATGTCGGCTACAGCGAGGACAGCTTCACGCCGTCGGACTTTGAGCTGACAGATGTACTGAAAGCGGGTGAAAACAAGCTTGCCGTCCAGGTGTACAAATGGACGAGCGGAAGCTGGTGCGAGGATCAGGATTTCTTCCGCTTCTCGGGAATTTTCCGGAGCGTCTATCTGTATGCGATTCCTGACACGCATGTCAGTGACATTCGGATTCGGACTGATTTGAATGCGGATTACACCAGGGCGGATCTGGTGGTTTCGCTGACTGTGACGGCCAGACAGGCAGAAGGTTCTGTCAGGGCAGAATTGACGCTTTCCGATATCTCAGAAGCTGCCAGGACAGAAATCACACTTGTAAACGGCGAAAATCCGGCGGTTCACATGACAGTGGACGAACCGATGCTCTGGAGTGCGGAGGAGCCGTTTTTATATGAACTATTGATTACCTTGTATGATGCGGATGGAAATGTCGTCGAAATCGTTCCGCAAAAAGTCGGCTTCCGGCGTTTTGCGATGGACAACGGCATCATGACGCTGAACGGAAAACGCATCGTGTTCAAGGGCGTCAACAGGCATGAGTTCAGCGGGCGTTTTGGAAGGGTGCCCGACTATGACGAGATGCTGCAGGACATCATCACCATGAAACGGTACAACATCAATGCCATCCGCACCAGCCATTACCCGAATGACTCAAGGCTCTATGAGCTGTGCGATGAATACGGACTGTATCTCATTGACGAGTGCAACATGGAGTCCCATGGGGCATGGGACTTGGTGCTCAGGGGGAAAATGCCCATCGGGCAGGCGCTTCCGGGTGACAGGAAAGAGTGGGAACCGCTCCTGCTTGACCGGGTCAATTCCATGTACCAGCGCGACAAGAACCATCCGTCCATCCTCATCTGGTCTTGCGGAAACGAATCGTTTGGCGGCTCTGTCATCCATGCAATGTCACAGAAGCTCCATGAACTGGATGACACAAGGCTTGTCCACTATGAGGGCGTGTTCAATGACAGGCGCATCAATACCATCTCCGACATGGAGAGCCAGATGTATTCAAGCGTGGCTGCCATTAAGGAATTTTTGAAAAAGGACAGGAGCAAGCCCTTTATACTCTGTGAATATACACACGCAATGGGAAATTCCTGCGGCGCCATGCACAAGTACACGGATTTGACGGACGAGGAACCGCTTTTTCAGGGAGGCTTTATCTGGGATTATATTGACCAGTCGCTCTATCACAAGGACAGATATGGGAAGGAAGTACTCGGCTATGGTGGCGATTTTGACGACCGTCCATGTGATTATAACTTTAGCGGAAACGGCATTGTCTATGGCGGAAACAGAAACCCTTCGCCAAAGATGCAGGAAGTAAAATTCAATTATCAGAATATACAGGTTCGGGTGGATGGCGACAGTTTTGAAGTCATCAACAAAAACCTGTTTACCAATACATCCAGGTATGAGTGCCTTGTCACACTGGCGCTCGATGGGGAGGAGCTTGCCCGGGCAACGGTTGTGACGGACGTGGAGCCGCTTTCGTCAAAAGAATACAAACTGCCCGTATTTGGCTACATGACGCCATGGAGCAGCGAAGAGCCTTGGAAGGCAGTGCGGGGCGGCGAGTATGTCGTGACAGTGAGCTTCGTGCTACTCTATGACACCCTCTGGGCAAAGCGCGGTCACGAGGTTGCTTTCGGACAGGGCGTGTATACCGTGGAAGGAGCAGGCAATTCCTGCGATGTCCAGGAGCCGCAATTGTTTGAAATTGCCGACGGTTCCTACAATATCGGCGTGCGCGGCATGCACTTTGAGGCATTGTTTGACAAAGGCGGAAAAGGGCTGGTGTCGTATGTGTACGCGGGCAGGGAGCTGATAAAAGCCATACCGAAACCGAATTTCTGGCGTGCACCGACAGACAACGACTGTGGCAATCAGATGCCGTTCCGGTACGCGCAGTGGAAGACCGCAAGCTTATACCAGCAGATAAAAGAGCCTGAGATAACAAAAAGTGACACGAATGTCATAATTAAGTACAGCTATAAACTGCCGACAACGCCGGAGTCGGAATGCTTTGTGACCTACAAAGTGACAGGGGATGGCAATATTCATACTACGTTGGAATATCAGGCACCGGACGGCGTTTCAGACATCCCTGAGTTTGGCATGCTGTTCAAATTCGATGCGGATTTGGAAAATGTGGCATGGTACGGACTGGGACCGGAAGAGACCTACTGCGACCGCGAGAAAGGCGGGAAGCTCGGTATTTATCATAAAAAAGTAACAGAAAACCTGGCGGAGTATCTTGTTCCGCAGGAGTGCGGCAACCACACAGGCGTGCGCAGAATCAGCGTCACGGACAACAAGGGGCGCGGTGTCTGCTTCACCGGAAACGATTTGAGCGTGAATGTACTGCCATACACGCCGCATGAGCTTGAAAATGCGATGCATGTCCATGAGCTGCCGCCCATATATTACACGGTAGTGCGAATTGCCCTGGAACAGATGGGTGTGGCGGGCGATGACAGCTGGGGGGCAAGGACGCACGAGGAGTATCTGCTGGATGCTTCAGACAAACTTGTATTATCTTTTGATTTTAAAGGGATATAAAAAACCAAAAAGGAGGAATGAAAAGTGGATAAATTTGTAGTAAACATTATCCATCGTCCGGAGATGGTTCCGGAGTATTCTGCGACTGTCACAGGACAGGGAAAGGAGGAGGATATCGGGGATAAGGCGCTCCTGACCGAATCACTTGATATCTTCAAGACACAGCAGAGACTGGCACATGAGAATGGTCTGAAGGTGACAATCCAGATGACCTACGCTTCATTGTTCAATGATGAGGCGGTGGAGCTTGCAAAGCATGACCATGAGGAGTACGGCGACGAGATTGCACTCTCCCTGCTCGGACTTCCCTGCGAGGAGTTCCGCGAGAAGTACAAGACAAAGGACTTCTGTATCTGGATGTTCTCTATGGAGGACAAGAAGGCAATCGTCAATGATGTCTTCGAGAAATTCCACGACAGGTTCGGATTTTATCCGGAGTCAACCGGCTCCTATTACATGGATGCCGAGCTGACAAACTATATCAAGGAGAAATACCCGACCGTAAAATGTGCGGTTGCGACATGCTGGGAGGAAGGACCAAAGGCATACCACACCTGCAACAACTCATGGTATACCCTGTTTGACGGCGGCCCATGGGCACCGTGGATTCCGTCCAAGCAGAATACCCACGCACCCGCGGCAAACGCGGCGGAGGATTCCGGAATCGTCGCAATCCCGCATCTGTCAAGAGACCTGATTGCGTGCTATGACGGAAATGGTTCCAACTTCGGCACCCATCCGCAGAACGTGCTCCGCGGCATGATTTACGACACAAAGACATGGGAATACCCTTATCTTTATAACCTGATTGACCAGTACCGCGACCTTGCAAAGTACAACAATGGCTATTCCTACAACATGATGTTTGTAGGACCCGGCTGGATGAACAAGATGGGACGCTGGGAGCAGCCGTATGAGCTTCTGTATAAGTCATACAGCGACGGCTGCAAGTATTACGGCGACCTGAAGAAGGAGGGCAAGCTCATCGACATGACGATGGCGGAGTTTGCGGACTATTACAGGGAAAAGAAGGGCGTCAATGCAGGAAACTACAATGAGCCGGAATGCGCGCCATGGCGTGACATCCTCTATGGTTCTGACAAGCAGCTGTTCTGGTACTGCGACCCGTATATGAGAGCCTGCGTCAACATGGACCAGGGCGGCGCGATTGTCGACCTCCGTCCTTACGTGGCAAAACTGAACTGGCCTGTCGGCATCGGGACACCGCACGTACAGGATGCTTCCTATCCGTTCCTGATTCAGGAAAAGTACCGTGCAGGTTACTTTACGCACTATGCAGGGGCAGGCACCGTGAGAAGCGCGAAGCTTTCCTACAAGGGCGAGGAAGTTGACCTCTGCCTCTGCCCGACGCACAGCCACTTCTCAGAGGAAGTGATTGACGGCAAAAAGACACGCATCCTGACGCTCGACCCTGTTGAAATCAAGTTCAACGGCGTGACCGTGAAGCTTCAGACCAGGGAATACTTTGAGGAAGGCGCTTCCAATATCAAGATAGAAAGAAATATACTTGAAATCAGCGACCCGTCCGCAGAGATTACACTCGACGAGTATATCACGGCATGCTACGGCACGACCGAGTATCCTGAGGACATGACAGGCATCACGCTCGCATGCGAGGGAGAGGGCGGCGAGACCATCAACTATGAATATAGATGCCGCGATGCGAAGCTTGACGGCGCAAGTGCAGTGAGCGCAGTCATTCCGGCAATCGAGACAAAGGTTTCCCTCACCGCCTCTGACAAGGCACTCGGCTACATCGAGGAGGGATATGCATTCTCACCGATGTTCAAGCTCGGCTACAAGAAGACAATTTCTGATAAGGAGGTATTTGCAACATGGCTCAACTTGGAAAAGGCAAATTAAATTACAGATGTCCATCCTGCTTTATGCGAGACCTCGACATCGACATGTTCTACAATAAGGACACAGGCATCTACAGCTGCATCCGCTGCCAGTACAGGGGGACAGAGGCAGATGTCCTTGAGAAAAACGAGATGGTAAGATTCCGCTACCTCGACAGGGCAAAGCGGTTTACGAAGTTTGATTTTGACTAAGAAAAAAGAACCATGCGGCAGCATGGTTCTTTTTTCTTAGTTGACCATTCCATTCTCTTTGCGGAATTGCAGCGGGGACATTCCGGTGTTGCGCCGGAAGCAGTCACTGAAGTAAGAGCTGCTTGAAAATCCTGCCTCGATGGCGATTTCCGTCATGCTCAGCTTCGAGTGGACGAGGAGCTTTTGCGAGTAAGCCATTTTTTCATTCAGCACAAAGGTGGAAAACGGCGTGTGCAGATGCGTCACAAATATCTTGGACAGATAGGAGGCAGAAATATTAATCTGCTGTGCCGTCGTATTCAGGGAAGGGTTTTCCCGCAGGTGTGACTTTACATACTTGATTGCGTTGGCAAGGCAGTCATGCTTCTTCTCAAGGCTCAGGACATTGACATCACTGATGATGCGCTCCCGCAGGCAGGTAATAATCAGCTTGTACAACAGCCCCTTCAGCAGCAGTTCGGAATACTTGTTGTATGCATTCCATTCCTGTTCCATTTCCAGAAAAATGGCATATATTTTATTTTGTGTGCTTTTCTCAAACCGTATAACGTGTTCCTGGCAAAGCTCATTGTAGCTTTCAATCCCTATGACATTGAAAAGCTCGGCAGCGATGGAATCCGTAAACTTGATGAGAATATGCTCATAAGGCATGTCGGAGATATAGGTACTGCGGCAGTATACATATTTGGGAATGCAGTTAAGCTCCCCCGCCTGCGTGACGGCTGCATAGTCCGGCGCGTAGATTAGTCGCTCGCCGCTGACCATATAGGAGATGCCGTAGAAGTCCGTATAGGCTTCGACGGAAGGCATTTCATAGTGGGGCGGACGCTGGATGCGTGCGAAGTTGAAGTTGTATCCGGGCTTTAGTGGAAGCGGCATGGTAATCCTCCTTATCCGTTTTCGTGCGGTGCATATTGTTTCCGGAACTGAAGCGGTGTTTCTCCTGTGATACGCTTAAAGCAGTCGCTGAAATAAGCGGAGCTGGAAAATCCTGCCTCGCACGAAATTTCGTTGATGCTGAGTCCTGAGTTCGCAAGCAGTGTGCGCGCAAACATGATTTTTTCATTTAATACAAAGGTAGAAAAAGGGGTGTGCATGCAGCCGGAAAATAGTTTTGACAAATATGAGTCGGAAATATTTATGGCGGCAGCGGTTTCGGACAGGGAAGGACTCTCATTCAGATGCATATGGATATACTGAACTGCATCATTGAGATAATGGTTATTTCTGGGGGAATCCTGAGTCATTGTATACGGAGAGCTGACACCCTCGCGCATGGCAGTGACAATGAGCTTGCTCAAAAGTCCTTTTATCAAAATTTCCGAGTACTTTCCATAGGAGTTCCATTCTTTTTCAAGTTCATGGATGATACAAAGAATTTTGTCCTCTGAATTTTTCGGAATATGTATTGTGGCGTGGGCGGCATAGAAATTATCAAAACTCTCAAATCCGGCAGCCCGCAGAAAATCCTCAACCATACAGTCGGTAAACTTCATAAGAAAGTTTTCCCGCGGGGCATCTGACACACAGATGGTGCGGCAGTATATATTTTTCGGGGTAAAGGTGAGGTCGCCTGCCCTGATAATTTCGGAAAATTGCGGTGAACAGCTGAGCAGCTCACCGCTCACTATATATGAGAGGGCATAGAAATCTGTGTAGGCTTCTGCCGCTGTCATCTCAAAATATGGCGGACGGATGACGTGCTCATAGTGAAAATGATATCCGGTTTTTAACGGAAGCGGCATGAATGATTCCTCCCTCTTAGGTTCCCAAATAGTGCTTTGTGTTTGCTGTATCGAGTATAGCATAATTGAAAATAGGGGTAAATGCCTGTAATCTAAAAAAAGAGGGAAAAGCAGTTTGAAAAAAGAAATCCCCAAATATTCTTGAAGCGGTAAGTCCCCAGATACGCTCCGGTTGAGTTGCGTGCATGGTCTCAATAGCGCGTTGATTGTCGTTGATGCCGTGTTGTGATAAACTTTTATGTAACAGGGAATTGTATAATAAAAAACAGGGGGGATTAGACATGCTGGACAGGGAGAAGGTCGGGAGGGCAATCTCGGAGCAGAGAAAGATAAAAGGAATGACACAGAAGCAGCTTGCGGATTTGCTGAACGTATCCTATCAGGCAGTTTCGAGATGGGAACAGGGGGCGAGCCTGCCATCGGTGGATATGATTTACGACATTGCGCAGGCGCTTGACACGACAGTTGATTTCCTGCTGAATGGTTTTTCGGAGAAGCGCAAGGTCATCAGCTATATGGATACAGGTCTGGATTCCAAAAAGCTATATATGGTAAAGGGAATGCTCGGGCGTCTTGTCACACAGGATGACAGGCTGCTCCACACAAATGTTGCCGACCCCACATTCCTTCAGCCGGATATCGCGGGAATCGAGGAACCAGTGTGTGTGTTTGCAAGCCATGTGCCCGGTTCCAAGGAGCGCTTTGCCATGGAAAATGGATATGACAGGGAAATCTGCATGGAGCTGGTTGCAAGTGCGGCAAACAACCTGATACGCTATGGCGTGAAGCCCGCAGTCCTGCAGGCGCATATTGTCTGTGGAAATAATGACAGCGGCCAATTGCTGCTTATGGGTGAAACGTTCAAGGAGGCATGCGAGAGCAATGGCATTATCTTTTCCGGAATGGAAGTGGCAGCGCAGGCGGTCAATTACCATGCGGGCGAGTACCGGTTAAGCGCTTTGGTACTCGGGATTTCTGACAGGAAAAAAATCATTACAGGCAGCCGCATCACCGAGGGCGATGTCATAATCGGACTGCATACGGAGGGCATCTCGTCAATCAGTTATCCCTTTGTCAAAGTGATCCTCGACAGGCGGCCAGACATCGCATATGCAAAGATTGATGGGGAGAAGGTTTTCATGGATGAACTGATAAGGCCAAATGCATCTTATGTGAAGGCGGTCAGTGAACTTATTAGTGAAAATCTCATACATGGCGCCTTTTGCATCAATAAGTCGCTGTTCAACCGAAGATGCTATGAGACGATACCAAAGGGGCTTGGCGCTGAAATTGATGTCGCGGCGATACCGGTTCCGGCACTGTTCCGGTATCTGTATGATTTGAACATGATGGACAGGGAGTGTTTTCTGGACGATTTTTCGCTTGGCATCGGCATGCTGCTGGCAGTGCCCGGAGAGCATTGTGACGAGGCAGTGAAAATTATTGAGAAATACCACCAGTGCTGGCGCGTCGGGACAATCAAAAAGGATGAGGAGCATCCCGACGCGCGTGTCTGGCTGAAATGAAAAGGAGACTAGTGTGAAAAATAAATTTTTCACACGGCAAATTTGTGCTTACGCCCAAATTCGCAGACTTTGGTAAGAATGGAGGATTTTTATGGTAAGGGCTGGTTTGCGCAACGGATATATGCTGCTGCTGTTCATTCTGGCTGCGGTCGGATTAAATGAAATCATTTTACTGGGAAATGATTTGATTGCACAGGCCGCGGACGAGGTGCTGGGCGGGCAGCAGATTGATTTTTCCACTTTTATAATACCACTTGTGTGGATGATTGTGCTGGGGACGGCAGCATCGTACTGCAAAAGTATTTTTGGGAATCATTACAGTGCGATGGTGCAGAGGGATGTGCGCGCGTCACTTGGCAAACACCTGGTCAGGCTGCCATTTTCTTATTTTGACGAAAAGGGCAGCGGCAGTATTATGACACGGCTGATATCGGACATGGACGAGCTGGGAAGGTTTTTTTCGGAAATCCTGCCGAATCTGCTCGTCAATGTCATTGCGGTAGTGACCGCAACCATATACCTTGTGCAGATGGATGTGCGGCTGATTGCCGTGCTGTTTGCAAGCTACCCGGTCATGCTGGTGGTGGCAGACCGGCTTTCCAAAAAGCTTGCATGGCTTGCCCAGAAGCTGCGTTCCCATATGGACGCGTGCAACGAAAAGGCGTATGATGCGATTCAGGGAATTGTGATAGGGAGAAGCTACAATCTATATGAGGTGCAGAAGAAAGAAATCGATGCCGTCATTGACCAGAAAGTGGAGCAGGCTTGCAAAAGCACGCGGATTTCTTCCATGGGATGGGTGCTGAAAAATATCATCACCACAATTCCTGTGATTCTCTGTTATCTGTTTGCACTGTACGAGACGATGCAGGGCAGGATTACAGTCGGGGAAATGCTTGCGTTTACGGTAATCCTCAGCAGAATCCTGAATCCTATCGGGGATATTGTATTCTGTGCGAATGATATCCGGGAGGCTGGCGTGTCGTTAAAGCGCATCCGGGAGATTGATAACCAGGAAGAAGAACGCACGGATGGAAGGATCCATACACTTTCACAGGCCGGCGCGGATGTGCCTGCAATCGAGTGGAACGGCGTGTGCTTTGCCTATGGGGGCAGTAAAGAACATGCTGTCTTAAAAAACATGAGCTTCCGCGTTGAGACGGGCACACAGACTGCGTTTGTGGGAGGCTCAGGCGAGGGAAAGACGACGATTTTTAAGCTGCTGTGCGGTTTTTATGACAGGGATGAAGGTCAGTACCGGTTATTCGGACATCCTTTCGAGGAGTGGGATTTGGAAGCGGCAAGGAGCTGTTTTTCAGAAGTTTCACAGAATGTATTTCTGTTTCCCGGAACAATTTGGCAGAATGTGGCTTGCGGAAAGGAACATGCCACAGATGAGGAAGTTGTGCAGGCGTGCAGGAATGCAAACATCCACGACTTTATTGCCAGTCTTCCCGAAGGCTATGAAACGCTTGTGGGAGAGCGCGGCGTGCGTCTTTCCGGCGGACAGCGCCAGCGGATTTCCATTGCGCGGGCCTTTTTGAAGGATGCACCGATTTTACTGCTGGATGAGCCGACTGCGGCCGTTGATGTCGAGGCGGAGCAGAAGATACAGGAGGCTGTGGAGAGAATTGCGTCGGGCAGGACGGTGATTGTCATTGCGCACAGGCTGTCCACCATCAGAAATGCAGGGCGGATTTACGTGGTGAATGGCGGAAAAATCGCGGAGACGGGCAATCATGGGGAACTGCTGGAGAGAAGGGGAATTTATGCGGAAATGTATGCAAAGGGATGACTTAAATACTTTTTTTCGGTTTATGGGACTGATGGGTGACAGGCTGCCTGTTTACCTGGGAGCCATTTTGATTTCCACGATTGGGGATGCAGGGCGCAAGATAGCAAATTCCTATTTGATTCAGAGTATTGTCACGGCGGCACAGGACAAAAATGTGGACAATGTACTTTTGCCTGTCCTCGGAAATTTTGCGGTTTTTGTCGTGTGCCTGCTGCTCTGGCGGTTTGGCATCATACGTTATAACATTGAGGGGCGGACGGGAGCCGGAAAGGTGGAAAAGCTTGTGTTTTCCAAGGCGATGCGCCTGCCGATGTCCTACTATGAGCAAAACCATAGCAGCGATTTCATGTCGCGCCTTATTTTTGATACGCAGAAGGCGTCGGATATTTACACATCGAGGCTTCGCAGGCTGCTTGCCGCAGTGCTTTCGACAGTGGCGTACCTGATTCCCATGTTTTATTTCAGCTGGGAGCTCACACTTTGCATGGTCGGAATCAGCCTGCTTGTTTTCGCGGCGGACAGCTTGTTTGCGAAACCTCTGAAGAAGGCGGGCGTTCGTCTTTCCGACAAAAACAAGGTAATGCTTGAGAAGCTGACCAGCATCCTGTCCGGCATGGAACTGATTAAGATTTTTCCGGTCGGGGCAAGACTGACGCAGGAGTATGAAACCGCGGGCAGGGAATATTACCAGATTCAGAAAAGCACGAACCGATTGTCCGCGGGGCTTGAGTCCCTGAATCAGATGTTTGACCTGATTGGCACCCTTGCCTTTCTGGGGCTGGGCATATGGTTTGTGTCCCTTGGGCGGGTAAGCCTTGGGGCGTTGACTGCACTGTATTCACTGTATGGCACATTCCGGTATGCCTTTCTGGATATTGGCCAGTACCTGCCGCAGATGATGAACTGTATCGCCAATGCCGAGAAGCTTTTCGCGTTTATTGATATGGAGGAGGAGCCGGAACAATGGACGCAGGAGCCGGTTTCGGACGACTGCCAGGACATAGGGGAGGAAATCATGCTCTCTGTGCGGAATGTCGATTTTTCGTATGACAGCCTGGGCGGTGGCGCTTGTAATGGCGGGGGAAACGTACTGGAACGGTTTTCCATGCAGGTCAGAAAGGGAAGCTATGTCGCCGTGGTAGGGGAATCCGGCTGCGGAAAAAGTACGCTTGCAAAGCTCCTGCTGGGATTTTACCCGGTGGGGGCAGGAAGTATGTCAATCGGAGGAAAGGCATACCGGAACCTTACGCTGCATGAAATCAGGCAGCTGATTGCCTATGTCCCGCAGGAACCGTACTTATATGAAGCGAGCATTGCCGAAAATATTGCTTATGGCAGATACGGTGCAAGCCGCGAGGAGGTTATCGCGGCGGCAAAGGCGGCGAATGCCCATGAGTTTATCACCAGGCTGCCCGACGGATACGACACGGTACTGGGAGAGCGCGGCAATACCCTGTCAGGCGGAGAGCGGCAGCGCATTGCGATTGCGCGCGCAGTCATTCGGAATGCGCCTGTCATGCTGCTGGATGAAGCGACCTCGGCGCTTGACAATGAATCCGAGTCGCTTGTGCAGGAGGCTGTCAGAAAGCTGCGGGGGAACCGCACCATCCTGATGATAGCCCACCGTCCCAGCACAATAGCGGCGGCGGATGTGGTGGTACGCGTGGGCGGATAACCGTATAGCCGGAAATGACTCAAATCTAAAAAAAGCCGGAAATGAAGTTTGAAAAAAGAAGAAATCTGTCCGGAATCGTGATAATATAAATGTAAGCACTTACAATTTGATAAATGAACGGATGTGAAGTGCTTTTGGATATTTTATGGGAGCTCTAAGCTATGATGATGAAACGGAGATTATGATGGAACAAGAGATGAGATGGGTGATTTGTCCGGTCTGTAACAACAAGACAAGGATTAAGCTTAGGAAGGACACCGTGATAAACAATTTCCTGCTGTTTTGCCCCAAATGCAGACAGGAACGACTAATCAATGTCAGGGAATTTCAGATAGAAGTAATTAAATAGAATGATGACTTAGAGCCAGACGCAACAGACGCAGAGCCGATGAATTACAAATCCTGTGATTCATCGGCTTTCTTTGTGCCGTATACTCTGTCAGGTTTTTTGATATTTTCGTGGGTAGACAGCCTGCTGGAAATAAATATTTTTTAAGGAGAAAAGAAAAAGATGAAAAAAGTAAGAAAAATTGTCGCTCTTAGCGTTGCCGCTGTGATGGCAGTGGGGACAACAGCCTGTGGGGGACAGGCGCCGGCAGAACAGCAGCCTGTGAACCAGCCGGCAGAACAGGCGCCTGCGGAAACGGGGGCAGCAGATGCCCAGACGCCTTCTGCGGAACCTGATACGGCGGCAGCTTCCACGGAAAATGACGGTTCTTATGAAGCATGTACGCTCAGCTTTTCGTGGTGGGGCGGTGAGTCAAGGCATACAGCGACGCTTGATGCTGTCAAGGCATTTGAGGAAAAGTATCCGGGTATCAAGGTGGAGTCTACATATGGGGCATGGTCAGGCTGGGAGGATTCCATGGCAACCATGTTTGCAACAAGCACGGCGCCGGATGTCAACCAGATTAACTGGAACTGGCTGGATTCCTACAGTGCTGACGGAAGTGCGTTTCTGGATTTAAACCAGGTTTCCGATGTGCTTGATTTAAGTCAGTATTCGCAGGAAGCACTTGGGCAGTGTACCGTGGCAGGGGAGCTTCAGGCGGTGCCGGTATCCATGACAGGAAGAATTTTCTACTGGAACAAGTCAACCTTTGACAAGGCGGGCATTGATGTGCCCAAAACGCTGGAAGATCTGAAGGCGGCGGGGGAAACATTCCGGTCGCAGCTGGGTGATGATTATTATCCGATTGCGCTCGGAGAGTATGACCGCATGATTTTGATGGTTTATTATCTGGAATCGGTGTACGGTAAGCCATGGGTTGCAGATGATGCGCTGCAATATACGGCAGAGGAGATTCAGGAGGGACTTGCGTTTATACAGTCGCTTGAGGATGCGCATGTGACGCCTTCCATCCAGACCATTACGGGGGATGGCGCTGAGTCGCTTGACAAAAATCCGAAATGGATGAACGGAACTTATGCCGGTATCTTTGAGTGGGATTCGTCTGCAAGCAAGTTTGAGGCGGCATTGGAAGAAGGGCAGGAGTTTGTGGTAGGAACCTATTTTACGGATATGGGCAGCCATCAGGGTGGATATTCCAAGGTTTCCCTTGCATTTGCGATTTCCGAGTCCTGTGCGCATCCGAAAGAGGCGGCAATGCTGCTCAATTTCCTGTTAAATGAGGATGAGGGAACAACAATCATGGCATCCGAGAGAGGCATTCCGCTCAGTGCCGCCGCGCTTGCAAACTGTGAGGCAAAGGATCTGTTAAATGCTACTGTCGCAGAGGCAAATGGGAAAGTGCTGGACTGGGTGACATTCCCGCTTGATTTCAAGTTCGAGGCGGCTACGCTGAAAAACTCGGATGGTGTCTACTATGATGTCATGGCAGGCTTAAGCTATGGGGATTATGATATGGCAGAGGCTGCCTCCATTCTGATTGACGGAATTGAGGAGGAGCTGAACAAATAAGGAAGATGAGGTAAATTATGGGGAAGAAAAAATTTTTAAAAAATAATATTGGATTTCTGTTTATCATTCCCTGGCTGATTGGCTTTCTGGTATTCAAGCTGTATCCGTTTGCGTCATCACTGTATTATAGCTTTACGGATTACCAGCTTTTCAACGGTGTTACCAGATATACAATGGAAAATTATGTGGATATCTTTACGACGCCGAAGATTTTAAGGGCGCTTAAGGTAACATTCCAGTATTCGTTTATCACGGTGCCCCTGAAGCTGGTTGCAGCATTGTTTATCGCATATATTCTGAACTTTAAGATTAAGGGTGTGAACCTGTTCCGGACTGCATATTATATTCCGTCCATACTGGGTGGAAGTGTTGCGATTGCAGTTCTGTGGAAGGCAATCTTTAAGGATGACGGACTTTTAAATACGCTCCTTGCCATATTTGGCATCGACGGACCCAGCTGGCTGAGCGACCCTTCCTATGCGCTGTTTGTCATATGCCTTCTGCGCGTGTGGCAGTTCGGCTCCGCGATGGTGATATTCCTCGCGGCGCTCAAGGGTGTGCCGACAGAGCTTTATGAGGCGGCAACGATAGACGGCGCAGGGAAGTGGAGGCAGTTTTTCTCGATTACGGTTCCGCTGATTACACCGATTATATTTTATAATCTGGTCACGCAGATCTGCCAGGCATTCCAGGAGTTTAACGGACCTTACATCATCACACAGGGAGGTCCGCGCAATTCGACGACGCTCATATCGCTGCTCATATACAACAGCGCCTTCAAGAATTACGAGATGGGCATGGCGAGCGCGATGGCATGGGTACTGTTCATCATTCTGATGGTGTTTACGGTGATTGCTTTTGTGAGTCAGAAGTACTGGGTTTACTATTCGGATGAGGAGGGGAGATAATCAATGCAGAAAAAGAAAAGATTAGGCGATGTCATGAAATATCTGGTACTGATTGCAGTCGGCCTTGTGATGGTGTATCCCCTTTTGTGGATGATAGGAGCCACATTTAAAAGCAATGTGGAAATCTTTTCCGGAATCGGGCTGGTTCCTAAGAATCCGACGCTGGACGGTTATAAAAATGCGATGAACAGCTATGGCGGCGACATCAATATCTGGAAGGCAATGCTTAACACCTATTCCTACGTGATTCCGAAAGTTATTTTTACGCTGATATCGTCAACGCTGACGGCATATGGATTTGGACGGTTTAAATTCAAGGGCAGGGGAATCTTGTTTGCGGTACTGATGTCAACCTTGTTTCTGCCGCAGGTCGTCCTCAACGTACCGCAGTTTATTCTGTACACAAAGCTAAACTGGGTAGACTCTAAATTCTATCTGCCGCTGATTGTCCCGACCCTGTTTGCAACGGACACTTATTTTGTGTTTATGCTGGTGCAGTTTTTGCGCAATATTCCAAAGGAGCTGGAGGAGGCGGCAAAGATTGACGGCTGCAATGTCATGCAGACATTGGTCAGCGTGATTGTTCCGATGCTGCTTCCGGCGCTCGTTTCCTGTGCGCTGTTCCAGTTTATGTGGTCTTCCAATGACTTTATGGGACCGCTGCTCTATGTCAAGACACCGGCGCGATATCCGGCAGCAATTTTCGTGAAGTTGTCGATGGACGCGGACAATGGTTTCGAGTGGAACCGTGTACTGGCAACCTCACTGATATCCATTGTGCCGTCACTGGTGGTATTTTTCCTTGCACAGGATCAGTTTGTGGAAGGAATCGCCGCAGGCGGTGTCAAAGGTTAACACGAAAAGAAACTCTAGGGCTGTAAAAAACACAGCCCAAGAATTTCTAAGTTTCGTGTGGCAAATTTGGACGGGGTCCAAATTCGCAGTTGGCTGGAGGGGTTTTGGGGCAAATTTGGACAGGGGGGGTCAAATTCGCAGTTGGCTGGAGGGGTTTTGGGGCAAATTTGGATATGGGGTCAAGTTTGCAGATGGTTGGGGAGGGGATAGGTTGCTGGACAGGATTTTTGATGCGGATAATGTGGTGTTTCGATTTCTGGGGACGGTGGGGTATGTCTGGTGGCTGCATATTTTATGGCTGCTGTGTTCCCTTCCTGTGATTACGGTTGGTGCTTCGACGACGGCGCTGATTTATAGCTGCATGAAGCTGCATAATGGGGAGGGGTATGCGACCCGCAATTTTTTCCACTCTTTTCGGGAAAATCTGGTACAGTCTACGATTCTGTTTGTCATATTTCTGGCTGCCGGAGGACTCCTTTTGATGGACTTGGTATTATCCGGACAGACTGCTTCCTGGCTGGGGCAGTTTGTCCGGTATGGCGCCATCGTACTGCTGATACCATACACAATGATGCTGCTGTATGCATTTGCAGTTCAGGCAAAGTTTGTCAATCCGGTGGCAAAGACGCTGCGGTATTCTTTTGGCATGGCAGTAAAATATTTCAAATACACTTTTCAGATGGCATGTGTGGTGGCAATCACCCTGTTTCTCAACATGACAATTGTATTGGCGAATTTTATTACATTGTCAGCTGGTGTCGGGATTGTGGTTTATATCCTTTCCCTGTATTATAATAAGATTTTTTCAGAAATATTGGAAAGATAGGATATGGAGAATTGAGTTTTGCTTTATGCCTCAATAGTCCGTTGATTGTAAATGCAGATATCCAATGATAAAATAGTATTGAGAAGTCAAAAGGATACATACTGGCAGCTGAGGGGGGAGCGGCATGACGGAAACGACAAAAATAATAAAAATGACAGACATATGCACCAAAAAACTGGAATTAAAACACCTGGAATCGGAAAGGATTGAACTGTTCCCGCTTCCCAAAGGGGATACAGCGGACAGTGATGTCAGCGCATGGTATGTGATTGTCAGAAAGGAAGGCAGTCTGCCAATCGGAAGAATCGGCATCGTGCACTGCCATCCGGAGTGGAGGCACACCCGCCTTCAGATTGTGATTCAGGATGAGGAAAAGCGCAGGCAGGGATACGGAATGGAGGCGCTCTGTCTTGTGGAGCAGTACCTGTTTGACATACTCGCATATCAGAGGATAGCGGTGCGGATAGCGGACTTCAACGAGGGTGCAGTGCAGTTTTTTAAAAAAGCAGGCTACAAGCTTGAAGGGGTTCAGGAACAAGGGTGCTTTTATAATGACAGGTTTTATGACGTGATACTGCTTCGTCTGTTGCGGGATGAGTATTTTGCATAGTGGCAGAATAATGTTGGCGAAAGAAGGGGATAATTCTCATTAGACATAAACCGAAGGGAGATGAGAATTAATGATTGAACCGGATACAATAAAGCTGTTGCGTGAATGCGATGCCGGCATAAAAATGGGCGTTGCATCCATTGATGAAGTACTGGATTATGTACATGATGCTACACTCGGCAAATGCCTTGCGGACTGTAAGGACGAACACAATAAACTAAAAGACGAAATACAGACGCTGTTAGATGAATATCATGACGACGGAAAAGAACCCAATCCGATGGCGAAAGGGATGTCATGGATAAAAACAAATGTAAAACTGGGGATGGATGAATCGGATAAAACGATTGCCGATTTAATGACAGATGGCTGCAATATGGGGGTGAAGTCCCTTAACAAATATTTAAACCAGTATAAGGCAGCCGACGAAAAGACGAAAGACATCACGAAGCGATTGATTCATGTGGAAGAAAAACTTGGTGACGATATCCGCCATTTTCTATAAGGAAAAAACAGCCCTTGTGAGGAAATGTGCGCCAAGGGCAATGGAAAGTATATCTGCTGCTGGCTGTGCCCATATAAGCCCGGTCAGCACGAGTATTGCTTTTGGGATAAACAGGGCAGGAATGAAAATGGTTTACAAGAAGAAAAAGATTCATTAATGGCATCATCCAAACAGTTATGTTTTTAACCGTATGGGTGATGCCATTGTATTTTATGCACATGGGCTAAATCCGGAAATCCTTCCGTGGATGCTTCGTGGTAAGGATATCCCGTTGCTTGGACATGGCGACATGGGTGTATATCTCCGTAATGTTAATCGAGCTGTGCCCCAGCATCTCCTGTATATAGCGGATATCGACATCCGCCTCCAGAAGACTTGTCGCAAAGGTGTGGCGGAACATATGCGGCGTGATGTGCAAATCAATCGACGCAAGCGAAGTATATTTGTTGATCATCCTGCGCACGGCCTGGTCGGACAATTCCCTGCCGTTCTGATTGGCAAAGAAATGACCGCTGCTTTGAATTTCCGTCTGAAAATCGCACTGATACCGTTCCAGGATTTGGGCAACGGCATCGCTTCCAATCTGTATCCTGCGCTCCTTGGAGCCCTTCCCAAAAATCAGGATTGTCCTGTCATACAGATTGACATTTCCCGCCGAAAGCGCACAGAGCTCCGAAATACGTATTCCGGTCGCAAAGAGCAGCTCAATCACCGCGGCGTCCCTGAGTGCGTTTCGCTTCTGGTAATCCGTTTTTGCATCTGACAGCTGCGCATATATCGCGGACAGAAATGCCTCGACAGTATGCAGCGGTATTGTCTTGGGCAAAATGGCTGGTTCGCGGAACTTTACCTGTATTTTATGAAATGGATTCCGTTCCAGCAAGTCCTTGTATTCAAAATAATGAAAGAGGGCTTTTAACGAGGCAATTTTGCGCTTGACTGTTTTGGGCTTGTATTTCTGGTGAAGCCCTGCTATATACATTTCTAATGTTCCCGATGTAATATCCAATATCTTGTCTGGTTCCACAGTTCTGCAAAACTGGTCTAAGTCAATGCGGTATGCCCGCAGTGTCTTTTCATCCAGCCTCTTCTGGTTCCGGCAGTAGTCCAGGTAGTTTGTCACCTGTGTCTCAAGTTCGTTCATAATATAAAATCTCCTTTTCTTTTGTAATTCAAAATATATCGTACATGGAAATGGACGATTATGCATCTATTTTATATCACATAAGAAAAGAAGATGAAAAAATACGTTTACTCCTTGTCCTTGATTTCCATATTGTCAAGGGCATAATAATTTTTTTGAAAAGTTCTTGAAATGTTCATTTTAAAATGATTGAATTTATAAAGGTTATCTGCTACAATAGTTTTTAGTTTGTGCATGGGCAATTTTATGTAAATCATTATACTGGGCACGAAAAAGGATTATTTTTATGATTGGAGCCGCATATGAGTATTATAGAAAAAGTATTCGGTACACACAGTGAACGCGAATTAAAAAGGATTGAACCCATTGTAAAGAAGATAGAAAGCTATCGCGAGGAGATGGGAAGGCTTACGGACGAGGAATTAAGGGGCAAGACCGCGGAATTCAAAAAGAGGGTTTCCGAGGGGACAAGCCTGGACGATATTCTTCCGGAAGCATACGCGGTCGTTCGCGAGGGCGCGAAACGTGTACTGAACCAGGAACACTACAGGGTACAGCTGATTGGCGGTATCGTCCTGCATCAGGGACGTATCGCAGAGATGCGGACTGGTGAAGGTAAGACACAGACAGCCCTTCTGCCTGCATATCTGAACGCACTCGAGGGAAAAGGCGTTCATGTAGTCACAGTCAATGACTATCTGGCAAAGCGAGATGCCGAGTGGATGGGACAGGTGCATGAGTTCCTGGGATTAAAGGTCGGCGTCGTGTTAAATGACATGAAGCCCGAGGAGAGACGCGAGGCATATGCCTGCGATATCACCTATGTCACCAACAATGAGCTTGGTTTTGACTATCTGCGTGACAACATGGTAATCTACAAGGAGCAGCTTGTCCTCAGGGAGCTGCATTACGCCATCATAGACGAGGTGGACTCCGTGCTCATAGACGAGGCGAGGACGCCGCTTATCATATCAGGACAGAGCAGCAAATCCACAAAACTTTATGAAGTCTGCGATATTCTCGCCAGACAGATGAAGCGCGGCGAGGACATTCCGGAAATGACAAAGATGGATTTTGTCATGGGTGTCGAGCAGGAGGAGACCGGGGACTTTATTGTCAATGAGAAGGACAAAGTCATCAACCTCACGGCAGCAGGCGTGGAAAGGGTAGAGAAGTTCTTCCAGATTGACAACCTTGCCGATGCCGAAAATCTTGAGATACAGCACAACATCATGCTTGCGCTGCGCGCACATAACCTGATGTTCCGTGACCAGGATTACGTGGTAAAGGACGACCAGGTACTGATTGTTGACGAATTTACCGGACGAATCATGCCCGGGCGTCGCTATTCGGATGGTCTGCATCAGGCAATCGAGGCAAAAGAACACGTCAAGGTAAAGAGAGAGAGCAAGACGCTTGCCACCATCACGTTCCAGAATTTTTTCAATAAATTTGGCAAAAAATGCGGTATGACCGGTACGGCGCTCACGGAGGAAAAGGAGTTCAGGGATATTTACGGCATGGACGTTGTCGTTGTGCCCACAAACCGTCCCGTTGCCCGTATTGACAATCAGGACAGCGTATACAAGACCAGAAAGGAAAAACTGCACGCCATCGTGGATGCAGTGGAGCAGGCGCATTCCACAGGACAGCCCGTGCTTGTCGGTACGATTACCATTGAGGCGAGCGAGGAGCTGAGCAAGATGCTGTCAAGGCGCGGCATCCAGCACAAGGTACTGAACGCAAAATTCCATGAGCTTGAGGCGGAAATCGTGGCGGATGCCGGACAGCACGGTGCAGTGACCATCGCGACCAACATGGCAGGCCGTGGTACGGATATCAAGCTTGACGAGGAGGCAAGGGCGGCAGGCGGTCTGATGATTATCGGTACGGAGCGCCACGAGTCGAGACGTATCGACAACCAGCTGCGCGGCCGTTCCGGACGTCAGGGAGACCCGGGTATGTCCAGGTTTTACATTTCCCTCGAGGATGACTTGATGCGCCTGTTTGGTTCCGAGCGGCTGATTAACATGTTCAATGCACTCGGAATCCCCGAAGGACAGGAGATTGAGCACAAGATGCTCACCAGTGCGATTGAAAATGCCCAGAAGAAGATAGAGAGCAATAACTTTGGCATCAGAAAAAACCTTCTCGAGTATGACCAGGTCATGAACGAGCAGCGTGAAATCATCTACGAGGAGCGCCGCCGCGTCCTTGACGGCGAGAGCATGCGGGATGCCATCTACAAGATGATAACGGACATCGTCGAAAGTTCAGTGGACACGGCAATCAATGATGACCTGGAGCCCGAAGAGTGGGATTTAAACGAGCTGAATACACTCCTGCTCCCCATTGTGCCGCTCCATCCGGTAGTGCTTGAGCGTGTCTCCAAAAAGACGAAAAACGGATTAAAGCACCAGTTAAAGGAAGAGGCTGTCAAGCTTTACGAGAGCAAGGAAGCAGAGTTCCCTGAGCCGGAGAATATCCGTGAGATAGAGCGAGTCATTCTGCTGAAAGTGATTGACCGCAAATGGATGGACCACATCGACGATATGGACCAGCTGCGTCAGGGAGTCGGCTTGCAGGCATACGGACAGCGGGATCCGCTTGTGGAATACAAAATGAACGGCTATGAAATGTTCGATGCCATGACAGCCAATATCAAGCAGGATACGGTGCGCCTGCTGCTCCATGTGAAGGTAGAGCAGAAGGTAGAGCGCGAGGAAGTGGCAAAGGTTACAGGTACAAACAAGGATGATACTGTGCAGAAAGGTCCCAAGATGCGCGCTGAGGCAAAAGTATATCCAAACGACCCATGTCCTTGCGGAAGCGGCAAGAAGTACAAGCAGTGCTGCGGAAGGAAGGCATAAAATAAAACAAAGGTGGTGAACGCAATGGTAGAACTCGACCAGATGAAACAGGAGTTACAGACCTACGAAAGTCCATTAGCGGAAGTGAGGGATTCACTTTGACCTTGCTAACAAGGAAAAGCGAATCGAAGAGTTAGAGCGTGAGATGGAGGCGCCCGGCTTCTGGGATGACCCTGACCGCTCCAACAGACAGATGAAAGAATTAAAACAGCTGAAAGGCACAGTAGACCAGTGCAATGACCTCAAATCCCGGTACGAGGATATCGAGACGCTAATCGAGATGGGATATGAGGCGGAGGATGCCGAGATGATACCCGAGATTCGGGAGGAGCTGGACCGGTTTATCGAAACCTTTGAGGCGCTTCGCATCAGTACCTTATTGTCAGAGGAATACGATAAGTGCAATGCAATCCTAAAGCTCAATGCCGGCGCCGGGGGCACGGAGAGCTGTGACTGGGCAGGAATGCTGTACCGTATGTATACCCGGTGGGCAGAGCGGAAAGGGTTTTCGATTGACGTGCTGGATTTCCTTGATGGGGACGAGGCAGGCATCAAGTCCGTCACCTTTCAGGTGAATGGAGAGAATGCCTACGGCTACCTTAAGTCAGAAAAGGGCGTGCACAGGCTCGTGCGTATTTCCCCGTTCAACGCACAGGGAAAGCGCCAGACATCCTTTGTATCACTCGATGTCATGCCCGATATCGAGGAAGACCTGGATGTGGAAATTAATGAGGATGACCTGCGCATAGATACGTACCGAAGCAGTGGAGCAGGCGGACAGCACATTAATAAGACTTCATCAGCAATCCGAATCACGCACATTCCCACGGGTACAGTGGTACAGTGCCAGAATGAACGCTCCCAGTTCCAGAATAAGGACAAGGCGATGCAGATGTTAAAGGCAAAGCTGTTCCTGCTCAAACAGGAGGCAAACGCCGAGAAGCTTTCGGACATCCGCGGGGAAGTAAAGGAAATCGGATGGGGCAACCAGATTCGCTCCTACGTCATGCAGCCGTATACCATGGTAAAGGATCACAGAACCAGTTTCGAGTCCGGCAATGTCGACGCGGTCATGGACGGTGCGCTTGACGGGTTTATCAATGCCTATCTGAAATGGAAAAGCACCGGTGCAGGGCAGTAGATGAAAGAGGAACGCGCGATATGAAAAGAACATGCAAGCAGTGCGGAAAAGAGTTTGAGCTTTCAGACAGTGAAATAAAGTTTTATCAAAGAAAAGGCCTGGAGCTGCCAAAACGCTGTCAGGAATGCAGGAACCGGAACAAAGGAGCTGCTGGCGGCACGAATAGAAATGGCAGAAACAATAGAAGCTATCCTGCATTTGTGGCGGCAATCGTCCTGATGCTCCTGGCAGCCTTTCTGGTAAAAAATAATGTTTGGGATTCTCCCGATGACGTACTCGTGTCAGGAAATACCGAGGCTTTTGGCGGATATCTACCGCAGGAGCCGGCAGACACGACGCAGGGTGAACCGCCGCAGGATGTTGCAAGGGAATCAGCAGCGGAACCGGAAACAGCACAGGGTGAGGAAGAACAGCCAGGGACGCAGGAAAGCTTACAGCAGAGTGTTCCTTCCGAAACGTCAACAGAGGCGGCAGTTCCAGAGCCCGCACTAAAATTTCGGAAAGCGCAATACCTCACACAGCATTTTGAGAAGCATGGCGACGAATTCCCTTATGCCACGGAAGAAGAATATCTGCAAGGTGCAAACAATGTCGTCACCAATCCTGATGCGCTCCATAAACTGGAAGCAGAGGATGGCGATGATGTCTACTACGTTGAAAGCACAAATGAATTTGTGGTCGTTTCCACAGATGGTTTTATCCGGACGTATTTTAAGGCGGATATGGATTACTACAACAGACAATGAATCAGGCAGACCCCTGTGCAGCTTTGGCGTCATGGATTGAGCGATAAAGAAAAAGCCAGACACAACTTTGAAATGTGTCTGGCTTTTTCCTATGTACGGTTCGCCTTTTTGCGCGTCTTTTCCTCGTACATGGTTTCATCAGCTATGCGGATGTAGTCGTCAAGCGTCCTGTCAGTAGCCATGTCAGTATAGACAGCCCCCACGCTGAAAGTCAGGTCAAACGGAAGGCTTTTCTCCTTCGCTTTCCGCGTTACCTCCTCACGCATACTGCTAATCATGCGTTCGTACTTTTCCTGATTTATATTTTCACACACGATGATGAACTCATCCCCGCCGTTCCTGACCGGAATGTCGCCTTTACCGCAGTGTGCCATAATTGTTGAGGCAATAATGTTTATCGCATTGTCCCCATAGTCATGCCCGAAATTGTCATTGATGTATTTGAGCCTGTCCATGTCGACAAACATAATCAGTAGATTCTCGCCCCTGGCTTTCTTCTCGTCAAAAAGGCTGCACACCAGCTTCTGGAAGCCAAGGCGGTTATAGAGCCCGGTCATGGCGTCCTTGACATTCATGTCCGCAAGCATCTTGTTCATGTATCCAAGCTTTTCTTTTTCATACAGGTTCCGCATCGCGGAGATAAGGACATTGAGCACCTTGAACAAATACTGCTTTTCCATCAGGTAGACCGCGTTGCGTATGACAAAATACCCGATTGTGTGCTGCCTGAAGTGAAGCGGCATAAAAAGGAAATCCATCCCGCCCTTTTCCTTATAGTCAAACATGGGGAAAAGGCTGTCAATTGTGTGCTTTTCACTGATAGTCCCCTCCTTCATGTCATAGGCAAATTCCACGGACATTTTTTCCGGATAGCTATGGATATGAAATTTCTCGTCGTCAATCAGGCTCGGGTTAAAGTAATTCAAGTCCTGGTGGAAATCATTTATGTGCTCATCCAGCACAATGTACATGGCGTCACATTTTAAAGCCGGAATACATGCCGGAATGCATGCGGAAATTTCCTTGATGGAAGTACAGTTTAAAATGGCATATTCCAGCCCCAGCACCTGTTCCTCAAAATCAATCGTCTCGATTTCGTACAAAATCTGTTCCTTTGAACGCTTTTCCTGGTCAACCACGGAATCGCTTTTACAGCCGCAGCTGTCCCAGTAGACAGACTTGGCATCTGCATAGTTGTATTTTTCAACCGGCTGCCCATCCCATATCCGAATCAGCAGGTCGGCACAGAGATAACCAATATCCTCGCGGATGTAGCCCACCGTAGTTATTTTTGGGGAGTAAAAGGCAGCCTTGTCAAAGTTGTCAAAACCGGTTACACAGAAATCATCCGGAACCTTGTAGCCCAGTTTTTCGGCTGCGTCCAGGACGCCGACGGCAATATTATCACTGGCACAGACAACGGCGTCCGGAAGCTGTCCGCCTTTGTCAAGCTGGCTTGCCATATAAGTAAAACCCCTGTAACCGCACGAAAACTCATAGGATTCAAAATAGAAATCGTTTTCCGAGTACGCTAAATGATGACGCTCCATAAATTCCTTTAATGCATTTGTGCGGATGTTGTTTTCATAATTGCTCTGGGGACCCATCATGAACCAGAACCGGCGGCAGTTGTGCACCGTGTAGAGATGTTCAATCATGGTAGTCATGGAACCACGGTTATCAATCCCGACATAATAAAATCCCGGAAGCTTATTCGAGATGGAGATGGCAGGCTTTCCTGTCTTTCTGACAATTTCGGCAATTTCATTGGAGACTTCCGGATAACGGATATTGTTCAAATCCATGACGATGCCATCAAAGTCGTTCAGATCCGGAAGCTTGTAGATATTGTATTCTCCGATATTGAAATCCGCGTCCCAGCTCCAGTCCCCGGAACTATTAAAAATATAGAGGTTGATATCCTCACCTGACTCCTGGATTCTCTGCAGGATACCAGCAGGCCATGCATATGTAAAGAAACGTTTCCATCCATCCATTATTAAGGCAATTTTTTTCATCAGCGACCTCCAATCGCAACCATTGGGCGGCCAGTCATTTGACCGCCAATATAGCTAAAAATTAGCCAATTTTATTTGCGTTCTATATTGATTATAGCACAAAGGCAATACGTTATACAATGTTTTTTAAGTAAGGTATATGGGGTGTTTACGAAGGGGTGTTAATTGATTTGTTCCGCACCGCCATCAAATCCAGATAAAAATTGGCCGTCGCCATATTCATGTATGGAAGAATCCATATAAGCGGGATGCAGCAGGCAAACGCACTGAACAGGAACGAGGGGACAAAGCTCAGGTACAATAAAAACAGCCGTAACTTATTGCCGTGCATGACCTCAAAGCTTCTCCGCAAAATGGTAGAGACGTTCCAGTCAGGAAAGTCCAGTATCATGAAAAATGCAGGAAAAAATGGCAATGTCAGGATAAGGGAAATGGCAGTGCACACAACCATGATGACGCACAGCTTCATTGTGGCGCTGTACAGGACACTGTATGCCTCCAGAAATTCTTCATTGTTCATAAGATTTCCATATAACAAGGGGCTAAATCCACTGATTGAATTTTCACTGATAAAAGGAATCGAATCAATAACGTTCGTATACTGCATGGATGCGATATTAAAAGGAATGACACAGATGGACTCAATCAGTGCGATGACAGCGCCTACCTGCAGGATTTTCAGGGTATTCTTCCGGAAACCGCAAAATAAGTCCTCAAGTGAGCTTTTCATGTTGCAGGCTGTTTTTAAAAAAACAAAGGCTGCGCCGACACTCAGCAGGGAAGCGGCAACATTCACCGCAAACAGCAGAATGTAACTTATCACAGGGCCGGCTGCCGATTGCGCGGGAACGAGGGAGGTGACAATGTCAGCCACCAGTGAGGTGATAATAAACTTTAGTATCATGGTGCCCAGAAGGATTCCGAAGCGATGGCTGGTCTGTATCTTTGCCAACAGTTTTAATTCAAAGTTACTTTTATATTGAGGTTGCTGCATAATTTTACCAACGATATCCTTTCTATAAATAAATATGATAATACAGCATATTGTAACATGTTTAGGAAAAGAAAACAATAAAATTTCTTGAATGCAGGCGCATTTTATCATATAATTATAATATTACTGCCAAGCGTCTGGCTGGCAGCAAAGCCTGATGCATTTTCGCCGCTGTGCTGTTATGACGCGGCGGACATCGTGTGTGCACAAAAAATATAAAGAGGGAAATAAATAGCAATGGACATTATTTTAAAGCTAAAGGAAGAACTAAATGTTGAAAAATGGCAGGTTGAGGCTGCCGTAAAGCTGATAGATGAGGGCAATACCATTCCGTTCATCTCCAGATACCGCAAGGAAGTCACAGGCTCGTTAAATGATGAGGTTTTGAGAAACCTCAATGAACGGCTCGGTTACCTCAGGAATCTGGAGGAGAAAAAGGAACAGGTTCTCGGAAGCATTGAGGAACAGGGCAAGCTGACAGAGGAGCTAAGGGAAAAGATTCTTGCGGCTGAGACAATGGTGGCAGTTGACGATCTGTATCTTCCATACAGACCAAAGAGAAAAACAAGGGCCAGCGTGGCAAAGGAGAAAGGGCTTGACGGACTGGCAGACATCATTCTCGCGCAGGAGACGGCAAAGTCCCTGCTGGAGGAGGCAGAACCCTATGTGAGCGAGGAGAAAGAAGTAAAGAACGTAAAAGAAGCGCTCCAGGGAGCCATGGACATCATAGCCGAGATGATATCGGACGAGGCGGACTACCGCTCCTATATCCGTCAGGCAACGTTCGAGGAAGGCAGGATTACAAGTACGGCAAAGGATGAGAAGGCACAGAGCGTCTACGAGATGTACTATGATTTCGAAGAGCCTGTAAGCAAGGTTGCAGGGCACAGGGTACTGGCGCTCAACCGGGGAGAGAACGAAAAGATTCTCACGGTTAAGATAGAAGCGCCAACAGAGCGCATTATCCGTTTTCTGGAAAAGAAATTAATCACAAAGGACAACGAGAATACCACGCCCGCATTGCAGGAGACCATCGCGGACAGCTACAACAGGCTGATAGCGCCCGCCATTGAGCGGGATATCCGTAACGAGCTTACGGAGAAGGCGGAGGATGGTGCAATTGCCGTGTTTGGCAAAAACCTGGAGCAGCTGCTCATGCAGCCCCCGATTGCCGGAAAGGTCGTCCTTGGCTGGGATCCCGCATTCCGGACAGGCTGTAAGCTTGCCGTTGTGGATGCCACGGGAAAGGTGCTTGACACAAAGGTCATCTATCCGACAGCGCCCCAGAATAAAGTGGAAGAAGCCAAAAAAGAGCTGAAGAAACTTATCAGCAAGTACAATGTAAGCCTGATTTCCGTCGGAAACGGAACGGCTTCCCGCGAGTCCGAGCAGGTTATCGTGGATTTGATTAAGGAGCTTGACACGCCGGTGCAGTATGTCATTGTAAATGAGGCAGGCGCTTCCGTCTATTCGGCAAGCAAGCTCGCGACAGAGGAGTTCCCCAATTTTGATGTGGGGCAGAGAAGCGCCGCGTCGATTGCAAGGCGCCTGCAGGATCCGCTCGCGGAGCTGGTAAAAATCGACCCCAAATCCATCGGCGTAGGACAGTACCAGCACGACATGAACCAGAAGAAACTCAGCGAAGCCCTCAACGGCGTCGTGGAGGATTCCGTCAACAAGGTTGGCGTGGATTTAAACACCGCCTCTGCCTCGCTGCTCGAGTACATTTCGGGAATTAATAAGACAATCGCGAAAAATATCGTGGATTACAGGGAGACAAACGGACGGTTCAGCAACAGGAAACAGCTGCTCAAGGTGGCGAAGTTAGGACCCAAGGCGTTTGAACAGTGCGCAGGCTTCATGCGCATTCCAGACGGCGACAATCCGCTTGATGCCACAAGCGTACATCCCGAGTCGTACGATGCGGCGCTCAGGCTTTTGGAGAAACTCGATATCTCCATGGAAGACTTAAAGGAAATCCAGAAAAACGCAGCGTCAGCGAAGACTGTAAAGACGCCAAGGCAGGACAATAAGAAAAAAAATAATAAAAAGCAGAATATCGTTATTAAGAATACCAGCACGGCAATGGGAAAAGCGCTCGCGGCAGCCATGGGCAGCGTGACGCTCGATGCAGCGCAGTCCCAGGGCAGTAAAAGTGAAGACCACGCACCGCAGGCAGCAGGCGGACTGGAGAGACGTGTCAGGGACAAGAAAAAGATGGCGGAAGAACTCGGAATTGGCGAGATAACGCTCACGGATATCCTCAAAGAGCTTGAAAAACCGGCGCGTGACCCGCGTGAAAACATGCCAAAGCCGATATTGCGAAGCGATGTCCTCGAGATGAAAGACTTAAAGCCCGACATGATTTTAAAGGGAACCGTCCGCAATGTCATTGATTTTGGTGTGTTTGTGGACATCGGCGTACATCAGGACGGACTGGTGCACATTTCCCAGATTACCGATAAGTTTATCAAACACCCGCTCGAGGCAGTCAGCGTCGGTGACATCGTGGATGTCAAGGTTCTGGATGTGGACATGGCAAAGAAGCGTATTTCCCTGACCATGCGGCTGGACAAGGAGAGCAAGGCAAAACAATAGGAAACAAGGTTAAGAAGGATGAATTTTCTTGAGACGTCAATATACCGCATTATTTTAAAGACTTATATGTACATGCAGGAGACGGGGCGAACAGAAAGCTTTGAGCGCTTTCCGTATCTGCGCGCACTGACAGGACGGCTGACTGAGGAGGCACTGGAACAATGGCAGCAGGACAAGGGAGTGCAGGCAGCACGATATTACAGCCTGATTTCCCGGATGAACGGCGCAGATCCGCAGGACAAAGAGGACGGACTGGAATCAGATATACTCTGCAGCGCGCTTGACCTCTGCATCGCCGCAATGTATGTACCGGAGTTCGCCGCATACTTAAGCTATTACACGGGCAATATTGTGACCATTCAGCTTGCCGCCGAGATAGAAGGCATTCCATATGCGGGCTATTCCGACATGATGCGGTGGCTGTACAAAATACGCAGAGTCTGCTGGATTGACCGGAAAAAAATACCGCTTCCGTTTGCGGCGGTCGAGGGAGATGACGTGCTGCTGTCCTATCTGTCAGGGGATGACCAGCCGGACAAGGTCTTTTTCGGGGAAGTGGAATGGGTCAGCCGTGACGATGCCCTGGCGCCCATGTTTATCAGGCAGGATATGGCACAGAAAGGGGCGGAATGGCTCAGGGAGACACAATCCGGTGCAAAAATACTGATGTTGTCGGGAAAAGGCGGCCGCCGCTTCCTTGCAAAGCATATTGCGCACCGGCTGGGAAAGGATATGCTGCTTGTCGATTTGGAAAAGTGCGGAAATCCTTTTGGGGAAGAAACGGAGCGCTTTTGGGCGAAGCTGGTTCATGCCGCGTTCCTTTATGGTGCGCTGGTTTGTATTTACGGCATTACAGCCACGCAGCTGTCACAATTCCAGATATCCATGGCCGCATTCGAAGAGACAGCAGTCTGCCCGTTTCTTGAAGCGGACTGTTCTGTCATATTGTGTGCGGAGCCGGATTTGCGCCTGGCGGCAGACAGGAGCTGCCAGACGCACACCCTTGCGTTTGCTGAGACGACCAGGGAGGAGCGGGAGGCAGTGTTTCAGGGATTTGCCCGACAGTACCAGATTCCGCTGGACTGTGCATACAATTCTGTCCGGTACAGTCTTTCCGCAAGTGAGATTGCCCGCGCAGTGGAGACGTGGCGCTGCATGGGCGAGACCAGTCCGGAGACCTTTACGCGCATATGCGATGCCGTCCTGTATCAAAGCCAGGAAAAGGTTTTTGGACAGATTTTATATCCCACGGTCGGATTTTCAGACCTGAAGCTGCCGCAGCACATGAAAAGGCTGCTGGGGCAGGTATGCAGCAGTGTGAGGGATGGGTACAAAATTTTTGAAGAGTGGAACCTGAAAAGAAAATATCCATACGGCAGGGCAGTGACCGTCCTCCTTTCAGGACCTCCGGGAACAGGCAAAACCATGACCGCGCATGCGCTTGCAAAAGAGCTGGGAATACCGCTTTACCAGGTGGACTTGTCACATGTGCTTGACAAGTATATCGGCGAGACAGAAAAACATCTCGAACAGATATTTGCATTTGCGGCGAAGGCAAGACCAGTGCTCTTTTTTGATGAGGCAGACTCGCTTTTCGGAAAGCGCGGGGAAGTGACGGAGGGAAAGGACAGATATGCCAATATGGAAGTGTCATATATACTACAGCGGATTGAGCAGTTTGACGGTGTGGTGGTTCTCGCCACAAATTTCTACAATAATATTGACAAGGCATTTCTGCGGAGGATGAAATATGTCCTGAAATACCAGTCGCCCGATGCCGAAATACGCCGGAGCATCTGGGAGGACTGCCTGCCGCCGCAGCTGCCAAGGGAAGAACTGGACTTGGATTTTCTGGCGTGCCAGTTTGATTTTACCGGCGGAATGATAAAGAATGTGGTCTATGTGGCATGTGTGATGGCAGTCCAACAGGGGACGAACCTGACCATGGAACACATCCTGCTGGCAGTCCGCGCCGAGTATGAGAAAATGGAGCGGACAGTCACAAAAGATGTCTGGGGAGAGTACGGATATCTTTTGGAGAATAACAATTAAGGAAATTACAACAAAACGTTTTGCAATCGGGTGCGCGCCACCCGATTTTTTTATAGTTTTTTATGTTTTTATTGCCAAAACATTTACCGAAAATTTATAAAAAATGCATAAATAAAGACAGCTGTTTATACATTTTTTATGAAATGCAAATTAATGTAAAATTAAGAAAATGTTAAAGACAAAATTAAGTAACAGTGCTATGATAGGACAGCAGAAGGAGAACACGAAAATGAAATTGGTAAACGCAGACGTTCAGAACAAATATGAAGTGAAGAATCATTGTGAGGAATAAGAGACCATGGATAATACATTAATAGAAATCAGGAATATGAGAAAGATTTATAACCCCGGTGAAAACGAAGTCCGGGCACTTGACGGAGTGGACCTTACAATCTGTGAGAAGGAATTTGTCGCAATCATCGGACATTCCGGTTCTGGAAAATCAACGCTTATGAATATGCTCGGCTGTCTTGACGTGCCGACGGAAGGTACATACATGCTGCATGGCACAGATGTTTCGGACATGGTGGATGATGAACTTTCGGATGTCAGAAACAGGGAAATCGGCTTTATCTTCCAGGGATTTAACCTGATACAGAATCTCACGGCAGTGGAGAATGTCACGCTCCCGCTGATTTACCGCGGCGTCGGAAAAAAGGAGCGGGAACAGCTTGCACTGCGGGCGCTTGAGAAAGTAGGGCTTGCGCACAGGCTTGACCATAAGCCGGCTGAGATGTCCGGAGGCCAGCAGCAGCGGGTGGCAATCGCAAGGGCCATCGCGCAGGCGCCGCCGATTATACTGGCAGATGAGCCTACCGGTAATCTGGACTCCAATTCAACAAAGGAGATTATGCAGATACTGCGTGAGCTTCACGGTGAGGGTAGAACTGTAATACTGATAACGCATGACAATGAGATAGCCGAACAGGCAGACCGGGTCATCAAAATCCGTGACGGCAAAATCGTATCGGACAGTGGGATGCAAAGCCGCGCGAATATCATAAATGAGGAAGTTATGGAGGAAACAGACAATGAGTAAGGGAGACAAAAAAACAGGCAGACGCAAAAAGAAATGGATAAGGATAGCGATACCCATAGCAGTCGTGCTCGTGGTGGTGCTGTTTATCAAAAATTCCATGAAAGGCGCAACTGCCGCAATTCCTGTGTATACACAGGCAGTATCGGTAGGCGATATCGACACGGAGCTAAGTGTCAGCGGAAAAGTAATGGCAGAGGAGGCAACCACGTTCTTCGCACCTGCAAATGCGAAAGTCGAGGCGATAGAAGTGACAAAGGGCGATGTGGTAAAGGCAGGCGACGTACTTCTGTGCTTCGACAAAGAGGCAGTGGCTTACGCAAAGCAGCAGAGTGAATTGCAGGGAAAAATCAGTTCCGCGGATTACAACTCCAACATACAAAACAACAACGAACAGAAGACGAAGCTGGCACAGGCAGAGGCGGATATTGCGGAGTGTGAGGCGGCAATCGACAATTACGAAAAGTACATAGATGACCTGACAAACGGCATAACAGATATCACGGCGCTGAAAAAGTCGGACTTGTATGCAAAGATATACAGTGTCCAGAAAGAAATGAACGCGTATGACCTTGCGCTTCAGATGCCGGATGAAGATACCGACGTGGAAATGCTTATGCGCAAAAAAGTAGAAAAGCAGAACGAGCTGAATAAGCTGAACAATGACCTGAATTTACTTTCTGACTACAAGACCGACTATGGATGGGAAGACATGCTCACGCAGGCAAAGAAAGACCTTGCCGATTACCAGGAGCGCCTTGCCGAGGCAAAGAGCACAAAGGCGGGGGCAGAGTCTGCAGTTGTAAACGGCAACAAGCTTGCAGGATATCAGCTCAACAAGGAGAAGTCGGAACTGGAAAGTGCGGATGCCGAGAAAAAGTACGAGGAGGCACTCAATGGTGTTGTCGCAGGTTTTAACGGTGTTGTTTCCGAGCTGAATGTTGTCGAGGGGGCGACGGTTCAGGAGGGCGCACAGCTTATGGTTCTCGAGAGCTTTGACAATGTCTGCGTTGAATTCCAGGCTTCCAAATACGCGCTCGAGACGCTTGCCGTAGGGCAGCCGGCAGAGATTATAATTTCAGGAAAGACATACAGCGGAACCGTCTCCAAAATTAACCATGTGGCGGAAGCAAACTCATCCGGCACACCGATGGTGGCGGCAAGAGTGCATATTGACAACCCCGATGAAAATATTTTTCTGGGAATCGAGGCAAAGCTAAAGATTCTGACAGCGAGGGAACAAGGTGTGTTACAGGTTCCGGTGGAGGCAGTCAATGTCGATAGCCAGGGAGAATTTTGCTATCTGAATGAAAACGGTGTCCTGGCAAAAAAATATATTAAGACAGGTATCTCCTCAGAAACATATATCCAGATATCAGATGGGCTTTCGGAAAATCAGGAAATTGTGACCTCATCCGCTTACGGAATGCCGCTTGAGGAGGGAATGCCAGTCATGGCAATGCCCGGCAGCGGCATGGCATCGCCTGTGACAGAAAGCACACCGGCATCGCAGGAGCAGACCCAGACCCAGACGGAGGCTGAGACAGACAATGGCTAGAATAATCGAGTATGTAAAAATAGCCCTGATGAATATCCGCAGCAACAAGGGACGTTCCTTTTTAACCATGCTGGGCATTATTATCGGTATTTCTTCCGTGATTCTGATTGTATCGGCAGGAAACGGATTTAAAGTCGGCATCAGCGGACAGCTCGACGAGCTGGTGGGGGGATACGTCCAGTTCTATGCGGATGTGCCAAGCGACGAGGCGGATTCCATATTATTTACCAATGATGATTTGGATATGATTCTGGAAAAGGTTCCCCATGTAAAGGGAGCGACTGATGTGTGGAATTTTGGCTCGCAGGCGACTGCCCAGAGCACAAAAGGAACTTTCTCCGTGTCGCCGATGTTCGGAAACGAATCGCTGCTGTATTTTGACACGGCGCCAATCATCCGGGGAAGGTATTACAACAAAAGTGAGGCGCAAAGTGCAGCGAAAGTGTGTGTTATCTCCGAGCGGGGCGCCAAGAAAATGTTTGGTTCCACGGATGTCATAGGGATGGATGTCAACATGAGCCTGTGGGGAATTACAGAGGATTTCACGATTGTAGGAATCCGACAAGACAATGATTCCCTGGCAAAACAGATGACAACAGGCACAAATGCAGACGTGTCAATGGAAATTCCGCTCACAACGCTGGAAGCGCTGTATGGATATTACACAGACGAATTTTCCTCGTTCATCGTATTTGCGGATTCGTCAGAGTATGTCACCGAAATTTCAAAACAGGTGAAAAGTCTTCTGGAAGCCCGGTATAATGTGCGCGGGAAAGAATATATCCAGGCATATGACATGGCAAGCCAGGTTGGCATGATTAGTGATATTTTAAATTATGTGACCATCTTTATCATGCTTGTTGCTGGCATTGCACTTATCGTTGGCGGTATTGGCGTCATGAACATCATGCTTGTGTCCGTGACAGAGCGGACAAAGGAAATCGGCATCAGAAAGGCACTTGGGGCAAAGACAGGCTCCATCCTGTTCCAGTTTCTCATGGAGGCAGTGATTATCACGCTGATTGGCGGATTTGTAGGAATTATCCTGGGGGTGCTCGGCGCAAAAGGAATCTGTGGAATAGCGGCGAACATGGGAATGTCCGGCATGGAAGCGGTTATTGACCCGAAGGTCGTGCTCGCGGCAACCGGATTTTCCTCCCTGATTGGTATTTTTTTCGGCATTTATCCTGCGAGAAAGGCGGCTAAATTAAGCCCTATCGAGGCGCTGCGCCATGAGTAGGCGCGAATAGTAGTTACTATAATTCACACCTCAATAACTTATATTTTGATAATAATTGGCGTAAGAGTGAATTGTAACGAATAATATCATACAAGACTTGCACTTTGACCACTTTTTGGTATACTGTATAAAGAAAGTATGTAAAGTGCATATACTGGAAGCACCTGTATCTTGAAAAATACAGGTGCTTCTATGTGCAGACGGGCACAGAAAGGAAGTACAAAAATGGAAATGGAATTTGACGTCAAAGTAACGGCAGGCGCGCTCTATGATTACCTTCTGTTTCATACATACACCAGCTTTTCAGGGATGCTTGGAACACTGGTCGGGGTATTTCTGCTCATGGCGTTTGCCTCGACAAAATATATGATCTATCTTATTGCAGGAGTCGTTTTGATTGCATATCTTCCATGCGCGCTGTTTCTGAAAGCAATGCAGCAGGCACAGAATAATCCGGCATTTAAAAATCCGCTTCATTACAAAATGACAGAGGAAGGAATCAGTGTCTCGCAGGGAGAAAGTGAGGAGCGGCAGGACTGGGACAGCTGCGTGAAGGCAGTCTCAACAGGAAAAAGCATAATCCTGTACACGTCGAGAACGGCAGCCTCCATTTTTCCCAAAAAGGACCTGGGAGACAAAAAAGAGGCGTTGATACAGATGATATCAACCCATATGCCCCCCAAGAAGGTAAAAATACGATTTTAGGAAATGGAGGATTCATATGAATGGCGGTATTGAATATATTGGAGACCATCTAGGAAAATATATTGAGACAAACAGTCCGGAGGAAACATTTGCGGCGGGCAGGAAGCTGGGACTCTCCGCGAAACCGGGAGAGATCTATACGCTAAGCGGCAGCCTTGGAGCAGGAAAAACTGTATTTGCCCAGGGAATGGCAGCCGGACTTGGTATCCGGTCGCATGTCAACAGTCCGACATTTACGATTGTACAGGTCTATGAGGAAGGGCGGATGCCGTTCTTCCATTTTGACGTGTACCGCATTGGTGACGTGGAGGAAATGTACGAGATTGGATACGAAGACTATTTTTTTGGTGACGGCGTGTGCCTGATAGAGTGGGCGGAGCTGATTTCAGATTTGATACCGCCTGAAGCAAGGCGTATATCGATAGAAAAAAATCTTGAGAAGGGCTGTGACTACCGTAAAATTACGATAGAAAAAAGCAGGGAAAAGAGAAAAGGGAACGGAGGATGAATGTATGAAGCTTCTTGCACTGGACAGCTCAGGGCTTGTGGCATCGGCGGCGATAGTGGACAATCACATTACCATTGCAGAGTATACAGTCAATTACAAAAAGACGCACTCGCAGACACTTCTGCCGATGCTGGATGAGATAAGGCGCATGACAGAGCTGGATCTGCACACGATAGATGCCATAGCAATCGCGGCAGGCCCCGGTTCTTTCACGGGGCTGCGGATTGGCGCGGCGACAGCAAAGGGACTAGGGCTTGCGCTGGAAATTCCCATTATCCCGGTGCCCACAGTGGATTCCCTGGCATACAACCTTTATGGCAGCGACAAACTGATATGCCCGCTTATGGATGCCCGCAGAAACCAGGTATATACCGGGCTGTACACATTCCAAAAAGGCATAGGGGAAAGCTCCGGATATGAAATGCAGGTTCTGCAAAAGCAGTGCGCCGTGGATATTGCAGAAGTTGTGCAGCAAATCAATGCATTGGGAACAGAAGTCATATTTTTAGGGGATGGCGTCGATGCCTACCGCAGCAGGATAGCAGAGCTTGTCACGGTAAACTATAGTTTTGCGCCTGCATGCTGCAACCGGCAGAGGGCATCCTGTGTAGGCGCGCTTGGCAGTGTCCTGTATCGAAACGGCGTGCAGGAGGCAGCATGGGAGCATGCACCAGAGTACCTGCGGCTTTCCCAGGCGGAACGGGAGCGGGCAGGGCAGAAAGAAGAAACAGAATAAAAAGGCAGGTGGAGGCAAGTGCCATTAAACTATCATATACGTGAAATGCGGCAGGAAGACTTGACGGAAGTAACAGCCTTGGAGGCATCCTGCTTTTCCATGCCATGGAAATATAAGGATTTTGAGGAAACACTCACGAATCCTGACAGGGTTTATCTTGTGGCAGAGGCGGATAACCCGGAAACAGATACATCCGACCGCATTTTGGGGGGATGTATGCTCACAAATGCTGCCGGAGAAGGCGACATCACAAACGTGGCAGTCAGGGAAGCATACAGAAAGAACAAGATAGCAGCCGCACTTTTGACCGCGCTATTACAACTGGGGGCAGAAAGATATGGCATGACGGTATTTACGCTGGAAGTGCGAAGCGGCAATATGGCGGCGCGCAGGCTGTATGAGAGCCAGGGATTTGTTCCGCTGGGAATTCGTCCGAATTTTTATGAAAAACCAAAGGATGATGCAGTCATTATGAAAAAATGGCTGGCGCTGGAACGAACGGAAACGGTTGGCGTTACGATACAAAATTAAGGAAGGGTGATTATTATACTGGACATATGTTTACTGGGAACAGGAGGAATGATGCCGCTTCCCTATAGATGGCTCACTTCGATGATGGCGCGTTACAATGGAACGAGCATTCTGATAGACTGCGGCGAAGGGACGCAGATAGCCATGAAAGAAAAAGGGTGGAGCCCCAAACCGATAGACATCATGTGCTTTACGCACTATCATGCAGACCATATATCGGGGCTGCCAGGGATGCTGCTAACCATGGGAAATGCAGAGAAGACAACCCCGCTGGTGATGATAGGGCCAAAAGGGCTTTCGCGAATTGTCAATGCGCTGCGCGTCGTGGCACCGGAGCTGCCGTTTGAAATCCATTATATGGAAATAACCGAGCAGGAGCAGACCTTTGCATTTGACGGATTCCGGATTACGGCATTCCGGGTCAACCATAATGTTATCTGCTATGGATACAGCATCGAGATAGACAGAAAGGGCAAATTCCAGCTGGACAAAGCAATGGCGCTCGGACTTGACAGAAGATATTGGGGAAAACTGCAAAAGGGCGAGACAGTGGAGCTTCCTGACGGCACATATACACCGGATATGGTAATGGGAGCGCCGCGAAAAGGGATAAAAGTAACATACTGCACCGACTCAAGACCGACGGACAGTATTATCAAAAATGCAAAAAATGCCGATTTATTTATATGTGAAGGTATGTATGGGGAGCCGGAAAAAAAAGACAAGGCAAAAGAGTACAAACACATGACCTTTTATGAGGCGGCACAGATGGCAAAGGAAGCAAACGTCACGAAAATGTGGCTGACGCATTATTCGCCGTCGCTCACAAGACCGGAAGAATATAAAAAAAATGTCCAGGCAGTATTTCCGCAGACTTATATTGCAAAAGACGGATGGAGCGAGGAATTATTGTTTGAGGATGAAGAAGGGGGAAAAGCAGATGGGGAAAGTTAAGGTAGGAATTATAATTGTGATACTGATCGCAATGGTGGGGGGATATTATTTTTATCTGTCCAACTTCCGAGACACGGACGAGGAGACGGTCGTCACGGAAGTACAGGATGTGCTTTTAAAAAATCTGGACACGGACTATCCGCCGACACCGAGGGAGGTTTTGAAATATTACAGTGATATTACAAAGTGCCTCTATAATGAAAAGTACACAGAGGAGCAGCTTGAGCAGATGGCGGATAAGATGCTGGCGTTATATGATGCCGAGCTTGTGGAAAATAATCCAAGAGATGCGTACATCAAGAATTTGAAAAAAGACGTTGAGGATTTCCTGAATAGCGGATATACAATTTCCACGTACACAACCTCAAGAAGTACTGAGGTGGAGGAGTACACGAGTGAAGGCAGAAAGTACGCAAAACTGTACTGTACCTATACGATAAAAAGCGGCGCGGATTATAAGACAACGCAGGAAGTTTTTGTGCTGCGCAGGGATGTGGATACAAGCCGCTGGAAAATTTTTGGTTTTGACGTAGTCAATCCGGAACAGCCTGCACAGTGATTCCAGGAAAGGTTAGGTTGATTCATGGAAAATAGAGAAGATGTACACATACTGGCGATAGAAAGCTCCTGCGACGAGACTGCGGCATCCGTTGTAAAAAACGGACGGCAGGTTTTGTCCAACATCATATCGTCACAGATTGATTTGCACACCCTGTATGGAGGGGTTGTGCCTGAGATTGCATCAAGAAAACATATTGAAAAAATAAATCAGGTCATAGAAGAAGCCTTAAAAGAAGCGGGCGTGACGCTTGAGGATATCACGGCGATAGCAGTGACATATGGACCGGGACTTGTGGGGGCGCTTCTTGTCGGTGTGTCTGCGGCGAAAGCAATTGCCTTTGCGACAGGCAAGCCGCTTGTCGGTGTACACCACATAGAAGGACACATCAGTGCAAATTATATTGAAAACAAACAGCTGGAACCGCCTTTTGCCTGTCTGGTGGTGTCGGGAGGGCATACACATCTCGTCATCGTAAAGGACTATGGGGAATATGAAATACTGGGCTGTACAAGGGATGATGCCGCCGGGGAAGCGTTTGACAAAGTAGCGCGGGCGATAGGGCTTGGCTATCCGGGGGGACCAAAGATTGACAAACTATCAAAAGAAGGGAATCCGGATGCAGTCAAGTTTCCGCGGGCAAAAGTAGACGGTTCTGATTATGATTTTAGCTTCAGCGGGCTAAAATCCGCTGTTTTAAACTATCTGAATTCCTGCGAAATGAAAGGAATAGCCGTCAATCGCGCAGATGTGGCGGCATCTTTTCAGGAGGCAGTGGTCGATGTCCTTGTGGAGCATTCCCTCCACGCGGTGAAGGCGTATGGATTCGATAAGTTTGCGATAGCGGGCGGTGTGGCTTCCAATTCATCACTCCGGGCAGCCTTTGAGACAGCCTGCAGCAGCCAGAAGATTGCATTTTTCCATCCGTCGCCTGTTTTCTGTACGGACAACGCAGCAATGATCGGTGTGGCAGGTTACTATGAATATATCAAGGGGACAAGAAGCGGATATGATTTGAATGCCATACCCAATCTCCGGCTGGGTGAAAGGTAATGATTCGGGAATGATGGAGGTCAGTGAGATGAAAACCAGGGAACTCAGGTCAACTGCCATCGTGCTGGCGGCAGGAAAAGGAAAAAGAATGCAGGCAAGCGTGCATAAGCAGTATCTGCTCATAAAAGACAAACCAGTTCTGTTTTATTCTTTGAAAGCTTTCGAGGATAGTCTGGTAGATGATATTGTGCTGGTAGTCGGAATGGGAGAGGAGCGTTTCTGCAGGGAAACGATTGTTGAAAAATATGGGTTTCGCAAAGTGAGGGCTGTCGTTGCAGGCGGATTAGAGCGGTATCATTCTGTGGCAAACGGTCTTGGAAGCATAGACTGGCAATGTGACTATGTCTTTATCCATGACGGGGCAAGACCTTTTGTAAACCATGAGATAATAAAAAGGGCGTACAGTGAAGTGCAGCTTTCCAAGGCATGTATTGTAGGGATGCCCGTAAAGGATACAATCAAAATTGCCGACCAAAGAGGTTATGTGGCAGAGACGCCTGCTCGTTCGCTGGTGTGGCAGATACAGACACCACAGGTATTTGAAAAAAAATTAATCACGCTTGCGTATGAAAAGCTATTGTCGGAAGAATACAGATTATCAGCGGAAGGTGTGGCAGTCACTGATGATGCAATGGTTGTAGAGTATTTTATGGATGTACCTGTCAGGCTGGTACAGGGCTCTTATGAAAATATAAAGATAACAACACCAGAAGATTTAAAAATTGCAGAAAATTTATTACAGGAAACGCCATGACATCCTGCTGGAAATGACCTTTCAAACACGCTCCAGAAGCGGCTTGTGAGCCGTGACAGCAACTATCCTGCCAAAAAATGTGAAAAAATGAAAAAAAGGTGTTGACAAGGACATTGTAGCGTGATAAGATAAAACACGTCGCTAAGATGAACAATTGAAAACACGGAATATCACATAAGAATCTTGATACATTCAAAATAAAATGTCAAAAAATATTAAAAAAAGTTATTGACAAGAATGACAGGATTTGGTATAGTAATTTGTGCGTTGCGGATTAAAAGCAATGGCGACAGCTAAAAACAAAATCTGGAGAGGTATCGAAGTGGTCAT
>DKUL01000064.1 GCA_002490665.1 Lachnospiraceae bacterium UBA7205 | reverse complement strand
AAATATGCCGCTTTGCGGCTGCGGCTGGTGCAATACTCACGACAGATGAAATCTGTCGTGAGTATATACAATTTTAAAATCGGGCGTTTTGGCGCCCGATTTTTATTCTTGCAACTCCATAAAAAGTATGCTATTATTACTATTATTTGTATTCAGGACTGAGTCCTGAAATATAGGAGGCGACGAAAGATGGCACAGCTTTGGGGCGGCAGATTCACCAAGGAGACAGACAAGCTTGTATATAACTTTAATGCTTCAATCTCTTTTGACCAGAAGTTTTACCGGCAGGATATCGAGGGAAGCATGGCGCACGTGCGGATGCTTGCGAAACAGGAAATCCTGACAGAGGAGGAGGAGAACCAAATCCTATCAGGGCTAGAAGGCATTCTCAGGGACATTGAGAATGGGACACTGCGGATTACGGATGAATATGAGGACATCCACAGCTTTGTGGAGGCAAACCTGATTGCGCGAATCGGTGATGCGGGCAAGAAGCTCCACACAGGCAGGAGCAGGAATGACCAGGTTGCACTTGACATGAAGCTTTATATAAGGCATGAGGTTGTTGAAATCAATGCGCTTTTAAAGGAACTGCTTGAGAATATCCTTGCCATCATGGAAGACAATACAGCAACCTATATGCCCGGATTCACGCATTTGCAGAAGGCACAGCCGATTACGCTGGCACATCACATGGGGGCATACTTTGAGATGTTCAAGCGTGACAGGCAGCGGCTTGACGATATTTATGACCGGATGAATTACTGTCCGCTGGGTTCTGGTGCACTGGCGGGAACGACTTATCCATTAGACCGGGCGTATACGGCACAGCTTCTTGATTTTAACGGTCCGACGCTCAACAGCATGGACTCCGTGGCGGACAGGGACTATGTAATCGAGTTGTTATCCGCGCTGTCCACGATTATGATGCATCTGAGCCGGTTCAGCGAGGAAATTATCATATGGAATTCCAATGAATATCATTTTGTGGAAATTGACGATGCGTACGCCACGGGCAGCAGCATCATGCCGCAGAAGAAAAATCCCGACATTGCGGAGCTTGTGCGCGGCAAGACAGGGCGGGTGTACGGTGCCCTGATGTCGATACTCACGACAATGAAGGGAATCCCGCTTGCATACAACAAGGATATGCAGGAGGACAAGGAACTGACTTTCGATGCGATTGATACCGTAAAAGGCTGCGTGGCGCTGTTTACAGGCATGCTGAAAACGCTGAAGTTTAACAAGGATGTCATGAAAACAAGCGCGATGAAAGGCTTTACCAATGCGACTGACGCGGCAGACTATCTGGTAAACCACGGCGTGCCGTTCCGGGATGCGCATGGCATTATCGGACGACTGGTGTTATACTGTATTGAAAAGGACAAGGCGATTGATGCGCTGTCCCTTGATGAGCTGAAGGCGATTAGTCCGGTATTTGAGCAGGATATTTATGAGGCAGTCAGTCTTGAGACCTGCGTGAATAAGCGCATGACAATCGGCGCGCCGGGTCCGGATGCGATGAAAGAGGTTATCCGCATCCATAAGGAGTATCTGAGCCTGAGTTAGTTTTGATAAATAAATTTTTGTGCGGATATTTGATAATTGATTAGGATATCCGCAGAATGGAGGAGAAAAATGAGTGAAAAATTAAAAGTAGGTATCCTTGGCGGCACGGGAATGGTCGGTCAGCGATTTATTTCCCTGCTGGAGAACCATCCATGGTTTGAGGTGACGACAATTGCGGCAAGCCCGCGTTCTGCCGGAAAAACATATGCGGAAGCAGTCGGTGACAGATGGAAAATGACGACACCGATGCCGGAGGCAGTTAAAAATATCGTTGTCATGAATGTCAATGAGGTTGAGAAGGTGGCTTCCGAAGTTGATTTCGTATTTTCCGCGGTTGACATGACCAAAGAGGAAATCAAGAAAATTGAGGAGGATTATGCAAAGACAGAGACGCCGGTAGTCAGCAACAATTCTGCACACAGGTGGACACCTGACGTCCCGATGGTTGTGCCTGAGATTAATCCGGAACACATGAAGGTCATTGACTTCCAGAAAAAGCGTCTGGGAACGACAAGGGGCTTTGTGGCAGTCAAGCCAAACTGCTCCATCCAGAGCTACGCGCCTGTCCTGACCGCGTGGAAGGAGTTTGAGCCGTATGAAGTCGTTGCGACAACCTACCAGGCAATCTCCGGTGCCGGAAAGACCTTTAAGGACTGGCCGGAAATGGAAGGCAATATCATACCGTATATTGGCGGCGAGGAGGAGAAGAGCGAGAAGGAACCGCTTCGAATCTGGGGAGAAATCAAGGACGGCGTGATTGAGCCGGCGACATCCCCTGTCATCACATGCCAGTGTATCCGCGTGCCGGTATTGAACGGCCATACTGCTGCCGTTTTTGTTAAATTCAGGAAGCAGCCGACCAAAGAGCAGCTGATTGAAAAACTGGTAAATTTCAAAGGCGTTCCACAGGAGCTGAACCTACCGAGTGCACCGAAGCAGTTTATCCAGTATCTTGAGGAGGACAACAGACCACAGGTCAGCCTTGATGTGGATTATGAAAACGGCATGGGCGTTTCCGTAGGGCGCATCCGCGAGGACAGCGTCTATGACTGGAAGTTTGTCGGACTGTCACACAATACCGTGCGTGGTGCGGCAGGCGGTGCAGTACTTTGCGCAGAGCTTCTCAAGGCACAGGGTTATATCACGAAAAAATAACATATCAATATAGCGTGGGAAGAGCAGTATTTCGCTGCTCTTTCTGACATATCAGACGTACAATACAAGACAGGATGGAGATAAAAACTTGGGAAAGAAACTGATTATAACCGAGAAACCATCGGTTGCACAGGACTACGCAAAGGTTTTTCAGGTATCAGGAAAACACAACGGTTACATAGAAAATGCCAATTATGTGATAACATGGTGCGTCGGGCACCTGGTTGAGATGGTCTATCCGGAGGAGTATGATATCCGTTATAAAAAGTGGATGCTTCAGGATTTGCCGTTTCTGCCGGAAACATATAAATATGGCGTTATCAAGAATGTCAAGCAGCAGTATGATATCGTGCATGCCCTGTTACAGCGGGAGGATATCGACACCGTGTACTGGGCAGGCGACTCTGGAAAGGAAGGACAGACCATCGAGGAAAATATCCGCAACTTCGGCGGCGTCCGCAAAGGGATGCAGGAGCTTCGCGTGTGGATTGATTCCCAGACGGAGGCAGAAATCAAGCGCGGCATGGCGCAGGCAAAGCCGATGTCAGCCTATGAAAATCTGGGGAAATCCGGTATTATGCGCTCCATTGAGGACTATGCCATGGGCATTAACTTCTCGCGCGTCATGTCCGTCAAATATGGCAGGCTTCTGAATGACGCCGCCGCGACAAAAGGTTACACGGCAATCGCAATCGGCAGGGTAATGACCTGTGTCCTTGGCATGGTCGTCAACAGGGAACGCGAAATCCGCAATTTTCAGGAGACGCCTTTTTACAGAGTTGTCGGGGATTTTACGGACGCCGGTATCGAGGCAGAGTGGAAGGCGGTGGAGGGTTCCGCATATTTTGAATCCCCGAAGCTTTACAAGGAAAACGGCTTTAAGGAAAAAGAAGACGCCGAGACCCTGATTGCCGCCTTTGGGGGAAAGGAGGCTGTTGTCAGGAGTCTGGAAAAGGGCATTTCCAAAAAGAAAGCGCCGCTGTTATTCAATCTGGCAGAATTGCAGGCAGAGTGCGCCAAGCGGTTTAAAATAAGCCCTGACCAGACCTTGCAGGTCGCACAGGATTTGTATGAAAAAAAGCTCACGACCTATCCCAGAACAGATGCAAGGGTGCTGACAACGGCAGTTGCAAAGGAAATTGACAAGACGCTGATTCCGTTAAAGGGATATACGCCGACACAGCAGTTTACAGACCAAATTCTGGCAAAAAAGCTCTATGCAAACATTGCAAAAACCCAGTACACGGATGACAGCAAGGTCACTGACCACTATGCCATCATTCCAACAGGGCAGCTGACGGAGCTGGGGACACTGACGCCGCTTCAGGGCAAGGTGTTTGACTTGATTGTGCGGCGTTTCTTAAGTATCTTTTATCCGCCGGCAGAATACCAGACATTGAAACTTGTCGTGGGGATCGAAAAAGAATCCCTGTTTGCCTCCGCGAAAGTGCTCAAGGTGCTTGGATTCCTTGAGGTTCTGGGTAAGACACTCGAGGATGCTGACGAGGACGAGAACGCGGCTGACGGGCAAAATAAATCAGACAGCCCGCCACAGGAAAAAAACGGTGAAACGGCAGAGGATACCGGCAAAGAAAAGAAGAACAATTCCAAAAAGCTGCTTGCACTGGCAAATACACTGAAACAGGGAGATGTCCTTGCTGTCAACGGTTTCGCGGTCAGGGAGAGCAAGACCACGCCGCCCAAACGTTACACATCCGGTTCCATGATACTTGCCATGGAAAATGCGGGTCAGCTTATTGAAGATGAGGAGCTTCGCGCGCAGATTAAGGGTTCGGGCATCGGTACAAGTGCGACCCGTGCGGAGATTATCAAGAAGCTGATTCGCATCGGATATCTTGGCCTCAACCAGAAAACGCAGGTCATCACGCCGCAGAATTTTGGCGAGATGGTGTATGAGGTCGTCGCAATGACCGTTCCTGCGCTTCTGAATCCCAAGATGACCGCCTCCTGGGAAAAAGGACTGGACGGCATCACGAACGGAACCGTGGATGTGAATGATTACCGCACAAAGCTTGAGGACTTTATCCGGCGGGAAACCATACAGATACGCGATAAGGACCTGACCAGTCAGATTGCTGTCCAGATAAGCCGGTTTGCAGGGAAGGATGCAAAGGGTCCCGGCGCGCGCCGGAAGCTGGATGTGCAGTGTCCGGCATGCGGTGGGGACATCGTGACGACACCGTTCGGGTACGGATGCTCCAATTACCAGAAGGACGGAAGCGGCTGCAATTTCGTGATTGGCACGATTGCGGGGCGGGCGCTGTCTGACGAGGAGTGTATTGCGCTGATAAAAGACGGTCATACGGAAGTATTGAGCGGTTTTGTGTCCAAGAAAAAGAAAAAATTTGATGCCGTTTTAGTACTAGAAAAGGGAGAGGATGGGAAATACACTGTCAGCTTCAACTTTGATAATGTGGCGGCAAAGAAAATTAAGGACGTGGCCTGTCCGTTGTGCGGCGCGGACATTGTACAGACGCCGTTTGGCTATGGCTGTGCCAGCTATGACAGGCTGGACGAGAGCAGCTGTAAATTTTCAATTGGCAAGATGGCAGGAAAGGATATTTCCGAGACCCAGGTCAGGGAGCTGCTGACAAATGGAAGGACTTCGACAATCCGTGGTTTTAAGTCGAAGGCAGGCAAAAAGTTTGACGCGTGCATTACTTTTGGCCGCGACGAGACAGGCAGGATTACCGGGCTGAAATTTGATTTTGACAATGTTGAGCCGCAAAAGCTCAAGGACGTGTCCTGTCCCCTGTGCGGCGGGGAAGTGGTCAAGACATCGTTTGGCTATGGCTGTGCCAATTACAACAGGGAAGACGCGGAACACAGCTGCCGTTTTTCCATCAACAACAAAATTGCAGGCATCAAGATTTCGGATATGATTGCAAAACAGCTGCTCACCAAGAAGAAAACAGATATCATTGAAGGGTTTCTAGCAAAGAGCGGAGCCAAGTTTGACGCGGCGTTAAAGCTTACGGAGGATGGGCAGGCAGTCTTTGATTTTCCAGACAGACCAGCGCCGGCAGAAACAAATCTTGCATGTCCAAGATGCAACGTGCATAAACTGAAAAAGAGCCAGTGGTATTATGAATGTGAATGTGGTTTCAAAGTTGGACACACTGTAGCACAGGTTCCCATCCCGGAAGAACTGATGCAGGAGCTTTTTACAACCGGAAAGACGCGTGAAAAGATAACTGGTTTTGTGTCGAAAGCGGGGAATTCGTTTGATGCATATTTGAAGTATGCAGACGAAAAAATACAGTTTGACTTCGACAGTCAGGGCGACCGTGTCAGTCAAGGAACATCTGCGCCAGAGAATGTACCGCCCGCGCCGCAGCCGTTTGAACCTGAGCCGGCATCGGACGAGTACTGGGCATCCCTGATGGCAGGAGCCGCGGAGGAACCAGTGGACGTAACATACTAAATTAAAACATATAAAAGGGAGAAAGAGACAATGGAACAATTACAAATCAAAAATCTTTATAACTTGGAAGAAACAATCGCCGCCCCGCTTTTCGAGGGAGCGGTATACCCATGGGAGCTGCTGTCCAAAATCGGAGCTTATATTGTGGCGCTTGGCAGTTCGCTTCCGGCTGACAAATATGAAAAACGCGGCGAAAATATCTGGATTGCAAAATCCGCAACAGTCGCGCCCACGGCATGTATAAACGGACCCTGCATTATTGACGAGGAGGCCCAAATCCGCCACTGTGCGTTTATCAGGGGAAATGCCATTGTCGGAAAAGGCGCTGTTGTCGGCAATTCGACAGAACTGAAAAACGTGATTCTCTTCAACAAGGTACAGGTTCCACACTACAATTATGTAGGAGACAGTATCCTTGGCTATAAGTCCCATATGGGTGCCGGGTCCATCACCTCCAATGTCAAAAGCGACAAAACGCTTGTGGTTGTCAAGTCTCCCTACGGAAATATCGAAACCGGGCTAAAAAAGATGGGGGCAATGCTTGGGGACAACGTGGAGGTCGGCTGCAACAGCGTGCTCAATCCGGGAACCGTAATCGGACGCAATTCCAATGTCTATCCGACATCCATGGTAAGAGGGTATGTTGAAGCGGACAGCATTTACAAAAAGCAGGGAGAAATCGCCGAAAAAAATAAATAAAAAGACTTTTATGATATAATTGACAATTTTTTGACAAAATTATGAATTTTTAATTGCTATTTTTCTAAAAATGTGCGAAAATATCAATATGTGAGTAATGTATCAGATTTGCGTTAAAAATGTGAGGCCTATGTCACACATTAAAATAAAAGTTAAGTAATCGAAAGGAGTTTTCACATGATTTATTCAAAGGAAATTGAAGAAATGTGTGTAGTAGCACGTGACGGTAATCATGGTTGTGCACCGATTCCAGAAGAGGCGAAATGGGTAAAGGCTAAGGAAGTAAAAGACATTTCCGGCTTTACACACGGCGTAGGCTGGTGTGCACCGCAGCAGGGTGCCTGCAAGTTGTCCCTGAACGTAAAGGAAGGTATCATCCAGGAAGCGCTGGTTGAGACAATCGGATGCTCCGGCATGACACATTCCGCAGCGATGGCAGCTGAGCTGCTTCCGGGCAGGACTGTTATGGAAGCACTGAACACAGACCTTGTGTGCGACGCGATCAACACGGCTATGAGAGAGCTGTTTTTACAGATTGTATACGGACGTTCCCAGTCCGCGTTCTCCGAGGAAGGACTTCCTGTCGGCGCAGGCCTTGAGGACTTAGGAAAAGGACTCAGGAGCCAGGTTGGTACCATGTACGGTACATTGAAGAAGGGTCCCCGCTATCTTGAGATGGCAGAGGGTTATGTCACAGGTATCGCACTTGACGCTGACGACAAGATTATCGGTTACAAGTTTGTAAGCCTTGGTAAGATGACTGACTTTATTAAGAAGGGCGATGACCCGAATACAGCATGGGAGAAGGCTTCAGGTCAGTACGGACGTGTTGCGGATGCTGTTAAGATTATTGATCCTAGAACAGATAAGGAGGTAAAATAATTATGGCATTATTCGAATCCTATGAGAGAAGAATAGATAAGATTACCGAGGTTTTAAAGAGCTACGGTATCAACTCCATCGAGGAGGCAGAAAAGATTACAAAGGACGCAGGTCTTGACGTATATGATCAGGTGAAGAAGATTCAGCCGATTTGCTTTGAGAATGCATGCTGGGCATACACAGTCGGCGCGGCAATCGCAATCAAGAAGGGCTGCAGGAAAGCGGCAGACGCAGCAGCGGCAATCGGCGAGGGACTTCAGGCATTCTGTATTCCGGGTTCCGTTGCAGACAACCGCAAGGTAGGTCTTGGACATGGCAACTTAGGAAAAATGCTTCTGGAAGAGGAGACAGACTGTTTCTGCTTTTTGGCTGGACATGAGTCTTTTGCTGCGGCAGAGGGCGCTATCGGTATTGCAGAGAAGGCAAACAAGGTTCGCCAGAAACCGCTGCGCGTTATCTTAAACGGTCTTGGAAAAGACGCGGCGGAGATTATTGCCCGCATCAATGGGTTTACATTTGTTGAGACAGAGTATGATCCGTATACAAACACTGTAAAGGAAGTATTCAGAAAGTCTTACTCCGATCCGGAAGGTCCTCGTGGCAAGGTAAACTGCTACGGTGCAAACGATGTTTGCGAGGGCGTTGCAATCATGTGGAAAGAGAACGTTGACGTATCCATCACGGGCAACTCAACGAATCCGACAAGATTCCAGCATCCGGTTGCAGGTACATACAAGAAGGAGCGAATCGAAGCAGGCAAGAAGTATTTCTCAGTTGCTTCCGGCGGCGGCACAGGCCGTACACTCCATCCTGACAACATGGCAGCAGGTCCGGCTTCCTATGGTATGACAGATACTCTGGGACGTATGCACTCTGATGCGCAGTTTGCAGGTTCTTCTTCCGTTCCTGCCCATGTAGAAATGATGGGACTCATCGGTATGGGCAACAACCCCATGGTTGGCGCTACCGTTGCAGTAGCAGTTTCCATCGAGGAGGCAGCGAAGGAAAACCGTTTCTAAAAAATGTGATAAAATCAAGGCTGTCGTTGATACTGGTTGTCAGCGGCAGCCTTAATTCATATGGAGGTGGGAAACATGCTTTGCCATATGGTGATTGATTTAAGTGTCAAACTCTGTACAAGGTCTGATGACAGGACGAAGCTTGTGCAGAGGTAAGGAACATTTCGTCCACATTGGATTTTGTACTTTTTATTCTGGGCATTTGTGTGCAAAATAAAGAATAGAATGGAGAGAATTCAATGGAAGAAAAATTATTTAAGAAGTATATTATTTTATGGTTTAGTCAGTGCATATCCGGGCTTGGGAGTTCCATGACCGGCTTTGCGCTGGTATTATGGGCATATGGGCAGAGTCAGTCGGCAATGTCTGTCTCACTGATGTCCTTCTGCAATTATGTGCCCTACGTTTTGTTCAGCCTGTTTGCCGGCGATTTTATAGACAGGCACAGGAAAAAAACAATTATGCTGGTTTCTGACAGTATTGCTGCAATTGGTTCCCTGGCAGTATTTGCCTTTCTGGTAACAGGGCATCTGTCAGTGTGGGTTATCTATATTGTCAATGCGATTGTCGGTGTTACGAATGCTTTCCAGCAGCCTGCATCCGCGGTGGCGATGGGATGGCTGGTGCCAAAGGACAAAATTTCCAATGTCAGCGGATTGAATTCGCTTTCAAATAATCTGATAGTCGTGTTTCATCCGATGCTGGCTGCTTTTCTTTTTGCAATTGGCGGTCTTTCACTTGTCCTGCTGATTGATTTGGCAAGCTTTGTATTTGCATTTTGCGTGCTGTTGTTTTTTATTGCAATTCCGGAGCAGGTGCAGCAGCAGCCTGCCGGTTCTCCGTTTGCCGGAATAGCGGAAGGATTCTCTTTCCTGAAAAAAGAAAAGGGGATTCTGTACATCATGTTGACGATGGCACTTATCAATTTTTTTTCGAGACTGACTTATGAAAATATTTTGTCCCCGATGGTTCTGGCTAGAAGTTCCGGAAATAATATTGCACTCGGGATTGTCAATGCCTGCATGGGAGTCGGCGGCATTGCTGGCGGTATTATCGTCTCCATAAAAAAGGAAAGCCGCCATAAGGCAACAGCCATCTATGTTTCGGCTGCGCTGTCATTCCTGTTTGGGGATTTGATGATGGCGCTTGGAAAAAATGTCTATTGCTGGTCTGTTGCCGCAGTGGCAGCAAGTCTGCCAATTCCTTTTATCATGGCAAACCAGAATGCGATACTGTACCGAAAGATTCCCTCTGCCATACAGGGAAGGGTGTTTGCGGTAAGAAACGCCATCCAGTACAGCACGATACCGGTCGGCATAATCCTTGGCGGTTATCTGGCAGATTATGTATTGGAACCCTTTATGCGGTCGGAAAATGCGATGGCAGTGGCACTGGGAAAGGTGACAGGGTATGGCGCCGGAAGCGGCATGGCAGTCATGTTTTTATGCACCGGAGTGTGTGGTTTCACGGTCAGCATGGCATCCTGCCTGAACCGCACAATAAGGCAACTGAATAAAATCTGATACATAGGGCTGTCGTTGTCTGGCAAGGCAATGGCAGCCCTGTAATTACTGTTCAAACAGGACTTAGCATTTACTGCTAAGTCCGTGCGAAAACGTTTCGTCTGCAAGTAAAAATCCATTTGCGAAGCAAATTTTGCATGGATTTTTACCTGTTACTGGAACGGAGTGAACAGTAACGCCCTGTTTGTTTTATGGCAACAGTTCATTATTATTGCTTGAAAAAAATATTTATTTTGATATAATTTAAGAGTAGAAAAAAGGAACAGCACAGGAGAGGCATATCCAGAAGCCTCTTCTAAATTTTTGTGCATATGTCCCCTGACTTCATTAGATGGTTTTACAAGTATAACAGAAAGGCAGAAACAGTATGATAAGAAACGAAGAACTAGAAGCAGTACTGGAAACGATTGACTTGAGAAATGATGCGCCAATTGAAGAGCCGATGCGCCAGTATTATTTTATAAAAAAAGCGCGGGAAATTGTAAATGCCGAGAGCGAGAAGCTTGGCAGGCGCCTGACCGCGGACGAGGAGACTTTTGGCTGTCAGATGAACGCAAAGGACAGCGAGAAACTGATAGGCATTCTTGAAAACATTGGTTTTGAGATGATGGATGACGAGTCGGCAGACCTTGTGTTTTACAATACCTGCACGGTTCGCGACAATGCCAACCAGCGTGTATACGGCAGGCTTGGGCTGATACATAGCATGAAAAAAAAGAATCCCCACAAAAAAGTAGCGCTCTGCGGCTGTATGATGCAGGAACCGACTGTGATAGAAAAAATACAGAAAAGCTATCCGTTTGTGGATTTGGTATTTGGAACGCACAATATTTACAAATTTGCAGAGCTCATTGTGTCAATGTACAATTCTGACAAAATGATTATTGACATTTGGGAGGATACTGACAAGATAGTGGAGGATCTTCCTGCTGAACGAAAGTATTCCTTCAAGTCAGGGGTCAATATCATGTATGGATGCAATAATTATTGCAGTTACTGCATTGTCCCATATGTACGTGGGAGGGAGAGAAGCCGGAATCCGAAGGACATTATCCGGGAAATTGAAAAGCTTGTGTCAGAGGGTGTCGTGGAGGTCATGCTTCTGGGGCAGAACGTCAATTCTTATGGAAAAAACCTCGAGGAACCAATGACCTTTGCCCAGCTGTTAAAGGAAGTGGAAAAAATAGAAGGGCTTGAGAGAATACGCTTTATGACCTCGCACCCAAAGGATTTATCAGACGATTTAATCCAGGTGATGAAAGATTCCAAAAAAATATGCCGCCATCTGCATCTGCCATTGCAGGCGGGGTCTACGAGAATCCTTGAAGCAATGAACCGCCGGTACACAAAAGAGCAGTATCTTGAACTTGCAGCCAAAATCAGGCGCGAAATACCGGACATATCACTCACGACGGATATTATTGTAGGCTTTCCGGGTGAGACGGCAGCCGATGTTGACGAGACGATTGATGTCGTGAGAAAGGTACAGTATGACAACGCATTTACCTTTATCTATTCCAGAAGGACAGGCACGCCTGCTGCCACAATGCCAAATCCTGTAAGCGAGGAGGAAATCAAGGCAAACTTTGACCGGCTTTTGGAGGTGGTGCACGAAACGGCAAAAAGCCGTGTCGGACGACTGCTTGGCGAGACACACAGCGTACTTGTGGAGGAAAGCAGCGGTACCCAGCTGTCTGGCAGACTTTCCAACAATACGCTTGTGCATTTTGAGGGTGATGCCGTGTTAGTAGGAACAATAGTCGATGTGAAGCTTACGGAAGCACATGGTTTCTATTATATCGGTAAAATCAATATGCAGGAACACCGCCTGGAAGAATTACTGCAAAAATGCAGGCACAGGGAACTGCCAGAAGAAAAAATGCTTTAAGGTTACCGTCAGAGGGAGAGGAGAAATATTATGGAAAAATTAAAACCAAAGCTGTTTTCGGTCATGAAAACATACACGAAGGAACAGTTTGTAAAGGATGTTGTAGCAGGTATCATTGTCGCCATTATAGCGCTGCCGCTGTCCATCGCATTAGCCCTTGCGTCGGGCGTGGGTCCGGAACAGGGTATCTACACGGCAATTGTGGCCGGTTTCCTGATTTCGTTTTTTGGCGGAAGCCGTGTACAGATTGCGGGGCCTACCGCGGCATTTGCAACAATTGTTGCAGGAATCGTCGCGCAGAAGGGAATGGACGGACTGATTGTTGCAACAATCCTTGCGGGAATCATTTTGGTGGTAATGGGCTTTTTAAGGCTGGGAAACCTTATCAAGTATATTCCCTTCACCATCACGACCGGATTTACTGCCGGAATTGCGGTCACCATCGCAATTGGACAGATTAAGGACTTTCTCGGTCTTACCTACCCGGCAGGCACACCAACCATTGAGACGATGGAGAAGGCAGAGGCGGTTGTCAAAAATATCGCAACCGTCAACTGGCAGGCGCTTATTGTGGGACTGGTATGCCTTGCGATACTGATTCTGTGGCCGTACATCAACAAGACAATTCCGGGTTCGTTAATTGCAGTTATTGCAGGCATTGCAATGGTAAAGTTCCTCAACATGGATGTCAATACAATCGGCGATTTATATGAAATCAGCAATAAGCTTCCGGGCTTTCATCTGCCGCATGTTACGCTAGGCGACATTGGGGGAATTCTTCCCGATGCGTTTACGATTGCAATTCTTGCGGCAATTGAGTCGCTATTGTCCTGTGTGGTCGCCGACAGTATGATAAATTCCAAGCACCGTTCCAACATGGAATTAATCGCACAGGGAATCGGTAATATCGGCTCGGCATTATTTGGCGGCATTCCGGCGACAGGTGCGATTGCAAGAACTGCCGCCAATATCAAGAATGGCGGGCGTACCCCGATTGCAGGCATGGTTCATGCAGTCACGCTTGTATTAATTCTTGTAGTATTAATGCCCTATGCGGCGCTGATTCCGATGCCCTGTATCGCGGCAATTCTGTTTATGGTTGCCTACAACATGTGCGGGTGGAGGACGTTTGTCAACCTGTGCAAGTCATCGCCGAAAAGCGATATCATCGTGCTTGTCACCACGTTTATCCTGACAGTCGTATTTGACCTGGTTGTGGCAATCGAGGTTGGCATTCTGCTTGCCGCAATCCTCTTTATGAAGCGCATGAGCGATGTCACGGAGGTTGAGGGATGGAAATACGTTGACGAGGAGGATGACCCGGACAGCATCACGCTCCGGGAAGTCCCGGCGCATACACGAGTGTATGAGATTTCAGGACCGATGTTCTTTGCGGCTGCGGATAAAATCCTGAATATTTCGGTAAAGGGTGATACGCAGTTTTTGATTCTCCGTATGCGGAGCGTGAGCGCGATTGACGCGACCGCAATGCATTCGCTGGAACAGCTTTATGAAAAGTATGCGAAGCGGAATGTACAGATTATCCTGTCGCACGTAAATGAACAGCCAAGGGCGGTTATGGACAAGGCAGGGTTCACAAAAGCAGTTGGCACGGAGAATTTCTGCGCGCACATTGACGAGGCGCTTGAGCGGGCGAAAAAGCTTGCTGACAGTAAATAAGATGAATATGAAAAACATATTTGTGGTGGATGATGATATCAATATCGGAAATATGCTGGAGGAACTGCTCGCGAAAGAGGGGTATTGTGTCACGCGCGCTTACTCCGGCACGGAGGCAGCGCTTATCCTGTCCTCACAAAGACCGGATCTCGTGCTGCTTGATTTGATGCTTCCGGGACTGGACGGCAGGGAGCTGCTTCCGGCATTAAGCGGCATTCCGGTGATTGTCGTCAGCGCCAGGGCAGGCGTGGCGGATAAGGTGGAACTGCTGCTTGGCGGTGCGGCAGACTATGTGACAAAGCCGTTCGACACACAGGAGCTGCTTGCGCGCATTGCCGTACAGCTCCGGAATGCGTCCCTGGCTGGCACCAGTATGGTACTGGAATACGAGGACATTATGCTGGATACAGGCACACACGTCGTCACGGTGCACAGTCAGGCAGTGCGTCTGACCAAGACGGAATATGCCATCCTGAAACTGCTGATGCAGAATCCTGCACAGGTTATCACAAAAACACTGCTGCTGGAAAAAATCAGTGAAGACACACCAGACTGCGTGGAAAGCTCCCTGCGGGTGCATATCAGCAATCTGCGGAAGAAACTGCGTGATATCAGCGGAAAAGATTATATCGAATCCGTATGGGGGATTGGATTTAAAATGAACGAATCAAAACCTTAACCATTTCTTTACACTTTCCTTAACAGCTTTCTTAACAATCATCAGATAAAATGTGAAAGTAAGCTTATGAGAATAAAGAAATGGAGGTTTTACTGATGGAATATGTTCTGGCTACAAGTGCACTGAGTAAGCACTATAAACATTTCAAGGCGCTGAACGGACTGACGATGCATGTCCCCAAAGGGGCAATCTATGGTTTTGTCGGGAAAAACGGCGCCGGAAAAACGACATTAATCCGGCTGGTGTGCGGGCTGCAAAAGCCTACATCAGGCGGATTTATGTTATATGGGGTAAACCATACGGAAAACAAAATCCATGATGTCCGGCGCAGAATCGGCGCGGTTGTGGAAACACCGTCAATTTATCTCAATATGACGGCGGAGGAAAATTTAAGGGAACAGTATTATGTCCTCGGGCTTCCGTCCATGGATGGCATTCCGGAGCTTCTGGAGCTGGTGGGGATAAACGACACCGGAAAAAAGAAAGCGAAAAACTTTTCACTCGGCATGCGCCAGCGGCTTGGAATCGCGGTTGCGCTTTGCGGCGACCCTGATTTTCTGGTTCTGGATGAACCTGTAAACGGACTTGACCCGCAGGGAATTGTCGAGATGCGCGAGCTGATTCTCAGGCTGAACAGGGAGCGTGGGATTACCGTGCTCATTTCGAGCCATATTCTGGATGAACTATCGCGCCTTGCGACACATTACGGCTTTATCAATAACGGAAAGCTTGTAAAGGAAATCAGCGCGGAGGAACTGGAAAAAGTGTGCAGGAAATGTCTGTGTGTGGAGGTTTCGGATGTAAAGGTTTTGTCACAGGTGGCTGAACACATGAAGCTGGAATATCAAATTTTATCAGATGCTGCGGCTGAGATTTACGGAAAAGTCAGGATTACGGAACTTGTGACGGCGCTTGCAAAAGAGGGCTGTGAAATACTTTCTGTCCATGAGAGGAATGAAAGCCTTGAAAGCTATTATATCAGTCTGATTGGAGGTGCTGACCATGAGTAGGTTAATATATGCGGGCTTCATGCGGCTGAAAAAGGATAAATGCTTCTGGATCGGGGTAATCATCATGGCGTTTGTGGGGATGTTCCTGCCGCTGTATTCTTTCTTTCAGATGCAGAAATATCCAGACTATACGGTATCCCTTGAATCATCTTTTACAAATTATATAATGCTGGTTCTGTTTATTTCCTCAGCCTTTTGCAGCCTGTATATCGGAACGGAATATAGTGACGGGACAATACGGAACAAACTGATGGTAGGACATAAGCGGGCACATATTTATCTGTCCAACCTCATTGTGTGCGTTGCCGCGGAATATGTGATGTGTTTTGCCTTTATTGTGGTTAATCTCTGTGTCGGTATTCCGCTGTTAGGCTTCTTTTCAGGCGGAGCGGCAAGGATGCTGGCTTATTCAGGCGCTGCTGCGGTAATGCTGGTTGCAGTCACATCAATCTATACCATGGTTGCAATGCTGAACCAGAATAAGGCGGTTACATCCGTGATTTGTATTTTTGGCATCTTTATCATGTTTTTTTGCGGCGCTTATATGAATTCAAGAATAAACGAACCGGCAATATATGAGGCACATAGCTATGTTGACTATTCAACGGACGAACTGATAGAAGTAGAGGCGACTCCAAATCCGAATTATATTTCAGGAACGAAGCGCGCCGTTTATGAATTTTTAAATGACTTTCTTCCGGGAAATCAGGCTTTTATGCTATGGGAGGGGATTGCAGTCCATCTGGGGATGATGGCGCTGTACTCCGTCATGATAGCGGTCATAGTAACCGGAGCAGGAATCTTCATCTTCCGTCATGAAGATATAAAGTAACTGTAATTATTGGGGAGCAGAGTGGAGGAATCTGTATGGAAAACTGGCTGTGGGTGCTGATAGTATTTCTTATTATAGTCATATTGCTGCTTTGGATGAAAATCGTTCTGATGCAAAAATCCGCACAGGAGATTTCAGATGCATTTGCCGACCGCCTTACAGCAGAGACAAATGTATTAATAGACATTACCAGCCACGACCGCCATATGCGCAGACTGGCAGCGGACATCAACACCCAGCTTCGCCTGCTTCGCAGGGAACGGCTGCGCCATGAGCAGGGGAACAGGGAAATTATGGACGCTGTCACCAACATTTCCCACGATTTGCGCACGCCGCTCACGGCAGTATGCGGTTATCTTGACCTGCTTAGGCAGACAGAGCAGACACCGGACGCCATGCGTTACCTTGATATCATAGCAGAACGCATTCATGCATTAAGGCAGCTGACAGAGGAATTTTTTGCTTACTCGTCAGCTGTCTCCGCTGTCAGCGTGGCTTCCTGTGAAGAAGTTGTGCTGAACAGTGCATTGGAGGAAAGCATCTCTGCCTATTATGCCGCCCTGAAAAAGCAGCACATTACCCCCGAAATCACCATTCCGGAAGAAAAAGTCATCCGCAGGCTGGACAAGACTGCGCTGTCACGCATTTTTGCAAACATAATCAGCAATGCCTTAAAATACAGCTCCGGAGATTTAAGCATTACCCTGTCAGAACAGGGGGAGATTGTCTTTGCCAATCATACAGACGCATTGGACAAGCTAAAGGTGATGCAGCTTTTTAACCGATACTATACCGTGGAAAATGGTGAAAAATCAACAGGAATCGGGCTTTCCATCGCAAAGGAGCTTACAGAACAGATGAATGGAACCATTACAGCGCAGTATGAAAATGGGGTGCTGCATATTTGCGTCTGTTTTAAATATCATAATTTTTTGTGAGGAGGTTGTATAATATATAGTTATGACCGCAAACTGATGAATGCACTGAATTGTTCAGATAATGAACAGCCGAAATAGTAATTTACAAGCAAAGATATGCAAATTAAAAATCTAATTTAAAATTTGCATATCTTTTTCATTAATGCTATACTGAAAATATGATTTCCAGAAAGTATGGGGGAGTGTATATGTATTATAACCGGGTATTAGAGCAGGCAATTATAAAAACAAGCAGCACATTTCCGGTCGTGCTTGTAACAGGACCGCGGCAAGTTGGAAAAACGACACTTCTGACTCGGATGGCAGAAAAAAACAGGACGATTGTTTCGCTGGATAATCCTACAATACGGGCACTGGCAAAAGAAGACCCTGGACTTTTCCTGCAGCGCTACAAGCCGCCTGTACTGATTGATGAAGTCCAGTATGCGCCGGAGCTGTTTATTTACATTAAAATATATGTAGATGCCCACAAAAATAACGGTGATTTCTGGCTTACAGGATCGCAGGCATTTCACATGATGGAAAATATAACGGAATCACTTGCCGGTCGAGTAGGAATTGTGCGCCTGAACGGCTTGTCAAATGCAGAAATCCATCAGACCTTTCACAAGGAATTTGTTGTTGACCTGGATAGTCTGGTTGAACGCAGCAAGTCAAGCAGGGCAATGGATGCAGGGGAAATTTTTCAAAGGATTCATAAAGGTTCCATGCCGAGACTTTATGAAAATCCTGAAATTGATGAGGAACAGTATTTTGAATCCTATATAGAAACATATATCACAAGGGATATGAAGGAACTGACGAAGGTGACGGATGAATTGCAGTTTTTAAATTTTGTGCGCGCAGCCGCGGCAAGAACCGCTTCCAATGTGAATTATACGGAGCTTGCGGACGAGGCAGGGATATCTTCGCCTACGGCAAAGCAATGGCTGTCGCTTTTAGTGACTTCCGGGCTTGTTTTGCTGATACAGCCGTTTTCAAACAACGCGCTTCACCGCATAGTCAAGACACCGCGGATGTATTTTATGGATACGGGGCTTTGTGCGTACCTGACAGGCTGGAACTCACCGGAAGCTTTGGAGCGCGGGGCAATGAATGGTTCTTTTTTTGAGACATGGGCAGTGACGGAAATTTACAAAAGCTATACAAATATGGGAAAAAATCCCCCATTATATTTTTACCGTGACAGCAATAACAAAGAAATTGATTTGCTGATATACCAGAATGCCACATTATATCCAATCGAAATCAAAAAGGAAACACAGCCAAAAAACGCCACAAAGAATTTTTCTGTGTTAAAAAAGTTTGCAGACAGCGATAATAACCAGAAAGCATCTGCTGGAAACGGCGCTGTAATTTGTCTTGCCCCTGATGTAATCCCGATTGACAGAATGAATTATTATGTACCAGCCTGGATAATCTGATATTTTTTCCTTTGATTTTTAAGCCAATTGTGTTAAAATATTGAATGGCAAAACGGACAGACAATACAGTTTTTGTCCGTTTTTTCCGTATGCCAGGCACACTTTTTGAAAAATATATGATAATTTGCAAAGGATAATGGAGGATTTATATGGCTGGAATGACACCGATGATGCAGCAGTACGTGGAGACAAAAAAGCAATACAAAGACTGCATCCTTTTCTACAGACTCGGTGATTTTTATGAAATGTTTTTTGACGATGCAAAGCTTGTGTCGAAAGAGCTGGAACTGACGCTTACCGGAAAGGACTGCGGGATGGAGGAGCGAGCGCCCATGTGCGGCGTACCTTACCATGCAGTGGACGGATACCTGAACAAGCTGGTATCAAAAGGCTACAAGGTCGCAATCTGTGAGCAGGTAGAAGACCCAAAGCTTGCAAAAGGCCTGGTCAGACGCGAGGTAATCCGCATTGTCACGCCCGGAACAAACTTAAACGCGCAGGCGCTTGAGGAGTCAAGAAACAATTATATCATGTGTATTTCACATTTCCCGAACAACATCGGAATCGCCATAGCCGATGTGACGACGGGCGACTTTTACATGACAGAGGTCGACGGATTGTCAAAGCTTATGGATGAGCTTTACAAGTACATGCCGACAGAAATCATCTGTAATGACGCGCTGATGATGAGCGGTATTGATGTGGAAGATTTAAAAAACCGCCTGAAAATAGCAGTCTACCCGCTTGAGCCATGGTATTTTGACGAGGATGGGTGCCGGAAATGCCTGATGGAACACTTTCGGGTGAATACGCTTGCCGGACTCGGGCTTGAGGATTTTCCGTCCGGGCTGACCGCCTCCGGTGTTTTGATGCAGTACCTTTTGGAGACGCAGAAAACACAGCTTACGCATATCACGCATATAACGCCTTATCTCGCAAGCCGTTATATGCTCCTTGACAGTTCCACGAGACGCAATCTCGAGCTTACGGAGACATTGCGGGAAAAGCAGAAACGCGGCTCCCTTCTGTGGGTGCTCGACAAGACAAAGACGGCAATGGGGGCAAGGCAGCTCCGGACGGATATTGAACAGCCGCTCATCAATATGGAGGACATCAATGACAGGCTCGACACCATTGAACAGCTTGGCAAAAATACAGTGTCTAGGGATGAAATCAGGGAGTACCTGAACCCAATATATGACATGGAACGTCTGCTTGGCAGGGTAAGCTACAAGTCAGCAAATCCAAGGGACCTGATATCGTTTGCGAACTCCATGGAAATGCTTCCGCATATCAAGACGGTTCTCAAGGACTTTGACGCAAAGCTTTTACAGGAAATTGACAGACAGATTGACGGGCTTGAGGATTTGTTTCAGCTTATCAAGGATTCAATTTGCGAGGAACCCCCTGTCACGATACGGGAGGGCGGCATTATTAAGGAAGGTTTTGACGAGGACATCGACCGCCTGAGAAAGGCAAAGACAGAAGGAAAGAACTGGCTTGCGCAGCTTGAGGAGACGGACAGGGAAAGAACCGGCATCAAGGGGCTTAAGATTAAATATAATAAGGTGTTCGGCTATTATTTTGAGGTCACAAATTCTTTCCGGCATCTTGTCCCGGAAGATTATGTGCGCAAGCAGACCCTGGTCAACGCGGAGCGCTACACGACCCCCAGACTGAAAGAACTTGAGGATACCATATTAAGTGCTGAGGACAAGCTGAATGTCCTGGAATACGATATGTTCTGCAAAATCCGGGACGATATCGCGGCGCAGCTTGAGCGCATCCAAAAGACGGCAAAGGCAGTGGCACGGCTGGACGTCTTTTCCGCGCTTTCCGTTGTTGCCGAACAGAACCATTATGTCAGACCGGAGCTGAATGACAAGGGAATCATTGACATCAAGGAGGGCAGGCACCCCGTAGTGGAGAAAATGATTGACCACGACATGTTTGTGTCAAATGATACCTTTCTTGATAACGCCAATCACTGTATCGCAGTGATTACCGGTCCCAATATGGCAGGAAAATCCACCTATATGCGCCAGTCGGCGCTGATTGTGCTGATGGCGCAGCTTGGAAGCTTTGTGCCTGCAAAGAGCGCCAACATCGGCATTGTGGACAGGATTTTTACAAGGGTCGGCGCTTCCGATGACCTTGCGAGCGGCCAGAGTACATTTATGGTGGAAATGAATGAGGTCGCAAATATTTTGCGCAATGCCACACCGAAAAGCCTGCTGGTACTGGATGAAATCGGACGCGGGACATCCACGTTTGACGGACTGAGCATTGCATGGGCAGTGATAGAGCATATCAGCAACAAAAAGATACTTGGCGCCAAGACGCTGTTTGCCACGCATTATCATGAGCTGACCGAGCTTGAGGGAAAGATGAACAATGTCAACAATTACTGTATTGCGGTAAAGGAAAAAGGCGATGACATTATTTTCCTGAGAAAGATTATCAAGGGCGGTGCGGACAGGAGTTATGGAATACAGGTGGCAAAGCTTGCCGGCGTGCCAGACATGGTTATTGACCGCGCGAAGGAGATTGCGGAACAGCTAAGCGACAATGACATTACGGAAAAAGTGCAGAGCATCCCGGTCGACACCAAAGGCGACAAAAGGAAACCGAAGCATTATGATGATGTGGACCTGGGGCAGATGACATTGTTTGATACCGTCAAGGATGAGGACATTGTAAACGAACTCAAGGAAATTGACATCTCGAACCTTACGCCGCTTGACGCACTGAATACACTGTACCGGCTACAGAATAAACTAAAAAACCGTTGGTAAAATGCGATATAAAATAAATTATATATGCAAATGCATTGAGAAAGGGGCACGAAAGCATGGCTGAGATTCATGTGTTGGACGATGCTACGATAGACAAGATTGCGGCTGGCGAGGTGGTGGAGCGGCCGTCAAGTGTGGTCAAGGAACTGGTGGAGAACGCCATGGACGCGGGCGCGGGCGCGATAACAGTTGAGATTAAGGATGGCGGCATCGAGTTCATACGCGTGACGGACGACGGCTCCGGCATTGCGCACGACCAGCTCAGGAATGCCTTCATGCGCCATGCGACAAGCAAAATCAGTTCGGTTGCCGATTTGATGAGCCTGCACAGCATGGGGTTCCGCGGCGAGGCGCTATCAAGCATCGCCGCCGTGTCCAAAGTCGAGATTGTCACAAAGACAAAAGAAGACATGACAGGAACACGTTTCTGCCTTGAGGGCGCAAAGGAAACTTCATATGAGGAAGTGGGCGCCCCGGACGGAACGACTTTTATTGTGCGGAATTTATTTTTTAATACGCCCGTGCGGCGCAAGTTTTTAAAGACTGCCATGACAGAGGCAAGCTATGTCACCGATTTATTGGAGCACATGGCATTGTCACGTCCCGAAATCTCGTTTAAGTATGTCGTAAATGGCCAGACGAAATTCTATACAAACGGCGACGGGGACCTGAAAGCAATTATTTACCGCATTTTCGGCAGGGACATCGCAAACGAGATGATGGAATTTCAGGTGGTTGATGAAAACATTGTACTGGAAGGATTTCTCGGAAAGCCGACGCTCAACCGCGCAAACAGGAATTTTGAAAACTATTTTCTCAATAAACGATATATCAAAAGCAAAATCATCTCAAAGGCGATAGAGGAAGGGTACCAGCCTTATCTGATGCAGCACAGATATCCATTCTGCGTAATACATATTACGGTTCCTACGGAAAGTGTGGATGTCAACGTCCATCCGACAAAGATGGAAGTACGTTTTTCCAACCAGAACAGCGTATACAGGCTGATTGCCGAGAACATCACGGATTTCCTGTCGCAGCAGGAAATGATACCGGACGCCACGCTTGGGGCAGACAAAAAGACAAAAAATGCCAAGCCAGATAAAATAAAAGCACCCGAGCCATTTGAAAAGGAGCGCAAATCAGGCACCCAGAATATCCTTCATGACAGTACTGGCTATGGCAGTGCGGCAAAAGATTACCTGCCAAAGGATTTTTCAGCCGAAAGCCTTCTGGCAAGGAATACCAGCAGTTATGACCATAATGAAGAAGCGGACGGAAAAGGGAGCGCGCAGGCTTCCGAAAAGGAACCGGACAGCTTTTTTGTGGACAGAAGGACAGAACAGCAGCCTGTATCTGTACCGGGGGCGTTAAATACCAATTATTTAACGGAACCATCTCAGACATCAGGAAAGATTTTAGGCACACCTCCGAAATCAAAAGAAATCGACAGCAGAAATCTTGGAATAATAAAGACCAAAGACCATATTATCGTAGAAAAGCCAGAACAGTTAAACTTTTTTGATGAAAAAATACTGACAAAAGAAGCAAGACAGGAATACCGAATTGTAGGTCAGGTGTTTGATACATATTGGATTATAGAATACCGTGACAAAATGCTGATGATTGACCAGCATGCTGCACACGAGAAGGTAAAGTATGAACAGATATTAAAGAAAGTGGAGGCGAATGAAGTTTACACGCAGATTATGACTCCTCCGGTTGTTGTCAGCGTTACCCCCAGGGAAACGGCTGTAATTAACGGTTATCAGCAGTATTTCAAGGAACTTGGCTTTGAAATCGAAGATTTTGGGATGAATGCTTTTGCCATCAGGGGCGTTCCAATTGACTTATTTGGTCAGAATATAAAGGAGCTCTTTGAAGAGGTGCTGACTCAGCTGGTCGAAAGCCCGGCGCGCGGCGTGCCGCAGATTATCCGGGAAAAAATTGCATCCATGGCATGTAAGGCGGCTGTAAAAGGAAATCATTCGCTGACGTATGAGGAGGCGGATAAATTGATTGAACAATTGCTGGAGCTGGATAACCCCTATAACTGCCCGCATGGCAGACCGACAATCATTTCCATGTCAAAGTATGAAATAGAGAAGAAGTTCAAACGTATTATATGATTCGCAGATTTTGGCAGGAATGGAGGAGTATGATGCAAAACAAACTCATAATATTAACGGGTCCTACAGCGGCAGGAAAAACCAGGCTCTCCATAGCGCTTGCCAAAGCCATAAATGGAGAGATTATCTCCGCCGATTCCATGCAGGTCTATAAACATATGGATATTGGTTCTGCGAAAATCCGACAGGAAGAGATGCAGGGCGTGAAACATTATCTGGTGGATATCCTGGAGCCTACGGAGGAATTCAACATTGTGTTGTTTCAAAGACATGCAAAACAGGCGATTGCGGAAATTTACGAGAAAGGAAAAATTCCGATTATCGTGGGCGGTACCGGCTTTTATATTCAGTCCGTACTTTATGATATCGATTTTCGGCAAAGCAATGAGGACGCAGGACTGCGTGCGGAGCTTGAAAAGACAGCGCAGGAAAAAGGCGCCGGCTATCTTCATGATATATTGAAGGAATGCGACCCGCAGGCAGCCGGAGAAATTCATGCAAACAATGTAAAACGTGTAATACGTGCCATAGAATTTTTCCGCCAGACAGGTCAAAAAATTTCCGAACATAATGCGGCAGAACACGCAAAGCAGTCCGCATACGACTCTTATTATTTTGTTCTTACGGATAAACGGGAGAAGTTGTATGAAAATATAGAAAAGCGTGTGGATATGATGATTCAGGAAGGACTGGTTGACGAAGTAAGGCATCTAGTGGAAATGGGCTGTAAAAGAGACTCAACTGCCATGCAGGCACTTGGGTATAAGGAAATCATATCATATCTCATGGGGGAAACAACGCTGGCGGAGGCAGTCGCCATCATCAAGAGGGATACGCGTCATTTTGCCAAAAGACAGCTCACGTGGTTCCGTCGGGAACGCGATGTCATTTGGATTGAAAAGGACAAATTTGCATATGATGACGAAAAAATGTTAAACTATATAAAGGCAGTGTTACGAAAGGGAAAGAATGATGGAGAACATATATAGGGAGCTTGGCATATCGGACAAGGTATACCGCTTTGGCAAAGAAATATTGAACCATTTGAAACCGCGGTTTGATGAGATTGACCAGAATGCCGAGTATAACCAGTTAAAAGTGCTGAAGGCAATGCAGGATAACAAAGTAAGCGAGGCATGTCTGCTGGGGACGACAGGATATGGCTACAATGATTTAGGCAGGGAAACCCTGGAGGCAGTGTACGCGTCTCTTTTCCATGCGGAGGATGCCCTTGTCAGACCGCAGATAACATGTGGCACACATGCACTGGCATTGGCGCTTATGAGTAATCTGCGTCCGGGGGACGAGCTGCTTTCGCCAGTCGGGAAACCGTATGATACACTTGAGGAGGTAATCGGAATCCGGCCGTCAAGGGGCTCGCTTGCAGAGTATGGCATCTCGTACAGACAGGTGGATTTGCTGCCGGACGGCGGGTTTGATTACGAAAAAATTCGGAATGCGATAAATGAGAGGACAAGGCTTGTGACCATCCAGCGCTCCAAGGGGTATCAGACCAGACCGACGCTTTCTGTCAGCAGAATCGGTGAACTGATAACATTCATCAGGAAAATCAAGCCGGATGTCATCTGCATGGTGGACAACTGTTACGGCGAGTTTGTGGAGCGTCAGGAGCCAACGGATGTCGGGGCGGATATGGTAGTCGGTTCGCTGATTAAAAATCCCGGCGGGGGTCTTGCGCCGATTGGCGGATATATTGCCGGAAAGAAATCATGTGTGGAAAATGCGGCCTACCGTCTCACATCACCCGGGCTTGGCAAGGAGGTAGGCGCCTCGCTTGGAATCCTGCGGGATTTCTACCATGGATTATTCCTTGCGCCCACGGTTACCGCGGGTGCGCTAAAAGGGGCAGTGTTTGCGGCAAACATCTACGAAAAACTAGGATTTAAGGTGGTGCCTGACAGTACGGAATCGCGCCATGACATTATCCAGGCTGTCGAGTTCGGAACGGCGGAGGGAGTCATTGCCTTCTGCAAGGGAATACAGGCAGCCGCGCCAGTTGACAGCTTTGTGACGCCGGAGCCATGGGACATGCCGGGATATGACAGTCCGGTTATCATGGCAGCAGGGGCGTTTGTATCAGGTTCATCCATCGAGCTGAGTGCGGACGGACCCATAAAGCCGCCGTATGCGGTATATTTTCAGGGAGGACTTACGTTTGAACATGCGCGTTTCGGCATTATGAAGACCCTTCAGAGCATGGTCGATGCGGGACTTGTCAATCTGGAATAATCCTATAAACTTTTTATAAGATTTTCCTAAAATTTCCAAGAAATTCTTCTGAAACAAGAAAGGTGTCGAAAAAAAACTAATCTTTTTTATGTACAGATGCAAATTCGTGTGGTAATATAACTAAGAAAGCCAAATTTTGGTTTGCTATACGCTTATTTGAGAGCAAGGCGTACAAAAATGAGTCTGTTAAAAGAATTATATGCAAAGGATGAGCTGCCTTATGACAAATTTATGAGGCTTGGACCGGATAGTCTTTCGGATGCCGAGCTTCTTGCTATTATGCTCCGAACCGGAACCAGGGACAGGACACCCATAGAGCTTGGGCGTGACATCCTAAAGCTTGCAGGCGACGGAATGGGGCTTCTCGGACTGTATCATTTTAACAGGAAAGATTTGATGCAGATACCGGGAATCGGTGAAGTGAAAGCCGTCCAGCTGCTTTGCATTGCAGAGATTGCAAAAAGGACTTCCAACATGCAGGCAAGACCGGATCTGGCGTTTGACAAGCCTGAGACGGTTGCCGCTTATTATATGGAAAAGATGCGTCACAGAGAGACAGAGCAGCTGATTCTGGTGCTTTTGGATGCACGAAGGCATATCCTGCAGGAGTCTGTCCTGTCAACAGGAACGTTCAATGCGACACTGATATCACCGAGGGATATCTGCACAAGGGCTATGCGCAACGAGGCATCTTATATCGTAATCCTGCATAACCATCCGAGCGGGGATCCGACTCCCAGCAGACAGGATCTGCTGGTGACGCAGAAGATAAAGGAAGTATCCGATTTGGTTGAAATTCCATTACTGGACCATATCATCATTGGAGATAACAGATATACCAGTTTTATACAAAAAGGACTTTTATGAAGAACAAGAAAGGAGTTGTTATGTTGGCTAACAACGCATTTGGTATTGATTTAGGTACCAGGACGATTAAGATTTACAATGCTCATGGAGACAATGTCATTGTTGAGAAGAATATGATTGCAATCGAGGACAAGAAAAATTTATTTGCATATGGTGATTCCGCGTTTGAAATGTTTGAGAAATCACCGTCTAACATTGAAATTTCCTATCCGCTTTGTAACGGGGTCATTGCGGATATTAAAAATATGCAGCTGCTCCTCAAGAACTTTATCCTTGACTGTAACAAAGGCGCTGTCAAGCCTGCCGAATTTTATATGGCGGTCCCGTCAGATATCACTGCGGTGGAGAAAAGGGCATTTACCGATTTGGTTAAGGATGCGAATATCAAGGCGAAAAAGATTATGCGGGTTGAAAAAGCAGTTGCGGACGGCCTTGGGCTTGACATAGATGTCAAGAACGCACAGGGGATTCTTGTTGTCAACGTAGGATTCCATACCACGGAAATTTCCATCCTGTCGCTGGGCGGAATCGTGCTCAGCCGCCTGATTAAGGTGGGCGGGCAGAAGTTTGACGAATCCATCAAAAACGCGATTCGCAAGGAGTTCAGCCTGATTGTCGGCAGCAAGACCGCAGAGAATGTAAAGATTGATTTGCGCGAGCTTGAGGAGGAAAACAGGAAGGCTGTCGTATACGGCAGGGATATCGTGACAGGGCTTCCCATGGAAAAAGAAATTCCCACGGATTTGGTGAGCGAAAGCATGCTTGAAAACTTTAACATGATTATTGACAACATCAGGGTAATTCTTGAGAGAACGCCGCCCGAACTTTCGGCGGACATATTCAGACGGGGAATATACCTGACAGGAGGCGCTTCACAGGTCGTGCACCTCGCGGAGCTGATTGCCAAGGGCACGGGACTGAAGGTCAATATCAGTGAGAATCCGGTATCGGGTGTTGCACTTGGCCTGGCAAAGATTATAAAAGATGATAACTACAAATCAGTTGCTTATTTAGAAGGAATGGGGCGCTAATATTCATGAGTCCGGTTGTAAAAAGAAAAAGAGACAAGTTCTCTATTCCGAGTAAATATCTGCTGTTGATTTTGACGTGTGTCTGTGTGGCACTGATGGCAGTGACTTTTCTGACGGACTACTCAGCACTGCCCCTGAATAAACTGGTAGGATACGTGGTTGTTCCGTTTCAGAGCGGTGTCAGCCGCATCGGCACATGGATGTCAGTCAGAATGGATGAACTTGGGGAGCTGCGGATTATTCTGGAAGAGAATCAGGAGCTGAAACAGCAGATAGCAGAATTGACTGTACAAAACACACAGCTTCAGCAGGATAAATACGAGTTGAACAACCTGCGTGAACTGTATAAGCTCGACGAACAATACAGCGGCTACGAAAAGGTTGGTGCCAGGATTATAGCCAGGGACAGTGGAAACTGGTTTCATGCATTTACCATCAATAAGGGAACCGATGACGGGCTGGCAGTTGACATGAATGTGATTGCCGGCGGAGGGCTTGTCGGGCGCATTGTGGCAATTGGCTCAAACTGGGCAAAGGTCAATGCCGTGATAAACGATGATTCCAATGTCAGCGGAATGGTGCTTGCCAGTTCGGACATTTTGATGGTCACAGGTTCGCTTCAGCTGATGGAGGAGGGCACCATCGGCTTTGGACAGCTGATTGATTCACAAAATACAGTCAAAGTCGGAGACAAGGTGGTCACATCAAATATCAGTGATAAGTATCTTCCGAGTATCCTGATTGGATATATCAGTGAGATTAACCAGGATTCGAACAACATCACAAAGTCCGGGAAAATCACTCCGGCAGTTGATTTTGAACATCTTGAAGAAGTTCTTGTCATACTAAAAACAAAACAGCAGATAGAAGATTAGTTAGGGATTGGCATGTACATGAAAAGAAATATCATATTATTTTTTGTAATATTGAGTGGTTTTGTCCTTCAGACTACGCTGTTTCAGGCACTGAACTTTGGTGGCATCTCTCCGAATATACTGATAATCATAACCGTGTCCTATGGGTTTATGTACGGTAAGAAATATGGTATGGTTGTCGGATTTTTATGCGGATTCCTGATGGATATTTTTTACGGAAATGTTCTTGGTTTTTATGCGCTGATTTACTTGTACATAGGCGCTGCAAACGGAGTGTTTCACAGTATTTTTTTCCAGGAGGATATCAAGCTGCCCTTGTTACTGATTTTCGGCAGTGATTTTGTATATTGCTTTACATGCTATGTACTGCTGTATCTGTTGAGAAGCCGATTTGATTTTTTGTTTTACCTGAAACATATCATATTCCCTGAGATTGTTTACACAATATTTGTTACGGTGTTTATTTATCCATGTATTTTGGTATTGAACAGAACAATGGACGATGTCGAAAGAGGTGACCACAAAGTTGTTTAGAAGGATTGGCGAAAGTTTGTATAATCTGATAACATCCAGGCTGCTCCTGTTATTTATCGTGTTTGCCGGAATGGCAGTGGTTTTGATTTACAGATTATTTGACCTGCAGATTGTGAATGGGGAATCATATCTGGATAACTTCCGCCTGATGATACAAAAGGAAAAGATTATCGAAGGAACCAGGGGAAATATCTATGACAGAAAGGGTAATCTTCTCGCGTATAATGAGCTTGCATATTCTGTCACCATAGAGGACGTGTATGAATCTGGTTCCGCCGGAAACGAACGGCTGAATGACACGCTTTATAAGCTTATTCATATGATTGAGGATAATGGCGACAGCATTATCAGCGACTTCAATATTATTTTGAATGAAAACAATGATTATGAGTTTACGGTGGAAGGCACGAGACTTTTACGCTTCAAGGCGGACGTGTACGGAATTGCCGCGATAGACAGTGATGATTTTAAGTATTACATGAGAAATGCGTCTGCTCAGGAAATCATGGACTATCTGGTCAACCGATTTAAAATAGGCACTTATCATGAAAATGCCAGCGGCAAGCGTGAATTTGTCCCCGAGGAAGGGTATACCAGAAGGGAAATTCTGGAATTGGTGACACTGCGGTACCAAATGAACCTGTACAGCTTCCAGAAATATATTCCCACGACCGTGGCAACAGATGTATCTCTGGAAACGGTCGCCGTCATAATGGAAAACGCCCCAGACCTTGAAGGTGTTGCCATTGAGGAGGACATGATACGCAGGTATAATTACCCTTATTATTTTTCACATATTCTCGGATATACAGGAAAAATTTCGTCGGAAGAACTGGCTGAGCTCTCGGCTCAGGACGAAAGCTATACCATGAATGATACGGTCGGAAAAGGCGGTATTGAACAGGTAATGGAGCTGAAGCTTCAGGGGAAAAAGGGTTCTGAGACCATTTATGTCGACAACCTTGGAAAAGTGATTGAGACAACGGATGTCGTTGAACCGCAGGCAGGAAATGATGTTTACCTGACATTGGACAAGGATTTGCAGGTTGCCATTTACAATATCCTGGAACAGAAAATAGCGGGTATTATCGTATCCAAAACCAGAAATATGTTTAACTATGACCCACTGACCTCCTCCTCGCGCCAGAATATCATTATTCCGATAGATGACGTTTACTTTGCGCTTTTTAACAACAATGTGATAGACATCAACCACTTTAGTGACGCGAACGCCTATGACACGGAAAAGGAAGTCTATCAGATTTTTCTGGATAAGCAGCAGAATGTACTGGCTTCCCTCAGGGAAGAGCTATCCACGTTGAAAACGCCGTACAATGAACTGACCAAGGAATATAAAAACTACGAGAGCTATGTTGTCTCCATGCTGATGGATAAAGGTGTGCTGGTCAGCTCTGCCATTGACAGGGAGGATTCAACTTACATTGCATGGACGACAGAAGAGGTCATAAGCCTTAACGAATATCTGACTTATGCAATATCCCAGAACTGGATTGATACGACAAAGCTTTCTGTGACATCCCAGTACTCAGACTCCACAGAAGTACTTAACAGCGTCATACAGTATATTGTTGAAAATCTCCGCAATAATACAAAATTTTCGAAAAGGCTGTACAAATATATGATAAGCGACCAGACCATAACGGGAAGGCAGGTATGTATGCTGTTATGGGAGCAGGACATTATCAATGTTGAAGAGAGCAAAATTACTGCATTGAAAAACGGTGTCAGCAATCCGTATAATTTTATGCTGGAAATGATACAGACATTGCAGATAACGCCGGCACAGCTGGCGCTCGACCCATGTTCAGGCTCCTGTGTCGTGACAGACGTCAACACCGGGGAGGTACTGGCGCTCGTCTCTTACCCCGGATATGATATCAATAAGCTGGCAAACGGTGTGGACGCCGATTATTTTGCGAAGCTTCAGGCGGATTTATCAGTGCCGCAGTGGAGCGCTGCCACGCAGCAGGAGACGGCTCCCGGTTCCACATTCAAGATGGTATCGGCGGTAGCCGCCATGCAGGAGGGTGTCATTTCATCACTGACGGAAACAGTTTTCTGTACAGGTATCTTTGACAAGATAGAGCCGCCGATTCGGTGCTGGTCATCCGCAGGACATGGCTCCATGAATTTGTCCAACGCGATAGCAAATTCGTGCAATGTGTTCTATTACGAGGTGGGCTACCGGCTGGGGCAGGACAGCAATGGCTATAACAGCGAATATGGACTATCGCGTCTGCGAAAATATGCGGACATGTTTGGACTCACGGAAAAATCCGGTATTGAGATAACAGAATCAGAACCAAAATTTTCGGATGAGTATATTGTCCCATCGGCAATCGGACAGGGAACGAATAACTATACAACAGTCGGACTGGCGCGGTATGTCACGGCAGTTGCAAACAGCGGGACGGTATTCAAGCTAAGCCTTCTGGACAAGCTGACCGATTCAAAGGGTAACCTTATCGAGGATTATACGCCGGAGATCAGGAACACGATTGACATTGACAACAGCATCTGGGATGCCATTCATGCCGGTATGCGGACAGTCATTGAAAAGAAGCAGTATTATAAGGATTTGGCAGTAAATGTTGCCGGAAAAACCGGTACAGCGCAGGAAGGACGGAACCGTACCAACCATGCAGTTTTTCTCAGTTATGCACCCTATGAAAATCCAGAGATATCAATAACAGTGCGTATTGCATATGGATACAGCTCAGATTACGCAGCACAGACTGCAAGGGATGTATATAAATATTACTATGGACTGGCAGGGGAAGACGAACTGCTGACAGGAACGGCAGAGATTCCCGAAACCGTCAGTGGAATACAGCAGGATTAATTGTGCACAGATATATCTGAGTATATCAGCCACAAGAGTGTTGTCACAGAAGGACCAGTGAAAAACAAAAGGAGCAAATGTGAAGAATTCAGTTATTTTAAAAAGTTTTCCAAATGGCATATCCGTAATTATGGATGACACAATTTCGTTTCAGGAATTGCTGGAGAATATTGCGGTCAAATTCAGGGAAGCGGACGGTTTTTTTAAAAATGCATCGGTTGCAATTTCCCTGGAAGGAAGAGAACTGACCGAAAACCAGGAGCGGGAAATACTGGATGCGATTACGCAGAATTCGCGTTTGAATATACTATGCCTTATGGGAAAAGATGAGGAGAAAAATTTAAAGTTTCTCGGAATACAGAACAATCTGAAATTTCAGGAAGATGAAAACTGCGGACAGTTTTACCGCGGGACGCTGCGAGACGGGGCCAGCATCGAGACAGAGCACAGCATCATCATTCTGGGTGATGTCTGTGAAGGAAGCCGTGTGTATTCCGGTAAGGATATTGTGGTGCTTGGCAGCCTGACTGGTGATGTGTATGCGGGAGCCGGCGGAAATAACAATCATTTCGTCGTTGCACTTGATATGAACCCGCATATGCTTCAGATAGGCGACCTTGTGTATGACAGTCAGCCACGGAAAACAACAAGATGGGGATTTCATAAGCCCAAAACAGAACCAAGGATTGCATATACCAGCAATGGAAAAGTGCAGATGGAGTCTATTACCAAAGAATTGCTGGACAATTTTACACTGTAGAGAATGCCGTGAAATAATTTGCGGCAGTCCCTGACTGGTGTTTTGGCGTCCGGAGAACCATTAATGATAATGGAGGATTCCTATGAGTGAAGTAATTGTTGTTACATCCGGAAAAGGCGGTGTGGGAAAGACCACCACATCTGCAAACGTAGGAACAGGTCTTGCGGAGCTGGGAAAAAGTGTTGTTTTAATCGATGCAGACATCGGACTTCGGAATCTGGACGTTGTGATGGGACTGGAAAACCGCATCGTCTATAACCTAGTGGATGTCATAGAGGGAAACTGCAGGCTAAAACAGGCACTGATAAAGGACAAAAGACATTCCGGGCTGTTTCTGATGCCGGCGGCACAGACAAGGGATAAAAACTGTATCACACCAGGGCAGATGGTAAAATTGATTGACAGTCTGCGGGAACAGTTTGATTACATAATTCTGGATTGTCCCGCAGGAATTGAACAGGGGTTCCAGAATGCGATAGCAGGCGCTGACCATGCGATTGTAGTGACAACCCCGGAGGTTTCTGCAATCAGGGATGCGGACAGAATTATCGGACTTCTCGAGGCAAATGAGATTAAGAAGGTGGATCTGGTCTTAAACAGGCTGCGTCAGGATTTGATACGCCGCGGAGAAATGATGACTGTCGATGATGTGCTTGACATATTGGGGCTGCCGCTTCTCGGGGTGGTTCCTGATGATGAGAACGTCGTAATCGCCACAAACCAGGGCGAACCGCTCGTGGGAAAAAATTCAGATGCCGGACAGGCGTTTTTCAATATTTGCAAGCGTCTTGAAGGCAAAGAGGTTCCTTTTAAGGATTTTGGAAAAAATGTCACAATTTGGACAAGATTTTCAGGATTATTCAAAAAAAATCTACAGGAGGAGCGGGCATGAATATATTTTCTATTTTTAAAAGAAAAACATCCAGTCAGATTGCAAAGGACAGGCTTAAAATTTTGCTGATATCAGACAGGGTGAACTGTTCTCCTGAAATGATGGAGCTGATTAAAAATGATATTGCACAGGTGATTTCAAAGTATATGAAAATTGATTCTACCAGCATGGAGGTACAGATATCAAAAACAGGAAGTTCGGCAAGAAACGGGAAAAAAATGCCTGTTTTATACGCCAATATTCCGATACTGGATTTGCGGGACTGAATGGCAAAATTAGGATTTGAAGGACAGGGAAAGGGAAAATGCTAAAAAAATACAGAGTAAGGGATTATGATTTTAAACTGATATTTTTGCTGGCGGCAATAACGATTATTGGCATATTGTCAATCGGCAGTGCGAGGATGGAACTTCAGAACAAACAGATTCAGGGGTTTGTCATGGGTTTTTTTATCATGATAGTGCTTTCGTTTTTTGACTATTCCTTTTTCCTGCGCTTTCACTGGGGAATCTATGCACTCAACATCGTGTTTCTCCTCATGGTTGTATTTTTTGGCAGGGAAGTGAACAATGCAAAACGCTGGCTTTTAATCGGCGGAATACAGTTCCAGCCGTCAGAGCTTACCAAGATTATGCTTATTTTGTTTTATTCCCAGTTCATCATGAAACACCGTGAAAAACTGAATTCCTTAAAGAATATTGCAGCGATGCTGATATTGTTGGCACCGCCACTATACCTTATTTATGACCAGCCCGACATGTCTACAAGTGTAGTCGTGGTGGTAATTTTCTGTATTGTATGGTATGTGGGGGGACTCAGCTACAAGTTCATATTTGGCACGCTTGCCGTGGCGGTACCGGCAGCAGTTATATTTTTTATCATGGTTTTGCAGCCGGACCAGACAATTATTAACAGTTACCAGCAGGAGCGTATCCTTGCATGGCTTGAGCCGGAAAAGTACGCCCAGACAACAGCCTATCAGCAGACAAACGCAATGATGGCAATTGGCTCCGGCCAGTTATGGGGAAAAGGATTAAACAACAACATGATTTCTGTCAAAAACAGTAATTTTGTGTCAGAACCACAGACAGACTTTATATTTACCATTGTAGGCGAGGAGTTAGGTTTTGTCGGCGGATGCACTGTTGTCGTGCTTCTGTTTCTGATTACGCTGGAATGCCTGAATGTTGCAAGAAAGGCAAAGGATTTGGCAGGAACGTGCATTGCGTCAGGAATGGCAGCGCTTGTCGGGTTCCAGAGCTTTGTGAACATCTCAGTGGCAACGGGGCTTTTTCCCAATACTGGTTTACCGCTGCCGTTTGTAAGCTATGGGCTGACATCCCTGGTCAGTCTTTACATCGGAATGGGGATTGTCCTTAATGTACGCTTACAGTGTATTAGGAAATACAATAATTAAATTAATATAAAAATAACAATAAATTATATAGATTTTTGAACGCAAAGGAGTTAAAATATTCTTAGATAAAATAGACAAAGGAAGGTGCATATAAAATTATGAATATTGCTTTAATCGCACATGATGGAAAAAAGAAATTAATGCAGAACTTTTGTATAGCATACAGAGGAATCCTGAGTAAAAACGAGTTGTTTGCAACGGGTACGACAGGAAGGCTGATAGAAGAAGTGACAAATCTCAATATCCATAAGTATCTGGCTGGGCATCTGGGCGGTGAGCAGCAGATTTGTGCACAGATTGAGCATAATCAGATAGACCTTGTCATTTTTTTGCGGGATCCGTTAAATTCAAAGTCGCATGAACCGGATGTGAATAATGCGGTGAAGCTTTGTGATATGCACAACATTCCATTGGCGACAAACCTTGCATCGGCAGAGCTTTTAATTAAGTCACTTGACAGAGGAGATTTGGACTGGCGTGAAATGTACAAATAAACTTAGCAGGACAGTATGTGTTGTATTGCTTGTTTTGATGCTGGCGGCAAATCTTGCAGGCTGCGGTGCAAAGGACTATACTTTTGCATATGATAGGAACAGAAATAATTCAAGCTTTTCTGTCGCAGCACACACACAGGGAGAGACGATCGATGCCTTTGCATCAGGGCTGTGCATTGTGACTGGTGATGTTACCGGAGGAACGACAGTTGACATGTCCCAGGCAGAGGCGGCAGGTCTGTTTGACGTTACATCAGGCAAGGTAATCTATGCAAAAAATGTCCATGAAAAACTGAATCCGGCGAGTCTTACCAAGGTACTTACGGCGTTATGCGCCTTAAAGTACGGAAACCTGGATGATGTCCTTACTGCCTCCGAAAACGTTTATATTGGTGAATCGGGCGCGGTAAAACTCGGCATCGAGGCGGGCGATACCATGACAATGGACCAGGCGCTGCATGCACTTTTATTAAAATCGTCCAATGATGTGGCTATCATGATTGCAGAACATATTGGTGGAAGCGTGGAAGGTTTTGCGGAGATGATGAATGATATGGCGAACAGTCTGGGCGCCACAAACAGTCACTTTGTCAATCCACACGGACTTACAGATCCGAATCACTACACAACAGCGTATGATTTGTACCTGATATCCAATGAAGTCTTGAAGTATGATAAATTCACAGAGTTAATACACACTTCAAATTATACATCCACCTATCATGATAAAGACAATAATGAAAAAAGTATTGACATCCAGAATTCCAATGCCTACATCAAGGGGGAGGCATTTGCACCTGATAATGTGACTGTGATTGGCGGAAAGACAGGGACTACCAGCGCAGCGGGGAACTGCCTGATTCTCTACTCAAAGGACAAATCAGGAAATCCTTATATTTCCATAGTCCTCAAATCAAGCGACAGGACTACAATGTATCAGGAAATGACAGCTTTATTAAAGGAAATATGATTTGGAAACTGACAGTAACAGTTCAGCCTGTATTTTTCGCGGCTTGAGGTCCGAAACAGGAGGCTGAATGCCAGACTGATATTTTTGATATACAAATATAAAAAGTTTAAGTTGTATTTTTCACGGTATTCATCTATAATTAAAGTAAGGATATGCTAAATATAACGTATACCTGTTCAGGGACAGTCTAAAATTGTGAGACTCTGGATAATACACAAATTATAGGAGGTATTGCTATGGTGCAGCTTATTGTAGGAAAAAAGGGAAAAGGCAAGACAAAAATCATTTTGGATATGGTGAATAAAGAGGTGTCAACCGCCTCTGGAAATATCGTATATCTTGACAAAGGCAATGACCATATGTATGAACTAAATAACAAAGTAAGGCTTATTAACGTAAAGGATTATGGCGTTGCCAGTGCGGACGAATTTGTTGGCTTCATTCGTGGCATCGTTTCTCAGGATCATGATCTGGAACAGGTTTATTTTGATGGATTTTTAAAAATTTCTTGTCTGGAAGGTACGGACAGGCTTGAAGAAATTATGAGTAAGCTCGATTCAATTAGCAATACATATGGATTTAAAATTATAGCAAGTGTTTCGGTAGATGAGGCTGAATTGTCTGAAGACTTAAAGTCAAAGGTAATTGTTTCCTTATAACAAATTGAAACAAATGATATATTTGAAATGAAGCCTCGGAGAATCGTTGCCGGGGCTTTTTCCTTACTTGATTTTATCGTATGAATGGAGAATTTATCTGTGGCAGCTGAAAAACATCAGGTACATAGAAAAAAACAAAATAAGTCCGGAAAAACCATGAATCGGATCGAGCTGATGATCTTTGGCGCAATGACGTTTTATATTGTGGTCATTCTTTTTATGTACCTGAATTCCGAACCAATTCAGGGGTATGAGGTCCAGCTGGGATCCCTGTCCGTTGCAAAAACATACACAGGACTGGCAATTCGGGAAGAGGAACTGCTGACATCTCCATATACCGGCTATATCAACTATTATGTCAGGGAGGGTGAGCGTGTCTCGTCGAGGGATACGGTGTACTCCGTTGATGAGAGTGGTAAGCTCGCCGCTCTCTTGAATGCAGGAGATATGCAGGATGCAACCTATACAGATGAAGAACTTGGAGAATTCCGGGCAGAAGTCATACAGTTTGACAGGATGTTTGACAGCAGGGAGTTCCAAAGCGTGTATGATTTCAAGTACGATTTGGAAGGTTCTGTCATGAAGCTGGTGAATATCAGCATGTACGAAAATATGGAAACCCTGAATAAGTCCAGCCTGGGCGGAATGGTTTCACTGTGTACGACGGGAAAAACGGGGTATATTGTATACAGTACGGACGGATACGAGAATCTGACACCTGAACAGATTACGCCAGAACTGTTTGACCAGACAACCTATGAGAAAAAGCGGGTAAACAACAATGACCTGATAGAGAAAAATGCGACAGTGGGAAAGCTGGTCACTGACGAAAACTGGTCGCTGATAATACCTGTAGAGCCGGAACGGGCCGTTGAGCTTGAAGAAGAAGAATATGTAAAAGTAAAGTTCATTAAAACCCAGGAGATTTCTTGGGGACAGGTTGTCATCCATCACCTTGCAGGCGGTGATTATGCACAGCTGGTTTTTAATAATTCCTGTGTTTCTTTCTGCACAGACCGCTTTGTGGACATTGAGCTTGTTGTCGATGACAAGCAGGGACTCAAGATACCGAATTCCGCGATAGCGGAAAAGGAATTTTTTATCATTCCGGCAGAGTATATGAGCAAAGGCGGCGCAAATGGAAATTACGGCGTTTTGATGGAAAAACCGGATGAAAACGGAAACCTTGTCTATGAATTTGTGGAGACAACTGTTTATAATTCCGATGACAATGAATTTTATGTTGACAACAGCAACCTGAGTGTCGGAAATTATATCTGCAAACCGGAATCCACGGAGAAAATGGCAGTCAGTAAGTCCGGTACATTGAAGGGCGTGTATAATATGAACAAGGGTTATGCAGACTTCAAACAGATAACGATACTGGATGAAAATGACGAGTATTCCATTGTCAGTTCCAATACCAAATACGGACTTACCGTTTATGACAGGATTGTGCTGGATGCATCCAGCGTAAATAATGATGATTTTATTTATCACTGATATATTGATAACATGAAATGGGGATTAATATGGAAGAAATGACAATAAAAGAAAATATCCTGGCAGTTGAGGAGACAATTGCCAGGGCGTGTGAAAAATCAGGAAGAAAGGCAGAGGATGTGACACTGATTGCCGTAAGTAAGACCAAACCAGTGGAAATGCTTATGGAGGCATATGCATGTGGATGCAGGGATTTCGGGGAAAACAAGGTTCAGGAACTGCTTGACAAATATGAAGTGATGCCTAAGGATATCAGATGGCATATGATTGGACATCTCCAAAGAAACAAGGTAAAATATATTGTTGATAAGGTCTGCCTGATACACAGTGTTGATTCCTTGAGACTGGCAGAGGAAATCAGCAAGGAGGCCGCAAAAAAGAACATATGTGTTAATATTCTGATAGAGGTAAATGTGGCAAACGAAGAAACAAAATTTGGGGCAACGTGCGAAGAAGTGAGACAACTTGTGCAAGATATTGCAAAACTGCCTAATATTTGTATAAAAGGCCTGATGACAATTGCGCCTTTTGTGCAAGATGCTGAAGAAAACAGAATTTATTTTAGCAAATTAAAAAAATTAGCAGTTGACATTATGGAGGAAAACATTGATAATATAACTATGGAAATTTTATCTATGGGTATGACAGGGGACTATGGTGTAGCTGTATCTGAGGGCGCTACATGTGTCAGGGTAGGAACCGGTATCTTCGGAGTAAGGCAGTATATGCCGTAGGGAAAGGAAATATGACTATGGGAGTAATGGACAAGTTTTTAGATGCATTGCATTTAAACAGTGACGAGGGAGACTACGATGATGATGATTTCTATGACGAGGGTGAAATCGTAGACAATACAGTCAGAAAACCCATGAGAGCAGTTCGTGATGATGACGATTATGATGAACCGGTAGAAAAAGTTAAGAAGCAGTCACAAAAGGTAACACCCATCAGACCAGTGAAAAAAGTACCTGGCAGTGGGATGGAAGTATGTGTAATAAAACCAACAAGCGTGGAGGATGCCAGGGAAATTACGGAAACACTTTTGGCGAACCGTACAGTTGTACTGAACTTAGAGGGACTTGATGTTGAGATTGCCCAGAGAATCATTGATTTTGCATCTGGTTCTACGTATGCAATCAATGGAAACCTCCAGAAGATTTCCAATTACATTTTTATTATTACACCGGCGAGTGTTGATATTTCAGGAGATTTTCAGGAGATTTTTTCAGGGACGTTTGATGTTCCCCCTATTTCACACGGCGCTTTCTGATTTGGGATAACGAAGAAAGAACTTCCCGCTTTAGGCGGGAAGTTTTTAAGTGGAGGAAATTTATGTCACAGAGATTAACAATTAATCTGAACAACCAGCCTATCTATGATATTGTTTATGAACAGGATTTCGAGAATCTGGCTAAAGAACTGGAACCGTTTGGAATCAGCGAAAAAAAACTGTGTGTGATAACGGACACAAGGGTAAAGGGTTTCTATGCTGATGCAATATGTGAAGCGCTGAAAGACTGTTGTAAAGAAATCGTCGTTTATGCTTTTCCAAATGGGGAGGAAAACAAAAATCTTGATACGGTCAGGAATATTTATACGTTTTTGATACAAAATAAATTTGAACGCAAGGATATGCTTCTGGCGCTTGGCGGCGGGGTTGTGGGCGACACGACGGGATTTGTTGCCGCGACGTATCTGCGCGGCATTGATTTCATACAGGTGCCCACGACGCTTCTGGCACAGGTGGACAGCAGCATCGGCGGCAAAACTGGTGTTGATTTCGACCAGTATAAAAATATGGTAGGGGCTTTTTACATGCCAAAGCTGGTTTATATGAATGTGTCCACACTCAAAACGCTTGATGACAGGCAGTACTATTCGGGAATGGGCGAGGTTCTAAAGCACGGTCTTATCAAGAGTGCAAAGTTTTATGAATGGATTATTGACAACATGTATGAAATCCATGAGAGAAACCTTGAAACCCTGGAAGACATGGTATACAAAAGCTGTACATGCAAAAAGCTTGTCGTTGAGAAGGATCCGACAGAAAAGGGTGAGCGTGCCATCCTGAACTTTGGACACACAATCGGTCATGCAATTGAAAAGGCAAAAAATTTTGAACTGATGCATGGCGAGTGTGTTGCGCTTGGCTGTGTTGCCGCTGCCTATATTTCGTGGAAAAGGAATATGTTGTCCAAGGATGAATATTACGAGATTCGGGATATGTTTGTGCCGTTTAACCTGCCAATTTCAATAGAAGACATTAATCCCGAAGAAATATATGCGCTGACAACCTCTGACAAGAAAATGGAGGGAAACCAGATTAAATTTATCCTGTTAAAAAAGGTTGGAAAAGCCATGATTGACACGACTGTTACAAAGGAAGAAATAATAGCGGGAATCAATGAAATTTATTTTACGGACGAGGATTGGGATGAATAAAAAGAAAAAGATTTTATTAGCTGTTGATGCGTTGTTGTTAATTGTGCTGATTGTTCTCGACCAGGTGACAAAGTATTATGCAATCAGGGCGCTTACGGATGACCATACTAAGGTAATCTGGGAGGGCGTGTTTGAGCTGCACTATCTTGAGAACAAGGGCGCTGCATTCGGCATGCTGCAAGGGCAGAAGGTATTTTTCGTGCTGATTGCCGTCACGATTCTGGCGGTAATCGTCTATGTGCTGCTGAAGACGCCCTATCAGAAGATGTATACGAAGCTGCATATATCGCTTATTTTCATAGCGAGCGGCGCAATCGGAAACCTGATTGACCGGCTGAAATTTGGCTATGTTGTTGACTTCCTTTATTTCAGCCTGATTAATTTTCCTGTCTTTAATGTAGCGGATATTTGCGTGACGCTTTCCTCTATTTACCTTGTTTTTTTACTGGTGTTTGTATACAAGGAATCCGATTTGGAATTTCTCACGTTCCGGACGAAGAAGTTCCGGGACATCAAATAAGGTGTGCCAATGAACGAAATTGTATTTGATATTCTGCCAGAAATGGAAGATGAGCGCATTGACAAATGTATCAGCAATTATATGGAGAACTTATCCAGAAGCTACATTCAGAAAATTATTAAAGACGGCAATGTATATGTAAATGATGTGGTTATCAAGGCAAATTACAGGGCAAAGGCTGACGACAGGGTAAGGTTTACCATACCAGATTCCGTGGAACCGGATATTCCGGCGCAGGATATTCCGCTTGACATCCTGTATGAGGATGCGGACTTTTTGATTGTCAATAAGCCGAAAAATATGGTCGTGCACCCGGCTCCAGGGCATTACGAGGGGACTCTGGTAAATGCGGTCATGTTTCACTGTAAGGACAGGCTTTCCGGCATTAACGGTGTTATGCGCCCCGGAATCGTCCACCGGATTGACAAGGACACAACGGGCTCTGTCATTGTCTGCAAGAATGATGAAGCACACAATGCCATAGCAGCGCTGCTCAAAACACATGACATTACCAGAAAGTACAGAGCCATCGTATACGGCAATGTGAAAGCGGAGCAGGGAACTGTGGATGCCCCGATTGGGCGGCACCCCAGTGACCGCAAAAAGATGGCTGTCAATGAAAAAAACGGCAAACATGCCGTAACGCATTACCAGGTGCTGGAACGTTTTGGACAGTATACTTATATAGAATGTCAGCTTGAGACTGGCAGGACACACCAGATAAGGGTACATATGGCGAGCATCGGGCATCCCCTGCTGGGCGATACGGTGTATTCCAACAGGAAGGCACCTTTCCGTCTGGAGGGTCAGGTGCTGCATGCCATGACGTTAGGCTTCATTCATCCCGGAAGCGGAGAATATGTCGAGTTTGAGGCGCCGCTTCCTGCATATTTTGAAAACCTTTTGTCTGTGCTAAGGAATCAATGAGTATTTATTTCACTTTAGTATTATATACCTTTTATAAAAAAGAGACAAAAAAATAAAAAATAATTTGAATTTTTTGTTTAAAAAAGATATAATGGAATTGTATTATAAAAATATGTCAGTCAGAAAGGGTGAACACTATGAATACTATAATTACAATCGGACGTCAGTTTGGTTCTGGGGGACATGAAATTGGGGAGAAGCTCGCAAATCATTACGGAATTAAATGCTTTGACAAGGAGCTGCTTTCCAGGGCTGCGAAGGAAAGTGGTTTCTGTGAGGAAATGCTTCGGAACCACGACGAGAGACCAACAAATTCCTTCCTTTACAATTTAGTTATGGATACCTATACATTTGGATATAATTCTTCTTCATTCGTGGATATGCCTATCAGCCACAAGGTTTTTATGGCGCAGTTTGATACCATCAAGAAGATTGCGGAGGAAGAAGCGTGTGTTATTGTCGGGCGCTGCGCTGACTATGCCTTGCAGGAATACAAGAACTGCCTGCATATCTTTATCCACGCCAACGAGGATGCAAAGATTGAGCGAATCAAGAAAAAGTATGATGTTGACGCTGACAAGGCACGTGAGATGATGGTCAAGAAAGACAGGCAGCGGCAGAGCTATTATAACTATTACTCCACCAAGAAATGGGGACGCTCGGACAGCTATGACCTTTCAATCAACAGCAGTATTCTCGGTGTGGACGGGACGGTCAAACTGATTATCCAGTACATAGAGGATTTCGAGGCAAAAAATAAATAAATCAGATACAAAAAGCATCTCGGTGAGGTGCTTTTCATTTATACTACAGGTATATTGTTTTATTACGTTTCGCATGGTATAGTAAATGCATGAAGTGATTTACAACCATATTTTATAGGGCTATAGCTCAGTTGGTAGAGCAGGTAAAAAGGAGCTTTGTCAAAAGCTCTTGCAGCAATTTTAATCCAAGGACTTATAATCCCCGTGTCGCTGGTTCGATTCCGGCTAGCCCTATTTCTAAGATATGCATACCGTATCTTGGTTTTACAGTATTTTTCAGAATGGAGGGAAAGGAAATGGGTTTCATGCAGAATATCAAGAACATGTTAAATAACGGATACAATGCTTCTGTGACGGAAAACGGCGCAGTCGGGTATCGGACCACAGGGAAAGCGCTGCTTGATTTGAACTTTTCTGTCTCTTCATGCAGAAATGCCTCACCCGAGGAGATTTCAGGTAAGTTTGTGAAGGCATACTATGAGAATCCGAAGCTCGCCGTCCGGTGGCTTTTCTTTGCGGGCGACGTGCGGCAGGGACTGGGAGAGCGCAGGCTTTTCAGGACACTGATTCTATATCTGGCGGATAACCATCCTGACGTGGCAAGGGCTTTGATGCCGCTGATACCGGAGTACGCAAGATGGGATATTATTGTGGCGCTGTTGGATACGCCGCTTGCGGATGAAGCTGCCACCCTGATAAGGAGACAGATGCAGGAGGACCGTATCAACATGGAAAAGGGAAAATCCATCAGCCTTTGTGCGAAATGGCTTCCTTCCGGAAATGCATCTGCGGAACACACAAAAAGGATGGCGCGCATACTGGCAGGAAAACTTTCCATGACAAACAGGCAGTATCGTCAGATGCTGTCCGCGCACAGAAAATACCTGGATGTCGTGGAAGTGAAGATGAGCGGCAGAAGATGGGCTGAAATCGACTATCGTGCGGTTCCGTCAAGGGCAAACCTTGTGTATAACAAGGCATTCTTGCGCAATGACGAGGAGCGCCGCAGGGAGTTTTTAGGTGCCGTAAAAAAGGGTGAACAGACTGTTCATGCAGGAGTACTTTATCCGCACGATATTGTACATTCCTATATGAAGAACGGTGAACGCACGTGGACAAAGATTCTCGCGCCAGTCGATGACACACTTGAGGAATTGTGGAAAGCGCTTCCTGACTATGTTCAGGGTGCCGCAAATACCCTCTGCATTGCAGATGGTTCCGGGAGCATGACCACCACTGTAGGGAATACACAGGTAACCTGCCTGGATGTGGCAAATGCACTGGCAATTTATTTTTCGGAACACTGTATGGGGCAGTTCCGGAATACGTATATCACATTCAGCCAGACCCCGCAGTTTGTTGATTTGTCTAAAGGCAGGACGCTTCACGACAAAATAGAAATTGCACTGCACTACAATGAGATTGCAAATACCAATATCGAGGCAGTATTTGACTTGATTTTGCGAACGGCGGTACAGTGCCGGATGCCGCAGTCAGAGCTTCCCGAAAATCTCTTGATTTTGTCTGATATGGAATTCGATTCGGCAACAAGAAGTTATGTCAATGGAAAGTCGGTATCACCCGATGAAAAACTGTTTGATACATTTGCCAGAAAGTATGCGGCGCATGGCTATCGTCTGCCCAGACTGGTATTTTGGAATATCTGCAGCAGAACCAACGCTATTCCCATCAGGGAAAATGCGCTTGGCGTTGCGCTTGTGAGCGGATTTTCGCCTGTTATCGTGAAGATGGTACTCAGCAATGAAATTAATCCATACAAGGCGCTTGTGGAACAGCTTATGGTGCCGAGATATGATGCAGTGGAGCAGGCTGTAGAGCGGGTCATGGAAGCATGTTAATTGGGATGATAACAAGGAATGAAAGACAGCTTCGCCTTATGGCGGCTGTCTTTTTCATATGAAATTTTAAATACCATTGAACTTTTTGGGGCAGAATAGAAGTCTTATATAATATACCGGTACTAAAAATTTCCTTGCAGGGGTGACAAATGAGTAACAAAAAAGACAGACAGGCTATCGTTCAATCGGCAGTCGAGGCATACTATGATGACATTTACCGTTTTTGCCGCTATTATACAGGCAATGAGACGGATTCCTATGACATTGCACAGGAAGTATTTCTGCGTTTTATGAAATACATGGATTCCTGCGGGCATAAGAACATAAAAGGGTATCTGATTATGATTGCCCGAAATTTGTGCTGTGATTATTTCCGCAGACAGGCAAGGCAGAAGGAAAACACCGTTTCCCTTGAGCAAATAGCACATACGGCAGAAATTACAATGGACTGTATGGGTATGCAGGGCAAATGTACAAACACTGACAGGTCAATTGAAGACTGCGACAGCTGGATTTTTTTGCAGGAACTGCTGCAAAGCATTCCGCAGGAACAGAGGGAGGTTGTGATACTGAGAATCCATGACGGTTTCAAATTTCAGGAAATTTCCAGAATAACGGGATGCAGCCTGTCAACGGCAAAGTCTCGTTTCCGTCTGGGAATTGCCAGCATAAAGAAAAAGATGGCAAGAATGGGGGATTATTATGGAGGGAAATTGTAGTGAAATAAAAAAATTGTTTGCGGAAAACGACAAAACCATCGTGATTGACGGAGAAAAAAAGAAGCAGGCATTGGAACAAATAAGGACAAACATGCAAGGGAACGCATCATCTGTGCAAAAAAGCAAGTGGCAGATATTAAAAATCCAGATTTGTTACATGGACAAGGCCATTTTATTGATGCATCTGACGGTCTGTATAGGATTTGTCTTACTAGGAAAATGGCAGTATTGGGAGCGGTCTTCCACAATTTTTGCATGTGTGCTGGGCGCGCTGTCCTTAATTGAAGTCAGCCATATGTTTTTTTCAGGAATGACGGAGGTTGAAGAAAGCTGTTACTTTAATGTACGGCAGATTGTCGTGTTCCGGATGGCATGTTCCGGGATAATCAGCCTGGCGGCGCTGCTGGCTGCCTTAGTGACAGCCGGAGGAGAAGAGGGTGTGCCAGTTATGGAAATGGGGCTATATATGCTGGTGCCGTTTGTGTTTACAGAATGCGTCTGCATGACTGTAATGATTACAGAGAGTGGCAGAAGAAATAAAGTGGTGCTCATAGCCGCAGGGATATTTTCCGTGTTATTCTGGAGTGTGCTTTCTTGCGTACCCCATCTCTATGAAGCATCCGCGACTGCCTTCTGGGGATTGGCATTTTTTGCAGGTATGGGCATATCTGCCATTCAGACAAAAAGATTTTTCAGGGCATTGGAAAAGGGGGAAATATTATGTGTAGATTAGAGCTGATGGGCATTGAAAAAACATATAAGGACAAAAAGGCTGTAAAAGACCTGACTGTTGGCTTTGACAATGGCGTGTACGGACTACTTGGTGAAAATGGTGCAGGAAAGACGACATTGATGCGTATGATTGTCGGCATCCTGAAGCCCACACAAGGGCAGATTTGCTGTGACGGCATACCGATACAGCAGCTTGGCGGCGCGTATCGCAGCCTTCTGGGATATCTTCCGCAGGATTTTGGTTATTACAAGGACTTCACCGCAGTGCGGTTTCTAAACTATATTGCGGCTTTAAAGGCGGTTGAGCCTGAGACTGCAAAAGAGCGGATTGCGCATATTTTGGAAACAGTGGGGCTGGCAGAGTACAGGGATAAAAAATTAAAAACGTTTTCCGGCGGCATGATAAGGCGGATTGGGATAGCACAGGCATTGTTGAACGAGCCGGAAATACTGATACTGGATGAACCGACAGCGGGGCTGGATCCTAAGGAGCGCGTGCGTTTCCGGAATATCATCAGCTCCCTTGGAAAAAAACGGATTGTCATTCTGTCGACGCACATTGTCTCCGATGTTGCGTATATCGCAAATCAGATAATACTTATGAAGCACGGACAGTTTGTAAAAACAGGGACACAGGAGCAGATGCTGGCGCCTGTGTCGGGATGTGTCTGGAAGTGTACCGTTCCTGAAGAAATTGCTGCAGAGCTGAATGAAACATATGCGGTGAGTAACCTCAAAGGATACGGCGAACAGGTCGAGCTTCGGATTGTTTCCAAAAAGAAGCCCCATCCGGATGCAGTAATGGTGGAACCGGTATTGGAGGATGCGTACTTATATTACGATATTTAGGAGGATGACTATGAGATTATATAAAATGGAATTATACAAAATATGTTCCAAAAAATTATTTATATGCAGTGCAATAGCAGCGCTTACCATTATCATACTATATTCCGGAATTTTTGTGGTTAATGCAGAGACAACAATAAACGATGTGAAATACACAGGACTTCAGGCAGTGAAAATGGACAGGAAGATTACCGAGGAATGGAAAGGGGTGCTCACGGACGAAAAGGTGGCACAGATTGTTGAAAGATATGGGTTTCCCAGCGGTGTTAGTGAGAATCGCAATTATTTTCTGGACAAAAATTTTCTGAATAACTTTGTCATGCGCGAGTTTTCAGACGGATATTTTCATGGACGGGATGACTACCATGTCGCAACCCATGTATACCCCATTGCGGAAACTGAGCTTGGAAAAGCAAGCGAGGCGACCGGAAAACCGATTGTGCTGGAATACGGCTATGGATGGAATGTATTTAACAATATATTGGAGATTGGCTGTATGGTGGGAATCCCTTTCGTGCTGTTTGCCTTATCACCCATTTTTTCCGAGGAAAATTATATCAATATGCGTCAGATATTATTTACTACAAAGGAAGGAAAAACAAGGGCTGTCACTGCAAAGATTATGGCAGGAATAACTGTCGCTGTAGGGGCTTATGCAGTGATTCTCACACTGGACTTCGTGTTTGTGTGGAGTGTGTTCGGGCTTGATGGGAGAGACTGCCTGCATCAATGGGTGATGGAAGAAAACTATGTCTACACATGGAACAATTATCACAATATTTCAACAATGTACATTAAAGATTTTATCCGGCTGGCGGTTGTATTTTGTTTTATCGGAATAATCGAAGCTGCCTCGATTATCCTATACTTTTCGGCACACTGCAACAGTCCGTTCCAATCTGTCATAATATCTGCCCTGTGTCTGATTGCGCCAGTCTGCATCAGTACCATCTGGCGTGGGAACTTCAACAGCATAATATTTATTGTCAGTCAGCTGTTTGACATGCTTTTGCTTGGCATAGCATTTATGAGCTTTGTTCCGGACTTACCCGGCAGGGCAGGCAAAACTGCCATAAAGGCATTATGCTGCATACTGCCTTTGTCAGTGGGCATTTATTTTCGGAGAATGTTTCCATTTTATTATACGATTCCCTTAATGCTGGTTCTGACAGAAGGTTATCATGATATCGACATATACCTTTCACGTTATCCATGGATAAGAGGCATGATATTTCTGGTTGCCGTTTTTTCATCAGCAGCATTTATCGTGTGCAGCCATAAAAAATACAGAAGCTTATAAGGAGCAGTATACAGCATTGCAATACAGGGAAAAACATGGTATGCTAATACCATAGTCAAATTTATAAAAGCTATTACAGGGAAAAGGTGGCGCAATGCAAGAATACATATGTCCCAAATGCATGACAAGGATAACAGTGGCAGCAGAAAAAAGATTACTGTCATTATATTGCAGGAATTGTATGAAAACAAAACAGTTAAATATGTTACGGCTGATACAAAAGCGCAGACCAGGACACATGGAGGGCGTATATATTTTTGCAGTAGAAAAGAAAGAGCAAGAACTGTTTCAAAGACGGAAAAAAGCAGGAAAAGATAGACGAAAAACTTGAATAATCGAGTAGGAGAATGTCCTTCTCGCCGCGCGGGGTGCGTGCAGCAAAGCTGCTTTCCTTACCACCCTGCGCATAAAAACCGCAAGGGTATGACAGCCTTTGCGGTTTTTTTATGCGCAGACCCATGCAGAAGAAAAATGCCCCTAGGCAGCGCACGAGTCTAGTATTAACAATCCAAAAATGCGATAAATTAAGGGTCTATAATTGACAAGCTATCAATTGATAGTTATAATATCAATTGATAGCTTATAGTGGCTGGAGGTTGATAAAATGGCTAGAAGTTCACTTTTTAAAACAATTCATATAGAATGCCCGGTCTGTAATATATTCCATCAGGTAGAAGAGCGGGTAAGGATGTCAAGCACCATCATAAAAGGAGAAAAAATATTTTATGAGGAGCATTATTTTGTATGCACGAACAACAATTTTGACAGCACCATGGAAGTAGATGAAAATCCGGAAAAAGAAAAACAAACCAAGGATAGGAAGAAGCAGGAATTTAAAACAGAAAGCCTTGATAACACAAATCTGTTGTCAGCCGGAAACGCTTACCGGAAAATGCACAATTTGTTGACTTCCGGGGAAATTGTAGACACACGGGAAAGCTATGGGCTGACGCAGGTGGAGTTTGCCCGGCTGTTAGGCTGGGGAGAAGCCACAGTTGCCCGATATGAGAGCAGGGCGATTCAGGATGAGGCTTACGACACAATACTGCGCATGATAAAAGAAAATCCGCTTATGGCACTCCGATTTCTGGATAGGAATGGCGATAGATTTCCAGAAACCAAAAGAATGCAGATACGCGTCCGGATGATTGAAAAGCTGGACTCCTGCGGGAGGGAATTTTTGTCGCGCCAGGTGCTTGAAAGCGCATATGCAAAATTTCCGGTTCCTTCTGATTTCAATGGGTACAGGCTGCTTGATATCGACAAGCTTGAAAGCGTTGTGTCTTATTTTGCGGAACGTATCACAGAGCTTTACAAAGTCCGTCTCATGAACATGCTCTGGTATGCGGATGCCTTGTCCTTCAAAATGCAGGGAAATTCCATGACAGGAATGGTTTACCGCCATGAGCGTATGGGGATATTTCCTATCGGACACGACAGCCTGATTGCACTCAGGAATATAAATGTGCACACGGAAGAAGACTTTGAGACAACCAAGTACCAATTTTATCCTAACAGCGCTGTTGATATGTCAGAATTGTCAAAAAACGAAACGGATATTCTTGAAGCTATACTTACAAAATTCAGGAATTTCAGTGATATGAACCTGGTAGAATATATTCAGGAAGAAACTGCATATAAACAGACAAGCCAGCATGAAATGATTCCTTACAGCCTTACAAGGAAAATGCGCGGCTAAGATTTAATAGTTCATAATGGAATTTGCAGGGGGAGCGATATCTATTTATTCGCAAAAGCATACTTTAACGAATAGTTACTGCCTGTTCCCAAAGCCCCACATGTTATAGCGAGGCTTTCTATGCACAGAGTGTCTAAATGGATTTTCTCGATTGTTATTTCAAATCATCCTCCTGATTGTCATTTGCATTGTCTTTCTCATTTTCTTTGTTAAGTTTGAGGTTTTCATGTCCCTTTACCAGAATTTTTGTAATCTGGGCAAAGGGCTTCCTGTCCTTTGTGGAGAACTCGACAAATTCCTTGGAGCTTGTATCAATATATAAAAGTCTCAGGTATTTTCCAGTTTCCGCAGACAGATTCTTGGATGTCAGCCTTGTTTCAATGAGCGATTTCATAAATGCAAACAATATTGCAAATATCGGGACGCCGACGATCATTCCCAGGATACCCCAGAGACCTCCAAACAATGTAATGGAAAAGATAACCCAGAAGCTTGATAGCCCGGTGGAGCTTCCAAGTATCTTTGGACCAATGATATTTCCGTCAACCTGCTGAAGAATGATTACAAAAATCACAAAATAAAGGGCCTGTAGCGGGTCAATAAAAAGAATTAATAATGTAGAGGGAATCGCTCCCAAAAACGGTCCAAAAAACGGAATAATATTTGTAACGCCAATAATAACACTGATTAGGACACAAAATGGTGTTCCAAGTATGCTGGTCACTGCAAAGCAAATGACACCGATTATGATGGAATCCAGTATTTTTCCTACAAAAAATCCACCAAAAGTCTTATGTGCAAAACGCACATTGCTGATAAAGCGGTTTGCGCGGTTAACAGAACAAAATGCATACACTATTTTTTTTGCCTGCGCTGCAAACAGTTCCTTGCTCGCTAATAGGTAAATTGAAATAATAAAGCCGATTACCAGATTCCAGACTTCCTTAAATATAGAATAAACACTCATTGAAACAGATGTAATCACATTAACCAGGCCATTCAATTGTGACAGCATTTTCGTGACATCATTAAAACTGTTTAATTGCGGCATTACTTTCGTATTAATCAATGTTGTAAAATCCATGGAAGACTGATTGATAAAATCTATCACACTCTTTTGAAATTCCGGATTATCATTTAACAGTTTGGAAATCCATAACCCCAGTGTATTAATATAGCTGGGAAACTGCTCCAAAATAATACGGATACTATTTGCAATCTGTGGAATGACGATTGAGAAAAAACTTCCTACCGCCCACAAGACAAGTACATCTGTAATGATTATCGAAAGAAATCTTTTCTGGCTTTTCTTTTCCCCCTTTTTCAGGAATTCAAAAATCGGATTGATGATGGTGCGTTCTGTTGCATTGACAATCGGCGCAAGCAAATATGCTAGAATGAATCCATCAATAATCGGCATTAATATAACAAAAAAATTCTTAATGGTTAATGACAGGCTGGAAAGGTGAAAAATTACATAATAACCGGCAAATCCCCCAAGTATTACTAAAAAAGCGGTAAGCCCCCATTTCACGTAGGTCTTATTATCCTTCATTCGTTGATTACTCTCCTATCTTTTATAAATATTAGGCAATTGTTAAATTGCCA
>DKUL01000034.1:39316-75967 GCA_002490665.1 Lachnospiraceae bacterium UBA7205 | reverse complement strand
CTTCGTGGTGGCTTGATGCATCTCTGCCACTACGCTATTTCACGGACTTTGCAGTAAATGCAAAGTCCTGGGCTAAACTGTTACGTTATTTTATAGAGGGGGATAACAATGCTCAGGGAGACACAGATAAAAGAAGTACCGCAGATGAAAGTACATGGGCGGACGACAAAATGCAGGGAACCACTGACGCTTTTCTGGACGGCAGGCGGATTTGAGTGCAATGTGACCGGTTCCGAATTCTGGGTGGAGCTTGAGGTGACCTATGATGTCTACGAGCCGTGGTTCAGCTATACGGTAAATGGGGACTGGGTAGGCAGGCAGATGCTGCAAAAGGGTAGGTACTGGGTGCCGCTTTTCCGGGGAATGAGTCCGGAAAGTGTCAAGAATGTCCGTTTTTATAAGGACTTGCAGGCAATGAGTGATGACGGCAGCTCTTACATCCATATTCATGCATTCCGCCATGACGGGGCGTTTCTTCCGGTTGCGGACAAGGCATTGAAGATTGAATTTATCGGCGACAGCATTACATCGGGCGAGGGTCTGATTGGTGCGAAGCAGGAGGTGGACTGGATACCAATGTTTTTCTCCGCGGTGAAAAGCTACGCGTACCAGACAGCCCGGATTCTGGATGCGGAGTACCGCGTCTATTCCCAGAGCGGATGGGGCGTCCATAATACGTGGGACAATAACCCGGGGGGCGCCCTGCCAAAGTATTACCAGCAGATATGCGGCGTGATGCCTGGTCCGGAGAATGAACGCCTTGGCGGAAACCAGCAGCATGAATTTGCGGACTGGCAGCCGGACTTTGTCATCGTGAACCTGGGAACCAATGATGCCGCTTCATTTGACCAGCCGGAGTGGGTGGATGAAAAAACAGGTGCGAGCCATAAGATGCGCAGGAACCCGGACGGCTCCTGCCACATGGATGATGTCCGGGTATTCCAGCAGGCAGTGAAGGACTTTCTGGGGCTAATCCGGGCGTGTAATCCCAGGGCGCGCATTGTATGGTGCTATGGGATGATTGGGATTGATTTCCAGATGTACATTTGCGAGGCGGTAGCAGCGTATGCGCAAGAGTCCGGTGATGGCAAGGTATCTTATCTCCAGCTGCCGGACATGACAGATGAGAGTGTCGGTTCAAGGGAACATCCCGGATACCTCTGCCATAAGCAGGCGGCAGAAGTGTTATCGGGTTACCTCAAAAAGTTTATTGAATGAATTAAGAAAGAGTACAGGGGAAAACTATGTTCAGAGATGATTTTGTGTGGGGCGTGGCAAGCAGCGCCTATCAGATAGAGGGAAGGGATGCACAGGACGGCGCAGGAAAGTGCATCTGGGACGTATTTGCCGAGGAAGGCAGGGTATGGAACAACCAGAATGCGGATGTGGCATGTGACCATATCCACAGGTACAGGGAAGACATTGCAATGATGCGGCTGCTCGGTGTGAAGGCATACCGCTTTTCCCTGAGCTGGGCGCGTATTATGCCGGAAGGGACAGGGAAAGTCAACGAGAAGGCGGTCGCACTGTACAGGGATATGATGCACTGCATGATAGAGAATGGTATTGTCCCATATATCACGATGTATCACTGGGAGCTTCCGCAGGCGCTCCAGGAAAAGGGCGGGTGGCTCAATGAGGACATTATCGGATGGTTTGGGGAATACGCAAAAGTGGTGGCGGAAAATTTCAGCGATTTGTCAGAATATATCATCACGTTAAATGAGCCGCAGTGCTTCGTCGGCCTTGGACATCTTAGCGGCGTGCATGCGCCCGGGCTGAAGCTGAAACCCGCGGAGGTGTTCCAGATAGCGCACAATGCGCTGCGCGCCCATGGAACTGCGGTGAAGCAGCTGCGCAGATATGCAAAACAGCCTGTTAAAATCGGATATGCCCCGACATGCGGGGTGGCATATCCCTATACGGACAAGCCGGAGGATATCGAGGCGGCAAAGCGTATTTATTTTGGTTTTGACCAGCCCATAGAGAACTGGACATGGAACGTGGCTTGGTTTGCGGATCCTGTGTTCCTTGGAAAATATCCTGCGGAGGGGCTCGCGAAATATAAGGAATATCTGCCGGAAATTACGGATGCGGACATGGAACTGATTCACCAGCCGATTGATTTTATGGGGCAGAACATTTATAATGGATATTATATCAGGATGGGTGCGGACGGAAAGCCGGAGTATGTGGACAGGCATGCGGGATTCCCGCGGACGGCGGCGAACTGGCCGGTCACGCCCGAGTGCCTGTACTGGGGAACAAAGTTTTTATATGAGCGTTACCAGATGCCCATTTACATCACGAAAAACGGAATGTCCTGCCATGACCAGGTTTCTGCGGATGGGTGTGTCCATGACAGCAACCGGATTGATTTTCTGGATCTGTACCTGTCACAGCTGCAGAAATCCTATGATGAGGGAACGGACATCAGGGGATATTTCCTGTGGACATTTCTGGACAATTTTGAGTGGGACAAGGGCTACAACGAGCGCTTTGGCATTGTCTATGTGGACTTTACGACACAGAAGCGCATCGCGAAGGATTCCGCATTCTGGTACCAGAAGGTAATGGAGACAAACGGAGGGATACTGCGTATGAACAGTGAGAACACAAACAAGGAAATATTGTACATGAACCCCGTATTTAAGCAGATGATATGGGGCGGAAACAAGCTTGGCAGCAAGTGGGGCTATGAAATACCGGGAGACAACACTGGCGAGTGCTGGGCGGTGAGCGCACATCCGAATGGGGATTGCACGGTCAGGGAAGGCACTTATGCTGGAAAGAGCCTGAGCCAGCTGTGGACGGAGGAACCGCAGCTTTTCGGAAATGTGGAGGGTGACCGCTTCCCGCTGTTAATCAAAATTATTGACGCGAATGACGACCTGAGCATCCAGGTGCATCCCAATGATGATTATGCAGGGGCAAATGAGAACGGTTCCCTTGGAAAGACAGAGTGCTGGTACATCCTTGACGCGCCGGAGGGGGCGACACTTGTCATTGGACACAACGCAAAGGACAAGGCGGAGCTTAAGGACATGATTCACGGAGGAAGGTGGAATGATTTCCTGCGCGAGGTTCCGGTAAAGAAAGGGGACTTTATCCAGATTGACCCGGGTACCGTCCATGCGATAAAGGGCGGCATCGAGATTCTCGAGACCCAGCAGAATTCCGACATCACATACCGCGTGTATGACTACAACCGCCTTCAGGACGGAAAACCGCGTGAGCTCCATATCGAGAAGAGCATTGATGTCATTACCGTGCCTGCAAAATCGGTGGAGGAGAGTGTCATCAATATTGCCGGAGGTGAAAAGAACGTGATGAACCGCCTGATTGCGTGCAGCTATTATCAGGTATGGAAGCTTGATGTGGACGGAAGCATGGAGGTTTCGCAGGATTATCCGTTCCTGATTATGAGTGTCGTTGAGGGCGACGGCCTGATAAACGGACAGCTCATAAAGAAGGGCGACCATTTCATCCTTCCGAATGGATTTGGAAAGGCACAGCTTCAGGGAAACATGCAGCTGATAGCATCGACAGTTGCAACCGAGTAGGGGGGATTCTTCTTCCCCTACTCGTGCGCCGCCGACGCGCCACTTTAGTGGCATGTTTCCGCTGCGTCGGCGTGTGCATAATAAAACGGGGCAGGGAAATATCAATTTTCCCTGCCTCGTTTTGGGATTTTTAAAGCGTCAGGCGCAGGTGCCTTGGCAGTCCGTCCACCATGACGGGGGACAGTTCTGCCTGTATCAGGGGTCTGATATAGTGAATCAGGTCGTCTGACACATAGGTGTTGTCGCGTGTAATCCACTCCAGCGGAACTTTCTTTTCGATATTGGCAATCTTGTGGACATCCTGTGTGCTTGTCGTGCAGATATAGGGATCCTCGGATACACGGTCCAGCACGACGACCTTTCCGGTATCGCCCTCAAAAGCTGCCTTGACTGCGGCGCCGCCCACCTGGAATGCCTCGGTGATGTCGACGCGGGAGGTCATGTGTGAGGCACAGCGCTGTAACGTGCTCAGCTCAATGGCGCGCGTCTTGACACCAAACTCGGCGCCGACTTTGTCTGCCAGAAATTTTGCGGCGCCCTGGAGCTGCTTGTGCCCGAATGCGTCGACAAATTCCACGTGGTCCTTGAGCTCAAAGACATAGCGTCCGTCGGCAACCTTGATGCCCTCGGACACGGCAATGACAACCGAGCGCTTGTTCTGGCAGAGCTGTTTGACCTTTTCCATGAACGCGTCAATGTCAAACGCGACCTCGGGGAGGTAAATCATGTCAACGCCCTCGCAGTCTTCGCCTGCGGAAAGCGCCGTGGCGGCAGTGAGCCATCCGGCATTGCGCCCCATGATTTCAAGGATGGTGATTACAGGATAGTCATACACAAGACCGTCCCGGATAATTTCCTTGGTGACAGATGCGATGTATTTGGCAGCGCTTCCGTAACCGGGCGTGTGATCTGTGCAGGCGAGGTCGTTGTCAATGGTTTTTGGTACACCCATGAACTTGATATCGCTGCTAATCAGGATGGCATAGTCCGAAAGCTTCTTGATCGTGTCCATGGAGTCGTTGCCGCCGATATAGAAAAATGCCTCGATATCGAGTTCCTCCAATATCTGGAATATCTTGTCATAGGTCTCCTTGCCATCACGGATTTCGGGGAGCTTGTAGCGGCAGGAGCCGAGGAATGACGACGGCGTGCGCTTCAAAAGGTCAATGTCCAGATCGGACCGGATATGTGCGGACAAATCGACATACTGTCTGTCCAGAAGCCCTTTCACTCCATGCAGCATGCCATATACTGTCTTGGCGCCGCGGTCGCGTGCTGTCTTATAAACACCTACCAGACTTGAATTGATGACTGATGTGGGTCCGCCGGACTGGCCGACGATAACATTTCCGTGCATATGTAACCTCCTAAATGAAAATATTGTCCAGGGCAGGCATTTTATGCTGCGCCCATCCTGAAGCACTGCATGTTGCGCAAAGTTCAGTATGGATGTGACACGTATGAAAGCACTTACATTAGCGTGTAAAAATGGTGGCAGCCATAACGCGGTGTATGCACGCCAATTTTCATCTGCCGTGTAAACAATATGTGCGTATGAATGCCATATATACACAAATACTGAATTGTAACAACATTTTAACTGGTAACAGGGATACTATAGATTCAACAACTGCTGATGCTGTGAGTGTATCATGTTTTGCCGGATTTTACAATAGTTTTGTCCAAAAAATGTAAGCACTTACATAAAATATTGCTTTTATTTGGAAAAAAGCCATGTTAAAAAATTGACATTTATCACCAATAGGGATATACTAAGACTATCGGCGGGGAAGGAACTGAATAGTTCCTGACTGCCAAATTGATGCGAAATTAATATTATGATTAATGGAGGTTTGGTTTTATGTTAGTATCAGCTACAGAAATGCTTAAGAAAGCAAAAGAAGGTCACTACGCGGTAGGTCAGTTCAATATCAACAACCTTGAGTGGACAAAAGCAATCTTACAGACGGCACAGGAGTTAAACAGTCCTGTTATCCTTGGCGTTTCCGAGGGTGCCGGCAAGTATATGACAGGCTTTGAGACGGTTGCAGCGATGGTTAAGGCGATGGACAAGAGCCTTGGAATCACTGTTCCGGTAGCGCTTCACTTAGACCATGGTACTTATGACGGATGCTACAAGTGCATCAAGGCAGGCTTCTCATCAATCATGTTTGACGGTTCCCACTATGCAATTGAGGAGAACATCGATAAGACAAAAGAGCTCGTCGCAGTGGCACATCAGCTTGGTCTCTCCATCGAGGCTGAGGTTGGTTCCATCGGCGGTGAGGAAGATGGTGTTGTAGGAATGGGCGAGTGCGCGGATCCGGCAGAGTGCAAGCAGATTGCGGACCTGGGTGTTGACATGCTCGCGGCAGGCATCGGCAACATTCATGGAAAATATCCTGCAAACTGGGCAGGCTTAAGCTTTGAGACCCTCGACGCAATCCAGCAGAAGACTGGCGCTATGCCACTGGTTCTTCACGGCGGCACAGGGATTCCGGAGGATATGATTAAGAAGGCAATCTCCCTTGGCGTTGCAAAGATTAACGTAAATACGGAGTGCCAGCTCTATTTCCAGGAGGCTACCCGCAAGTATATCGAGGCAGGAAAGGATCTGGAAGGCAAGGGATTTGACCCGCGTAAGCTCCTTGCACCGGGCTTTGAGGCAATCAAGGAAATCGTGAAGATCAAGATGGAGCTGTTTGGTTCTGTCGGAAAAGCGTAAATTGTTGATATAAAATACAAAAAACAGCAGGTCGCATGGCCTGTTGTTTTTTGTTCATGTTCTGTTTCACGCCTCCGTATCCGTATAACTTTCCATGTATCTTCTGTAAGTCCTTAAGCCTGCACTTTCATAAAATGCCAGTGCGTTGTCATTAAATTCCCACATATCAAGTTCTATTCTTTTAAAGCCGCGGTTTTTTGCATCTTCATTTTCCATATACAGCCTCCGTGTTAAATGATATCAATCCTTTTGAGTCGTAAATCCAATCTTTTCCCCAAAAGCATTGTTAACGAATCTGTCTGAATTTCTCCAGCCGGTAATGCTGTTCGGCATCCAGTTCTTTTATTCCATTTTTATATTCATATCCCTTTTTTCGATAAAATTCTACGGCAGTAATAGATGCGGGAATTTCTATTCTTTCTGCCCTTAAAAATAATTCATCGGATTCAAGGGTATCAATGATATAGCTGCCAATCCCCTGCCCATGAAATTCCGGCAGCACGAAAATAGTAAGCAATATGCTTTCTGTAAGGCTTCCCCAGAAACTTGAGATAGAACCAACGCCCACAATTTTATTTTCATTCCAGAATACATACACATGTGCGTATTCTGCCACACCTTTGAACCAGTTCACGTCATGCGTGGCAGAGAGTGCTGCCATAGCCCTTTCCCCATAATCCTTCACATTGACTTCCCTGAAATTTCTATGTATCAGCCTGACAATTTCTTCCGCATCTTCTTCACGATAAGGCAGAGTGACAACTTCTGTTCCATTTGATAATTTCATAATAATCCTCCATTCTTGATAAAGTCTGCGAATTTGGGCGTAAGCGCAAATTTGCCCTGTGAAAAATATATTTTTCACAGTAACTCCATTCCAAACAAAAAATACACTAAACATACAATATGTCCAGTGCACTTCCAAAACTATCGGCTATTACAAGCATTTTATAAAAACATAACTTACACTTACCGATTTATATGCACAGACATATCAGACCTACCTGCGTAACTGTGCATCCAATCGAAACACAATTACCTCTAAGTATGTCCGTAATACATGTACATATAGTTCATTGTAAAATGTAAGTTCTGCATTTCCATGTTCTCCTTAACTTTTTTCATAGACTACCATAATTCTATTTATATGTCAAGAAAAATATTTGAGGGCTTTCAGAGGGTTTTCTGTATTCCAATCTTATGTTGTGAAAAAAGACAGCATCGTGTATACTGATAGCAGGAAAACAACTCATTCCAGACAAGGGAGGATGTCATATGAATGAAAACAAGGCTGGGCTTGGATATCAGAACTTTGAGGAAATAAGGATAGAACATATATTTTATATCGATAAGACGGATTTTATCAGGGAATGGTGGGAGTGCGCAGATAAAGTTACCCTGATCACACGTCCGCGCAGGTTTGGAAAAACACTTAACATGAGCATGACTGAGTGTTTTTTCTCAAATAAGTATGCGGGCAGGAGCGACCTGTTTGAAGGCTTGTCCATATGGGAGGAAAAATCTCCTGATGGGGATTATCAGTACAGGAAGCTGCAGGGGACTTTTCCGGTAATCTTTTTGAGCTTTGCAAATGTCAAGGCAGCTTCATATGAGGAGATGGTTTATAAAATTGGTCAGGCAGTCACTGACTTATATAACGAGAATGATTATCTGCTGGATGGGAATCTGCTAAATGAAAAAGAGCGGCAATATTATCATAATATCAGACCTGGAATGGATGCAAAATTAGCCTCGGATGCCATACGTTTAATGGCTGGTTTTATGCAGCGTCAGTATGGCAAAAAAGTAATCATTATCCTGGATGAATACGATACACCGATGCAGGATGCATGGATTTCTGGGTACTGGGAGGAGACGGCAAGATTTTTCAGCGGTCTGTTTAATTCCACATTCAAGACAAACGAATACCTTGAGCGTGGATTAATCACAGGAATAACAAGGGCAGCAAAAGAGAGCATCTTCACAGGCATGAATAACCTGAGTGTCATCACAACAACATCTGATAAATATATGACATCTTTTGGCTTTACGGAGGAGGAAGTCTTTACGGCGCTTGACAATGCGGGATATGGAGAACACAAGGCAAAAGTAAAGAGATGGTATGACGGATTTACGTTCGGTGTCTGCGCCGATATATATAATCCGTGGTCAATTGCGTCCTTTATAAATGAAGGGGGAAAATATGACACCTATTGGTCCAACACAAGCGGGAACGGACTTGTGAACCGGCTGATCCAAAAGGGAACCCCGAACATAAAACAGACAATGGAGGATCTCTTGCAGGGCAAGAGCTTTGAGGCGGAGATTGATGAAAAAATTGTGTTTGACCAGCTAAATGGCAGCGCGGATGCAGTGTGGAGCCTTCTTCTCGCAACAGGATACCTGAAAGTGTTACATGTAAGGACACTGGATGAGGACGAGGAGGGAGTAGGCGAGGAAGGTGATGTCTGGTATACGCTGACAATAACAAATCTTGAAGTAAGACGAATGTTCCGCAAAATGGTAAAGGGCTGGTTTGGCGGAAATTCTGAAATGGCATATGGTAATTTCATCAAGGCACTCCTCATGAACGATGTGGATGGGATGAATGAGTATATGAACAGGATTGCACTGCACAGCTTCTCGAGTTTTGATATTGCAAAAAATGCATCAGATGATGATGCGCCCGAACGCTTTTATCATGGGTTTGTGCTGGGGCTGATGGTTGAACTTGCCGGAAGGTTTGAGATCACATCAAACAGGGAAAGCGGCTTTGGGCGTTATGACATTATGCTGATACCACAAAAAAGGCAGGAAGACAGTGCGTATATTATTGAGTTTAAAGTGCATAAGCCCTCAAAGGAAAAAGACCTTGCACAGACTGTTGCAAATGCCCATTCCCAGATTGATGAGAAGCTGTATGATGCCAAACTGATTGCAGACGGGTTTTCTCCGGAGCAGATTCGGAAATATGGGTTTGCATTTAAGGGGAAAGAGTGCCTCATCGGATAAATACTGCCATATGGGGAAGGGAAAAACTCTCCCACAAACACGTCAGGGGGCTGTCAGACAGCCCCCTGTTTTGGGTTTATTTTTTCCCTTTATGTTCAATTGCAGCCTCAATCAGACCCTTGAACAGGGGATGCGGCCTGTTCGGCCTGCTCTTTAATTCCGGATGTGCCTGCGTGGCGAGGAAGAACGGATGGGAGGTGATTTCCACCATTTCCACAATACGCCCATCAGGAGAAAGTCCTGACAAAAGCATTCCTTTTTCCGTGACGCAGGCGCGGTAGTCATTGTTGACCTCATAGCGGTGCCGGTGGCGTTCATGGATGACCTCGTTTCCATATAGCCTGTACGCTTTGGATGCTGCATCCAGGTGGCACTCGTAAGAACCGAGCCGCAGCGTGCCGCCGATATCCTCCACGCCGTTCTGGTCAGGCATCAGGGCGATGACGGGATGCGTGGTGTTCGGATCCAGCTCAATGCTGTGCGCATCGTTGTAGCCGACCACGTTGCGGACAAACTCCACAATGGAAAGCTGCATGCCAAGACAGAGTCCGAGGAACGGTACATTGTTTTCGCGCGCGTAGCGGATGGAATCAATCATGCCCTCAATGCCCCTGTCGCCAAAACCGCCGGGTACAAGGATGCCGTCCACATCCTTGAGCGTCTCCGCCACATTCTCGGCATTGACAAGCTCGGAGTCAATCCACTTGATATTTACCGTGGCATGCTGCGGGATTCCGCCGTGCTTTAATGCCTCCACAACACTGATATAGGCATCGTGGAGCTGGGTATATTTTCCGACCAGGGCGATGGTGACCTCCTGTGTCGGCGTCTTGAGGTCATCGACCATCTTTGTCCAGTCCGCGAGGTCGGGTTCGGGACAGTCAAGGTGAAGGCACTCGCAGGCAACCTCGGCGAGATGTTCTTTCTCCATGGCAAGCGGCGCTTCGTAGAGGTACTCGACATCGAGGTTCTGGAGCACATGGGAGTTTGGCACATTGCAGAAAAGGGCAATCTTGTCCTTTAACGGCTGGTCAAGCTCATGCTCGCTGCGGCATACGATGATGTCAGGCTGGATTCCCATGCCCTGCAGCTCCTTCACGCTTGCCTGCGTCGGCTTGGTCTTCATTTCCTGGGATGCGCTCAGGTAGGGAATCAGCGTCACATGAAGCAGGATGGCATTTTCGTGCCCGACCTCGTGCTGGAACTGGCGGATGGACTCCAGGAAGGGCTGGCTCTCGATGTCGCCCACCGTGCCGCCGACCTCGATAATGGCAATGCGCATGTCCGGGTCAGTAAAGTTTCTGTAGAAACGGCTCTTGATTTCGTTTGTGATGTGCGGAATCACCTGCACGGTACCGCCGCCGTAATCGCCGCGCCGTTCTTTTTGCAGGACAGTCCAGTATACTTTTCCCGTGGTAACATTGGAATTTTTGTCCAGGCTTTCGTCAATGAAACGTTCGTAGTGGCCCAGGTCAAGGTCTGTCTCGGCGCCGTCGTCCGTGACAAACACTTCGCCGTGCTGGATGGGGTTCATGGTGCCGGGGTCAATGTTGATATAGGGATCGAACTTCTGCATGGTCACCTTATAACCCCTTGCCTTGAGAAGCCGTCCGAGTGAAGCGGCTGTAATTCCCTTCCCGAGTCCGGAAACTACACCACCGGTTACAAATACATACTTAACTGGCATAACCTTACTAATCCTTTCGTCTTTTCTCTGTGTATTCATGTTTTATCTTTTAAAAGTATATTATACAACGTTCCGGCGAGAAAAGTCTATAGCTGGCGGGAGAAAAAAACCGCTTTATTTAGAATCTTTTCATAAAGAAAATATTGATTTATAAAACCATACTATCTATAATTATAATTGGTCTATTTCATTTGGGTGACAGAAGCATCAATTATTTTCCTGCAAATCCTTAATGTCTGGGGACATAATTTCAGGAAGATTCCTTATGATATAAATAGATTTCACAAATTTTTCAAACAAGAAGTAATTTTATACGGCGCGGCCAGTCTTTTTGGCTGCCAGTATACGTACAGAAAGGATACCACAGGAAATGGATAACAATCAGCTGGACAATTATGACAACAATTCCAACCGGGGCAGCGGAGGCCCGGGCAGTGGGAATAATGGGGGTAACAATAACAACAATAATGGGAAAGACCCGAAAAAGCAGAGCATCATTATCATGATAACGGCTGCTGTGCTGTCGCTGCTGTGTATCAGCTTTTTTACGCGGGCTGTCTCGGGTGCCACGACGGTTGAAATCTCCTACAATAAGTTTATGGAGATGGTGGATGAGGGAAAAGTGGCATCGGTGCAAATCGAGTCCAACCAGATTAACATTAAGCCGGTCGAGGAGACGCCGGACAAGGCGAATCCGAACAATCTTCTGGCGTCCGCGGTCAGGGTGACGTATGTGACCGGAAAGGTGGAGGATGATGAGACGCTTACCCAGCGCCTGCTCGACGCGGGGGTCGAAGTGCGGGGAACCGTTCCGGACGGTTCGGGCATTATCCTTTCCCTTTTGTATTATATCGTGCCGATACTCCTGATGTGGGGGCTTTTAAGCCTGCTGTTCCGGAAAATGACAGGCGGCGGGGCTTTCAGCATGGGCAAGAGCAACGCGAAGGTCTATGTACAGAAGGAGACGGGCATCACGTTCCGCGATGTTGCGGGGGAGGACGAGGCGAAGGAATCCCTGCAGGAGGTTGTCGACTTTCTGCACAATCCGGGCAGATATGTAAAAATCGGCGCAAAGCTTCCGAAGGGTGCGCTTCTTGTCGGACCTCCCGGTACTGGTAAGACGATGCTGGCAAAAGCGGTTGCCGGCGAGGCAAAGGTGCCATTTTTCTCCCTTGCGGGTTCTGATTTTATTGAGCTGTATGTCGGTGTCGGCGCATCGCGTGTGCGTGATCTGTTCAAGGAAGCGGAGAAGAATGCGCCGTGTATTATTTTTATTGATGAGATTGATGCAATCGGAAGAAGTCGTGATTCCAAATATGGCGGCGGAAACGAGGAGCGCGAGCAGACGTTGAACCAGCTGCTTTCCGAGATGGATGGATTTGACGGCAAAAAGGGCATTATCATCCTTGCCGCGACCAACAGGCCGGAAATTCTCGACAAGGCGCTGCTGCGTCCGGGGCGCTTTGACAGGCGTATTATTGTCGATAAGCCTGATTTGAAGGGGCGTGTCAATATCCTGAAGGTGCATGCCAAGGATGTCCTGATGGATGAGACCGTTGACCTGGATGCGATTGCGCTTGCGACGAGCGGCGCCGTGGGAGCCGACCTTGCAAACATGATAAACGAGGCGGCAATCAACGCGGTCAAGGAAGGCAGGGAATTTGTCAGCCAGAAGGATTTGTTCAATGCAGTCGAGGTGGTACTTGTCGGCAAGGAGAAGAAAGACCGCATCATGAGCAAGGAGGAGCGCAAGATTGTATCTTATCACGAGGTGGGTCATGCGCTGATAAGCGCCTTGCAGAAAAATTCCGAGCCGGTGCAGAAGATAACGATTGTACCGCGCACGATGGGGGCGCTGGGGTATGTCATGCATGTGCCGGAGGACGAGAAATACCTCAATTCCCAGAATGAGCTGCACGATATGATTGTCGGGCTTCTGGGCGGCAGGGCGGCAGAGGAGATTGTGTTTGACACGGTTACGACAGGTGCGTCCAACGATATCGAGAAGGCGACAAATATTGCCCGCTCCATGATTACGCGCTATGGCATGAGCAAGAAGTTTGGGCTGATGGGGCTGGAGACGGTCGAGAGCCAGTATCTGGAGGGCAGAAGCTCGCTGAACTGTGCGGACAATACAGCCGCGGAGATTGATACGGAAGTCATGAACATGCTCAAGGAGTGCTATGAGGAAGCGCTCGGGCTGCTCCGCGAGAACCGCGACGTGATGGATAAAATTGCAGCGCAGCTCATTGAACAGGAAACCATTACAGGAAAAGAATTTATGCGCATTTACCGCGAGGCAAAGGGACTGCCGGAGCCGGAGGAGAAAAAGGACGACACGGATGGGCAGACCGATGCGAAGGAGATAGTGGAAGAAAAGGCGCAGGATGCCGAGAAAAAGGATGCGGTCAGGGTACCGTCCCCGGAGGAGCTTAGAAACAGTGCGCAGCAGCCTGCATATGCGCCGCAGCAGCAAAACCAGCCGTGGAGTATGCCGCCTGCCTATGACTGGAATCCGGAACAGATAAGCCGACAGCAGAATCCGTATCCGCCACAAGGACAGCAGAATCCATATATGCAGCAGAACCCGCAGAGTCCATACGCACCACAGAATCCGCAGCAGAACCCATATATGCAGCAGAACCAGCAGAATCCGTACCCGCCACAGAATCCGCAGCAGAACCCATATATGCAGCAGAACCGGTATCTGGATCCGGCACAGAATACGAATCTGCCGGAGGACAATGGAAGCAATGGGGAGACATCGCGGTTCGGTGTCGCGTGGGACAGGACAGTAAACCAGGATTATGCACAGGGTGATGACAGCAGTCAGAATAACGGTGACAGATGGTAGAAAAGAGGGAGTACACATGAAAAAGTGTGTGCTCCTTTTTGAGATAACCAGATAAAGGGCGATAGAAAAGGAGGATGAGCCATGTCGGACACACCACAGGAATTTGATGTAAAGGAGGAGCTTGGAAAGCTTCCGAATAAGCCCGGCGTCTATATTATGCATGATGCGGACGATACAATCCTTTATGTGGGAAAAGCCAAGAACCTGCACAACAGGGTGCGTTCCTATTTCAAGGAAAATATCGGGCGGGGACCGCAGATTGACAAGATGGTTTCCCTGATTGCGCGGTTTGAGTATATTGTGACGGACTCGGAACTCGAAGCGCTGGTGCTGGAAAATAACCTGATTAAGGAGTATGCGCCCAAATATAATACACTTCTGAAGGATGACAAGACCTATCCCTACATAAAGGTGACGCTGGGAGAGGATTATCCGCGCGTCATGTCAGTCCGCCAGATGAAGAAGGACAAGGCGAAATATTTTGGACCGTTTACAAACGGGGGCGTAAAGGAGAGCATCGACCTGATTAACAAGCTTTACCAGCTGCGGACATGCAACCGGAAGCTGCCGAGGGACTGCGGGAAAGAGCGTCCCTGCCTGAACTACCATATCGGCCAGTGCTGTGCGCCCTGCCAGGGAACGGTTTCCCGGGAGGATTATGCGCAGCAGATTGAAAAGGCGATTGATTTCCTTAATGGAAAGCAGCAGCCGATTCTGCGGGAGCTCAAGGAAAAAATGCAGCAGGCGTCGGAAAACATGGACTTTGAGGAGGCAATCCGGTACCGCGATTTGATGGAGAGCATCAAGAAGGTCAGCCAGACACAGAAGATGTCGGACAATGTGGGGGAGGACAAGGACATCATTGCGCTTGCAATCGACGGAAACGAGACGGTTGTACAGGTATTTTTCCTGCGCAACGGCAAGCTTATCGGCAGGGAGCATTTTTACATGATGCAGGTCGAGGAGCCGACTGCGGACAATATCCTGACAAGCTTTGTGAAGCAGTTTTATGCAGGGACGCCGTTTATCCCGCGCGAGATTATGCTGCAGGAGGCAATTGAGGATATGGAGCTGGTGGAGCGGTGGCTGACGGGAAGGAAAGGCTCGCGCGTTCATCTGCGCGTGCCGGTGAAGGGTTCCAAGGAGCGCCTGGTTGATTTGGCGGCGCGCAATGCCCAGCTTGTCCTAAGTCAGGACAGGGAGCGCATCAAGCGCGAGGAGGGCAGAACCATCGGTGCGGTGAAGGAGATCGAGGAGATTCTTGGCATCAGCCCGCTCACGCGCATGGAGGCATTTGACATCTCCAACACGAGCGGTTTTGCCAACGTAGGCTCCATGGTGGTATATGAGAAAGGAAAACCCAAGCGCAGTGATTATCGCAAGTTCCGGATGAAAACGGTGGCAGGCCCTGATGATTACGCATGTATGCATGAGGTTTTGACAAGACGTTTCAGGCATGGTCTGGATGAGCGCGAGGAAATGATGCTGGATGAGAACAGTGTCGGTGAGGATTTTGGAAGCTTTACGAAGTTTCCGGATTTGCTTCTGATGGACGGCGGGCGCGGACAGGTCAATATTGCATTACAGGTACTGGATGAGCTTGGCATCAGCATTCCGGTGTGCGGTATGGTGAAGGATGACAACCATCGCACGAGGGGGCTGTATTTTAACAATGTGGAGCTTCCGATTGACACGCACAGCGAAGGGTTTAAGCTAATCACACGGATTCAGGACGAGGCGCACCGTTTTGCGATTACATATCACAGGTCGCTGCGGAGCAAGGCACAGGTGCATTCGGTGCTGGACGAGATACCGGGTGTGGGACCAAGCCGCAGAAAGGCGCTGATGAAGTATTTTAAGTCGATAGAGGAGCTGAGGGCCGCAGATGCCGCCACGCTTGCCGGGGTACCGGGAATCACGGCAAACGTGGCAGAGGAGATTTACCGGTTTTTCCGGAAAGAAGATTAGTCTGTAGTGCCTGTTTCCTCAAGCTGGGAGGTACAGTGCGGGCATCTTGTCGCCGCGATTGCGATTTCGGATTTGCAGAATGGGCACGTCTTTGTGGTCGGGGCTTTGGGTTCCTCCGGCTTCTGAATCCTTGACATTGCCTTGTTCATGATTTTTACGAGCAGAAAGACAATCAGCGCCATAATCAGGAAGTTGACCACGGCAGTGATGAATTTTCCGTAATACAGTGTGACGTCCCCGGTGATGTTCCACGCGAGCTGGTCAAAATTCATGCCGCCGAACAGGCCGAGGATGGGGTTGATAATGTCATTGACGAGGGAGGAAACGATGCTGGTGAACGCGCCGCCGATAATGATACCGACTGCCATGTCCATCACGTTTCCCTTGCTGATAAACTTTTTAAACTCTTCAAAAAATTTTTTCATCGTTTGCATGCTCCTTTTTTGATATGTATTTGTTTCCGCCGTGAGTATAACATATAATCTCGTGGTATGGCAATATTTTTTTCGGCGGAAAAGGGTGCGGGCTGCCGATTTTTTGTAATGGAACAGGGGGAAATGGTATGCATATTGTAATCATAGAGGATGAGCCTGCAATCCGGCAGGAACTGGCGCTGCTCCTGCGGAATGCGCTCTATGAAGTGACTGCGCCGGATGATTTCCGTGACGTGGCAGCAGCGGCACTGGCAGCAGCGCCGGACTTGATTCTGCTGGATGTGAAGCTGCCGGATGAGTCTGGTTTTGCCGTCTGTGAAAAGGTGCGTGCCGTGTCGGATGTGCCGATTATTTTTCTGACCAGCCAGACCGACGCCGCGGACGAGTTAAACGGAATGCTTAAGGGCGGGGACGATTACATCACCAAGCCATTCCATCCGCCTGTACTGCTCGCGCGCATCGCCGCAGTCTTGAAGCGGACGAAAAAAACAGGCGCAAAGGAGCCGGACGTGATGGAATATAAAGGTGTCAGGCTTGACATTGCCCGCGGGAGCATATGCTTTCAGGGCAGACAGGCGGAGCTGACCAAAAAGGAGTTTCAGATCCTGTATTATCTGTTTCAGCATACCGGAAAAATTATACCGCGCATGGAGCTGATTGAGTATCTGTGGGACAATCAGGTCTTTATTGATGACAATGCACTGAGTGTGAACATGACGCGTATCCGCGGAAAACTGGAACAGCTCGGCGTGCATGGTCTGGTCGAGACAAAGCGGGGAATGGGGTATCGGCTATGAATATTCTTTCGTTCCTGCGGGATAAACTGCTGCTGTATCTGCTGCATCTTTCGTGCATGATGGCGCTTGCCGTCTTTTTGCTTGCGACGGGTTATTCGGCGGATGGCTGCCTTTTGGTTCTGATTTGCTGGTTTTTGGTTCTGTGTATCTGGACGGTCTGTGAGTACCACCGGAGAAAGCGCTATTTTTCCCGCATGGAGGCGGTGCTTGCACAGATTGACCAGCGTTTCCTGCTCGGGGAGCTGATGCCCTTTTCCGACCGGCTCGAGGACAGGCTCTACCGGGAGATGATACGCCAGTCCAACCGTTCCGTTATTGAAAGAATTCATGCGGCGGAGGAGCAGAAAAACGACTACCGCGCATATATTGAGGGGTGGGTGCATGAAATCAAGGCGCCGATTACCAGCATCGCCCTGATGTGTGAAAACCACAAAAGCGAGGTGACGCGCAGCATCAGCAGGGAAAATGGGAAGATTGAGAATTATGTGGACAGGACACTGTACTATGCGCGCTCGGACGAGGTTTACAAGGACTATATCATAGAGGAAACCAATTTGGCAGACGTGGCGGCGGAAGTGGTTGCGCGGAACAAGTATTATTTTATCCAGGATGGCGTGCAGGCGGAAATCGACTGTCCGGACGATGTCCGCACTGACAGGAAGTGGATTGCCTTTATCCTGAACCAAATTCTGCAAAACAGCCTGAAATACAGGCGGGAAACGGGTGCAATGATACGCATATACACACAGCGGCGCGCAAAGGGCATCTGCCTGGCGGTGGAGGACAACGGTATCGGCATCCGGCAGGAGGAGATTCCGCGTATTTTTGAGAAAAATTTTACCGGCACGAACGGCAGGACCCATGGGCGTTCGACAGGGATGGGACTCTACCTGTGCGCCAAGCTTTGCGGAAAGCTCGGCATCGGGATTGGTGCGGAGTCGCAGGAGCATGTGGGGACGAAAATCATGCTGGAATTTCCGGCTGGTACGTTTCATATGCGATAAATCAGGAAAGAGACAGGAGGCAGAAGGGAAAAATGAAAAAGATGACAAATGACGGCATGAGCAAGTTTATCAGTCTTATTCTGCGCCATCATCCGGAAGCGGCATTTATTGAGCTGGATGAACATGGATGGGCAGATGTGGAGCAGTTAATTGCCGGAATTAAAAGGACTGGAAAGCAAATTGACAGGGAGCTGCTTGAGGATATTGTCAGGACGGACAATAAGCAGCGGTACTCGTTCAACGAGGATAAGACGCGGATACGTGCAAACCAGGGACACAGCATTCCTGTGGATGTCGGGCTGGAGGAGCAGGAACCGCCAGCGTTTCTATACCACGGCACCGCCACCCGGTTTTACCACAGTATTCAGGAGCAGGGGTTAAAGCCGATGGGACGGCTGTATGTGCACTTGTCAAAAGATGCTGAGACAGCCATTCATGTGGGAAAACGCCACGGAAAACCAGTCGTGCTGAAGGTACATAGTGGTGACATGTACCGTGACGGACAGAAATTTTATCTGTCTGAAAATGGTGTGTGGCTGACCAGGAACGTTGCGCCAAATTATTTTGAGCAGATCATACAATAGAAAAGTTACAAAACTGTAAGGGAACTGTAACCAACATAGATACCATGCCATAGCCGGTTTTGATAATATAAGGTTATTAATCAAAAGGCTATGGCTGTTTTGGTCATAGCCTCTGAAATGGAGGATTCAGATGAACGGTTATATCAATGTATGCGATGTGGAGAAATACTACGGGAGCGAGGCGGGAATGACAAAGGCAGTTGACCGCGTGAGCTTTCAGGTTGCCGAGGGGGAATTTGTGGGCGTGATGGGCGCTTCGGGCTCGGGCAAGACGACCCTGCTCAACATGCTCGCCACGATTGACAATGTGACGGCGGGACACATTTACTATCAGGAGACGGATATCACGGAGCTGAAACCTGACCGGCTTGCAAAGTTCCGCAAGGAAAACCTGGGATTTGTGTTTCAGGACTACAATCTGCTCGACACACTGACCATCGGTGAGAATATTGTGCTGGCAATGACACTCCAGAAAAAGGGAAAAAAGGAAATCAAAAAGGAGAGCGAGGAGATGATGCGGCTGCTTGGCATCTGGGAAATCCGCAACCAGTTTCCCTATCAGGTATCGGGCGGGCAGAAGCAGCGCTGCGCCTGTGCGCGGGCGCTTATCAACCACCCGAAGCTCCTGCTTGCGGACGAGCCGACCGGGGCGCTTGACTCCAGGGCGGCAGAGACGCTTCTGGAGACGTTCCAGCGTCTGAACGAGACAAGGAAGGCGACGATTTTCATGGTGACGCACGACGCCTTCTCGGCAAGCTATTGCAGCCGCATTTTATTTCTGAAGGATGGAAAAATTTTTCACGAGCTGGTTCGCGGACAGAAGGGGAGACGTGAATTCCTGAATAGTATATTGGATGTGTTATCCGTGACGGGAGGTGAGGGCGATGCTCGCTAAGCTTGCACTGCGGAACGTTCGGCGTTCGGCAAAGGACTATCTCGTTTACTTTTTTACGATGACTGTGGTGGTGGCGCTGATGTTTGCCTTTAACAGCCTGATTTTTTCCGAAGAAGTCCGTGACATGTTTCAGGAGACGGGAGTCATGGAGGTCATGCTGGGGCTTGCCACGTTTTTTATCGTCCTGATTGTTGCGTGGCTGATTAACTACATGATACGCTTTATTCTGGAAAAGAGAAGCAGGGAGTTTGGCATTTATCTGCTGCTCGGTATGGAGAAACGGCAGATTGCAAGGCTGTATATGCGGGAGAGTGTGCTGCTCGGCGCGGGGGCATTTCTGGCGGGGCTTGTCTTTGGCGTGCTGGTACAGCAGATTCTGATGTCGATACTCTACAGTATGGTATTGTCGGATTTCAGGATCAATATCGAGTTCAGCCGGGGCTGCCTTATCATGACCGCATCCTGCTATGCGGGGTGTTACCTGCTGGCGCTGCTGCGATGCAAACGCAGATTGAAAAAAATGAACATCCATGGTCTGATGAACGCGGAGCGGCAGAACGAGGAGATTAAGGAGTCCCATGAGGGACTGAAACGGTGGCTGCTTCCGCTCTCGGTACTTTTTCTGGCGCTGTTCGGCGCGTGGCTTTTTTATGGGAAGGAGTGGGGCACCCATACCATTATCCTGTTTCTGGTTGGTCTGGTGCTTGTGATTTATCTGTTTTACATGGGCTTGTCCGCGTGGATTATCAGCTATGTGCGCCATGAGGGGAACGCGATTTATGCGGGGCAGAATCTGTTCCTGCTTCGGCAGTTTGCATCGAAAATCAGGACAATGCGCTTTACGATGGGGACGCTGACCGCACTTTTTGTACTGGCGTTTCTGGGGTGTTCGGTTGCGATGATGTTCAATTTTTATGAAAACCAGATGCTTGCCGACAAAATGCCGTTTGACATCCACATCCACAGTTCGTATGTGGAGGATGACTTTGCCACGGAGCTTTCTGTCATAGAGAACAATGTGCCCATCAAGGAGGCATATGCCTACCATATTTATGAGAATGGGACGGATGTGGTGAATGTCTGGCTGTACACGCATTTAAAGGTATTTGGTGACGCGTACCGGAAAGCGGATGGGACACCTGACTTGGAGGCAATCAGAGGGGAACGGGACTTTGCGGCGTACTGCAGATATGACACGTATATGGGGATTTCGGATTATAACCATCTGCGGGAACTGCTTGGGCTGGACACCGTTGCGCTGGCGGATGATGAATACATCATTCATATCAAGGACAGGGTGTTCCGGGAGACAGGGGATTTCTCTGACCAGCTTGCAATTGAGGGGAATGGCGGCGCACTCCGGTTTGCGGGATTCCATACGGAACCCTTTTCGCAGGATGGGCACAACGGAGGGGATTATGTGATTGTCGTATCAGATGACGAGATAGCAAAGATGCGTCCGTTTTATGCGCAGCTTGCCGTGGAGCTTGCGGGGGAAACGCCGGAAAATTTAAGGAATTTACTGGATGACGCCACAAGGGAGCTGGATTTCAAAACATCTGATCCCATTTCGGACATAGATATTGCCGCCATGCTCAACGAGACGGAGTGCGTTGGCTCGGATTCCATTCTTGTCTGGGGTGCAAACAATCTGGTTCGGGATAATATTCTGGTGGAGATGAAATGCATGCTGTCGACAATCATTTTCCCACTGACCTACATCGGTCTGGTGTTTTTGTGCGTCGCGCTGACCGTGCTGTCCGTCCAGCAGCTCAGCGACTCCGCAAAGTATAAGTTCCGTTACAAGGTACTGCGCCAGATTGGGATGGGCGCGAAGGAAATTGCAGGGTTGGTGCTAAAGCAGCTGCTTTTGTTTTACCTGTGCCCGGCGCTCTTTGCGGCTGTAATCGGTGGAATTATCGCGGGATATGTGGGCGGGAAGTTCAATTTTTATGCGGGGGTAAGGACACCGGCAGCAGTGTATTTCGGGATTTCGCTTGTGCTGTTTCTGGGCGTGTACAGCGTTTATTTTGTGGTCACGTATGTCGGGTTTCTGCGGAATATTGAATCTGGGAGATAATGGAATGGTTTCTCTACTCTACGCAGCGTAGAATCCGCATCAATTCACCATTTTCTACGTGCCGTGGGTGTGATTTCCTGCATCGTCCTGCGATAATGAATCCTGAAAGGAGGGAAGCCATGAATCAGATGGTAACAGGAAAATTTATAGCTTCTGAGAGAAAACGAAAGGGATACACACAGAGGCAGCTGGCAGATTTGTTACAGATAAGCGATAAGACTGTGTCAAAATGGGAACGTGGAAACGGATTTCCAGAAGTGTCATTATTATTGCCATTATGTAATGAACTGGACATTACCGTGAACGAATTGTTGTCCGGCGAAAGAGTGTCGGAAGAGGATTATCAAAAGAAAGCGGAGGAAAATATGGTGAATATGATTCAGGAAAGAGAAGAAAACAAGAGAAAAGCAATTATGACAATTGTCACAGGAACGACATCAACGGCGGCGTTTATCACGCTTATCCTGGTGGCTGGTATATATGCGGATGCAATCGCACTGCCGGTCAGGATATTGCTGGTATGTATCGGGTGTGCAATTTTTGGCTCGGGACTGGTCGTTGCAATGGAGGGCGAACGCACGGTGGGATATTATAAATGCAAGGCATGTGGGGAACTGTTTATTCCGACCTTTGGGGAATATGTTTTTGGTATGCATATGCTGGCAACAAGGCATTTAAAATGCCCGAAATGCGGCAGGAAGACATGGTGCAGGAAGGTTTTGTCAAAGAATGGCATTTGAATGGTTTTTAGCGTGTTGACTTGGGGATAAAAGATAGTGATTTGATGGGAATGACAAAGAAGCTGGAAATAAAAAATTCATAGCTACAGTGAAAGTAGGGGAAATTTTTCCCCTACTTTATTAAAATCTCTTCAATCAGACATTCATGTTCTTTTCGTGCCGTGTCATAGCTGATGCCGACAGCGAGAATTGCGGACACATTCTCTTTTTTCAGCTTTTCACTGTATTCCTTTTGCTGAATCTGTGCAAGGGCATCTTGCGGTGTTTTGTCGGCTTTTAGCTCGATGATGATGCCCGGTAGGTTTCTGCGTCTTGGGTAGAAGATGAAGTCTACGTAGCCCTTGCCGCTTTTTTCCTCCCGCTCCACGCGATATTTGTTCCTTGCGGATAAATAGGCGAGCGTGACGACACAGGATAGGCTGTTTTCGTCATTGTATTTCAGGATAGGCAGTTCGCTGTTGTGGATGTTGTGAAGGTAGGATGCCACAATGTCGCCCTTTTTGCTCAGGGTAGCGTCAAGGATTTCGCTGGAATTTCGTACCAGTTCCGCCACATAGCCAAAGTCATCATCCCTCAAGGCTCTTTGAAATTCTATCATAAGTTCTTTGTTCGGAATCCTGAGTTCTCCATCAGAATAAGATAACAGACCATATATAATCATTGCAGAATAGATATCTTCCCGGCTTCCGGGAGAGGTCTGCCCGGCAGAATATTCCTCTACAATATCAATTCTGACAGGGATTCCGTTGACCATCTTCACCACATCATCCCGCACCTCGCCAATATTATATTTCAGGAAAAATAAGACTTCATCCATTTTGCCTGTCCGCGTCCAGTAGCTCTGGCATGCTTCATCCTCCAGGGCACAGACGACGGATCTTGGATTGTACAGCCGCGAGCCATCCCTTGTCTGATAGCCGTTGTACCAGTCACGGATTTCATCCATGGTCAGCGCAGACTGTTTTTGGCAAAGCGTTTCAACCTCGTTCTCGGTAAAACCAAAGTATTCCTCAAAAAAGGGGTCTTTGAGCATGGTATATTCCTTGAACATATTCAGCGCAGAACCCATGCTGTATTTTTTGATGGGCAGAACGCCGGTCATATAGGTAAATGCCACATACGGTTTATCTTTCAGTAAATCGCGCAGAAATTCCAGAAAGTCCCCATGGTGTTCCGTGTACAGCTCGTGGCTGAAAATATAGTCCCACTCATCGATGATGAAGATAAAACGGTCATTCGTGGCAGTCAGAAGTGCAGAGATGCTGTAATATTCCTCATTTGCCAGATGGGGATAGGCTTTGCAGATGTCACGGCGGATGGAATTTTTAAACAGCTCAATATAATCTTCATAGGTGTTCCCCTTGTCGGACAAGGCATTGAGGCATAGGTTGATGACATTATACTGATTTAAGTGTTGTTTGTATGTGTCGGCGCGGCTGATTTCCAGTGTATCAAACAGATTTTTGGAATCATAGGTTTTGCAATAGTATGCACCGAGCATGTTCAGGACGGATGTTTTACCAAAACGGCGCGGTTTCGTGATACAGATAAATTTCGAATTTGTCCCGATGCGCTTGTTAAAGTGTTCGATGATGCCGGATTTGTCAACAAAGTATTCGTTGTTGGTCAGTTCCGTGTATAATATCAGTGCAGTGTTTGTGTTCAGACAGAATGCCATGTGGTTTGCCTCCTTCCGGTTTCATTGTAGTTTCTGGGAGCATTTTCTTTAGTATAACATGACAATGACTGGAAGCTCAATATCAAATTGATTTTCGTTTTATTCTGTGAAGCTGCGGTTTTAGTGTGATGTCCGTGACAATGATGCCGTCACGTTGTCCCAGAATCCATTCCACTGCGTCCGCGACATCTGCTGGAAGAAGATACGATGCCGGCTCGTCCCCCTCCCGGAAATCCGCATTGCGGTAGAGGTTTGTCTGTGTCATATCCGGTGAAATGGTAACTGCTTTGACGCCGTATTTTCGCGCCTCGTCGAAAAGGCTGCGCGAAAAGCTGGCAAGTCCTGCCTTTGTCGCGCCGTAGGCACATCCGTGGGGATTGGACTGCGCTGCGGTCACGGAGGAAATGTTGATGACATAACCTGCATTTTTCTTTAAATGACGTAAGAGCTGCTGCGTCAGAATCATGGGTGCTTCCAGGTTGGTGCGCACCAGCCGTTTGATTTTGTCCGGGTTTAATTCTTCATGAAGCCCATAATATCCGACACCCGCATTGTTGACCAGTATATGAACCGGATGCTGCGCCGCGATTTGCCGGACATGGACGCACAGCTTATCCGTGTCCAGCACATCACACACAATCGCATGCATGCTGTCCGTTTCATGCCACGCTGTTTTGCCAAAATCCCTGCCAAAGCCAAACACCTCATATCCAAGCGCACACAGCTTCTGGCTGACTGCACAGCCAATACCGGAGGATGCGCCGGTCACAATGGCTGCTTTTTTGTTCATGAGTTGATTCATACATTCCATCGAAAAATCTTCTCCCTGCCTATTTTTTCTGAAAACTGCCCTGTCAGAAAGCATTCCATCTCTTCCATCAAGCTATCCGGATAATGGCAGTAGCCGTCATCCTTCTGAAAAGGAAACCAAATCACTGCGGAGTCCGGTTCCTGCTTCCTCATGTTTTTCAAATAATCCTGCGAGATGCGAAATGTCCCGATGCTGATGTCCAGCATTTTATCGACATCAATGGTGCACAGTACCTGATCCATCATTTCCTGATAATGCTGTTTCCAGCCGGGCATATAAATCATGGGGTCAAAACAAAGGCGTACAGGACAGCCGGCGTGCATCAGCCCTGCAGCACAGGACAGCCGATCTGCCAGCGAAGCGGTATGATGTTCAAAGGCTTCGATTACTGCCTGCGGTGATATCGTATAGGCATAAATGACATTGGGGAGTGGCGTGGCGTGCTGTACAAATGTTTTGCTGGCACATTTTGTCCGTATTTCAATGGTCAGATGGTCATGCCTGGATGCAAAATCACACCATTCCTGCACATAACCGATGAGCGGTTCCAGTGCCAGCAAATCGGTATCGTAGGAGACGCAAAGATACAGGGAATGATGCTCCAATATCCGCTCTGCTTCTGCAAAAATATCTTCCAGATTTACGAATACCACAATGTTTGCAGAGGGGTACATTCCTTTTAAATAGCAGTATTCGCAGTCAAAGACGCAGTTCATCGCGCAGGAGGTATAGTAAAAATGTTCGTTGCCAAAGCGCTGGCAAACAGGTGCGCCTTCATAGAGCAGAGTCCCCTGCCTGGCGGCGAGAATCAGTTTCTGCGAATGGTGCTGAAGGCGGAGGTTCTGCCTGCTCCGGCAGAAAACGTCTTTATAATGGCCGATTTCAATGATTCTGGCAGATGGAAATTTTGCCAGAATTTTCTGCGTGCGCGCATGGTTTCGAACTGATTTTTCCACATAGATATGTGAAAAAAAGGGGTTAAAATAATCTTTTTTTAAATTCTTCAAAACGTTGTTTTCCTTCTTTTTTATCCTTGCAGGGAAGCAGCTTTTTCTCGTACAGTTCCCGAATCATACCGGTATAGTCCATGCCCGACAGCGCAAGATAGCGGATATACTGTTTCATGGAATCCCGCATTGCCCTGGAGCAGTGCAAATCCGCACAGAAGGTTTCAAATAGTTGTTCCTCATCTACACTCGGTTCGCTTTTGCGGGAGGCGTTTTTCTGTGTCAGGGCAGCAATCCGTGTGATATAATCAAGGATGCTGTCCTGACAGGTTTCCATCAACAGTGCCGCCTGTTCCCTGGAAACTGCTGCTGCATTGCCATTGTCGGACACAATTTTCAAAAAATTCATCTGATGCGGGGCGAAAAAATGAATCCCGGCCTGGTAGACTGCGGCGGCCTCCATGTCATGCAGATTTCCGACATGTGTGTCAGTTTTTGCATGGTGTAAATCGTTGCTAGTATCCTTTTTAGAATTCCAGGGCAGCATACCCGTCACAATGGTTCCCTCGCAAAAGTTGTGACGGTACAGCATGTCCGGATAAAAGGTTTTTCCCGTTGCCTGTTCGATTATCTCGTTGCACAGGAAAATGCCGTCCTTTTTGTCCGTGTGTGCGCAGATACCCACATTCAGTAGCAGGTCAGTCTGTGACGGACGGTACATGGAACAGATGCTGCTGACAGCAGCGGCGGCCGCGATTTCACCGACGCCGGTAACCGTGAGCCGGATGTGGGCCTCCTCATTCTGAAACTCCTGAAACCAGGTATTTTCCAGATTTTTGGTCAGATTAAACTGCCTGATAAAAATTTGTGCCTCGCAGTACAGCGCGGTAAAGATGTATACCATGTATGTTTCCTTTCATTTGCGGCTGCCGTGAGTATCAACCGGTACTTCTTCAAACATCAAACCACCTAAGCCATTATCAATTCGTTTGATTTTATATTCTGTACGGACATTCACATTCATGGATATCGTATCGTACATTTCAAAACAAGTCCTGTCCATTGGCTTTACATAAAACATTATAACACGAAATATTCTGTAATCAAATCAATTGTAATAGAATCGAATATTTCAACCTGCAAGCGAAAACATTTGCCATTTTAGGTGAGTACAAAATCCATAGTTTTTGATATAATCAACCGAGTAGGGGAATGACCCTCTCGCATACTCGCAAAACAAGAGAAAACCTATAAGACATCTCGTAATTTAGGATGATTTATTCCAGGAGTTCTTATGGTTTGCCAAGCGCAATTACCAGCAGTAAGTTTTGTTTCACCATCCTAATCGAGCAGGGAAGAGCTTTTCCCCTGCTTGATTAGAGTGATGCCAGTTACATGATACAGTGCGGACTGTAAAAATGCAATTTTCCAAAGTCTGTTTCATCCACTAAAATTTCTCCCTGCGCCATCCGTTTTTTCACCTGGCTTCGGGAGAGACCTAGAACGTCGGCAATCTGTTTTTCAGGACGAATTTTCAGACCGCAGGGGTTGTGGATGGTCAGCTCCATGGATTTGTCAGAGCCGCTGTGCTGGATTGTTTCATGCAGTTTGACATAGGAATAATTCATCCGCTCAAAGTCAACCGCCGCCTTGTTCTTTTGAAACAGTGACAGCGTTTTTCCATACTGCTGTGCAAGCTGCGCGTCATTGCTCAAAAAGGATTCATATTCCGCCTTTGGGACGGAGGAAACCTTCTGACGCTCGTAGACTGCGAGGTTGAGTGTGTGTTTGCAGTGTTCGCACTGGTAAATCAGCCAGACATCCACGCGGTTGCCGTTGGCGTTGACTCGGAATTTTTGTGTGTTTCTGAAATGGGTCTTTCTGCCACAGCCGGAACAGCCCCGGATGACACAAAAGGATTCTGTAGGAACGATTTCATATTCAATTTTTAAATAGCTCATCTGCATCTCCTGTCAAAGCTTTTGATGCGCGAGCTATTACATTCATTCAGATTTTATTTGCAATAGCCGCGCTATGCAAAGTAGATGGGTGTAGTCATAAAATAAACGCCTCCTGTTTTACTATTTGCTGTTCTTATAGTTCCCTATATGCCAGCAGGTTGTCTTTTCCCATGCCGCATACGTAGGGACTGGAATCATATTTGTAACAAAACGCCAGAAAGTCAGCCCGCTGCCCCGGGTCATTCATGATTTTTACAAGCAGCTCATTGGGAATCGTCCGCGCATACGCGCCGGGACCTGCCAGTCTGATATTTTTCACGTGAAGCCGTGTTAAGACTGCCACCAGTTCGTCCGGCAGAAACGTGTAGGTGATGCACCATGGCGTGCCGCCTTTTTCGTATTCGGCAATTTCCTCACTGCCGCCCATCAGTCCGTTATTCCACAGGCTCATGACTGCTTCTTTGTCAAAGGAAAATTCGCTGACCGCGTTTGCCTTGTTCTGAATGCACCATTGGACGTAAGGGTCACTGCTTGACTTGTCCAGTATAAACTGATTCTTCTGTATCGGGTTTGCCAGATAGGGCAGATAGCCCAGGCGGCTGGACACACTGATCAGGATGCGCCTGCGGCAGATGCGCACCAGCTCGCCGAGCACCTGTTCCTGATTGGGATAGGTGTAGGAGATGGGTGCGTCGAAGGAGATGACCATGTCAAAACTGCTGTCCTCGTATTCGTGCAGATCCTCCAATGCTCCTTTCACAAATGTAATCCGGTCAGAGACACCCTCTTTTTGCGCCAGCTCCTTTGCCTTGTCAATCATGGGCTGTGAAATGTCAAAGTGTGTCACCCTGCAGCCGTGCTTTGCAAGCAGAATCGAGAATCTGCCACAGCCGGCACCGCCGTCAAACACGGTCTGGATTCCCTCAAGATGGGAGAGCAGCTCTTGCTCAATATGATTTTTTTGTATGATGTCGTCGATAAATGTCTCCTCGCGGTGGCTTTCCAGCTCGCCTTTGTCGGGCTGGTTCCATAGGCGCTCGGCTATCTTCTGGCTGTATTCCATAAGGCAGTTTCCTCCTGCTTTCTATTTATTGCTCCTGTAACGAAAATTGCTTTATTTAGTATAACATGGCTGGATGATGCATTCCACCGCAAACATTTTTATATAAAAAGATGAGTCGGCACCATTTGGATGTGCCGGCTCGCATTATTTCCTCAATGTTCTCAAAATACGCTGAATGCTTTTCTCGGATAAAAAATATTTACTGGCTAGTTCCGAAACCCTGCTTCCGGCAAGATAATCCGCATAAATCTGCTGGTTGCGCAAAAAAAGCTCCTGCCGCACCTGTGTGCCGGCGCCCCATTTCTGCCTGCCGTCTGCCTTGCGCGGTATGTAAATATTTTTTCCGTCAACATACTGCTGTATGAGTTCGATGATTTCTGCTGGCAGAACAGTCTCTGCCTTGATATAGCCCATAGCTGCCTCCTAAACATAAGATTTTTTAGGATTCGCACTGGCTATGACAATGTTGAGTGAATTGCAATAGCCAATGCTATGCAGCCATAACATATCGTTTCATATAATAAAGCCCCCTTCTGATGTTTTCCTACAGTTTCATATTTGTTATCATAGCATGGAAATGCAGGGAAAGCAACAGGAAAGGATGGACGCGAAGACTGAGGAGGTGATAAAAAGCCGCCCATTGATGTCTGTTTAAGGAAATCAATGGGCGGCGGAATTATTGCAACCATTCCGGGTTAAATGAATGAATTATAATCAGAAGCGGACGGTATATTGTAAGATGCATTTGAGGTGTATCCGCTTGCTGCGTTTGCCTTGGTGTTCATGTAATAGTCCACGCGGGATGCGGTGCTCGCAACATAAGAGCCGTAATTCTTGAAGAAGTCCTGTACCTTGGACATGTCGGCTTTCTTAAAGGTATCCTCGTCGAGCGACAGCCTGCCCTTTTTGTCCACGCTGATGCCGAACTCTTTCAGTGCCTTGGTGTTGTTTGCTGTTCGCTCCCTGATATAAGACAGATTCGACAGTACACCTGAGTTGGAGCTTGATTCTGCCTTGTCAAACATATTGTTGTAGTTGTTTACGAAGCTCTTTGCCGTGGAAAGGATTTTGGCAACATTATATTCATCTGTCTCATTGCCGTCCTTATCCTTTACCTTTGCATATAAGTCAGCAGACGCAAGTGCCTCGCCGTCCGCCTTGAGCGCGGCAGCGCTTGAACTGGTCGGTTTTTTGGTATCCGTGCCTGTGTTGTTGTTGGTCTTGTCTGTAGTGGTGTTCGTAGTGTTTCCTGCAAATTTTACGCGGGAAGCAATCGTAGAACCATAGCTCTGGATATTGTCCGGCGAGAACAACTTCTGTACTTTTGAGAGGTCAGCTTCCTTTAACTTGGATTCATTGAGCTGAAGCGTTCCGTCCTTTTTGAGCATGACGCCGATTTCGCCAAGTTCTTTTTCAAACTTCGAGGTGCTGCTCATCATGTTTGCAACATATGCCGTCTTGCTTGAAAGGGTAGAGCTTTTTGCCGCAGTCACAACATTGTTGTAATTGTTTATATATGATTTCATTGCAGAAACAACCTTTTCTGCCGCGGTCGACCCATTTTCCGTGTCCTCATATGTCTTTTCACTCTGCAATGTGGAAACAGAGGACTTTAAGCTGTTGATTCCGGAAGTCAGGTTGGAATTTGCCTCCTGTGTCTTCTTGGAAACAGTGGGATATTTCCTCTCCTCAAGTATCTTGTCAAGAACGTTGTTCGTGCCACGTCTCCGGCTTGAGGACGATGTGGAGTCTGAACCGCTCTCTAAAGAACCATAGTAGGATTTGAGCAGTTTCTTATATGTACCGTTCTTTATCGCGTTTCGTTCAGAGAACAGACTGTACAGGTTTGCTGAGCCACTGTTAGAGCCAAATAGCGAATTGCCGTTCCAAAAGTTCATAAATGACATACTCATCACTCCTTCTCTAATAAAATAATTGTCTGGTTATTATCATTCTATACTTATCTCCTGGAAAAATCAATGAATTTTCCATATTTTGGGCAGATACTGGTAGTAGTCTGGTTACTGTTCAGACCAGGACTTAGCATTTACTGCTAAGTCCGTGAGAAAACGTTTCGCCTGCAAGTAAAAATCCATTTGCGAAGCAAATTTTGCATGGATTTTTACCTGTTACTGGAACGGAGTGAACAGTAACATAGTTTGGTTACTGTTCGCTGCCTTTGTTTTCCAGATAAATGGTCTTTGTATGATATATCGGATTGTAATGGGATTCTGATAACCCCGTTTCCATAATTTTCGTTTATATCATTTTGTCTTTTTCATGGTTTTCCAGTATAATGATTAGGGTGTCAAAAGGTTCATTTTCATTCAAGAGATAATTTTTTCAAGATATTGGGGTGCAAGATTGGGAAAATTAGCCTGCAAGGGAAATTCAGACCTTTTGACACCCTAATCAGTATAATATAAAAAAATGAAATGAGGAGTTTTATGGCTATCACAGGAACCCATAATGTGCCAATGCCTGCCGGATGCCGCCGTCGCTGGACTTGGCAGTGACATATTCCACCTGCGCAAACAGGCTCTCCGGCGATGTGTTGCCCATGGCAATACTGTGGGGAACGTAGGAGAGCATGGGCAGGTCATTGTTGCTGTCACCGAGGGCATAGGCGCAGGACAAATCCAGCTGGTAATAATTCAGTACGTACTGGATTCCGGTCGCCTTGGAGTATCCATAGGGCACGAATTCCCGAAAGGTGCCGCCCCTGTCAATGCAGTCAAACCATTTGTCGCTGACGCGGCGGAATGCTTCGAGCTGCGCTTCCTCCTGATACCAGATGACGAACTTGTCCGCAAAAAAGTTCGGGCTTTCCAGATGCTCCGGCATGTCGTCATAGCGGCGCGCAAAGGACTCGTACTGGCGCACGGCATCCGGGTGGTGCAGCGGGCGTGACAGGTCAAATGCCACAAAGCTGCGGGATTCAAACAAAATATCGACGTCTGCCGCGCGTGCGGCGTTTAGAAGCTGCATCGTTGTGGAGTGGGTCTGCGCGACGTGGAGGACATCCTGTCCCCCGCAGTAAATGTTTGTGCCACAGCCGCACACATATCCGTCCCAGCCGACATCGCGAAAGCGCTGCTCTACATTCTGGAAGCAGCGTCCTGTGTTGATAAACATCAGGTTTCCGTTCGCGCGCGCCTCGGCAATCGCATGGGCTGTATCTTCTGGAATGCTGCCGTCAATCTCCGAAGTCAGCGTCCCGTCTATATCAAAAAATGCAATTTTCCTAGTCATGTGACAGTTTCTCCTTTTGGCTTTTTATGGTGCCGTCTACCGTACATTTCTAAAATATATAGGAAAAACCAGGAAAAGTCAACAATGCTGTCAGATTTTCGCGGTGTGGATAGTATTCTATATAGATGCGCATCATTTGTGGTAAAACAATATAGGAAAAGAAAGGGGGCGGTTCTTGCAATGGAACAGGATGCGAAAGAACTGTTTGCGCGCTATGCGGACATGATTTACCGGATTGCCATGTCGTATGGAAATTCCGTGCCGTTTGCGGAGGACATGGTTCAGGAGGTCTTTGTGCGGTATCTGAAAAAAAGACCCGGTTTTGAAAACAGCGTGCACGAAAAGGCATGGTTTATCCGCGTGGCAGTAAACTGCTGTAAAAGCACGCTGTCCTCTGCGTGGTCTCGCCGTGTCTGTCCGCTGGATGCGGCAGGACAGCTTGCGGTGCCATTTGAGCGCCGGCAGGAGGGCGAATTGTACGAAATGCTGTCCTGCCTTCCGGCAAAGTACCGAATTGTGCTGTATCTGCGCTATTACGAGGAATATCAGGTGAAGGAGATTGCGAAAATACTTGGCATCACGCCAAATCTTGTATCGGCGAGGCTGCGGCGGGCAAAAGAGATGCTCAGGCAGGAGCTTTTGAAACCATATCAGCAACAGGAAAAGGAGGCGTTTCTGGATGAAACAGGAATTATATAAAAATATGTACCGGCAGATATGCATGACGGAAGGGCAAAGAAACAGCGTCTGGCAGCGTATACAGACGAAAGAAGCAGAAAAAGAAAGGGCAGCGCGGTCTAAAGTGTCGTTTTCTGCACGTGCCGCAGTCTGTGCGGGGGTGCTGCTGGTATCGGGCATGACAGCGCTTGCGGCGGGGGAATTTTCCGTGATGGACAGGATTGCGGAGGCGATGGGATTTTTCACGAAAAACGAGCAGGAGCTGACGGAGGAACAGAAAACGATTTTTGCACGGTATGGGACGGCGCTTGGCAATGAAATTGCGCTGACACACGGCACGCTGAAATTAGATGCCGCCCTGTATGACGGGGATTATCTGTTTCTTCCATTCCGCTATGCATTTCATCAGGATGAGGTCGGTTATGCGGAACTGAAAGCTGGAACCGATATTCGGGAAACAAGCCTGTGGAAGGGCGGGACAATTGCCGGTTATGAACAGGATGTCGTGCATGCGGGCGCTGACCGGCTTGGCTATCGTATCCGTCAGGATGTCAGGGCGCTGACTGGTTCTCTTACCAAGTATCAGTATGTAATTGAGGAGGATGGTGTCCTGTCAGGAAGTGTATTGCTATCGACGGATGGGGACAGACCATTTATGAAAGGAGATGTCATAGAGGTTGTTCGTTATGTGCAGGAGCCGGAGAAGGAGGAACGCGCGGAGACGCTCTCGGAGTTTACCCTGGAAGATGCCGTGGAATGTCAGGAAGTGCCGCTGGATGATGCAGCCCGCAGCGCTTTGGGCGGCATGGGACTGGCGATGGAGAGCCTGACCATTTCCCCGCTGTCACTTCAATACGCCGGAATCGGCACGCACAGGGATGTCACGCACACGTATATGGAAGTTGTTTTGAAGGACGGCAGCATTGTGGGCGACATGGGGGCAGGGCAGGATTTTGACTGTTCTGCGGCAGAGAGGGAATACACTTATTTCCATGCACGCCAGCTTTTTACCGCGCCTGTGCTGCCAGGACAGATTGCAGGCGTGCGCGTGTGGAACGACAAGGAAGAAGATGTGTGGATTCCGGTTGAATCCATTCCGAATCAGTGATAAAATGGCTATAAACGTCTTGAATGGAGGCTAGGGATGGAGCGATTTTTTAACACAGAGGGTCCATGTGAACCGGAACTGCATTATATGGTTCGGCTGGATGACAGGCTTGACCGAATCAAGCGCTTTTATATCGACAGGGGCAAGTATTTTGTAATCAACAGGGGGAGGCAGTATGGTAAGACGACGACCCTGCATGCGCTTGAAAGGTATTTGCGAAACGATTACTATGTTGTTGCCCTGGATTTTCAGGGAATCAGCACAGCGGAATTTGGCGACGAATATATTTTTGTCAGGTCGTTTCTAAGGATATTTACAGAGGCGCTGGCGGACGGCGGGGCAGGCTCGGAGCAGATAAGGCAGGCTGCGGCATTTATGGAGCAGTCCCGGCAGTGCACACTGGGAGAGCTGTTCCATCTGATAAGCCAGATTTGCGGAACTGCAGACAAGCCGATTGTCATGCTGGTTGACGAGGTGGACAGCGCAGGCAACAATCAGGTTTTTATCGATTTTCTGGCGCAGCTTCGCATGTATTATAATCACCGCCGAAAGAAGCCGATATTTCAGTCCGTGGTTCTCGCAGGGGTCTATGACATCAAAAACCTGAAATTAAAGCTTCGTCCGGAACAGGAGCATCAGTATAACAGTCCATGGAACATTGCGGCGAATTTTGACGTGGAAATGGGTTTTTCGCAAAGCCAGATTGCCGCCATGCTGGACGAGTATGAGGCGGACAGGCACACCGGAATGGATGTGCCGGCAATGGCAGGGGAGATTTACCAGTATACATCGGGGTATCCCTGTCTGGTGTCATCCATCTGCAAGCTTCTCGATGAGACGCTGCCGTTTTGTGAGGGGGTTGCAGTGACCGGGCATGTATGGACGAAAGAGGGCGTCACGGAGGCGGTAAAAATCATTTTGAACACAACGACACCGCTGTTTGACAGCATGGTGAAGCAGCTTGACATGCATAAGGACTTGCGCAGTACATTGGAGGAAATCCTGTATCAGGGAAAAAGAGTGCCGTTTAGTCCGGATGAAAAGTCGATGAATATGGGACTTATGTTTGGTTTCCTGAAAAATAGCAATGGTCAGATTATGGTGTCAAATCATATGTTTGAAATGCGGATGCTGAACATGTTCATTGCGGAGGAAGCTGTGGAAAGTGAGGAATATCTGCGAGGGCAGCGTGACAGGAACCAGTTCATCACAGGTGGCAGACTGGACATGGATCTGGTTCTTGAAAAATTTGTGGAATATTTCAATGAGATTTACGATGCCTCTGATGAAAAATTTATAGAAAAATACGGACGCAAATTCTTCCTGCTTTATTTGAAGCCCATCATAAATGGGACAGGCAATTATTATCTGGAGGCACAGACCCTGGATGCGGGGCGGACGGATGTGGTCGTGGATTACCGCGGTGAGCGGTTTGTCATCGAGATGAAAATCTGGCGCGGGAAAGAATATAATGAACGCGGCGAGGAGCAGCTAAAGGGCTATCTCGAGTATTTTCACCAGAAAAAGGGATATATGCTCAGCTTTAATTTTAACCAGAAGAAAAAGACAGGCATCCAGGTCATTACGCTTGGGGACATGACAATCGTGGAGGCAGTGGTATAGCGGCGGTTCGGGCTGACTGTGCAGGGTATGGGGATGAAGCGCTGCGATGAAGAAAAGTCCTGTGTGATGGTACATGCGTGAAAGAGGTGAGGAAAGGATAATGGCTACTTTAAAGGATGTTGCAAAAGAGGCAGGTTTGACGGTAGGAACTGTATCAAGGGTGCTGAATAACAGGGGATATATCAGCGATGACGCGCGCGAAAAAGTAAACGGCGCAATGAAAAAACTAAATTACCATCCAAATGAAGTGGCGCGTTCCTTGCAGGGAAAGAGCACCAATACCATCGGGCTGATTGTCCCGCACATCAGGCATCCGTATTTTGCGGAGATGATTAGCAATATAGAAAACCAGGCATATAAAAAGGGATACCGGATTTTGCTCTGCAACGCACAGAGCATCGAGGAAAAGGAGAGGGAGTACATTGATATCTGCACCGGGAACAGGGTGGCTGGGATTATCCTGTGCAGCGGAACCGTGTCGGTCGAGGTGTTTGACGGGATTCGCGTTCCGGTGATTACCATGGAGCGTTTCCTTGACAATGGGACTGCCGCGGTGGAATGTGACAACAGGCAGGGAGGGACGCTGGCTGCTGAAAGGCTGATTTCCTGCGGATGCCGGCATCTGCTCCACGTGGGAAATATCAGCAGTATATCCATGCCGGCAGACCAGCGCACGGAGGGCTTCCGGCAAGTCTGTGAGAAGATGGGGGTCGCCTTCCATGAAGTTTTTACGGAGAAATCGCAGTACCATAATATGAAGTATGATGCCCTGATTGAAAAAGCATTGCAGGAGCATCCGGAGACGGACGGGCTTTTTGTGAACAGTGACGTGATTGCAGCGCAGGCGCTGCAGGTTTGCCGCAGGATGGGAATATCGGTGCCGGGGCAGATGAAGGTTATCGGCTTTGATGATGTCAACATCGCCGCGCTTACCACGCCGCAGCTGACAACGATACACCAGCCTGTCAGGGAAATGGCAGAGATAGCGGTCAATCTGCTCCATGATGCCGCCAGCGGGAAAATAGTGCCGAAACGGACCGTGCTCCCGGTATATCTGGTGGAGCGGGAGACAGCGTGACAGGGTGTCGGGAAATGAGACAGAATCATTTTCCGGCACTCTTTTTATGCGCAGCCCCATGCAGGGGAAGTATGCCGCTAAGGCGGCGCATGGGGCGCGCGGCGAGTAG
>DKUL01000034.1:0-39139 GCA_002490665.1 Lachnospiraceae bacterium UBA7205 | reverse complement strand
TTTTTATGCGCAGCCCCATGCAGAGGAAGTATGCCGCTAAGGCGGCGCATGGGGCGCGCGGCGAGTAGGAGAGAAGGTCATTCCCCTACTCGATTGCGCAGTCCAGGAATATATATTAATCGTTTAACATACGCAAAAATACCATATTTCGGATAATAATTCAGAATAATGCAAAAAAACAGAAGCGAAAAATTGTATAATCTATTGAAAATATGTTAAACGATTGACATATCAAAAAAGGAATGCTACTATTGAAATACCAACAATAAAAATATAGAGAGGTGGACTTATGGGAAAAAAGGAGATTTACACAAGGCGTCTTGAGCGGCATCATGACGAGCTTCGCTGGCTGTATATGGAACTGTACGATAATGGCGACATGTTTGCCGAGCTGTGCGACAATATGCAGCGCTTTTACAAGGAGCGCGGCACGGAGCTGAAAGCCATGGACTCCGTGCGCGAGGAGGACAGGAACTGGTACAAGCACAATGACTTGCTGGGAATGATGCTCTATATTGACAACTTTGCAGGAACGATTAAGGGAGTAGAGTCAAAACTGGACTATATCGAGCAGTGCAATGTGAATTACGTCCACCTGATGCCGTTTCTGGAGACGCCAAAGGGGCGCTCGGACGGCGGCTATGCAGTGTCGGATTTCAGAAAAGTGCAGGAGCATCTCGGCTCGATGGAGGATCTGGAGCACCTGACTGCGGCATGCCACCGAAAAGGAATCAATGTCTGCATGGATTTTGTCATGAACCACACGTCGGAGGACCATGAGTGGGCGAAAAGGGCACGCAGGGGCGAAGGGGAATATATGAGCCGCTATTTCTTCTTTGACAATTCCTATATACCATCTCTGTATGAGAAGACCGTGCCGCAGGTGTTCCCGACAACGGCTCCGGGCAATTTTACATGGCTTCCTGAGACGGAGCATTTTGTCATGACTACGTTTTATCCATACCAGTGGGACTTAAATTATAAGAATCCGCGCGTCTTTAATGAGATGATGTACCATTTCCTGTACCTGGCAAACAGGGGGATTGACATTATCCGGATTGATGCGGTACCATACATATGGAAAGAACTCGGTACGCAGTGCCGCAACCTGCCTCAGGTGCACACGATTGTGCGCATGATGCGCATGATTAGTGAGATTGTCTGCCCGGGTGTGCTCCTGCTTGGCGAGGTGGTCATGGAGCCGGAGAAGGTAGTGCCCTATTTTGGCACCGTGGAGAAGCCGGAGTGCCATATGCTCTACAATGTGACCACCATGGCGACGACATGGCATACGGTTGCGACAAGGGATACCAGGCTCCTGAAACGGCAGCTTGACATTGTAAGTTCCCTTCCGAAAGACTATGTATTTCTGAACTATCTGCGCTGCCATGATGACATTGGCTGGGGGCTGGATTATGATGTACTGCGGGAAGACGGAATCAAGGAACGGCCGCATAAAAAATACCTGAATGACTATTTTCAGGGATATGCGGGAGAGAGCTGCAGCCGCGGAGAGCTGTACAATGCGGATCCGGTTACGGGCGATGCGAGATTCTGCGGGACGACCGCATCCATGTGCGGCATCGAAAAGGCAGGGTTTGAGCAGGATTCGGAGGGGATGGAGCGCGCAATCCGGATGGATGTGATGCTTCATGCATATATGTTCATGCAGTCGGGAATACCGGTTTTGTACAGCGGGGATGAAATCGCGCAGGTAAATGACTATACATATAAGGATGACCCGGACAAGGCAGCGGATTCCCGTTACATACACCGCGGCGCGATGAACTGGACGCTTGCGGAAAATATCTCCAAGCCGGATACCGTAGAGGGAAGATTGTTTACACAGCTTGGGAAGCTGGAACGGATACGGAAATCGGAGAAGGTATTTGAGACAAATGCAGATATGTGGACGATTGATACCGGAGATGTGGCGGTGCTTTGCATCGCAAGGCATTTTGCGGGCGACGAGGTTGTGGGGCTGTTTAATTTCAGTGAGCATGAAAAAACAATCCGGCTGGATGCGTATGGCGGGAAGTTTGTGGACATGATTATGGGAGATGCGCAGACACTGTCGGAAATCCATATACCGGCGTACGGGTTCTGTTATTTGAAAAGAAAACCGGAAAAGAAATAAGCGGAGGAGATGTATGACAAGTCAGACACTGCGCGAAGCGCGCAAATATGAGGAAGCCGTTGAAAAAAATATCGCGAAGGAAGAACGCCCTGAATTCCACCTGTGTGCCCGCGTCGGGTGGATGAATGACCCCAATGGCTTCTGCCATTACAATGGGATGTATCACCTGTTTTACCAGTACTATCCATACGAGTCCAAATGGGGACCGATGCACTGGGGGCATGCGGTGAGCAGGGATTTGCTGCACTGGGAGCATCTTCCGGCGGCGCTTGCACCGGATGAGGTTTACGACAGGGATGGATGTTTTTCGGGAAGCGCGCTGACGCTGCCGGACGGCAGGCATTTATTGATGTACACCAGCGTCATTAAGGAACGGCAGGAAAATGGTGTAATCCGTGACATCCAGACACAGAGCCTTGCCGTCGGTGACGGAACTGACTACCAGAAGTATGAAAAAAATCCTGTCCTCGGCGAGAAGGATTTGCCCGAGGGCGCCAGCCGGTTTGACTTCCGCGACCCGAAGGTGTGGCAGAATGCGGACGGCACGTACAGCTGCGTTTTCGGCAGTGCACTGGCAGACGGTGACGGACAGATTTTATTATATGGAAGCAGGGACGGCTTCCAGTGGGAATTTCAGAAAGTTCTGGTGTCCAATAACGGTCGTTTCGGCAGGATGTGGGAGTGTCCCGACTTCTTCCCGCTGGATGGGAAATGGGTTCTTCTCGCAAGTCCCACGGATATGCTGCCGCAGGGATTTGAGTACCACAATGGAAACGGTTCGCTCTGCCTGATTGGGACATATGACGAGCAGACGAAAACATTCCATGAGGAGAGCGACCAGGCGATTGACTATGGAATTGATTTCTACGCGTCGCAGACAATGCTTGCGCCGGATGGGCGCCGCATCATGGTTGGCTGGATGCAGAACTGGGACACCCTCCCCATGCGCTCGCAGGAGGAGGCATGGGCGGGTCAGATGAGCCTGCCAAGGGAGCTTTCCATCCGAAACGGCAGACTGTATCAGAATCCGGTGCGTGAGCTTGAAGCGATGCGCTGCAACAAAGTCGTGCATGAAAAGGTATCCTTTACTGGCACAATCAGCCTGGCGGGCGTCAAAGGGCGGTGCGTTGACATGGAGCTTACACTGCGGCGCGGGGAAGCGCAGGCGCTTTACCAGAAGTTTGCAGTCCGCTTTGCGCAGAATGGCAAATACCAGACCGCTGTTAGTTTCCGCCCTAGAGAGTCCGTCCTCAAGGTGGACAGGAAATTTTCCGGTTCAAGGCGGGCGATTATCCATCAGCGGCGCAGCCTTGTCAACAGCGTGGACGGCAGCCTGAAATTGCGCATTATTCTCGACCGCTTCAGCGCGGAGGTGTTTGTCAATGATGGGGAACATGTCCTGACGGCGACAATGTACACGGATCAGGCGGCGGACGGTATTTCCTTCTTTGCGGATGGGACAGTGGAGATGGATGTCGTAAAGTATGACCTGATGTAGGTGCTGTGCATAACACAGAATTGCTATGGAGCCTGTTTTCTGTGGCGGGTGGAAAATACATTTGCCGCCATGGGGAACGAATCACTGTGAAAGGAAAGATAAAATATGAAAAATTATGATGTAACAGCGCTGGGCGAACTGCTGATTGATTTTACGGAAAACGGCATGAGCGCGCAGGGTAACCCATTGTTTGAGGCAAATCCGGGGGGAGCGCCCTGCAATGTGCTGGCAATGCTTTCCAGGCTGGGGCACAGGACGTCCTTTATCGGAAAAGTGGGAAAAGACTTTTTTGGGGAACAGCTGAAAAAAGCAGTCACGGAAGTCGGCATCCATGCGGACAGCCTGTACATGGACGAGGAAGTCCACACGACGCTTGCCCTGGTTCACACCTATCCGGACGGGGACAGGGATTTCTCGTTTTACCGCAATCCGGGGGCGGATATGATGCTGACAGAGGCAGAGATTCCCGCAGAACAGATACGGGAATCCACAATCTTTCATTTCGGTACGCTGTCCATGACACATGAGGGTGTGCGCGCCGCGACCAGAAAGGCAGTCGGCATCGCGCGGGAGTCCGGCGTGGTCGTCTCGTTCGACCCGAATTTAAGACCGCCGCTCTGGAAGTCGCTTGACGATGCGAGGGAGCAGGTTCGGTACGGTCTTGCACACTGCGATGTCCTGAAAATATCAGACAATGAAATCCAGTGGTTTACCGGCGAGGAGGATTTTGACGCCGGCATTGAGAAGCTCCGCGCGGAGTACCAGATTCCGCTCATCCTGCTCTCCATGGGAAAAGAGGGAAGCAGGGCATATTATAAGGGTCTGCGCGTGGAGGTGAAGCCATTTTTGCAGGAAAATACGATAGAGACGACGGGGGCGGGCGACACGTTCGGCGCCTGCTGCCTGCACTACGTACTGAAATATGGGATTGATGGATTTGATGGGCAGAAGCTTACGGAGATGCTCACGTTTGCAAATGCCGCCGCGTCGATTATCACGACGAAAAAGGGCGCGCTGCGCGTGATGCCGTCCCAGGCGGAAGTCGAAGCGCTGATAAAAGGGTAATCAGGGGCTGCCGCTTTCACGAATAAAAATTCGTGAAACGGCAGCTTTATATTTTCTGTTTGCAGTCTTACATCTTGTCTTGTTGTATTATATGATATCCCTTCCTATTTTTTGCTTCTCCCGGCTGGTTTTGTCAACAATCCACAACCTGAATCATTTATTCGAAAAGACAAATTTGCGAAAATTTCATCAAAGGTAGCATGATAAAGTTCTTTGAGCGCCAAGAGGACGCTTACCCTGATGTTGTGGTGTCCCAATTCCATTTGAGAGATAATCTCCCGGCTAATGGTGAATCCCATTACTTGTAATTTTACAGCGACATCCTCCTGAGATAACTTATTCCGCAATCGCAAGGCTTTCAGATTAGCGCCTATAGAAATATCCTGATTAATAACAGCTGACATAATTACTTTCCTTCCCCGATTTTTTTGGAATAAATTCATACCAATATTAATTTTAAAGAAAATACGGTGTTAAATCGGAATGGAAGCATTCCAAAATAATATTTAATAAACAGTAAGAAATGGGAATGATGATACAGACATGACAGAAAATAAATTTAATTCACCCTAAAAAGACAAATCTGCGAAAATTTCATCAAAGGTAGCATGATAAAGCTCTTTGAGCGCCAAGAGGACGCTTACCCTGATATTGTGATGACCCAATTCCATTTGAGAAATAATCTCCCGACTAATCGTGAATCCCATTACTTGTAATTTTGCAGCGACATCTTCCTGAGATAATTTATTCCGTAATCGCAAGGCTTTCAGATTAGCGCCTATAGAAATATCCTGATTAATAACAGCTGACATTTTTGTTTTCCTTCCCAAAATTTCTGGAATAAATTCATTCCAATATTGATTTTAACGAAGAAATGGTGTAATATTGGAATGAAATCATTCCAAAAGAAATGTTTTATAAACAGTAAAAATGAAAACAGAGATACGGATATAACAGAAGATAAACTTGATTTTGATTTAGAAGGTTGGTGAATACGTAGAAAATGAAAATTTTAAAGGGATGCTCCGCCGTGTAGACATACAAGCATGGCAAACAGAAAGGAAATGTGGACAATGACATTTGTAAGGAAATGAATCGCCACAATGAAAAAACTATGGGAGATTGCATCTCCTGTCTTTTTATTACACTTAATTATGAAAGGAAAAATGATAATGGATAACGAAATATTAGAGATGGTAACACAATGCCTTACGGAAAGCAGGTTAAATCGGATAATGTGTTCTGACGAGGAGTATCAGGCATCAAAAATGCATGAAAAAGTGGCATATGATAAATTAATAGAAATTCTTAACAAACAGCAGAAAGAACTACTTGATAATTTTATTGCCGCAGAAAGTGAAACGGGTGCCAATGCAGAACGCTTAATTTACCAGCAGGGAATGAGAGATCTGTACGCCCTGCTGATGGCACTGGCATAACACGCAAAAAGGCGGATACCCCAAGTTCAAAAAACAGGCTTTCCCATCCCGCACTTCCGGTGGGGAAAAGCCTGTTCCTGCTACGATTTACGGTGCTTTTATCAATTCAACCATAATCTGATACATTCCGTTCGCATTGTTAAATTCGTTAAGTAAATCGTCCGCCCGCTCATTCGTGGAAAGCTCCACTGCCATGTCAAGGTCTGAATTGTTTTTTCAGGTCTCCGGTATCTGCTTCTCAATATTGCAACATTCCTGATTTTCATGGATGCCATACTCAATCAATAACTGTTCCTGATATGCGGTGTCGGAAAGGGTGCGCTTCAGGTCGTCCAGACGGTTTTGTTCTAATAAGATTGCATTGAGCTGGTTGAGCATTTCGCGAGCACGTTTTTCACCACGTTTTTCACCGCGTTTTTCACCAATAATAATACCTTTATTTTCCACTCTGTCCAAAATTTCACACATACTGATTCCCTCCCTTTTCTGTTGCATTTGTAGTGTATGCAATAATGTGCCATATCTGTCATCTCCGGTAAGCGCGTGCAATAATTTTAGAAATTCATCGACATGCCTGATTTCCTGCGCGCTGGGTACATAATCTGTTTTTGTGCGCTTATTTATAAAGTATTCAGCAATAATGCGGAAGTCACTGTGAAAGTAATGCAGCCTGTCATCGAGAAAGGCAACCTCGACAATATGAATCTTATAGTCGTTCACAAAAGGTTTTAACCGTTCAGGAATATCCATGCATTCAAACAGTGTCCGCGGCTTGTTCCAGTGCTTCATGCCGAAATAAAGAACAATGGTAATGACCGGATAATTTGGTTTCTTTTTTTCCGGTTTTGTCAGTTGCCCTCTGTAGGCGGCACCGTCATATCCGATGATACGCATGGGCATGTATGGCTCAGGCTGCGTTTCGTGTTCCAGCCCCATCAGCGCAAAACATACGCCGTAAGGAACCCAGCGTTTGCAGACATCCCGCTCCTGCTCATGAATCTTGTTGTCAAATTTATATTGGCTCTTGTCTTTGACGTTCACAAGCTCGTTTTCATGAAGAACCTGTTCACCGTCAAACAAGACGCCATTTATGATGTCCGCAAAAACATCCTCATAATCTGCCAGTATCTTTTCCGTAATGTCTTTTGTGCCCATTCTGTGCTCCCTTTCGTTAAGTTGTTCCGCGCGGATGTCATCAGGCATGTTGTAAAAGTCCTCGACCGTATAATATTTTTCCTGTGGCGGCGGCATTGTGTTCGCTTCTTTTCATAATGACATCCATAACTATATAGTATCATTCCGGAATTATCCGGTCAATAAAAAAACGGCAACCGTTCAGCCTTCGCATTTTTACGGATTACAGGGCGCTTATTTGTGCAAAATGGTGAAGGCACAAATATAAACAATGCAAAAACGTGCAAAATATTAAACTGACCATTGACAATCCAGCGATGAAAAAAGCAGATGTAAAATAATATTACACAAAAAAGTAAGGAAATTATTGTGAAAAAAAAAGAATATTCAAATTCAATTAATGGTTAAAAAAGTTAAAATATCGGTTATAATTAGCCTTGCAGGATTGGCATGTCATTCTGGCGTGCCAGTCCAATTATTTATTAACGGGTGCTGCACTAGCAGCGCTTAGACTAAAAAGGAGGTTATGAAAAATGTTTAAACGAAAATTGTTTAAACGGGTCCTGCCAATCATACTGAGCGTGGCAATGACATTCCAGTCAGTGCCGGCGACAGCATTGGCGGCGGAAAGCCAGGTAGAGAGTTCTGCCGAGCTGGAGACCGGACAGGGTGAAGACCCTGCGTCCCAGGACAGCGGCGGAAGCACTGAAAAGGCGCCTGAAGCAGAAGCGGGATCCACAGAAGCAGTTGAAAGCACAGAAATGCTGGAGACGGCTTCCGGGGAATCCGTCGAGCCGTCAACGGTTGAGACTGGATCCGAACAGAAGACAGAAGAAACATCTTCGACCACAAGTACAGAGACGTCCGACACAGAGATGTCCAGTACAGAGGCACCCGAGACAGAGGCATCTGATACAATGCTGATTGTTGCGGAAGGTGCGGACGAGACGACAGGAGAGGGCGCGTCTGAAAAAGTGGCAGCCATTGTTGTTGACGATCAGAAAGCCAATAATATTGATGGTTTTACACGGAAGCTCGGTGAAAAAGGACTGGCATATTTTACAGAATATAAGGAAATGAGCCAGTGTGGCACATTTGAAAAGAAAGTAAAAGAATGCATCAGCGTTACCGTGGGTGACGAAGAAGTCAGCAGCCTGAACGACCAGTTCACATACAGCTGGGCTGTGAAGAATGCTGACGGTACGGAGACTCCGCTGACAGACGCGCTTCCCACAGATGCAGGCGATTATGTGCTGACAGTCGGTCTAGAGTCTGATAAAATAGTAGGACTATACGACAAGGTAGAGTCGCTGAAGGTGGCGCTGACCATTGAGAAGGCTGAAATAACGCTTGACATTGCCGACGTCACGATAGACCCGGGCAGGACAGCGCAGGATCTGATTGACCAGATCAATAAGGCGTATACACTCGAATATAAAAATAAGAGTGACGAAAAGTTTACAGTCAGCAGGGACATCCTCGACATTAAGGATGCGGCAGGAAATGCTGACCCGGACAAAAAGCTGCCCCTGGACATATTTGTCATAGATTCAGACGGCATAAGAAAGCCAATGTCCACGACTGCCGGTGAAGACGGCAAAATAGAGTCGTTTGACAGAAATAAAAGCTACATTCTGACAATCGGCAGTATCAGTCTCACGGCGGACGCGGCGAAGAACTATGAGCTGGAGACAGAAAAGTCCTATACCATAACGGTAGGAGACCTCCGGGATACAGAGATTCGATTTACCCTGGCGGATGTCGGCAGGGATCTGGTTGAAATATATAATCCGGAGAAGGCATGGACAATCGAGGAGGTGACAGAGAATCTTTTCGCGCCGGAACAAAAGGATGCAGCAGGAAACATTATCAGCCATGATGGTGCGCCGACTGTATTCGTAGAAGATGAAGACGGAAAAGAGACAGCGCTTAAAGTATATAACCCGAAGGCGGAAACGCAGGAAGAGGACTTTACAGCAGGCTGGTACACCCGTGTCCATGTAGAGGATTGGAAATATGCCGACAAGGATGAAGGCGAACTTGAGAGTTATATAGATGGTAAAAAGTATATCTATAAGCCAGCGGAAGACCCCGCAGAGACAGGCGAGTACTATATCATATATAGCTACGCAGGCGACGATAAAGTATATGAGGAATCGACAAGCGTGGAGAATCCGATTCGCTTTACGATAGACCCGCAGCCTGTCACCGTAAAAATCCTCCGCAAAGAGGGCAGCACGGGCGACCGCACCACGGTAGATGACGAAGGACTGTTCTGCGACGGCATGACCGCAGACGACGTAAAGGCAGCGCTTGCGAAAGTTTCCTACGACGTGTGCTATACCGTAAAGAATGAGAGCGGCGCGGAGGAAGAGAAAGTCCTTGAAACCGCACCGGATTTCTTTGGTGCAATTAACACGGGAGATGTGAATAAAAAAGATACACGCTATTATGTGCCGGAGCTTATACTGGAACGCCGTATAAGCCGGATTGAGGAGAAAAACGGAGCGGTAACTGATTTTGACACAGAAGAAGCATCAAGGGCAGTAGACTGGGAGCTGTTTTCCGGGACGCTCAACCTCAAATTGGAAGGTGACGCTCTTAGAGGTATCAAGCTTCCGTCGGATATGAAGTCTGACCAGTTAAAATCCGTAACCTTCAAATACAGGGTACGTTTTACCGGCAATAAAGTTGTATATAATACAGAAGGCAACAAGATTGAAATCGGTGGAAAAAAAGCAATCCCTATAACCGATGTCACCACCAATGCAGCGAATCGCAATTACCTTGTGGACATATCAAAATCAACGCTGGAAAATGAAAAGTACAGTGCAGTAGAGGTTCAGGTAGCGCAGGCAAAGGACGTTGTGATTAACACGGATGCGATCAAGGAGTCCTTTAAGACGGAAAATAAACCGGAAGACGGCGGCACTCTGATTGCAGATGAGGCGGCGGACGGCACATTTGCGAAGCCCCTTACAAAAATCTATGATGCACGCGCACTGTTTAATGAGCGCGCTTCCTATAAGCAGGCAGCCGTTTTTGAGAAAAACGCAGAAGACGGCGGCCAGGGTACGAAACTGGAAGGTGTTGATTATACACATGAAGCACTGACATATCGTTGGGACTCTGTATCATTGGAAAAGTACGAAGATGTTTTCAGACAGTGGGATGAGGAACAGCAGAAGTATAAGGATTTTGAAGACTATTTCAATTCTGTTGAGGATGAAATGCAATGGACAATAAATCCTGAGGACGGAAGCTTATGTTCTTTGAAGGATGCAGGGTTATACCGCCTGACCATAACGTATAGCGATAAGGAACACAAATATGGAGACGCCGAGGCTGAGGTATACTTTAAGGTAGAGCGGCAGGAAATCGTCATTGTACCGGCGCAAGACTGGTATTTTAACTACGGATCATCCATTCCGGATGGTTTATCTGGCGGGAAGATTGGAAAAGACTTTACAATATACAAGCTTCCTTACGACAGCAGTACAAACAGCTTTAAGGAGTATGATGAGCTTGATGAGGAAGCAAAGAAAGCATGTAAAATCGTTCCGACAGACGAAGCGATAGCCGAGTATGAGGCAAAAGAGGGACGTCCATTTGATAAGGGGCTTGATGATTTGGAGTGGGTAGTCCTGAGAAGGGAGAGAGACCCTCAGACTGGCGAACTCACAGACAACTGGATTGAGCCGGACGAAATTGAATCGTTTGATAAGGACTTTACATATGGCGTGGCAGCTTACTGGAACGAAAGCAGAAGTGCTGAGGCTTCCATCTGTGATGAGGAGTACAATAATTACACCACACTGAATGTAAAGACTTTCAGGGAAACAGGTGAAAGAAAGCACCATAAGTCGGTTGGCGCAGTTAAGTTCTATGATGAGATGATTTATGTGGAAGCCGATGCAGCCAAGATTAAGGCATTGGGACATCCGTACAATGGCGAACCCATTGACCTGGCAAAAGTGGCTGACGCATTGACCTTCTATTCAGATAAGGCACTGACAAACGTGCTTCCAAAAGAGATTGTAAACACGACAAATGAATACAATCCGAATAAGATTAATATTTATTGGAAAAAGAATGGCAGCACGTACACGAATGAGAATGCAGTTTATGGTGGTACGTATGAACTTGTCCTGCGTTTTGATGGCGGCGAGTTAAAGACAACAGAGGATGCACCTGAGACGACACAGGAGGACACTGCCTCAAAGGTTTATGCACCATACAGCAGTAGTGCTCTTACGTACATAAATATGCCCGAGGGTGAGACAAAAGCTGCATTTACAATCACACCGATAGATATCACAATCAAGCCGGCGCTGAAAGAAAAGACCTTCATTGTGGCAGGAGAAACAGCTGACAAACTTCTGACAAGAGGGCTTGACCTTGAAGGCAGCGGCGTACTTGAGAAGGATATGGCGTTCTTTGGCTATCAGGAGCTGGCAGCCGGCAGCTTTGACAAGACCATAATATTTAATGGCAATCTGGATGGCACGGACAAGGAAGGATGTGCTTATAGATATAATATAGACAAAGCTGGTGGATATCCTGCGTTTAATGCTGGAGCCAGATACATCATCCAGGTAGACGGCAGGGATATAAAAGCGCCTGCTGATGAGTACCTGAGATACGGCAGCACCTATACCGTAAAGCTGACCAATACCCTTGCAGCACCGTTAAGTGATAGCTACAATGTCACATTTGGTACGGCGGAAGCTGAAGTAGGGCAGCGCGGACTGGCAAGCGTTACAAAAATCGACGACAACATTTCTGCAAAGCGGATTGATTTTGACTATAGTGAGGAGAGCGGCTACACAGTAAAACCGCGCGGAGCTGTTAAGTTTTATTCTAACCTGAGCCTTATAGGTAAAAACGGCAATAAAACCTTAAACAACGTAAATGTCCTTGGATTTAGGATTTATGCGCCGCAGGAATACAGAAATTTTGACAATGATGAGTTAAACTTTATCTATCAGAATGCAGTGTGGGAAGCAGGCGGTTATTTCTATAATGATAAAAAAGTTCAGGGAAATAAGACGAATGGCTACTATATTGATGTGGCATTCCCGCTGACCAAGGAGGACGTTACAAGCAAGGACAGGAAATCGTTTACCATCATATGGGAAAATGGCGCTACAGTGGAAGAGACATATGCAGAAGCCTTTACCCTGGGCGATTTCGTGCTTGAGGAAGACCTCACCAAGGCAGTTGCGCCGAAGTCCATCAAATTTAACGGCGTGCAGACCAAGATGGCAGTAGGCGAGACGCAGCAGCTTGACCTCAAGATTACAAAGGCACAGCTGGGCGACGTGATTAAAATCAGGTACCGCCTCAAGGAAGACGTGAAAAAGGGCGAAGTCCTTGACCCGGAGAGAGACATGCCGACATGCAATGAATATGTCAGCGTAGATCCCGAGACTGGTGTCGTGACGGCGCTCATGACAGGCAAGGGTGCATCCGCGACCATAGAGGCATACCCGGTATACGAAAACGCCAGGGGCAGATTCGTTCCCGTACTGGACAGCAAGGGTAAGGAAGCCAAGGCAGCCTCAGTCAAGATAACAGTCACGGAAGTCGGTTCACCGGCAATAAAGAAGATTGAGACGCAGGGCAGCAAGGCAAAAGTCTACTTTACCGTACCGGATAATGGCTACCGCAGGGAAATCTATGTGGTAGACGTCACCAAAAACATTGGAAACGAGGCGGCAAAGAAGTGGAAGGCAGCCCAGTTCAATGATGCAATTGACGGCATGAAGAACGGACAGTGGAAAGAAGCCGGATTTGCGCAGGCGCCCGTTTATAATTATGCGGAGAATAAAAATGTAGAGACATTAGACAGTGACAAATATGATACGAAGCTCAAGGCGCACATTGAATCCATAGGAAACCTGAATCCAGAGCATGAGTATGTTATCTACATCAGAAATGTCAGCCGGATAAAGACACTGGATGACGGCAGCGTTGTCGCATTTTCCGCAGCCGGCGCAGTCAAGGGCTTTAAGACCACGAAGCCCATGGTAAAGAGCTTAAAGCTTGATTTTACGATCAAGGCGGACGAGAAGGACAAAAAGAATACCGTTACACATCCTGTAAAGGAAGACGGTACGATTGATGTCGACAAATACGAAGTAGAGCTTTCAGCAAAGAAGGCACAGCTGAATGTTTATGGCTATTTCTTCGACAGGGAAGGCGGGAACGATGCGGCAGAAGTCGATGACCAGCGCAGATATTCCCTTATTCCGTCACTGAAGGAAGAGAAAGCCGACCTGAAGAAATATCTGGCGCCGAAGCTGGAGTTTGCAGTATATGATGACACGAATGGCACGGCGTTTGATCCTGCCAGGGCACAGTCAAAATATGCGGCAGTCAGCAAGAAGGGTCTGGTTACATTAAAGGGCGTAGACCTGAATGGTGAGAAGACAGTATACATTTATGTAAGGGACAGCATTCAGGATTATGTCGACAAAGACGGCAAGGTACGAAATGATACGCTGAAAAAAATAGAACTTACAATCACGGCAAAGGCATATGCCGTGAAAGGGAAGGCAGCAAAACTGAAAGTCGGCCAGACAATCAGGTTGTCAGACTATCTTGAGTACAGTGACGCCAAGAAGAAAAAGATACCAAACTATCGCTCATGCGGCGTTACAATCACGGATGAAGTGATAGCAGATGCAAAGGCTAAAGGATACCGCATAGAGGCAAGAGATGCCGGATATCCCGTAAAATATAATGACTGGTACATCACAGCCATAGCGCCGAACAAGGCGAAGTTTGCCCTCACGGTAAATGACTTCGGTGCAGACGGATCAGCCGAAGACGGCGGGAAGGCGGCGCTGGAGACAACAGTCACTCTGACCTCGGCAGCGATTGACGGCGTAAAGGGACTGAAAGTGACTTATGTGGATGATAAATATATTACAATCAACTTCACAAATCCTGCAGATAACAACAGCGTGTATGACGCAAAGGGAAGCTTTAAGGGAACATACACGAGTGTATACCAATACGCGGTTGAAATAAAGGATGCAAGGGGAAATATTGTTGATAAGGTAATTATTGGTAATCCCAATATAGTCAGCAATATTGATTATGCTGATTCCAAGGAGCTTAAGGCGGCACAGTCATGGATTCAGTTTACGGATGTGACGATAAACCAGAAGACGAAAAAGGTTAAGGTTACTGGCAATGCAAATAAGTATGAAAATTATGTGCCAGCCTTTAACTATTATGCCGGAACCAAGGCGAAGGCAAAGACATTTGCATATACCTATAAGAATGAAAAGCTTGTCAGGCTTTCTGCATACACGGTTTCAGTAACGCCGTTGTATGGGAAGGAGCAGGCAGCAAAACCGGCGACAGCAAAGACAAAGACCACAAATATACCGGCAAGCTATAACAATCCTGACCTGACAGGAGATCCGGTTTATGACCGGAGAGGTGGAAACAAGTTAATTTATACGACAGGAAGAGCCCAGGAAACGGCTGATGGAAGCAATGTGGGTAATCAGTCTATTAACAATGTGAAGGGTGACGCTCCGGAAGGGTACAAATTTACTTCTGGCAATACGTATACACTAAAACTCGGCGATGTTAACGCCAACAAGAATGCGACGATTGCCAGGGACAGGGTGACCGATACCCTGACATGGAAGAGCAGCAACACAAAGGTTGCCACAGTCAAGGCAAACGCAGGCACATACACCGCGACTTTCAAGGCGTTAAGCAAAGGTACCACGACAATCACGGTAACATCCAAGATAACCAAGAAAGTAATCGCCAGATGGAAGCTTACCGTATGTGCAGTAAAAGACGGTACCGGCTACGGCGGGGACTACGAGCCTACATGGACAAACGGATTCTATGAGAATATCCTTGCATTATTTGACCCTGAATATGAAGGAAGGCTTGAAGTAGTATCCATGAATGTGCCGTTTAACATTAATCCTGCAAAAGAGACATGGTTCTCATTTACAGCGCCGCATTATGGCACATATAAAATTACTGACAATGGAGTAGGGGTTGACCATGTTTTTGACAGTAAAAATGGTATCGTGTTACTTTTCGTGGAAAACTTGAACAACGAAAGAATCTATGCGCTTGAGGCAAATCAGAAGGTTTATTTTAAGGCATCAAGGAAAGCGCTTGTAACAGGCAATGAAAACCTTGTGAGGCTGACAAAGAACCACACAGAAGATAAGCCGCTCGAAGTGAAGGCAAATTCTTATGTATCCCTGACAGCATGGGAAGACAATCATTATACAGTCTGGATGAACGGGACGGAAAGAGATGATGATTTCAAAGACGTATATATGAATGCTGGCGAGACAAAGTATATTCTGGCTGGTACAGATTGCAAAATGTATGTGACATGCCATGAGGCGAAGAAAGCGCTGACATTGACAGATGCAGCATACGAGGCAACGCTTGACTGGAAAAACCAGGAGGTATATGCAAGCTTTACAGCCAACATTGACGGCGTGTATGAGTTTACGTATCCAAGTAATGATGGTGTCGAAGTATCTTTCACAAAAGCGAATGGAGGAAGCTTAACTGCCATAGAGGATTCTGCTGCTGTGGAAGGTGATAAAAAGACATTCAGTGAGCGCTATAGACTCGAGCAGGACGAAAAGGTATTTATCAAATTTAAAGCGGATCCTCAAATTACGGACGCAGCGAAGATGCTGACATCAAGTGTCAAAGTAGCCATGGTAGGGGAAAGACGTGAGCTTAAATTAGATGATGCCGGGCTTGACATACCAAGAGGAACAACAGAAATCGTGAAGTTCGTAATACCTGCGTTTGGCACAGAAAAAGCGAAGTATAGCTTTGTAGTAACTGGCGGCGAAGGTGAAAGCAAGATTGAAACTTATTATGATGAAGATTACAATGACAAGAGTAATAAATTTATCAGCAATTCAATTACTCTTAAAAAGGACGCCGGCAAGACTGAAAAGTTACAGGCAGGCAAGACAATCTACATCAGGGTAACAGCAGGCATAGACGAAACGATAACGAAACCGGAAGAACAAAAGAATGCAAAATTAGTTGTGACACGGACACTGCCGACGGAATTAAAGCTTACGGACAAGACAGCACAGGATTCGGTGGCAATGACGAACGGCACAGAAAAATGGTACACATTTACAGCACCGTCAGCTGGCTGGTATGAGCTGGATGTTAAGGTGGCTGAAGAGCCGGCAGACAATCCGGATAACAGAAATAAACATACTGCCAAAATAACTTATGACGATGTTGCCAAGTTGTTTGATGAGACACTGAATTCTAATAATGTGGTGAATAGCACGTCAGAGGGCAGAATTGTAAAAATGAAGGCTGGCAATAAGGTTACAATTAAGCTGGAGCAGACTGGCAGCGAGCAGTTGAAACCGCTTCCTGATGGTGCAGCGGAAGACGCAGAGCCTGAGTCGGCAGAATCAGACGTAACCGTATCTGTAAAGCAGCTGACAATCACGCCTTTAACCGAAGGTACGGAAATGAAGGTTGATGACAGCAAAGAAATCCGTTACTATTCATTCACGGCATTGGCAGATGATACTTATGACATATCGTGGATACCGGATGATCAGAATGTCGATAATGCGAAGGTAACGACGGGGACATCAATGCCGATAAGCCAAGAAGAAGCTATGGGCATGTATACCTTAACGGCTGGTAATGTCCGCTACATCAGGGTAGCGCCAGGAAGTAAGGAAGGCGATATTTATAAGGTTGCAGGAAAGCTGCTTGTAAAAGCCACAAACTTAAAGGCTGCACAGCTTACGCTTGACAGTCCGGCGGACTTTGATCTTGAAAAGGGTAAGACAGAGAGCCAGGTATTTAAGTTTACCGCGCCAAAGAATGGTTACTATGTGGTTACTACAACTGTCGGGACGAATGATGCCACACAATTACCTTATGAGTATCCGAGTATTGGTAAGGGTATCATAGTCAGCACTCCGTCTGGAACAATAAATACTCCGGATGAGACAAAGCCAGAAGGCGTACCGAAATCTTTCAAGAAAGGCGAAACAATATACCTGACATTGTCGCTGAATGGTGACAAGACAGTAGGTACCATCACAGTAAGCTACAAGGAAAATCCGCTCAACGCAGATGCAGATGTAACCGTAGAAAAGGATGTGTCAAAAACATACACATGGATTGTACCGGCATCAGGCAGGTATAAGTTCCCTGAGTATGACAAAGAACTGAAAGCTGATATTAAATGGAGTTCTGGTAATGTCGAATGCATAAGCGGCAACTACTACCGGAAGAATGAAGAGTTGACAGTCACCATTACGGGAGAAGGTGAAGATGCACCGACAACTGTTAAGCTTGGGGCACCGGCACTCATTACACCGGAGGAAATAGTAAAATTACAGGCAGGTACAAATACGCTTACCGTTCCGGCTGGTGAGACAAGGTACTATGAGTTAACGGCAGCTAATGTGGTAACGTATCGGTTGGACATTACAGCCAAGGGCGGAACCTTAGAAACGACCTGGGCGAAGAATGATGGTTCGTTAAGCACACCTGAGAGCTGGTATGTGGGATTGAGAGAGAAGGGTACATTGTTCATTAAGGCAGAAAATACCTCTCCAGTAAGGGCATCAGAGTACACGCTTGACATCGTCATGAACAAAGAATTGAAACTTGGCGAGAACATAATATCACTTGATAAAGGAGAGTCTGTAAGCCTGACTTATCGCGCAAAGGAAACAGGTTACTATGCAATCAGCATAGACCAGCCAGGCGCAGAGCTTGTATTTGATGACAAGCCGAATGACAAGTTTTATCAGGATCTTGCAAAGATAACTGCTAAGGATCCGCAAACATGGACATTGAAAAATGAAGGCAGCAAGACAGATGTTACGGTTATCGTAAAGCAGGTAACGTTGACTCCTGTTGAGCCGGACAAAGAAGTTGCCCCGGTTGCAATAGGCGCAGGCGAGACAGCATACTTTGCACTCAAGACATTTAAGTCTGCGGACTATATTATGAAGCTCAAAGATGAGACCACAGGCAAGGATCTGACGGTGCAATATCTGAAGAAGGTTCTAGAAGACTGGGAAGAAATGTCATATAAACAGACAGGCACAGAGCCAGATGCTGAGCTTTGGTATGAATTTGATGAACATGATGCTGAACGTATAGTCAAAATAACAAATAATCATCCAAAGGACACCAGAAATGTCAAGATAATGCTGACCAAGTCAGAGGCACAGCCACTGACAGACCAGCCAATCACGCTGAACAAGAACGAAACCAGGAAGTTCAGCTATGTCGCTAAGGAAGATGGCAGATATCTCATTACAATGAAGAACGAGAAAGTGTCGCTCACAATTGAAAAAAGGTTTATTAACGGAGGAAGAGAATTACCTGTTTCGGTTGAAAAGTGTAAAGAAGTAATCTTAAGCAAGGGCGATAAACTTATCGGTACACTGTCATATACACCTGATGCGAACGACAAGAAAGCTACAGCCAGCCAGACAGTTAATGTAACAATTGAGCCAATTACGCCAAAGCCTTTTACTTTAGAGCCAGTTACAATAACAGAGACGGATAACAAGTCTGCATGGTATGAGTTTACAGCTGACGAAGAGTCTGTTTACACATTTACATTGGAAGATGCAAATGGAAATGAAGTATCTGATGCATTGAAATTCTATGACTATATTTATGCTGCTAGTGAATCGAAGAACCAGAACAGCACAGGCAGATACATGAAAAAAGCCGAGAAGGTATGCATCAATGTAAACTACCCTGATGAAGGCACGTATACCTTGAAGTACACAAAGACAGAAGCAACAAAGATTAACGGAGAAGGTCGTACCGTACTTGATTTTGAGTATAATGCTGAAGTAAAGAAGGTAACGTTTGTAGTACCGAATCCGGGCATCTATAAGATTTCACAAAAGGCAATCAAGGGTACTTTCGATACACTTAAAGCTGAATGTGGTGGTACTAGTGTATTTGCTTCAGGAGAAACAGATGGAATGACAAATCTCTTAAAGAAAGATGATGTCGTGATAATCACTGTAAAATCTTTGACAAATGGCAAAGCTTCCGCATCACTGCGTATCGAGGCGGTAAGTAAGGCAGAGGACTTTACTGGCAAGGTAGATACTACCAGTGATACAGAAAATGACACCTACTACCAGATGCGCATAACGAAGAAAGGCATTTATGCAATCACGGCAAGTGGAGCGCCAACAGTTCAGTATTACGTAAATGATGATGCAGCTGTAACTGTTAATGGAATAAGCTACAAGAAACTTGATGTGGATGACAGGATTACGTTGAAGGTTGGCAAAACAAGTGCCGGAGAGCAAAGATATGCGATAACGGTTGAGGAAGTTACACCGGTTGCTATCGGCACAGACACGACGGCAGAAAAAACTTTTGACATCACAGGAACAGGCTATTACAGCATTACCCCGGATAAGGATGTATATGCTGCGTACACAGCAAAAGCGGGTACGTACAAGATTAAAGTAGAACTTGTGGATCCACCAGAGTCTCCCGCAAGAAGCTGGATCATTAAGGATGGCGATAATATTCTTGCAAATGATTCTTCTGTAACGCTCGCAGGGGATGGTAAGATTACCTTTGAACTTCCTAAAAAAGCAGGAAATAGTGATTCCAATGTTAAGGATAAGACAGAAATATACAAATTCATTATTGAAAAAGTAACTGCGCCTACAGAGGATGACCTGAAACTTGCATTAGGAGCAGTGAAGGATGGTGAACTTGAACCTGGAGACTCAAGAACGTACACATTTAAGGCTTCAGAAGCAGCCAAGTATATACTTAGCAGCAACAATTCAGGCTGTATGGTAACGTCGGCAGATGGTTCAGTAGAGTCACTTGCGGCAGATGCAGAGTGGCCGATTACAGTAAGAAACAATGGCACAAAGACAGGCTACTTTAGTCTGAAGGTAGAGAAGTTAGCGCCAACCCAGCTGACGGACGGCACCACAGGACTTAAGACACTCAAACCAGGCGAGACAGAATATTACGAGTTTACAGCAGGTGAACCTGCAACAGGCGAAACAGCTACGAAGTATCTGATTTATACAAGCGGCGATAGCGATATAGAAATTAAAAAAGTAGCCAAGGCTGATGGGGCAACAGAAAATGTACCTAGTGGAGATGAAAAATCATTAGCCAAGGACGACAAGCTTGAAATTGAGGTAACCAACCTGAATTCGAAGACTAACGGCGCGAACACAAGCTATAAGGTTACGGTCAAGAGGGTTGAATACAAGCCTGTAACAGCGAACACGCCAGAAACAAGTGTACAGCTCGATACAAATGAGATTGCCTACTATGAGTTTACCTGTGCAGAGGAGAAAGGCGCGGATTATCAGGTTTCTATCGACCAGAGTAGATATAGCGTTGACGCATCTCTGGATGTGGAGAAGGTAGAAATAATAAAAGACGCTGATGGCAAGGTTACCTCCGAAACGTCTGAGAATGTAACCGTAACCGGTAAGACAAGCGAAAAGGCTACCTTAAAGAATGGTGACAAGCTTCGCATTAAGGTAACTGGCAATACTGCAAAGGCAACTTCTTTTGACCTCATGGTTGAGAAGATTGAGCCAGAGAAACCTACGGAACCTGTTACAATCGCAGTGGGCGCCAAGGAAAAATTCAGCCTTTACGAAGGTCAAAAAGCAGTATATGTATTTGAGCCTACAGTGGATAAAAACGGAAAGACCTACAGTGTATACCTGACAGGCGATAATTGGACTGTTGAGCAGACAACGACAACAACGGCTGAAGACGGCAAGGAGACTCCGGAAGTCGGAACGCTCACGGTTACAACCCCGGGCAGCACTGAGTTTACCTGTATGAACGACAGTGAAGGGAAGGTTCGTGATAACAAGGTTACGTTTACGGCAACAAAAGCCGGAACATACACGCTGGAATTAAAAGAGGTTACGTATACAACGCTTACGCTCGGCGACAAGGTAGAAAAGACCCTCAGGGCAAACGAGACATTATACTATGACTTTACAGCCGCTGCACCAGCAGAAGGAACCGAGACAACGAAGTATATCTTAACTGGCGCCAGCATGGTCAGGGAAGCAACAAAAGATGCAGAAGGCAAACTTATTTTGGGAAGCTGGAACTCAGTATTAGACAGACATGAAGTTGAATTAAAGGAAGGCGAGAAGCTCTACATCCAGCTGACAAACAGCGATGAATCAGCAGCCGAAATGACACTGACCATAGACAAGGAGAAATCCAGCGCAGACTACGACAAGACACTTACGTTAGGTCAGAGAGAAGAAATCAGTCTTAAGAGTGGCGAAAAGGCATACTATAAGTTTGTGGGCGGTACGCCGGCAGAAGGATCAGAAACAACAACCTATCAGATATATGGTACGGCACCTAAAGATGTTAAAAAAGTATCATTAGGTGAAGACGGCAAGCTTGGCGCGCCAGAGGATACATATGCACCATATACGCTAAAGGAGAAGGAAGAGCTTCTGATTACAGTAACAGGCTCAGGCAGTCTGACAGTAGCCGGAACAACACCAAAGCCATTCACACCGGGCGCTGCGCCAATAAAGACAGGAGCCCTTGAAAAAGGACAGAAAGTTATCTACGAATATAAGCATACAGATGATAAGGCGGTGACTTATGTAGTAGATAAGACGAAAGTTCCATCTTCCGTAGCTTTTGTGTCAAGCGCGATTGGCGGTGAAGTAACACTGGCAAAGGATCAGACGCTTACAATAACGATTACAGCAACGGAAGAAGTAGCGGACGTAGAATTTACAGTCAGCGAAGCGCCAAAACCCGAAGAATTGTCATTGGGACTGATGCAGACAGCAAAGGTTCTCAAGGCAGGGGAGTCCGTAAGCTACGAGTATCAAGTACCCGACAAAGGTGACGGCAACTATGCACTGGCATTTGTTAGGAGCAGCGGTAATGTGGCATGTGAGTATGAGATCGTCAAAGCAGCCGCAGACGGTGCAGCTACAGCATCATATACTTCGGTAACTGCTGGCAACATAATTGACTTGACAGACCTTAAGAAAGACGATGCAGTAAATATCAGGGTCACGAACAGCAGCAGCGGAGCAAAGGCATCCTTTAAGCTGAACCTGCAGAAAGCTGATTATGAGTCATGGACAACAGGTGATAAAATACTCGAACTTCAGGGCGGCGAAGTGAAGTACTATAAATTCGCACTGACAGATGAACAGAAGAATGCCGAAGAGAAGTATCTTGTTTCATTCAACAGCAGAGCAGTAAATTTGCGGTATGATGGAGATATTGATGCGCAGACCGACTACACAATCATAGACAAAAACAATCCGGAATTTGTGCTGAGCGTGTACAATCCGTCAATGACTAAAAAGGAAACATGCGTAATTAACATACAGGAGTATAAGCCGATTGCAATGGGCGAATACAGTGGCGTGTTAACCCCGGGTGAATCCAAATACTTCATACTCCCAGGCAGCCGCAAAACAGTCAAAGGAACGGACGGCAAACTTGAAACGGAAGTAGTCAGCTATTATCAGTCTGTGGCTACAGATGGAGACAGATGCGATATCATATATCTGAATGAGCCAGAACGGAGTTTTAGTTCTGGCATGAACTACTGGAACGACCACTATAACGACTATATAGTAAAAGTCAGCAATCCAAGAAGAGACGGCGATTCAAGTGAAGATGAAAGTGATGGTTCAGGCGAAAATAAAAATGTAAGCCGTTCTTACAAATTTTCACTGAAAGATGCATGGAAATCAATCACAGCAGCTTCTACAGATGAATGCACGAAACTGGAAGGTGCGGAGACGGCATATTACGCGGTTACCGCACCAGCAGAGAAGTCATTATATGTTATGGTCAGCAGCAAGGGCAGTAAGAAACTGAAATGGAGCGATACTAAGCCAGATATTGTGAACGACGGGGCTAATTCAAATTGGACGTTAAATGGTCCATTTGAGGTTGAAGCAGGCAAGACGTATTATTTTAGCGTTGCCAACTTAGACAGTAAGTTTTCCGGCTTCACATTCAGTGTGGCGGAGACAATACCAGATATCGTTCAATTGGAAATGAATGGTGGCGAATCTGTGATTTCAAAGACTGTGCTTACAAAAGACAAAACCGTGACATATGAGTTTACTGCACCGAAAACCGGACGATATGTGATAACATCTGATTTGGAATGCACATATAAGAAAGGCGAGCAGGATGTGACAATTGCAAGCGGCGGTTTATATGACTTAGACTTAAAAGAAACGGAAAAGATTACATTTAGTGCAAAATGCACACCAGAAAGCGGAGAAAAGTCAGCTTGTTATGTAAGGGTAGAGTATCTGAGAGACGTTACACTTTGTGATATGGCAGGACAGCCATATCGGTTACAATTTAAAACCGGCGACACGGACAGGAGGTGGCTGCAAATAAATGTAGAGGAAGCGGGTACATATAAAGTTAGGGCTACTGCAACCGCTGGAGGAGCTTATCGGATAAAATACTATTTGTCCAGTGTTTCTTCAGACGAATGGGGTGATTATTTGGGTGGTTTTACCACATCAACAAGTGAAGTTACTTTTACTTTGGACACTGCCCAAACGATTTACATCAGGATAACTCCGCAATGGCAAAGCGACAGCACCGTTGAGTTTACATTGACAAAAGACAACCCATCCACAGAAAATCCGAACTAAAACAACAACCGGACAAAGGGGAAAGACCCATTTTCCCCTTGTCCCGCCCTTCTGGCTCCATACAAAACCAGTGCGGCTGGAAGGAAAAAAGGAACAGGAACAGACGGATTATGGAAAGTGAGGCGAGCAATGATGAAGACGCTTGATGATTACATGCAGTTGAATTACCGGATGGAAATTGTTGAAAATGCAGACAAGGGCGGTTTTGTGGTTTCATACCCGGAGCTGCCAGGGTGCATTGCTTATGGACAGACAATAGAATCGGCTGTGGCAGGCGCGCTGGATGCAAAGAAGGCATGGCTTGTGAACGCGATTGCAAACGGAACCGAGATTTCCGAGCCCGACAGCCTGGAGGATTATTCCGGACAGTTCAAGCTGAGGATACCACGCAGCCTGCATCGTTCCCTGTCCGAGCACTCCAGGAGGGAGGGAATCAGCATGAACCAGTATTGCGTGTACCTTCTCTCCAAAAATGATGCAGTCAACTTCAAATGAAACAGGACGGAGCCGTATACTAAGCAATTAGTGTACGGCTCCCCTTTTTACTTTATAGGAAATTGCATTTTAGGCTTCAGAATCTATCTGATTTGTTGCTTTCGTTACTTTTCACACCCACGCCAAAGTAGTGGGAATCACGCGCCAAAATGCTTGCCCTTTAGCATTTTGTGTGCAAAATCTGTTATAATTCACACCTCATTAACTTATAATCTGATAAAAACTGGCATAGGTGTGAATTGTAACTTGCTTTCTCGATTGGCAGGTTAAACTCTAAATTATCATTGCCTATACATTACATATATGATACAATAATACTACAAAAGCAATGGAGGTGTAATATGGCAACATTACAAATTCGTATAGAGGATTCATTAAAAAAACAGGCTGATACATTATTTTCCAGTCTTGGACTAGATACTTCAACAGCAATACGCATTTTTTTAAATGCTTCTATTGAAAATGCAGGTATTCCTTTTTCTGTAAAGCATAATACAATTCCTTATTCTCTTCAAGAGGCTGTTTACGATAGTAGGTTTCAAAAAAATCTTATAGGTCCTTTTGACAGTGCCGAAGATGCAGTGGCTTCTATGTTGGAGGATTAATCCATGTATAAAATTGTTTATACAAACCGCATGAAAAAAGATGCTAAATTAATGCAAAAAAGAGGTAAAGACATGGGTAAACTTACCAATGTTCTTTCTCTAATTGCTAGTGGAAATCCTTTGCCCGTCCAATACAAAGACCATGCGCTGACAGGAAATTTGCAAGACTTTAGGGAATGCCATATAGAACCGGACTGGCTGCTTATGTATCAAATTTATGAAAACACTCTCATTCTTTCTGCTACAGCAACAGGCAGTCATGCCGATTTATTTGGGAAATAAAGGATATCATTTCACCGCGCTGTATTTCATTTCTGCAGGGCGGTAAATTATTTTTTACTTATGAATGTAGATTCAGAACAGTATAATAAAATTATAAAGGAGCGATTATAAGTGTGTACATTATTTGAGGAGATTGCAAAAGCAGGAAAATTTGCAGTCAGTATAGTCATTATGAGCAGGAAGTCTGATAAGGACAGCCTGCTTTTTTTCTTTATTGGAAATTGCAACAAATCCTATTGACATACTAGAGATAAAGTAGTATGATACCTCTATACCAAAACATACCAAATAAATAGGAATAGTATATGATGGTTGTGAACAGGAAAACCTTACAGTGGAGGAGATTATTATGAGCAAAAAAAGTTACGCAGACAGAACCTTGAAATTTGAGACATTACAGCTTCATGTCGGGCAGGAGTCGCCAGACCCGGTGACGGACGCGAGGGCAGTTCCCATCTACCAGACTTCGTCTTTTGTGTTCAAAAATTCAGCCCACGCCGCGGCGCGTTTTGCCCTGCAGGACGCGGGCAACATTTACGGCAGGCTGACCAATCCCACGGAGGATATTTTTGAGCAGCGCATGGCAAAGCTCGAGGGCGGCGTGGCGGCGCTTGCGACGGCGTCCGGTGCAGCGGCAGTCACCTACACGATACAGAACCTTGCACAGAACGGCGGGCATATCGTGGCGGCAAAAAATATCTACGGCGGTACATACAACCTGCTCGCCCACACGCTTGCCGACTATGGCGTGACGACGACATTTGTGGACCCGCTCGATGTCACCAGTTTTGAGAAGGCAATTCAGGACAATACAAAGGCTCTTTATATAGAAACACTCGGCAATCCCAACTCGGAGGTTTCGGACATCGAGGCATTGGCAAAGATTGCCCATGAGCACAAACTTCCGCTGGTTGTGGACAGCACGTTCGCGACGCCGTACCTTGTGCGCCCGATTGAATATGGTGCGGACATCGTAGTGCATTCTGCCACGAAATTTATCGGCGGACACGGCACCACCATCGGGGGCGTCATCATTGACGGCGGAAAGTTCGACTGGAAGGCATCCGGAAAATTCCCGCAGTTCACGGAGCCCAATCCGAGCTACCACGGCATCAGCTTTGTGGACGCGGCAGGGGCTGCGGCGTTTGTTACCAGAATCCGCGCCATTTTGCTGCGCGATACGGGTGCCACACTTTCGCCCTTCCACGCGTTTATTTTTTTGCAGGGTCTGGAGACACTCTCCCTGCGTGTGGAGCGCCATGTGCAGAACGCGCTGAAGGTGGTTGAATATCTGTCAAAACATCCGCTGGTGGAGAAGGTAAACCATCCGGCAGTGACGGACGACCCGGAGCAGCAGCGCCTTTACAAAAAGTATTTCCCGAACGGCGGCGGTTCCATCTTTACCTTTGAAATCAAGGGCGGGGAGGAAAATGCAAGGAAATTCATTGACAGCCTCGAACTGTTCTCGCTGCTGGCAAATGTGGCGGATGCAAAGTCGCTTGTCATCCATCCCTACTCGACGACCCACGCGGAGTTAAACGAGCAGGAGAAGGCAGACCAGGGCATCAAGCCCAACACCATCCGCCTGTCCATCGGAATTGAGCATATTGATGACATTATCGAGGATCTGGAGGAAGCATTTAAGGCAGTGTAAAACTGAATCAAATTAATATTAGGAAGGAACATAAAAACAATGGCAGTATATAAAGGATTTACAGAGTTAATCGGAAAAACCCCGCTGGTGGAAGTCACAAACATTGAACAGGCATATGACCTGAAAGCGAAAGTCCTCGTAAAGCTTGAATACCGGAATCCTGCCGGCAGCGTCAAGGACAGGGCGGCATTTTACATGATAAAGGATGCAGAGGAACGGGGCATATTAAAACAGGGTTCTGTGATTATAGAGCCGACCAGCGGAAACACGGGCATCGGGCTTGCGGCGATTGCGGCGGCAAAGGGCTACCGCGCAATCCTCACCATGCCGGACACCATGAGCGTGGAGCGCAGAAACATTTTAAAAGCCTACGGCGCGGAGATTGTCCTGACGGAGGGCGCAAAGGGCATGAAAGGTGCGATTGCGAAGGCAGAGGAGCTTGCACAGGAGATTGCAGGCGCCTTTATTCCGGCGCAGTTTGACAATCCGGCAAACGCACAGGCGCACTATGAGACAACCGGACCGGAAATCTGGGCGGATACCGAGGGAAACATTGATATTTTTGTCGCAAGCGTCGGAACCGGCGGCACCATCACTGGCACTGGAAAGTTCCTGAAGGAAAAAAATGCCGCGGTCAGGGTCGTGGCGGTGGAACCTGCAAGCTCTCCGGTATTGTCCGGCGGACAGCCGGGCGCGCACAAGATACAGGGCATCGGCGCCGGATTTGTACCGACGGTGCTGGATACCGGGATTTATGATGAAATCATAACCGTGGAGAACGACCAGGCGTTTGCGGTATCAAAGGAACTGACGAAGCGGGAGGGCATCCTCACGGGCATTTCTTCCGGTGCGGCGCTCCACGCGGCAGTCGAGCTGGCAAAACGCCCTGAGAATGCGGGAAAAACCATCGTGGCGCTCCTGCCGGACAGCGGGGACAGATATTATTCAACGCCGCTTTTCCAGTGATGTTACCGTTCACTTCGTTCCAGTAACAGGTAAAAATCCATGCAAAATTTGCTTCGCAAATGGATTTTTACTCGCAGGCGTAACATTTTCTCACAGACTTAGCAGTAAATGCTAAGTCCTGTTTGGACAGTAACCTGGTAAACTTTTATTAGGCTTGTTGTCATACAATCTCTTGAAATGGGCAAAAATGTATGGTATATTAATAAAATAAAGTTGAACCATAAAGGAACATGCCGGCACGCTGGCACATATGATACGATAAATTGACTCTTTGCACTGCATACAAATCTACAGTACAAACTGAGCAGGCCGGGGCAGCGCCCTTGGAGCCGGGTCGCCAATGCGACAGTGGATAAAACATCCGCGGGACAGTAGATGCTATTACTGATACGTGGGTGTTTTTCTTTTACGCTTCAAAGCCTGTTAGAATCCCACAAAAATGAAGATTGAAAAGCTGCAGGTGTCGCGGAGCCGTATTTGTGGGTTTTGACAGAAATGGGGGATTGTATGAAAACAGACTCGGTAAAGAATGATTTTGAAAAAGTGGCAATGAAGGTTTCTTTTGTCAGTATCGTGGCAAATGTTGCATTGTCCGTATTCAAGCTGCTGGCAGGAATTTTGGCATACTCGGGGGCGATGATTAGCGACGCGATTCATTCCGCGTCGGATGTCATCAGCACGGTTGTGGTGATTGTCGGCATCAGGCTGTCCGGAAAGGCATCGGACAAGGAACATCCTTATGGGCATGAGCGCATGGAGTGCGTGGCGGCGGTTATCCTTGCAACGATACTGGCATTTACGGGGCTGGGCATCGGCTATACCGCCGTGGTGAAAATTTTGTCAGGAAACTATGAGAACATTATGGTTCCGGGATTCCTTGCGCTTGTGGCGGCGGTCGTCTCGATAGCCGTCAAGGAGGGGATGTACTGGTATACCCGGATTCATGCAAAAAAAATTGACTCAAGCGCCCTGATGGCAGACGCATGGCACCATCGCTCGGATGCCCTGTCATCAGTCGGCGCCCTGATTGGTATTGCGGGGGCAAGGCTTGGATATCCGGTCTGTGATGCCGTTGCAAGCCTGTGTATCTGTTTTTTTATCGAGAAAGCCGCATATGAGATTTTCAAGGATGCCGTGGACAAAATGGTTGACAAGGCATGTGACGAGACGGTGGAAAATGATTTGAAAAGCTGCGCGCTGGCACAGGAGGGAGTGCTTGGCGTGGATTTGCTGCGCACGAGGGTCTTCGGGAACAGGATTTATGTGGATATCGAAATCAGCACGGATGGGGACGCAACGCTTCGGGATGCGCACAAGATTGCGGAGCACGTGCACGACGCCATCGAGCAGAGCTTCACGAGCGTCAAGCATATTATGGTGCATGTGAACCCTGCGGAATAGGAAAAGGACAAAATATGGGACGAACAGGATATTTCCTATTCGTCCCGTATTTTGATAATAAGCTCCTCACGCCTGTTGATTCCTGTCTTTTCAAAAATATTGGACACATGCTTTTTGACGGTGGTTTCTGAAATAAATAGCTCCCCCGCAATTTCGGCATTTGTTTTTCCCTGAAGGATAAGCTGCGTAATTTCTGTCTCACGCCTGGTAAGCCTGTATGTCGCTGCAAAATCCTGCAAGTGGTATGTTTTTTGCGCTTCCTTTTCGCTGCTTTCGCTGTCAGGAAGTTCCGTGTCAGTTTCCTTTTGTCCAGATGTCATGCCGGCTGTTTGGTGTTCCGTTTTTTCAGTTAAAAGGATGAACAGGCAGAACCCATAGAGCAGCGGGCGAAAGCACAGGGCGATGTCGCTTAGGAGCTTCTCGTATCCCACATCATTCTGAAGTCTGGCAAATAGCAGCAGAAAGGTCTGGATAAAACCTGTCTCGATTGATTTTCGTCCAAAAATGTATAGAAGCTCCTGGTATCCGATTCCCTTTTCATAAAACGGAATGGTCAGTATCAAGGTACCGACGAGGGTCAGGAAAACCAGCTGCAGGTCAATCAGCCTGAGGATGTCAAAATCCATGGCGCAGGTCAGTATAATGATGTATAAAATAATGGAAAGAAATATCTGCCATTTTTTTCTCATAGGGCGCTCCTTATTCAGGAAGCTCATGCAGCTGCACAAGAAGCCTTGAGCGCATTGGCAGCAGCAGTATGACGAAAAAAGCAGCGTACAGCAGTGTTATCATCGATATCGTGGTGGCTCTCAGGCGCTGCTCTCCGCTCATGGTGACAAAGACATGGATAATGCCAAATATGGTATGGAAGATTCCCGATGCCCACAGTGCCTTGATGGCGAGGTTTACGGCCTCGATAGCCCGCAGGAGCTCGGACCGGGTGAATTCCTTCTTCCGGCTGACACTCAAGCGGAAAGCGTTGTTGAAGTCCCGAAACAGCCCGGCGCTTATAAGGACTGGCAGCACAAGCAAAAGCACCAGTATCAGGCTTGAGGGGTCGAGGTAATACATGATATTTGCGCCGGATGTCCAGATGGAGAATCCGATGCAGAACAGTACGAGCAGTAAAATGGATAATAAGTACATAAAATCCCTCCTTATAGTTCGTTGATTAATGCAACAGGGTCAATGATAGTGCCAAGCGGGAGGCTTTTCCCGTCATGCTCTATTGTCTGTGTGACGCCAGTTTCAAATGCCTTGCTGATAAATTCGTCCGGCGTCAGGGACGGATTCTTTTCAAGGCAGAGCGCATACAGCCCCGCAAGCCATGGGACAGACCAGCTTAAGCCGCCGGATGCGCCGAATTCATAACCGTCAGTGTCTGTCCAGCTTGCGTAAGTCCTGGCGTCCATTGGCACAAGCAGCACGTCTTCCATGTCAGCGTATCCGGCATAAAAATTATCGCGCCAGAATCTGCCAGGACCATAGGAGCGGATGTCATCCGGGTCGGCGGTCATTTCGCGCCCGAGTCCCATCAGCCGGAAACCATAGTTGGGCGCGGTAGTCGTCGTGATGACAAAGATATTCTCCTTTTTGGCACGCTCAATCGCTGCCTCCACCTTGCTGCTGCCCTTCACGCCGCTTCCAAATCCCCTTGAAATGGAAATCACACGGATTTTTTTGTCCTCCGGCAGCATCCGGTTGATTTCAAGAACACGGTCAATGCCCTGTGCCATGTAGTCCAGGTCAATATTGGCACCCTTCCGTGTGAATGTGCCAAACGTGGAGGAAATGTAGTAAAGGTTCGCGTCGGGCGCAACGCCGCAGTTTTTTCCGACGGCAATGCTTGCGACAGCCGCACCGTGCATCGCGGCGCTCATGTCAAAGGAATGAAGCAGTTCATAGCCCATGATGTTATTGCAGTATTCGGCATGGTCAGGGTTCAGTGCCTGGTCAATGATGGCGATGCTGACATTTTTTCCGGTATAACCCAGCCCATGAATCCTGCGGATGCCAAGACCGGGATTTTTGCCGGTCTCCATAATGTCCGCCGGTGAGAAGCCGTCCGGGAGCGCATCCGGCCAGACCGTGGCGCTGTTAAAGGTGACATCGGATAACTTCTCCGCGTAATCGGAGAGGGGAAATTCCGATACGTCATAGCTGCGCAGGTCAAAGCCCATGCCGTTGTCCGGGGGCAATTCGTTAAGCGTCCCGCGTTCCAGGGGATAGTATTGTTCTCGCCTGTAAAAAGCCGGTGTGCCGTTTTGGTATGCCTCCTCGGGCGCCTGGCCGGTGACTGCGCTGACCGGTCTGAAATACCACAGCAGGAAACCGCCTGCGCCCAGAAGAATGACAGTAAAAGCAGCGAGAATGAATTTTATTATTTTTTTTATTTTCAATATGTCTACCTCCTTCATGTCAGTATGTTAAAAAATTGCAACAGCGCTGTTAATGGTTACTATCAGGGTACCATTTCGGGGGCTGCAATAACATACTACCAGGGAAGTAAAAAAGCAGTATTTATGCAATCCAGTGCTCGATTTTCGCGGACAGTGTGTCAAACTTGTCATCGTAAATCATGTTCAGCAGGCTGTCGAGCCTGCGCAAGGCATGTGTCACTGTTTCGGGCGGGCACAGATTCTTTTCAAGGGCGATGGCAAGCTCGTTGATGTCGAGCACCTTGACATACCCGTCAGGATAAAGAACCACGTCAGCCAGGAGATCCGTGACGATAAGCGCGCGCTCCGTTTCTTTATAATCATAATCTACAATGTCACAGTACCAGTAGAGGAGTGAGTTGTCTTCCCGGTAAAATTTGCTGATTTTATATCCGGATTTCAGGAAGTAGCAGGAGTAACCATGATGAAAATCACGGCGTGGCTTCAAGGTGTTCCATTTTGTGACAATGATGTCATCTGTCTGTTCAAGGATGACATCGTCCTTCAGCAAAATGCATTCATCCGGTATCATACGTCTGCGGTAAATTTTTAATTGTTCCATGGCGTGTGCCCCTCCATAATAATCTCCATTCCTGATGCACCTGCAAACATGAAATTCATTTTTACAGTGTACATCCTATACTGGCGTCTGGACTTTTTGAGCACCAGTATAAACGACAGGTTCCTGCATATAGTGTAACGCATTTGAGGAACTGCTTCAAGGGTAACATTTGGTTCGTAACAGAGCAACCCAGGACCTTGCACCTGAAGCCAAAGGCGAAACTGCTGCTTTAATTCGGACACTGTTTTAAATTGTCGTTGCACTTTGCCGTATTTTAACGTATAATCAAGACAGTTGCCAAAATATGTTTGGCAGATGATTTTGTGACGAATACTTAAGGAGGCGAAAGCATGAGACAGTTTTTTGGAATGAGCCAAAGCGGAAACCTGGCAGAGGCAGTCGAAGGTCTGGACAATCCCCAGTTTATTATGCTGATGTCCAACAATGCCCAGTTTGAAACGCATGTAAAGGCACTGGAAAGATATTATCCGGGCGTTCCAAGTATCGGTTGCATCGGAATGAGTTATGATATCAGAGTGGTGGAGGAGGGTGTCGGCGTAGTCGCGTTTTATGATGGCGTAAGCGCAGCGGCGAATGTTCTGGAACAGGTCTCTGCCATGCCTGTAAAATACATAAAACGCCTTGAGGAGGATGTGCGTGCCATAAACGGGACGGGCGCTGACACCGTGTGCATCGACTTCTGTTCCGGAAACGATGCCTGTGTGCTGACGACCATCAATACGGTATTAAAGCACCATGGAATTTCCCTGGTTGGCGGCACGGGCGACGCGGGGAAGGTGGCAGTAAACGGAAGGATTTATGAGGATGCAGTTGCATACGCCATTGTGCGGAACCTCAACGGAAGGGTGAAGACCTATAAGGAAAATATTTATCGCAAGTATGGAAACTACCGGTTTATTGCCTCGGACACGGACAAAGAGAATTATGTTATCGGAACCCTGAACGGAAAATCTGCAAAGCAGGTTTACAAGAGCATTCTCCATGTCACCGACGAGCAGATTCTGACGCAGACATTCCAGAATCCGTTTGGAAAAATCAATGGCGATGATACCTGCATTATTTCCATAAAGGAGGTTCAGGGCGATGCGCTTGCATGCTTTCGCCAGGTGAATGATTCCGACGTGCTGATTCTGCTCGAGCTGGCAGATTATGAGGCTGTTGTACAGCGTACAATAAGCAATATCTGCCGCGATTTTCCAAGCCGCTCGGCTGTCTTTACGGTGAACTGTCTGTTCCGCTACAAGCTGTTTTGTGAGCGCGGCTATATGGATACATATCTTCAGGAGATGTCGGAGCTTGGAAGCCATGCAGGTCTTGTCGGCTATGGTGAGCATTACAACAACCGGTTTGTCAACCAGTCCATGACATGCGTGGTGTTTGAGTAAGGGGAGGATAGTGTGAAAAATAAATTTTTCACACGGCAAATTTGTGCTTGCGCCCAAATTCGCGGGCATTGGCAAGAATGGAGGATAAGATGATATTTTCAGATAAGCGATGGAAAAAGCCGGGCAGGGGACAGGGCAGTGAGCAGGGTCTTTACCCGGTACTTCATGTGGCGGACAGTCTCAGGGAATACCAGAAGGAGCTTGTCGGCAAGGAAGTGGAATCCCTGTGGGAGCTTGGCCTGATAGGCAGTTCTTTTACGGGCGTGATGCGCAAGGCAGATCATTTTCATGACCAGCTGTCGGACTTTGAACAGTCATTTTCGGAGATTAACAGCGTTGCGGGGCAGTTTGGACAGGTGCGTGGGGAAATCAGTAATGCAGTGCTGGAGGCGCAGGGCAAGGTAGAAGAACTGAAAGAAACTTCTGTCCAGGTGGAAAAGTCCTATGGCGATATGGAGAAAACGTTTGCGCAGCTGCAGACGGCTGTGGAAGGAATCCAGCGGTGCATGAAAAAGATTATCTCAATTGCAGACCAGACCAATATCCTGGCGCTCAACGCTTCCATTGAGGCGGCGCGTGCCGGCCAGTTCGGCAGGGGGTTTGCCGTCGTTGCGACGAATGTAAAGGAGCTGGCGGATGAGATTAAGGGTCTTGCAGAGGAGGTTGATACAGGCATTCATGAGGTGGAGCGCGGGACTGGTGAGCTGAACAACAGCATCAGTGCATCACAGCAGGCATTAAACCGAAATATTAATACTGTCAACAATACATATGAATCGTTTAATAAGATTACGGAAACGGCAGAGAATACCGTGTCCGTGCAGGCAGAAATCTCCGGCGTAATTGATAATGCGCACAGGGATTTGCAGGTAATCGGCCAGTTCTTTGATGAGATTAAGCAGCAGTATCAGGATGTTGTAAGCCATATTGAGCGTGCCAACAATCTCGGGACGACCAAGAGCGCCATGTTTGAGGATATGGACAATATGATCTCACAGATAGCCCCGATTCTTGATGAAATCGAGTCCTGACAAGGGATACTCCGGGGAATCCCCATGATGCCCATCCAGGGTGGGGGATGTATAAAAACATTGAATTGTATGCGGATTTGATATATAATTTTTTTATGTACAAAATTTAGGGGCTGTTAAAGAAATAACATTGCAGGACTGCGAATTTAGTTCTTTACAGATTCTTAGTTGGAAAATAAAATTCAGGAGGGAAGCTATGACAGTACAGGAGTTCTATGAGGAAGTGGGCGGCGATTACAACGAGATTATGTCAAGGCTGCGCACAGAAGACAGGATCAGAAAGTTTGCAGGGATGTTTACGCGCGATGAGAGCTACAAGTCGCTTGTGCAGTGTATCAATGACGGAAATGCAGACGATGCATTCCGGGCTGCACATACCATGAAGGGCATGTGCCAGAACATGGCATTTACCAGGCTTTACAAATCCAGCCATGAGATAACCGAAATATTGCGGGGAAAAGACCTGGAGGGCGCAAAGCAGATGCTTGGTGTGGTTACGGAGGATTACAATGTTGTAATTGCCGGTATTGAGAAGCTGTTGGCGTAGCGGGAAGAAAGACGCGTAAGGGAAAGGAAAGAACAGCCATGGAGACAACAAAAGCGACAGAAACAATTGAAAAAAATACAATTTTAATAGCGGATGACGCGGAGATAAACCGCGAGATGATTAAATTCATATTTGACGAGCAGTATAATATTATCGAGGCGGAGGACGGCGAGCAGGCAATCAATATCATTACGGAATATAGCGACAAGCTGTGCCTGCTGTTTCTTGACCTGCTCATGCCCAAGAAGTCCGGGCTCGACGTCCTGAGTTTCATGAATGAGGAGGATTACATTAATTATATTCCGGTCATCATGATAACAGGGGAAGCGACGGACGAGACGGATGAGAAGGCGTATGAGCTTGGTGCATCCGATATTATCTACAAGCCGTTTGCGCCAAATGTTGTCATGCGGCGCGCAAAGAACATCATGGAGCTTTTCGAGCACAGGATTTATGTGGAGCGCAAGCTTGAGAAGCGGACCAGACAGCTTCGGGAAAGCCGTGAGAAGCTTGAGCGGAGCAATGAATTCCTGGTAAATGCGCTGAGCTCTGTTGTCGAGTTCAGAAGCCTTGAGTCAGGGGAACATATCCAGCGGGTAAAATACTTCACAAAGCTTTTCCTGAAATACATCATGAAGTTTTATCCCAAGTATGGCATTACGAAGGAAAAAGCCTCGCTGATTGTCAATGCGTCAGCGCTCCATGACATTGGAAAGATAGCGATACCGGACAGTATCCTGTTAAAGCCGGGAAGACTGACAAGTGAAGAATTCGAGGAAATGAAAAAACATACCATATACGGCTGTGAGCTTCTTGAGAAGTTTAAACAGGATGAGAATGAATTTTATCATTATTGTTATGATATTTGCAGGTACCACCATGAACGGCATGATGGAAAAGGATATCCGGACGGGCTGAAAGGGGACGATATTCCTATCTGGGCGCAGATCGTGTCTGTGGTCGACGTGTATGATGCACTTGTAAGTAAGCGCGTATACAAGGATCCGTTTGCAGTCGAGGAAGCGGCACGCATGATTATAGATGGTGAGTGCGGTCTCTTCTCGCCGGAGATGCTCGACTGTTTCGGGCTTGCAAAACAGGAGCTTTTTGCAGTGACGGAGGGAGAGTTCTCCTTTGCGGACGTGATGGTGAAGTAAAGCTTGGGATGCCAGAGGAAAAGAGGACGGGCAGTGTCCTCTTTTTTTCATATATACGGAAAAAAATATACAAAAATTAGACATTTGCTAGACAATTTTACCAAATTTCTGTATAATTATGGATGGGCAGCATGAAAAAGTTGGAATGCCGGAATATTATCAGCATATGGAGGCAGGCAAATGGGAAAAAATAAGAAGTATAAAAGGTCAGTGTACCAGTCGCTGGCAGTGATAACCCAGTTTGGCATCAATATGCTCGTTCCAATCTTTTTATGCTCTTTTGCGGGGATGTTTCTGGACAGGAAACTGGGAACTGCATTCTGGTTTGTTTTATTGTTCTTTGTGGGAGCCCTTGCGGGGTTCCGGAATATTTTTATTCTCGCAAAGAAGATATACGAGGGAGATGACAGGGATGAGGACAAGACTTAGGAAAATCAATACGGCTTTGCCGGGATTGCTTTTTGGAATCATTTTGTTTGGCGTACTGTGCCAGATAGCCGGTCTCTTTTTCGCAGGGGATAAGGCAGACTACAGCATAGGGCTCTGGATAGGGGTGCTTACGGCAATATTTATGGCTTTTCACATGGCAGTCACACTCAATGCCACTGTGGAGAGGGATGTAAAGGGGGCGCAGGCAGCAGCAACGAGACACAATATCATCAGGTATGTCGTGGTGGTATGTATCCTCGCAATCCTGATGATGACGAGAATCGGCAATCCACTGGCGGCTTTTGCCGGAATTATGGGGCTGAAATTATCAGCCTATGTACAGCCGTTGTTCGCCAGACTGTCTCACAATGGAGAAGGGGGAAATCCCCCGGAGGTAAAATGTAAAACTGAATAAAGAATCAAACAAGGAGGTGAGTGTATGGGAGCAGGAATCCTGTTATCCGGGGCGGACGATATTGATTTTATGATACATGGCGTATTTCAGTATGAGCTCTTTGGACAGAAGCTCTGGATAACAACCACGCATGTATGCCTGTTTATTGTCATGGCGATTATTATAATATTCTGCCTGTGTGCGAACAGGGCGGTCAAACGTGCGACGGAAATCCCAGGAGCATTCCAGAACGTAGTGGAGCTTGTGGTCGAGATGCTCGACAATATGATTAAGGGTGTTATGGGGAAAAATGCCACAGCCTTTGCCAACTATATCGGCACGCTGTTCATCTTTATCCTCGTCAGCAACATCTCTGGACTGATGGGTCTTAGGGCGCCTACGGCTGACTATGGTGTGACATTTGCACTTGGTCTGATTACCTTTACCCTGATTACCTTTAACAAATTTAAGTATCAGAAAGTTTCAGGCGTTATTAAGGGACTGTGTGATCCATGGCCAATTTGGGCACCTATTAACGTTATCGGGGATATCGCGGTACCCATTTCCCTGTCGCTTCGTTTGTTCGCAAACGTATTGTCAGGAACTGTCATGATGGCTCTGCTTTATGGTCTGCTCGGATTTATCGCCACAGGGTGGCCAGCGGCGCTTCATGTGTATTTTGACTTGTTCTCAGGAGCAATTCAGACGTATGTATTCTGTATGCTGACAATGACATATATCAACAATGCCATTGAAGGATAAAACGAAGAGATTTTCTAACACTGCAAAAGACGCAGTGTAACAAAATCTAAAACTTCGTTTAAGAGAACAGCTTCGCTGTTCTCCGAAAATGATTTGCTTTTTCTAAAATTATTACTAATTATTTCACAGGAGGAATGAACTATGGAATTTAATTCAAACTTTATCTTAGGTTGTTCGGCAATTGGTGCAGGTCTTGCGGTTATCGCAGGTATCGGACCTGGTGTTGGTCAGGGTATCGCCGCAGGTCATGCAGCAGCGGCAGTTGGAAGGAATCCGGGTGCAAAGTCTGACGTTACTTCTACCATGCTTCTTGGTCAGGCGGTTGCCGAGACAACTGGTCTCTATGGTCTGCTTGTAGCCATGCTGTTATTGTTCGTAAAACCTTTAGTACCTTAATGGCAGCACAACAAAAAATTTTGAATTTTAAAACGCGTGAATCATGTTAGCACCAGAATCTTTGGTTTTGCGTGCAATTGGTGCGATTTGCGCAGTAAATCATAAGAAGGAGGTACAAAGGTATGGTGAATCACACCATGATACTTGCTACCGAGACAGAGGGACTGAGCCGGTTATTTGACCTGGACTTTCAGCTTCTTGCAGACACGGTTCTCATGATCATTGCCATGTTCGTCCTTTTCCTGGTCGCATCGCACTTCTTATTTAATCCGGTGAGAAAGATGCTAAACGACAGGAAGGAGAAGATCAAAGGAGAGCTGGATCAGGCGGCAGCGGACCAGAAGTCTGCGGCAGAAACACGTGCCCTCTACGAAGAGAAACTGAATCAGGTAGGCAAAGAGGCGGAAGCGATTCTTGCAGATGCGCGCAAGCGCGGTATGGAGAATGAGGCCAAGATTGTTGCCGACGCAAAGCAGGAGGCTAGTCGGATCGTGGAGAATGCCAGGAGAGAGGCAGAGCTTGAGAAGCAGAAATTAGCGGACGAGGTGAAGCGCGAGATGGTTGCTGTTGCCTCGCTTATGGCGGCCCAGATCGTACAGGCTAATATCGACACAAATGCCCAGCATGAACTC
>DKUL01000084.1:28942-72275 GCA_002490665.1 Lachnospiraceae bacterium UBA7205 | reverse complement strand
TTTTTTATTTCATGGGTAGTTTTGGCTATGGTGAATTATCAAAAAAATCCTGTCTTATGGAATGGGATTTTCTGCCTACGAGTATGAACACACATATCATTTAGCATGTCTTGATAACTCGCATTACTCAAATACCTATGCTCTTTCTGCTGTATGGGTATTTGCTGTAATAGCCCCCTACTGGGAAGAAAGGGGGTGAGTGAAAATGAGATATTCTGAACAGTTCATGGAACATATCGAATATGCGTTTCATGCGTTCTGGAAGATTGTCCTGCGCCATGAAGCCATTAACGCATGGCGGGATTTGAAGAGGAAAGAAGAACGGGAAATATCCCTTGACTATCTAATGTCGGAAAGATATTTTGAACCGTCTGCTATGGACAGTTATTTTGAAAAGCAGGACAAGCCGACTGTATTTCTTGTGTTGGGAGAGGAAGTTATTGTTGATGATGAACGGTTAGCAACGGTTTTGTCAAGATTGCCGGAATTAAGGCGGGAAGTTCTGTTGCTTTATTACTTCATTGGCTATCGTGATGAAGCAATCGGCAGACTGTGCGGACGTTGCAGAAGTTCGATAAACCGCAGAAGAAATGTTGCACTGAAACAGTTACGGAAAGAATGGGAGAGATTGGAACATGAGGAACAAGAAGCTGATACCTTATGAGGTAATCGAAAAAGCCGTTGCCGGAGAGCCGGAAGCGGTAGACGCAGTATTGCGGCACTACACCGCACACATCAAATATCTGTCTATGTATAAGGGGCATATCAACGACGATACGCAGGACAGGCTAAAGGCGAAACTGGTTGAAGCCATATTGAAATTCCGCTTCGACCGATAGGGAGTAGCAAAGACAGGAAAAGCTGTCAAGGGTAAACTTCGCGCTGCGCGCCCTTGACAGCTTTTCCCGCCTTTGCTTGCGGGTAGTCAAGAGGACGAAATCAGTAGACTGCTTTCGCCCTCGATTTATTATGGGGATTGTTACGCAGTAGGAGGTGTTTTATCCTTGATTTATGCGGTTTTGCGGGCGTTAAAAGGACGGGGTAAGGGTTTTATATGTCTGCCCTCAAAAATAGCGTTCTATTGCGTAACGATAATTATAATTAAATTCGTTTATCTGCCGTTTTTAGTTCTTCTAATTCCATTTCATATTGCTTGATTGCATTTTGTAATAACCTTTTTCTATTTTCACTTTTCCATGTCTTTAAATTTTTCTTATCATAAAAAAGAGAAAAATCATGTATTGTACAAGAAAGTTTTGTATGTATATGTGCCCAATCATGCAATTCCTTTGGAGGTATTGGTAAATCACTTTGTTTCAAAAACCATTTTGAGATTTCAATATTAAGAGGCGCAACGCTATCAATCAATTCTTCTTCGGTTATCGTATTGTTGATATATTCTCTAAATACTTTAATGTATTGTTCTGCTGCTGATATAATATTAGCGGTATATTTTCTTGTAATTTGAATCAATTCATCCTTATCTAAGGTGTTATCTTTTAATTTCTTTATTAACTCATATGAACTATGTACATCAATGTGAACTCCCTTTGCAGTGATAGCATTTTTTGATGTACGATACCAATATTCTTTGTCTTGTGCATCATCAACCCATGTAGAATGACAAATAAAATTACAATCAACCATATCATCCTCATCATAGCCAAAATAGCACCACACAATATTTGCTGCACGCCCTTTATAACGTGCTTCTGCAATTTCATTCTGGTACACATCATAATAAAGCACTTTATTTTTTATTTCTGTTGCAATTTCTGCAATCTGTTCCATTGAACTTTGAAAACGCAAAAGCACTTTAACAGATAATCTTTTTGCATCGGCATGATGTACTGGTTCAACATTATAAATAATATAGTTATCTGTTTCTTCGTATACTTTTTCGATTTTGTAGGGATTGTATTCTTCAACATCAAAAAATATAGTTCCACCTATACTTGAGCGAAATACTGGTTGCTGAAAATTATGTTTTCCTTTTCTGTTTGAAACTTCTGCAAAATGAAATATTGCTTCATTTATTGCTTCCAAAGATTTCTTACCTTTTCTAATCAAAAAACGCGCAGTTAATGCATCACATACAAAACTTGTATATAAACTAATTTCATTATCTTCATCAAAGCCAGAAGATTGATTGGCACCACAAGAAGCCAAAACTGCAAAACCGCGTCCGGCAAAATGTTCAACCGTTTCGTCAATGTCTACCGTTGGAACATTTTCAAGTGAAAAACCACCCGAATGACAACTATCTATAATAGCAATTTTATTTTTAGTTTGCACTTGCTCTATTGTATTAAGTAAATCCTGTAACTCAATCAAACCATCACTCAATACTAAGCAATTTTTTCCACCGTGACCAGAGAAATAAAAAATAAATGTATCATTTTCCGATATATCTTTAAGTACAGTGTATATTGACGCAATAAAATCATTCTTTGTTACAATGCCCGTTTCACTAGATAAATGTATATTGCTTGGGCTTATATTTAACCCTTTGACAAGAGCCTTTCTCATTGCAAACAAATCATTTTTACACATAGGCAAAGAAGGACACTTAATTGTTAAATATTCACACACCCCAACTAATAATGCTTTTGTTGTTCCCATATTTTCTACCTACCTTTTGGCAATATTGATATTCAAATTTCTGTTTGTTATTTTATCATAGAAATCTGCTTTTCCTATATTTCAAAATATAAATCATTAAAATAAGCAAAATGGACATATCACTATTAGTAATATACCCATTTTGCTTCTCAACTTCAAGGTAACTACTCTGGTATCAGTTTGTTTGTTGCTACTGTTTTATGAGTAGATACCATATTATACGTCTTTTTTGCACCCTGTTTGTCAGCGTTATTGATAAGTTGTTGTAAATACTTCCTTATCACCGTAAAACTAAGACTTTGGTGTTTTCTTTTTTTAGGACGCTGCTTTCATGGGTAAAGGATATAAAGTGGTATCTTTTCCACTGACGCTCCGATTCTTTCCGGCGGCGCACAGGTCAATGGCGCTTTAATCTGTTACCCTTTGAGTATCTAAAAAAGCATTCATGACATTAGCCAATTTGAGGGAAGATGTTACATTTATTTCATGCCCAACATTATCAATTAAACATAATTTGGTGGTGAAAATATTTTTTGCCAGTGTCTTTGCTGCTTTAATATTAGCCAAATCATGCTTCCCGCAAATAATCAAAGCCGGACACAATATATTTCTTAAATCCTGCTCAAAATCTAATTCCAACATGGAACTGGTTAGGTGAATCATATCTTGTTTCTTTATGCCGCTTACCAAAAAAGATTTTTCCGGCATGACACGGAATAAAATATTTTGAAATTTTAAAAGGAACCTTGGCATTTTGTATTGTGGTGCAATCAATATCAAAGACTGAACTTTTTCAGCATGGTTAATGCAATAGTTCAATGCCAAAACCGCACCGAATGAAATGCCGCAAATCGTTATGGGTTCTGAAAACTTATCAACGTATTTTTCAAAGGAAAGATATATATTTTTGTATGTTATCGCTCTGTCCGTACTGAAATCAAACAAGTTAGGGCAGTATGCCTTTATATCTTTGGGCAGGCATGAAATTGTTTCATTCCAGTTTGAGGGGGATTGCCCTAACCCATGTAAAAAAACAACATTCATTTCCAGTTTTGTACCTCCATGTTTTTTACTTGATAACGCAGACTTGTCCATGCCAGCATTGCAGCCAAGAATTTCTTTATTTTTTTCTGATTAGCTTTCGCCCATGTTTTGCAGTGTTTTCTTTACAGTTTCCATGATTTCATCATCAATCAGGGGAAGCCCCATTTTATCAAATATTTCTTTGATAAACAGAAATTTATGATATATTTCTTCTGGGGTTGCCGGGTAAATTGATGGTGTTAGCCATAAATCAAACAAAGGTATCAATTCAGATAGTTCCTTGGCATAGTCCGTATGGATAGAACCGTCCTTGTTGCCCTCTGTGAGAAGTTCCAGCCAAAACGGACTAAGTACCTGTCTGTTAGATTCAATTATCCCAGCCAGTATGCGTGGATTTTTCAGGATAGGCATTGCCTGTAATGAAAGATTTACCCTTTCCTTGTCTGACTGGTTTAAGGACATTGCCATTTTCATTTTCTGTAGTCCGTTCAAATCCTTTTGGTTTTTCACTGTATCAAATGGATTATTTTGACGAAACATTTTGTTCGTTAAAGCGTCCATAATTTCTTCTTTTGACTTAAAATGATGATAGATTGCCCCCCTTGTAAGTCCACCCAGTTCATCTACAATATCCTGAATAGTAGTGTTGTCATATCCCTTTGTAAGAAAAAGCCGCTGCGATACTTCTAATATTTTTTCTACTGTTATTTCGGGATATTTGTTACGAGCCATATTCAAATCACCTCCATACATTTATCCGGTATGTATAAGTATAGATATGATAAAGTCTTTTGTCAAGATAGAGGTTGGCATAACTATAAATAACAATCAGATATCCATCATTTACGGCATTCAGAATGCATTTCACTACAAACAGGTTGTTTGAATGATTGAGACAGACTATAATGATTGTTATTTCTATAAATAACAAGGAGGCATTTATGAGACTGAAAAAGGCAATGATATTATTTGGTACAGTCTGCATATTGAACACAATAACTGTAGGATGTACTTCCGGCCATGAATCTGCCGCTAAAACAGAAGGAACCCGGGCAGGGGAAGAATCACCAGAGGAATTAAATGATGCGCCATTAAAAGACATTGATGGGAATACAGGAGCGCCACAGGAAAATACAGCGGGGAAATGGCACGTTTTAGAACCGGATGTCGCGGCTGCTGTTGATGCGGATTTTATGGGCAAGGTTCGGAAGATGGAGGAGGACTCGTTTTTTATTGTCGAGAGGAAAGTGAAAATTCTTGATGACGGTTCTGTAATATACAGTTCCCCAAGCTCAGATGCGGATATTCCCGATTCCCAGTTGGTACATGTAGTTTTCGAAGAAGATACTCGTTTTTATTTGAAAGACACTGATGGAAACGTAGAGACCGGATTTCAGGACTTGAAAGAGCATATGTGCGTTGAAATGAAAGGCAGCTTTAAAAATGATGAATTCCATGCTATAGAAATACGATTCTTTTAGAAAATGAGGAGAAAGATTATGAAAAGAAAACATATTCTAATATTTTTGGTTGTTATAGCGATGGGAATGACCGCCTGCTCGTCGGATTCAAAAGAGGACACAGTTTCTGTGGAGACGGATTCCCGACAGGAAACGGAAAAGGAAGAAACCGCAGACACAGAAGCTGCGGAGATAGAAACGAATCCTGTGGAACCGTCACAGCCGGAGATTTTAGAAGAGGATGGAAAAGTCTCTCCAGATCCCATTGCCGGAATTGTTGAAAAGTATGAAGGCAGCAAAGTGACAATCAGGACACCGGAGGATGACATGCTCTATTATTTTTCCACGGAAAATGCGCAGATATTGGAAGGGTATTCCACGGAAAATGCACAGGCAGCAGAAGGAGATTCCCCGATTGCCGTGGGTGATAAAGTAGAGATTAGTTACCGCGGGCTGATTGATTTTGATGAAGCGCATCCAAGTGAAGCTGTAAAAATTGTAGTGATCACAGTTGAATAAGTTTGCTGATACAAAGATCTCATCGCTAAAGCATTTTTCAAACACGCTCTAAGGCAATGGGGTCTTTGTAATTTACTTGACAGCTGTTTTACAATGTATTATACTGTACTTATATATACAATACAGTATAATACAGAAAGGCGGTGGCGGTTTGGAGATTATTGTGAGTAATAAGACAAGTCGTCCTCTGTATGAGCAGATTGTGTCGCAGATAAAGGCAAAGATTATGAGTGGCGGACTAAATGCCGGGGAAGCGGTTCCCTCTATCCGTTCCCTTGCAAAGTCCCTTCAGGTCAGTGTTCTGACCGTGCAAAAGGCATATGATATCTTGCAGGAAGACGGTTTTATTGAGACGACGGCGGGAAAAGGCTGCTATGTATCCGTGAGGAATCAGGACTTTTATTTGGAAGAACAGCAAAAAAAGATAGAGGGATGTTTTAATGACGCGATAGAAATTGCCCATATGAGCGGGATACCGCTTGATAAATTAATCAGTTTATTAACATTATTGTACGAGGAGGAAAACAAGGAGGATTAGCGTTTCCTGTAAAGGAGCATATCCTTCTTGTTTTCAATATTGTACTTATCATTTCTGTTATCTGGTTTTACATTTCATACCGGATTGCGGTAAAAGTGTATCAGAAACGAGATATTAGCTAATGAATATAGCGTGAAAAGTACTTCTAGCCACTCGCAGCAGAGACTGCTTCGCGAAGAAGTACTTTTCACGCTGATAAAATATCCGTTTTAACATTTCGCGGCAACAGATAAACATTTCACAGCAATACAATTTTTTTGTTATTTTTGGCAGACTATAATAAAATGTCAGTCTATGGCGGCGCAGCAGATAAATTTTTGCCGCTGACAACATAAAAGTGAGGAGGTGGCGCTTTGATCCGCATTGCAATCTGTGATGATGAAAAACATATGTCCGATCATATAAAGACTTTTGTATACGATTTTTTCCATAGAAAAAACAGGGAGATTCATCTTCGGACATTTTTAAGCGGCGAAGAGCTGCTGAATTACGACGGACAGATTGACATCCTGTTTCTGGATATCCAGATGAAGGGCATGGACGGTATGGAAACGGCAAGGAAGCTGAGGGCGGATCAGTTTCGGGGCTTTTTGATATTTATCACGGTTCTGAAGGAGATGGTATTTCAGTCATTCGAGGTGCAGGCCTATGACTATCTGGTCAAGCCGGTGGATGAAAAACAGTTTGAAAGGACGATGGAGCGCCTTTACGCTTCTATGCAAAACGCCAGCGAAGACAGCCTGCTGGTGCAAAAGGGATATGAGGGGCGCATCATCCCAAAGGACGGGATTGTGTTCTGTGAAATCATAGACCGGAAAATATATCTGAACCTGGCTTCCGGCGAGGTTGTTGATTATTATGAACGGATTGAAAACTTAGAAACAAAGCTGGGCAGTCATTTTTTTCGGTGCCACAGGAGCTATCTCATCAACCTGAAGCATTTAAGAGGATATAAAAACGGGACTGCCTATATGGATAACGGCAAGGAGGTTCCCGTATCGCGACTGCGGAGCAAGGAGTTTTCTAGTGTTGTTTTGCAGTATATGAAGAATGTGTAAAAGGCTTTTTATGGGTGCAGGTAACATGGCTGAGTATTTAGATTTTTTCAATATCTACATTATGGGCGTGATTGAGACGTCTTTTTATGCTTATTTTCTGTCAAAGTTCCTGAAAAAGAAAATAGGACCTCCTTTTTATTTCCTGTTTGGAGTAGGTGCGGTGATTGCGGGTGAGTTTATTCCGAACGGCACGATTGCTGGCTTTGTGGTGTTTGTCTTATTGCTTTCCATATGTGGGACTTTTGCCTGCCATGCGAATTTTAAGGCTTCCCTACTGTATGCGACGCTGACAACGGAAATCATGCTGCTCTGCAGCGGAATCGTGAACTCGCTGATGAACCTTCCATACCCATGGCTGCCCGCTTTTTTCCATGAGCCAGGCAATATTGCGGCCATGCTGATCTGCGAGGCGGCGTCCTTTTTGCTGAGCGGGTTTTGCTATTATATCGTATACCGCTATTTTTCCCGGGATGTCCTTTATCCCGTGGATGCCCTGTGCCCTGCGGATGCTCCTGATACCACAATGGGAATGCAGCAGATGTTTCTGATTTTTGTTCCGATTCTGATGATATTTATTATGAGTAACTATATTGGTGCGATTGAATATGACTTCCAGTTTGAAATCCTGGTGGACAAAGGGCCTGCGGCACATTTTTTCAGTCATGGGCAGATGCTGGCAATGTATTTTCTGGGACTTGCCAGCCTGTTCTGTATCCTGTTTTCCTATAAGAAACTGCAGCAGATTTTCCGACTCAGCACTGAAATTTCACTGCTGGAGCAGCAGGAACATTCCCTGACCCAGTATGTGGAGGAAGCAAAAACCCATTACGATGAAACAAAGTCCTTCCGCCATGACATCAGGAACCACATCGCAGTGGTAAAAAACCTTCTTCGGAGTGGGAAACTGGAGGAGGCGGTAAGCTATATGGAGGATATGGACGATATGGCGGAAAAAATGTCATTTCCTTGCAGCACCAATAACCCGGTAGTGGATATTCTGGTGGGAAACAAACTGGGGATTGCAAAAGGCATGGGGATAGATGTGGACTGTTCCCTCCTTCTGCCATACCCCTGTAGTATGCGGGACATTGATATCTGTATTGTCCTGTCAAATGCACTGGATAATGCGATTCAGGCAGTAAAAAATCTGGATGACAGTATAGAAAAATATATCCGTGTGTCCGGGCGGATCCAGGGGGATTTCCTTATGATGGAAATCGAGAACAGCTTCCATGGGAAAGGCGCGTTCAAAAAAGGGACAGGTCTGTCGAATGTAAATGCGGTGGCAGAGAAATATGGCGGCGCCATGAGTATAGAGACACAGGAGAATGTATTTATCCTCCATGTGCTGCTGATTATTCCACAGCGTTCATAAAAAATATGGCAATGAGTAAATATAAATTTTGAAACTGCCCATTGTGGATACCATAAAGCTGCAGCAGTGACACATGGATACTGAAAGCATATGCAGCCTGTGCCGTATCTGCCTGACATTATAAACTTATAATTCATACAATTTACATCAGTCTTTTCGACTGCCAGTATAGGTTGCGGAGGTAGTCTGCTCTATGTTATAATGCTAAGGAACTGTTAATAAATTACCCATGACAATTACTTGTCACAAGTAATTGTCAAACAGTTCCTTGGGAACCGTTCAAAAAAGCGCGACCGTACCGTTATATTTTAGGAGAATTAAGTGAATTATATTGTTTTTGATTTGGAGTGGAACCAGGCTGCCGATTTAAAGACAAAACGGGAGAATGATCTTACGTTTGAAATTATAGAGATTGGGGCTGTAAAATTAAATGATAAGAAGGAGCAGACGGATAGTTTTCATGAGCTGATAAAACCGCAGGTGTTTCATAAAATGAACCAGGTGACAGGAGAGCTGATTCACTTAAAGATGGAACAGCTTGAGGGCTGCCGGGCGTTCCCTGACGTCGCCGCGGATTTTGTCAAGTGGTGCGGGAATGACTATGTTTTCTGTACATGGGGAAACCTTGACATCACGGAATTGCAGGTAAACATGGATTATTACAATATGACACCTGTGTCACAAAAGACAATCAGGTTTCTGGACATACAGAAGCTGTTCAGCATCGCCTTTGAGGATAAAAAATCAAGGCGTACATTGCAGTACGCGGTGGATTTTCTTGGCATCGGGATAGAGGGGGCATTTCACAGGGCGTATGCGGATGCTTACTATACAGCGCAGGTCATTAAGAACATCCATGATGACAGTGTGTTTCTCAATTATTCCTTTGATACGTACTGTCTCCCGCGGAACAAGTCTGAGGAGATTAAGGTATCATTTGGCGACTATTCAAAATATATATCAAGGGAGTTTCCGGACAAGATTGCCGCAATGGAGGACAAGGAGGTTTTGTCCTGCAAATGTTTTTTATGCGGGAAAAAGACAAAGAAAAAGATTCCATGGTTTACCAACAATGGCAAAAATTATTATACCATTGTCAGCTGCGCACAGCACGGCGCCCTAAAAGGAAAAATACGCCTTCGCAAGTCCTTGAAGCACAACAAAACATATGTTGTCAAAACGATGCGTCAGGCAGCGCCCGATGTGATATGTGATATTGTGAACAAGAAAAAGCAGGTTCGGGAAAGCAGAAAGGAAAGAAGAAAGAAGTCATAAGAGGAAGGCAGTGTCTACCGCCTTCCTCTTTTTCTGCCGGAGCATGATATCATTCTACGCCTTGCACTTCTTCTTGCCTGCCATTTGGCAGCCCATATTTCCCTCCTGCGCTGCCTGCGGCGTTTGCTGCTTTGACCCTTCGGTGAAAAGCTGTAGCTGTTAATGATGGATGCAATAAATAGTATGAGAATCACAAGCGCCGCAGCCATCAGTATTCCAATAAGCACTTTTTTGACATTGATATAAATGATTCTTGTCTCGGTCTCCTGTACGGTGCCGGTATTCAGGCATTCATCCTCCCCGGTAAGGAGCGATGTGTCCGGCTCATTTATGTTTGCGCCGCTTACTTCCGAATCCAGGTTGTTTGTGGCAAAGCTGAATGCCGGAATATTGGATTTGTAAAATACCAGGTTACAGCTTCCGACATCCACGTCAGAGTACGTGTATCTGATAGAGGCGATGACATTCGTGTCCGCCTGTTCGCTGGTGTATGTCAGTGTGGGGACGGCATCACTAAATTCGGCAGTGTTCGGTAAAATGACATAAGCGTCATTTTCTATGGATATCAGCGGCGTCGAATCCCCAAACAGGTCATTCTCCGTATCAAAGAAATCCATCGTGTCGATATTATACTTTTTCTCATTGTCATTGATGGAGACCTTCTGAAAATTTTCAAACCCATACTGGAAAAGCGAGATTGTGTCCTCAAACTGATAGGGTGTTTCCTCCGTAAGAATGACACAGACAAGCTTCATGCCATTTTTTTCAGCTGCGGAGACAAGAGTCTGCCCTGACTGTGACACATACCCTGTCTTGCTGCCAAGAAGATAAGGGTACTCATAATTTTTTCCCTTGTAAAGCTGGTTTTTCGTGGCTATCCATGTATCATTCTCATCATCCGGTTTTAACTTAAAATGGTAGCTTGTCGTGGAGGACATTTTGCAGAGCAGTTCGTTTTCAAAAAAGGCACATCCGATTAGGGCAAGGTCATATGCGGTTGTGTAATGGTTGTCGTCGTAAAGCCCGTTGCAGTTGGTAAAATTTGTATTGATACAGCCGAGCTCCTTAGCCTTTTCGTTCATGAGCTCGCTGAAAGCCGCCACCGTTTTTTCCTTGCCAAGCTTTTCGGCGACATGCTCGCCCACGGCAGTTGCGACATCATTGGCAGACTGTACCAGCACGCAGTAGAGCGCCTGCTCCATAGGCATCGTATCACCCGTGTCAACGCCGCCGAGACGGGAGCCGTCAGACGGGACGTCATAGATGGAATCGTGCGTAAAGGTGATGATTTCATTCATTGCACAGTTCTGCATGGCGAGAAGGCAGGTCAGGATTTTTGTAGTGCTTGCAGGATAATTTTTTTCATGGATATTTTTGGCGTACAGGATGGTGTGTGTGTTCATTTCCATCAGTATCGCGGACTGCGCACCGATGACCGGGCCTTTTGGCCAGTTTTCAATACTGTTTGACTGTATGGGAAGCGCCTTGCGCTGTTCCATTTTCTCATTGCTGTCCGTATCGGCATATGCTGTTGCGGTTCCGGAAGTGACTATATTGGTAAAAGAGGCGCTGGAAAAAAGCACCGTTACGAGCGTAATGCCGGCAATGAGTCTGCTTCGTAGCTTAATGTTTTTGTGAAAAATCATTCCGCTCATCCTTTCATTATTTCTATCAAATACTGTTTCTATTATATGAATGCAGTATAACACAAGAGTATCTATCATATTAGATTGTACACTATTTTTTAAAAAATGTAACGAGATAATAAATTTTTAATATCTTTCCCATTCGGAACTGTTTTAGATGGTAATCCCGGCAGCAGGATGGGATTTATGCAAAAAGTCAAATTTTACAGGTAAAATTAGTGTATTTTATACCATGAAAAATATGCAGAAAACCGTTATACTTATTTTATAATAATAACGTGCACGAGCACGGAAAACGATAAACGTTCAGTAGTCGGAAAGGCGGTATTTTATGTATTATATTGGTGTAGATTTAGGTACATCGGCAGTGAAGCTTCTTTTAATGGAAGGAAACGGCAGGATAACAAACATTGTGTCAAAGGAATATCCGCTGTATTTCCCACATCCGGGATGGAGTGAGCAGAAACCGGAGGACTGGTGGAATGCAGTGAAGGAAGGGTTAAAGGAGCTGACAAAGGACTGTGACAAATCACAGGTGGCAGGCATCAGCTTTGGCGGCCAGATGCACGGACTGGTTATTTTGGACAAGGACGACAAAGTCATCCGCCCTGCAATCCTGTGGAATGACGGCAGGACGCAGGCTGAGACTGATTTCCTGAACAATGAAATCGGAAAGGATAAATTGTCAAAATATACTGCAAACATAGCTTTTACGGGATTTACCGCACCGAAAATACTGTGGGTAAAAAATAACGAACCCGAAAACTTTGCCAGGATAGAGAAGCTTATGCTTCCGAAAGACTATATTGCATATATGCTGACAGGGAGCTTTTGTACCGATGTGTCGGATGCTTCCGGCATGCTGCTGTTTGATGTGGAACATAAATGCTGGTCGAAGGAAATGATGCAAATTTGCGGCGTAACGGATTCACAGCTTGCAAAAATATATGAGAGCTATGCGGTTGTGGGAACACTGAAACCGGAGGTTGCGGCAGAGCTTGGGCTTCCGGAGACTGTAAAGGTTGCGGCAGGCGCAGGCGACAATGCGGCGGCGGCAATCGGGACGGGCACAGTCGGTGACGGCATGTGCAATATTTCACTTGGCACGAGCGGGACAATATTTATATCCAGCAAAAATTTCGGGGTTGACAAGAACAATGCCCTTCATTCCTTTGCGCATGCTGATGGTAAATACCATCTGATGGGATGTATGCTGAGCGCAGCCTCATGCAACAAGTGGTGGATGGAGGAAATCATGCAGACAACGGATTTTGCGCGCGAGCAGTCTGCAATTACGGATGACAAGCTTGGCAGAAACCATGTCTATTTCCTGCCTTATCTGATGGGAGAGCGCTCACCGCACAACGATGCAAACGCGCGTGGCACTTTCATCGGAATGACGATGGATTCCACAAGGGCCGACCTGTATCAGGCAGTGCTCGAGGGTGTGGCGTTTGCCATCCGCGATTCCTTTGAGGTGGCGAAAAGCCTTGGCATCAGCATTCAGTCGTCAAAGATTTGCGGTGGCGGCGCAAAGAGCCCGCTCTGGAAAAAGATTTTTGCGAATGTGCTGAATATCCGCCTGGATATCATTGAGAGCGAGGAGGGACCCGGATACGGCGGGGCAATCCTTGCAGCGGTGGCGTGCGGGGAGTACGCGTCCGTGGAGGATGCAGCGTCAAGGCTTGTGAAGGTGGTCGACAGTGTGGAGCCTGACAAGGAGCTTGCAGCCCGCTATGAGGAAAGATACCACAGCTTTGTGCAGATTTATCCGACAGTGAAGGAGCTGTTTCCAAAGATTTCATAATTGTTTCGATGTATCAAAGTGACAGCCTTGTAGCAGGGCTGTCGCTTTTTGGCTGGTGTGTCATGGGTGGCGGCTTCTTCTCGACAATTACGTGATAAGATGATAAAATATATTTGTTCAGTATGGGATTTGGAATACATTCTATAAAATATATTTTGCATAAGGAAAAAACAATGAAGGAATTGGAAAAAATAAACACGCAAAAAGACAGTGTGCAGGAAGAAGCAGGACAGGAGTTAAAATATCAGTATTTTGACATCCGGTCCATTATAAGAAGTCTGGATATCTCGGATAAAACGATGGAAAAGGGTAAGGAGCTGCTGGAAACAAATCAGATTTTCGTGCAGTCTGTCGAGACAGGATATTTTGACCAGATGGATGATTTGATTGCCATGGTGGGCGCCACGGCAGAGCACCGCAAAAAGCAGTTTCCTGTCAGGGTCACATTTAACAGGGAACGCGCACTACGGACGGACTGCGGATGTCCTGAATGCAGGGGGTATGGATGGTATACAGCGAAAAAGAGCAATTGCGTTTTTGTTGCGGCATTGCTTCAGTATATCGGGACGTATTTTCAGAAAAACGAAATAGGGGATGCGACGGACAAATATGGTGCGATACTGCTTCATGATTTTCAGCGGCACCACACCAACCAGATTGTGTCAAGCGCCGCGATGCAGGGAGAGAGGATGCATTTGGAACCCCGCTTATCCCACAGGGACGGAGAAATCAGGATGTCGTTCAAGGTTGGGACAGGGAAGCTGTTTGTCATCAAGGATATGATAGAATTCTGTGAACAGGTGCGGGGCTCCGAGACAGTACAGTTTGGTACAAGCACGAAGCTCAGCCTGAACGCCGATAGCTTTACGCCGCGTGCAAGGCAGTGGTATGATTTTATGAGCAAGGTCATACAGGAGGAAGAGGAAGTTATCAACCGCATCAATGAAATGCGCTACTATTATTATGAGAATAAGAGGAAATGCGCGGACTTTGTGCTGTATGGCTGGCGGCTGGACCAGTTCTGCGAGATTCTGGGGAAGGATTCCGTGGAGTACGATGACAAAATGTCCGTCAAAAAAGGAAAGGTACAGCTGACATGCAGGGAGGGCACGCCGAAACTGACCATGCAGATTCGTAAAAGTAAAATCGGGTCGAGGAAGGATTTTCATGGGATTGATGTCTCGTGCAGCATGCCGGAATTTTATATGGGAACGGAATACGCATATTATATCCGGAATGACGTATTGCACAAAACTGACATTGGTGTCATAAATCAAATCAGGCCGCTCCTTGACATGGCACAGGGGGAAGAGCTGAAATTCCAGATTGGGAGAAACAAGCTTACTGATTTTTATTATTCCATGCTGCCGCAGCTTGAGGACATTTTTACCGTGATGGAGGAGGACAGCGAGGAGATTCATAAATATCTGCCGCCGGAGGTGGTGTTCATATTTTACCTGGACGCGGAGGGAAATGACCTTACCTGCCGCGTGACGGCGCGCTATGGCGACAGGGAATGCTCCGTGGTGGATTCCGCAGTCACAAATGGGAGGAATGCACATTACGCGGGGTTCCGGCTGGAAGGGCGGGAGCGCGAAATTTTCTTTCTGACCAAGCAGCTGTTTCCATATGTCGATGTGGAAAAGGACTTTTTTTACTGCAATGGGGAGGAAGATGTCATTTATGAGGTGCTCAGCCATGGTGTGGAGACGCTTGCGGAGCTTGGGGAAGTAAAGTGCACCAATGCGTTCAGGAGTCTCAACATTGTGAAAAAGATGCACATGACAGTCGGCGTCTCTGTCTCAAGCGGTCTGCTTGACATGAAGATTGAGACGGAGGATATCAGCCGTGAGGAGCTGCTGGATGTCCTGAAGGGCTATAAGCTTCACAAGAAATATTACAGGCTGAAAAACGGCGACTTTGTCAACCTTGAGGACGAGAACCTTCAGATGCTGAAGGAAATGATGGACACTATGCACCTGCCGCCAAAGGAATTTATCAAAGGTAAAATCCACCTTCCGGTATACAGGACACTTTATCTGGACAAGCTGCTTGAGGAAAAGGAGGGCTTTTACACAAACAGGGATCATACATTCCGAAAGATGGTCAAGAATTTCAAGACCATCAGTGACGCGGATTATGAGGTGCCTGACAGCCTTAAGCGCGTGATGCGCAGTTACCAGAAAAATGGCTTTAAGTGGCTCAAGACACTGGAATCCTGCCAGTTCGGGGGTATTCTTGCCGATGATATGGGACTTGGAAAAACCATACAGGCGATATCCTTCCTGCTTTCCGGAAAAAAGGAAGGCGTGACAACGCTGGTCGTTGCACCGGCTTCCCTTGTGTTTAACTGGGGGGAGGAGTTTGGGCGGTTTGGGCCGGAATTGAAGGTGCAGCTGATTACAGGCGACCAGCAGGAGCGCCAGAAGAGGATAGAGGAGTACGCGGATTATGACGTGAGTGTCACTTCTTATGACCTTCTCAGGAGGGACATTTCCTATTATGAGGGTAAAAAATTTACCTATGAGATTATTGATGAGGCGCAGTATATCAAGAACCATACAACCGCGGTTGCAAAGGCAGTGAAGGTGATAGACAGCCGCATGAGAATTGCGCTGACAGGCACGCCGATTGAAAACAGGCTGAGCGAGCTGTGGAGTATATTTGACTTTCTCATGCCGGGATTTCTGTACAGCTACGAGGTCTTTAAAAGGGATGTGGAAACCCGCATTGTGAAGTATGATGACAAGGATGCCATGTCGCGGCTGCAGCGGATGGTAGCCCCGTTTATCATGAGGCGGCTAAAGTCGGATGTCTTAAAGGACCTTCCGGACAAGCTCGAGGAAGTGCGCTATGTTAAGTTTGACAAAATCCAGCAGACGGCATATGATGCACAGGTCGTACATATGCAGGAGATGCTGACAAAGCAGGATGATGAGGATTTCAACAAAAATAAGATGAAGGTTCTCGCAGAGCTGACAAGGCTGCGCCAGATATGCTGCGACCCTGGTCTGTGCTTTGACAATTACGACGGCGGTTCGGCAAAGCTTGATTCCTGTATTGAGCTGGTGCAGAGCGCGATGGACGGCGGGCACAAAATGCTTTTGTTTTCCCAGTTTACGTCAATGCTGGATATTATCAGGACACGGCTGGACGAGCAGGGGATATCGTATTATGTGATTATGGGTGAGACTTCCAAGGAAAAGCGCCTGCAGCTTGTGAAAGCATTCAACGGGGATGACGTGCCAGTATTTTTGATTTCCTTAAAGGCAGGCGGCGTCGGCCTGAATCTCACGGGAGCGGATGTCGTCATCCATTATGACCCATGGTGGAATGTCGCTGCACAGAATCAGGCGACAGACAGGGCACACCGTATCGGACAGACAAAAAAGGTGACTGTATATAAACTGATTGCAAGGCACAGTGTCGAGGAGAAAATACTGAAATTGCAGGAGACAAAGCGCGACCTTGCAGAACAGGTCATGAACGGCGGGCTTGGACAGCTCGGAAGCATGAGCCGCGATGAACTGCTGGAACTTTTACAGGGATGAGAAATAATATGGAAGAATTTTTGAATAAACCGGAGATACTCAGGAAGAATACGGATTATCTGACCGGGCTGTGCAACAGATGGGGGCTGAATGAAGTCTGGCAGTCACTGCCACAGGATGTGCAGGTGCACTGTCTTTATATGGATGTCGATAATTTTAAACTGGTAAACGACATCTACGGCCATGCGAAAGGGGATGAGCTGCTGATTTTTATCAGCAAGCTGCTGCGGGACACGTTCCAGGGACAGCTGATCGTCAGAATGGGTGGTGATGAGTTTATTGTCCTGTGTAACGGTGCCCTTGAGACATCGGAGCTGGAAAAAAAGCTGAGTTTTTTACAGGAGGCTATCGGCTCCGGCGACTTTGACAGCAATGTGGAAAAGCTGCTGTCCTTTAGCATCGGTGCCTGTTACAATCATCTTGTCGGAGAGGGATTACAGACGATACTGGAACAGGCAGATGTCGCGATGTACCATGTAAAGAAAAACGGAAAAGGTCATTTCATAGTATATGACGAGATACGGGAGAAGATTGAGGAGGAGCGTGCAATTAAGGAGAGGGCGCTTTCAGGCGTGGTATGGCAGGAGATAGAAATCCTGTACCGCCCCGTGATTTATATTCAGACTTCCGATGTGTTTGCCGTGGAAACTTTTGTTCAGTGGAATTTTCCCGGAAAGGGCATCATCGCGGAGGAAAAGTTTATGCCCGTTTTTAAGCAGTACGGCATTGATGTGCAGATGAGCGCCTATGTCCTGGAGGAAGCCTGCAGACAAAAGGACAGATGGAGGGGGACGAAGCTGGACAGCATGGAAATTTATGTGCGGCTTTCTGGCAGATATCTTTTGCAGTCCGGCAGTATTGCGGCTATTATGCAGTGTCATGACCGGTATGGAATACGGCGCGACGAGATAGAGCTTTGTATTGAGGAGAAGGATTTTGCGGAAAATGGCGAGCGGATGTACGGAGTGGTACAGGGACTGATGGGGGCCGGGTTCAAGGTGGCAATCAATAATTTTGCGTCCGCATCGTCGTTGAGCGTGCTGCAAAGAGTCCCGTCCCAGCTGCTTAAGCTGGATGCGAAGCTGCTTTCCGAGGCGGGGTACAGTCAGACGGGCGTAAGCATCCTGCGCAATGTCATCAGCCTGGGAAGGGATTTGCACTGCGGCATCGTGGCGCAGGGAATTGAGAATACGGCACAGGTAAAGATGCTCGCAAATTATGGTACCCAGTTCGGAGTGGGGGATTTTTACGGACCGCCCTGTGACGAGAGCACTTTTGTGGAGCAGTATCAGGACAGGCTGTTTTTTGTGCGCAACCAGAAACCGACCGTATTTTCGTTTGCAGGAAATTTATCGGACGGAGAGGGGCAGCATATGGGAACTTTTGAGGGAACAGGGCTATCCTACGCGGAGGGTGTCGTGGAAGGGCAGCGTGCGCTCTGTTTGCCGGGCGGAAAGGTCAGGGAAAATCTTGTCCTGCTTCCCAGGGAGATTATGTACAGCGACAGCTACTCCATCTGTTTCTGGGTTAACCCGCATGAGGCGCAGCCGTGGACAAGCGTTTTCTATGTCACGTATCAGGATGGTTTTATGAGCCTGATGCCAAACAGCGGGCATGGGGACATGTTTTTCCGTATCAAGGATGACCGCGAACCGAATGAATGGCACGATATTGTGTGCAGGCGGGCGGTTCCGGGGCAGTGGTCATATATCTGCGTGACATATGATGTGATAACACATATTGGAAAACTTTATTTCAATGGGCTGCTGGTTGCAAGCAGGGATAATATGCCCGATTTGAAGGTGGTCAACCAGGTGATGCTGGGCGGAGATGAGTACCAGGACTCTTTCTGGGGAATGCTTGCAGGGCTGGAAATATACCATTATGCACTTTCTGCGGACAAGGTTGAGGAGAAATTTGAAGCGTATCAGGCCATGCCTGCCTATCTGGGAACAGATGGCAGAAAGTGAGTTTTTTGGAAAAAGGATATTGACAATCAAAATAAGGTAGTGTATACTGGTATTCGGTTAAGCGCCCAGATAGCTCAGTCGGTAGAGCAGAGGACTGAAAATCCTCGTGTCACTGGTTCGATTCCGGTTCTGGGCACTTTGCGGGTGTAGTTCAATGGTAGAACACTAGCCTTCCAAGCTAGATACGTGGGTTCGATTCCCATCACCCGCTTCACATATGGATTTCCTGAGTCCAAAAAACCGGTAAAAAAAATGAATTACCTGTTGACAAAAGGAATGAAATCATGTATTATAATATAAGTCTGATAAAGACGACAGCAATGCGATAGTGGCGTAGTTGGTAACGCGCGACCTTGCCAAGGTCGAGACCGCGGGTTCGAGCCCCGTCTATCGCTCTCATAAAAGCCAGTAACTGCAAGGGATTGAAGCAGTTACTGGCTTTTGTCATGCGCAGACCCATGCAGCTACTCTATTTTTACCGCTGGTTTAAGAAAGGAGGTCTTCAATTTTAATGCTGAAATCTTCATAAATACAGACTGGCACATCTTCGTCAAAACCATACTGGTTTGATTTTTCATCTGACTCGAAATCGTATACCATAACAGTCTTTGTGCGCGGATTCACAATCCAATATTCGCGAACACCAGCGGTACGGTATTTGAAAAGCTTGATTCCGTAGTCATTCTGCGGATTGGAGGGCGAGGCAATTTCAATAATCCAGTCCGGTGCGCCATTACAGCCTCTTTCGTCCAGCTTGTTCTTATCACAGATAACGGAAATGTCCGGTTCAACGTAATTTCGGTCGTCTTTGTTCAGAAATACTGCAAACGGTGCCGGATAAACTTCACAGCCGCCTTGTTTCTTATCAATGTAACTGCCAATTACTTTGGTAAATTGTGATACTAGTCTTTGATGAATCCGCATAGGCGGTGCCATCATATAAATCTGTCCGTCGATTAATTCTGCCCGCTGCCCTTCGGGAAGGTTATAGATATCTTCAACCGTGTAAATCTTTTCCTGTGCGAATGCCATGTCATATACCTCCTGTAATGTTTTGTTAAAACAACAAAAGATGGAATATCCTTTCATACAATATAACACATGCCCATCCCGATAGCAATAAGTTGCCGGTAACCAAATCTTAAGAAAAATTTTCGATTTCCTGTACGTTCTTTTTCCATTTTAACCGCTACACTTGTCTGTAAGGAACTGTCAAGAAATAACTTTTAAATAGTGCGCAGAATATCTACTGGGCAATGCAGTTTTTGCATACGTTCTGACTTGAATGGTGTTATAATGAAATAAAATGGTTTGTACAGGGGAGAAGGGGCATGGAGATATATCACATTTTGATTGTAGAGGATGACAAGGAAATCAGGGACGGAATCGAAATTTATCTGAAAAACCAGGGCTACGCGGTGTCACAGGCGGCGGACGGCATTGAGGGGCTCAAAAAAATAGAATCCGAGGAAATCCACCTTGCGATTGTGGACATTATGATGCCGCGCATGGACGGAATCACCATGATGATGAAGGTGCGCGAGAAAGGCTATGAATTCCCGGTTATCATGCTGTCGGCAAAGTCGGAGGAGGTCGATAAAATCATGGGACTGAACATGGGGGCTGACGATTATGTGACGAAGCCGTTTACGACGATGGAGCTGCTGGCGAGAATCAATTCCCATCTGCGCCGCTACCAGAGATATCTGGACGCGGTGACAGAGCATGAAAACCACGACAGGATTCATGTGATTGGCGGGCTTGAGCTGAATGAGGATACGGTGGAGGTCACGGTGGACGGAAATCCGGTCAAGCTTACGCCGCTGGAATTCAAGATTCTGATGCTGCTGATGAAAAATGCAGGGCGGGTGTTCAGCGCGGATGAGATTTATGAGCGTGTGTGGAATGAGCAGGCTGTGAATACCAACACGATTATGGTGCATATCAGAAAAATTCGGGAAAAAATTGAGATAAACCCGAATGACCCGAAATATTTGAAGGTGGTGTGGGGTGTTGGGTACAAGATTGAAAAGCAATAAAAAGGCAGTGCACACAGCCGCCGTGGTCGTGGCGCTGGCGGCAATAAGTTTTGTGGCTGTTGCCATTGGATATAAAGGGGATGTGGATGCATATTATGCGGAGTACAGCGGTGGTTATGAGAATGAGAGCTTCATAGGGATACTGTTTCAGAGCAATTATGTCCTTTATCCTGAGCTGCTGGAAAAGAGCGGCAGGCAGTACAAGATTGAGGACTTATACCTTTCATTTGAGGAGCAGACTGCAGAGCAGGCGGTATATTATGGAAATGAAACAAATACCGAGAGAAGCGCTGAGCGGCTGCGTGCAGACTGCATTTTAAGCGTACAGCAGCACCTGCAGTGGATAAACGAGCTATATACGACAGAACTGGGCAGAAGAATGGATTACTGTGTGATTGACGAGGAAACGCAGACCGTCCTGAAAAATACGACAAGAAATCCAGAGAAGCTGAAGGATGGCAGCAATAACGACTATGATTACTATATCATTATCTGTTATGACCAGTATGGTAATATTGTCGATATCAGGGTTCACGGAAAGGATGCGGACAAATTTCTCAAAAATGCGCAGCTTGTGGCAAACAGCCAGGATTCCCAGCTGTTCACGGACAGCCAGAAAACGGAGGGCTATGCGCTGCTCAGCGGCACATCGGATGAGCCCGGCGGCAAAATGAACGTAACGCAGCAAAATCCCAGGAATGCGACTTTTATCTACGCCATGACAGCGCAACAGATGGAGGACTTCATATGGATGCCTGTCTATCAGGTTTCGGAGTATGATGATTTGGAAGTGACGAATTATATCGGCGGCTATAGCAAGGAGATGGCATATGACATGTATGGGATGGGAAGGGTGTACCTCTCCATTCTGGCAATGATGGTGGCAGCCGTGCTTGTCCTGACGCGGCGCTTTCCACAGCACACAGCCGATACCGCCGGAACAAGGTACTGCATGGAAGGCATTTTACTGATTATGGTTTTTTTGTCGCTGAGTATCTATACCCCGGTTGTGGACTTGGTCTGCTATGTCAATGAAAGGGCTGGAAACATTCGTTTTCCCCTGGATTTCTCGTACATTGTCAGCTATGTCATTCTGTTTGGCGTGATGTTTGTCCTGTTTGGTGTATGGTACTGGTGCCTGCTAAGCATCCGCAGCGTTTTTACGGGTTTTCGTTCGTTCATCGGAGAGCGCAGTTTTTTGTACCGGAAATGCTGTGAGATAAAAAGTTCTTTTGGAGAACACTTCGCCAGGTGGAAAAGGGAACTGGAAGAGACGGATTTGGCGAAAAATAATAAGCGTTTGCTGAAAATGCTGGTTATCATGCAGTTTGTTGTCGTATCGTTTTGCTGCTGCTGCTGGTTTTTTGGCATTCTGATTTTGATTGTCTATTCTTATCTGCTCCATGTTCTGCTAAAGCTCTATATGGGCAGGATGCAGAAGCATTACAACAGCCTGCTTGAGGCGACAAATGCAATTGCGAAGGGAAATTTTGACAATAGCTTTGATGGAAATTTTGGTATTTTTGAAAGCTACAAAAAGGAACTCTGCCAGATACAGGACGGGTTTGGAAAAGCTGTCGAGGAGGAGGTTCGGAGCCAGCGTATGAAAACAGAACTGATTACCAATGTGTCACATGACCTCAAGACGCCGCTGACGGCGATTATCACGTATATTGATTTGCTTAAGGACGAGCATATCACGGATGAACAGCGCAAGTCATATCTGGACACGCTGGAGCGCAAATCACTGCGGTTAAAAGTATTGATAGAGGATTTGTTCGAAATCAGCAAGGCGAGCAGCGGCAATGTGAAGCTGGAGCCTGTTTCCGTGGACATCTGCAACCTGATGCGTCAGGTATATCTGGAATATGAGGAGAAAATGCTCGAAAATGGCCTTGATGTACGCTTCGACATGCCGGAGGAAAAGGTGATTTTGCAGCTTGACAGCCAGAAAACCTACCGCATTTTTGAAAATCTGTACGTGAACATCATAAAGTACGCCATGGCAAACACGCGCGTATATATACAGGCGAAGGTGCAGGAGGATGCACAGGGCAGATACGTCCATATTGAGATAAAAAATATTTCTGCCGAGGAGCTGACAGTAAACCCCACCGACCTCACAGAGCGTTTCGTGCGCGGCGATGCCGCGCGGAATACCGAGGGGAGCGGTCTGGGACTCGCGATAGCCAAAAGCTTTACCCAGCTCCAGGGCGGAATGTTCACGATTGAAACAGATGGGGATTTGTTTAAGGCAGTCATTGAATGGAGGAGATTTTAGCACTGGAAAACGATACGAAACAGTACTAAAGTACTATTGAGAGGAATGTGTACTTCGTATATGCTTATTTGGAACTATTTGGGAAAATGCCCACAATAGTTGGATTACTCGGCGTTTTGACGGCATTATAACATTACAAAAATGCCGAGGGGCAATTTTAAATAAACATATATGAGGTACATTGAATGAGAAAAAAGGTAAAGAGAGTAACAGCAGGATTTCTTGCAGCCATCATGGTGATGGGCACCCCTGCAAATTTGCAGAAGGCAGATGCGGCAGGGCAGCATACTGTGTGCGGGCAGGGAAAGAAGCAGGAAAAAGAAAGGCGGATATTGTTTCCTGAACTGGAAACGACAGAGGATAGTGAAAATATCCCGGAAGACATTTCAATGGAAATCCAAGAACCCGAGAGAGGGATTGTTTTGGAAGACATATCAGAAGACATATCGACGCAAAGTCAGGAATCCACGTCAGGAACTGTCCCGGAAGGTGTATCAGAAGAGATATCAGGGGAGAATCAGGAGACCATATCAGAAGTTTATTTTGAAGAAGAAGGGATTCCGACAGCAGAGAATAAATTCCCAAATAAAAAAGGTTATATCATAAAGCCTGACAATGCAATTATTGTCCCTTCGATAACAGAGGAGGGCGTGCTGGATTACAGGACTTATCTGGACAGTCAGTCAGGTCCGCGGATAAGCATTGATTTATATGAAAAGATTTACGAGAAAACGGTCATGCCAAAAACGCAGCATAGTGGAATAAATACCCGGCTGATACCGCGGGAAGAATTATCGGATATCAGCTGCCAGGTTACGATTTCGGATACGGATATTGTGCGTGCGGAGGAAGATGGTGAGGGGGTTTTTTCATACAGCCTGTCCGCGGATGCAATGGATCTTGTGGTAAGCGGCGTGGGGGAGACCGACTATGAAATCAGGCTTCTGGAAAACGACCGCTACGGCGCAGCGGCGGTATCCGGAAAAATGACGGTTAAAAACAGCCCCTTGTCTGACGAGGACTTTTATATCACCGTGTCAGGCTCGGATAAGCGGTATGCATTTGCAGAGTGGGAAGCATATCTTGCATCACACAATCAATGGGCAAACGGAGAGATTTCCGTCAATTTAAGTGACACAGGCAAAAAATATTTTGATACGATTCGCGTAAGAGAAGGGGCGGAAGCTGGCAGGGATAACAGCAAAAGGGATTATGTATTTTGGGCGGAAAACCTGGATCGAAATGCAAGCACAAGAACTGTTGAAAATGGTACAAGGACTTTCACGGCAGGCATTGACATGGAAGCGCCGCTGCTCCGGAATTTTACTGTGGAGAGCAAGTGCTTTGCGCCGACAAGGACAGAGACGGAGCAGTACTTTGGACAGAATTTTGTGCTAAAGGGGCGGTTCGTTGATTTTCAAAGTGGTGTGAAAAGGGTAGCGTACACTACAGACTGTTCCCTTGGTGAAAATGCAGTGTGGACGGAGGCAGAAACCATATCCGCGGCGGACAGAGGAAGCCTTGATTTTTCCATAACGCTGCGGGACGGATGCTACCCGGCTATCGCAGTGCGTGCATATGACTACGCGGGTAATGTCAGTGAGACCAAGGGCTATGTAAACGAAAACGGGGCATCTGTCAAGGTCATTGTCGATAAGTCCGAGCCGGTTCTCAATGTAAAGGCAACGGCAGGGGATAAGCCTTACACCGGGGATGATGACAACTGGACGAACAAGGACATCGCATTTGACATTGCACTTGATGCGGGCAGCTGTCCATATGCGGGTATCTACCAGTGCACGTACCTGTATCAGACAATCGGGGATGCAGTAAATGGCAAGGATATGACAGATGTGTCAGAAAGCTGGACAGCGATTCAGCTTCACAAAAATCAGACAGCCAAAATGGAAGTCACGGAGGACAAAAACGGATACTATTGTTTTCGCGCAGTCTCAAAGTCGGGCATCATGTCAAAGGAGATATACAAAAAAAGAGTCCTGACACAGCGCCAGATACCAAAAATAAAACCAGTCATTGTGGGAAATGTTGATGATGCAAAGCGCAAAAATGGCTGGTACAACAAAAAATCCGGCGTGCCAGTGATACGCTTTGCGTATCCGGATTATGACACAGGTGTCACTTCAAACGAGTATGATGCCCCGGTGACGGTTCATTATCAGCTGACTGCCGAGACCATTGAAACGGAAAATTCCGCACAGGAGGGAGTGCCTGCTAAGTCCGGGGAAGGATTGCTGGTGCAAAAGAGTGCACGGATAGGCGTGATGGGCAGCAGTGATGTTTTGGAGGACGCGGATGGTGCCAGGACATTTGTGGTGGCGCAGGACGATTTGGAGAAGCATGTCATAGACTTTAGAGGCGGCGCACCAGACAGGGATATTCGGGACGGCATTTATACATTGGAATACTGGATAGCAGACAAGGCAGGCAATGTGTCCGAAAAGCAGAAAATGGTCTACAAAATAGATACGCACGAACCGGAGAATCTGAAAGTTGAACTGGACGGCGCTGAATTTCCGGTCAGCCAGGAATCCGCCATCGTATATGAGAAATTTTATCAGGAAAGCGTTTCGGGAACGGTCAGTGCACAGTATGGCGTCAGTGGGAAAGGGGCACTGGCTGTATTAAAGGCAAAAAAAATAGGCGCATGGGAAAAGGCAGCCAGAAACGAATGGCTGGAAATAAGTGACAATGGTGTCATAAATATACCGCCCTGCACGCGCTGCTTTCTGTATGTGCGGGCGGAGGACAACGCAGGAAATACAGCGGAGGGATGGACGAGGGGCATTGTGGTTGACAATCTGGCGCCCAATCAGGAAAACGGAAGAGAGCTGGTCATGGAGCCTGACGGTGCAAACAAAAACGGTTTTTACAATAAGGATGTCAAGGTGGATATCCTTGTGAAGGACGCGCCGGAAAATGACAGCTGTGCGGCGCTGATGACAGTGACTGGCACAGTCGGAAAGGATGGGACAGATATATTTACGGACAAAGAACTGTTTTCGTTTACCAAGGAGCTTCCCACCGAGGAAGAACTGGATAGGGCAGCAGGCTTTTCGGCAGTTGAGGTAATCGATGCAAAGATGCACGAGAGCAATGCTGCATACATCGAGGTCACGGCGACCGACAGGTCGGGCAACACAAGGACTTCCGCCCGGCTGTTAAAGATTGATGTCACAAAGCCCCAGATAGAAATTACGTTTGATAACGACAACGCAGCCAACGGCAGTTTTTTCAATACGGCAAGAACCGCCACAATACAGGTTCACGAGCAGAATTTTGACCCGTCCGCTGTGGATATTCTGGTTACAAGGGACGGTCGTCCATATGAATATCAGCTGTCAGACTGGATAAGCGAAGGCGATATGCACCATGCGGCAATTACCTTTGTGGAGGATGGCTGCTATGGGATGGAGGTCTGCTGTACGGATCTGGCAGACAACGAGTCAGATATCGTGAAAACGCCTTCATTTACCATTGACCAGACGGCTCCTGACCTGACGATAAAACTGGAATCCAGACAGGACAATTTTTTCTATGAGCACTATTACCAGACTGCGGTTACTGCCGTGATAACAGTGAGGGAGCGAAACTTCCATGAGGATGGCTTTGTGATGGATACTGCCGCTGTGGCAAAGAAGGGTACATGGACTCATGATGGAGAAGTTCATACAATGCGCCTTACTTTTGACAGTGACAATGTGTACCATATCGCATGCAGCTATACGGATCTGGCTGGCAACAAAAATGAGACGGCAAATCCGAATGACAAGGCGGAAGCAGATTTTGTGATTGATACGATTGCACCGTTAATATTTATTGAAGGAATTGCGGACGGCTCTGCCAACAGCGGTGCAGTTTATCCGGTAATATCGGTGCTGGATTTCCATGCGGAGGCACAGGACACAGCAATAACAGTCACAACAGGCATCGGCGACATTGTGCCGACTACCATTGAGACAGCTCCGTTGACGGAAGAAACAGGCATCGGCTATCAGTATGTGCTTTCTGATTTGACGGATAAGGAAGACAATATCTATTATCTTACAGTGACGGCGCGCGACAAGTCAGGAAATGTCTCAACACTTACATACCGTTTTTCGTTAAACCGAAAAGGGTCTGCATATGACCTGACCCAGATTACGGAACTGATGGAGCGTCAGTATGTCACATACGCTGCCTTGGAGGACATTGCGATTCTTGAGATGAACATTGACATGGTTGAGCAGTTTGAGCTTTATGTCTCGAGAAATGGGGCGCTTTGTTACAACGCATCGTATGACAAGGAAATAAAAGGTTCGGCGGAAACAGGCTATACGTATATTTATCATGTCAGCAAGGAGAATTTTGCAGAGGAGGGGACATACCGCATTAGTCTTTATTCCAGGGACAGGGCTGGCAATGAGGGCAACAACATGGCGGATATCCACGAAGACGAGATTTCATTTGTTGTGGACAATACACCGCCCAAGGTCGTGATAGACGGTATTGAGGCAGGCATGCTGTATGATGCGGAGTCACAGCAGGTTCATGTCTCGGTGACCGATAATTTTAAGCTTTGCGAGGCGGAGCTTGTCCTTGTCAACAAGGTAAATGAAGTGCTGGACAGCTGGGATTACATGGCGCTCTGCGAAGAAGGAGGGCAGATGGATATCACAATACCACAATATAATGGGGAACTGGCGCTTCTATACCGGGTAAAGGATGCCGCCGGAAATGAAATGCAGACTTTTCAGGGCGGGCAGACAGCACTCGGTGACTTTCTTGTGACAACCGACAGGCTCGTGCAGTTTGTCAATAAACCATCGAAAACCCCGCAAGGACGCATGATGCTGATTTTGATAGGGGCGGCATTGCTTGTGGCGGCGCTGATAGCTTTTCGGAAAATTGCAGGACAGCGTCAGGGCTGAGGCGTTTTCGGAATCCATTTCACATAAGGTTTAGCAAAAATGTCGTTTTTATTTTCGTTGTTCTATGGTATACTTGATATAATTGTTTGATACTGGCGTCTGAGAAGGCAGGGCGCCAGTATGTATGGAAATGATAGACGAGGTGAATATACAGGACAATGAAAAAGGAACTCACAGCAATTGATTTATTTTCTGGCGCCGGGGGACTGCATCTAGGCTTTGAGGAGTCGGGTTATAATATAAGGCTATGCATTGACAACAATGATCTGGTGGAAAAGACGCACAGGCGCAATTTTCCAGAAATTCCCATGATTAAAGGCGATATCAGGGATGTAACAGCGGAGCAAATAAGAGAATATTTAGGAGGAAATTCCTTAGATGTTGTAATAGGCGGGCCTCCCTGCCAGGGATTTTCCACTATTGGGCATAGGGCATCCTCTGACCCGAAGAAAAGATATGCACACGATTCAAGAAATGAATTGGTTCTGGTGTATGCAAATTTGATTAAAAAGCTAAGACCGAAATTTATAGTGATGGAAAATGTCAAAGGAATTCTTACACTGGACAAGGGAGCATATTTAGAAAATGTAATAAAAACGCTTCGCAAAGCAGGATATAACGCAGAATCCAGGCTTATAAACATGGCTGACTATGGTGTTCCAGAGATTCGGTACAGGGTGATTATTATTGGCAACAGGGTAGGATTGCCAGTCGCTTTTCCAGAACCGGATCATTCAGGCAACCCTGAAGACGGACTGCCTGAATGGACTGCATGTGGAACTGTTTTGGAAGATTTAGCTGACATGCCGGATAATCCCGAATTTAATCATGTTGCATTAAAGCATACGTCTAAAAATATTGAAAGATATAAGCTGATTCCCCAGGGAGGAAGACTGCCGGAGGACAAATTACCGCCGGAGCTTTACAGAAAGAACTTTGGGAATACTTTTAAGAGGCTGGATCCCAATAAGCCGGCATTAACCATGGTTCCCGGAAATGATGCGTTTCCTATTCATCCAACTTTACATAGAAGTTTAACAGTAAGAGAAGCGGCAAGGATTCAGACCTTTCCGGACTGGATGATATTTGAGGGCAATCGGAGACAGCAGGGACACCAGGTTGGAAATGCAGTGCCGCCAATGTTTTCACATAAACTAGGGGATTTTATCAAGGAGCAAATAGAAAAGGCAAAGGAATTAGGAATTTATGAATGCGATTGATTTGTTTTCCGGAGCAGGAGGACTGACGCTTGCCACGCGTGACAGCGGATTCAACATTATTTTGTCAAATGAGGTCAATCCCATATTTGCGAAAACGCATCATTACAATTTTCCGGAAATTCCCATTGTTACAGACGATATCAATAATTTGACGCCGGATGTCATTGACGAGTATGTCAAGGGACAGGAGATAGACCTTGTGGAAGGAGGACCTCCGTGCCAGGGATTTTCAATCTTTGGAAAGAGGAGATTTGTTAATACGCAGGGGTATGACCCGAAACAGGATCCAAGAAACTTTTTGGTATATCAGTATATTCGGATTGTAAAAGAAACCAGACCCAAGTTTTTCCTGATGGAGAATGTCAAGGGCTTTACTAATTTAGACAATGGGCTTTTTGTGGAAAAGGTAAAAAAAGAATTTGAAAGGCTGGGCTATCATAAAATATGGTGCGATGTGGTATGTGCTGCCGATTATGGCGTTCCGCAGGATAGGTATAGAATGTTTATGATTGGCAACAGGCTTGGAATAGATTTCGTTCCGCCTGAACCGACATACTTTTCAGCTGAATCTGGGAAGATGCCTGTATATAGGACAGTCGGTGATGCAATTATGGATTTGGCGGGAAAAGAAAATGAGATACCCAACCATGTACCCCTGCAGCATAAACCGATTGTAGCTGCCAGATATGGCTATATCAAAGAGGGATGTAAACTGAATGTGGACGATTTGCCGCCTGAATTTGCTGTAGCGACAAGAAAGGACTCAAAGACGGGGAAGGTTTCCAATTATAGTCATGTTTACAAACGGTTAGACAGAAAGAAGCCATCCACTACGATGGTTCCGGGGCATAATGCATTTCCGGTTCATCCGACACTGAACAGGACATTAACGGCGAGGGAAGCCGCGAGAATTCAGACATTTCCGGATACACATGAGTTTTTTGGAACAAGGCAGGAGCAGTGTATTCAGGTCGGAAATGCGGTGCCGCCTAAGATGGCAGAACCATTTCTGAGGAAGATACACCAATACCTTGAGGAGGGAGCCAATCATGGGACATGACAGTGAGGCAGCATATGCATCAAGTGAAATAGCGGATATTATTCAAGGCAAAGCAGGATCATTTTTCGGTACGCTGACTGCCGGCGGAACGTGGTCATTAAGCGCCGGGCGGGAAGGAAGTACGGTATGGCCATTGGCAGACGGGCTGATTCAGGCAAAAAATTCTAAGCCTGCTGTCAGTGATGTTAATATTGCCTTTGAGTATAAGAGACCAAACGAGGGAGTTCATGGGATATTAACTGCCTTAGGACAGTCATTAGCATATATTCAAAAAGGATATGACGCATCGGTTATATGCATTCCCAAAAGTTACGCGAGCCATGCCGATCCCGGCGCGCATGTTAGGACGATAATAGATACCACGGCGCCAGATGCGCCAGTTTCGGTCTATACATATGATATGCCCAATATGGCAGATACAAGACCATTCAACCATAAGCTGACATGTGTAAGGGATATTGATTTGTCAAAAACAGTTACATATAAATCGATGGGTTCAAAGAAACTGTCAGGACAAATAAGTACAATATGGGCTCATGTGCGTGAAGGGATGAGTCATCCGGATGCATTTTTTAGGTATTGCCAGAGTGTAAAGATTATTTCTTCTGTTGGGGAAGACAAATCAAAATATGTATTTCCAAAGGAAATTGTCGCTGCTGTGAAGAGGGCGGATGCAACAGCGGATCCTTGTATGTATTTATCGAATACGCATGGGGATACAATGTCTGACAAGGCTTGGAGATACGTCTGGTTCCACTATTATTTCTGGGATAAGCTGATTCCGATTTACGATGGCAAAACACCGTATTCAGTAAATGACATTGAAACAAAAATCCGGATTGATTCGGCAGCAAGGCAGAAATTATTTTCGGGAAGATTGGATTCTGTTAAGTCCAGGATTGTCGATAAGCTAAATAATATTTCAGGGTATACGGAGGATGCCGCATGGGATGAATATGTAAGCAAAGTCAGGAAGGATGCGCATAGCTATCGTGAGGTAATTGATTCCGGGTTATACCAGATAGGATTACTTGATGAGGACGGACAATTGACAGATTATGGGTATAAATATGTGAATGCCTGTGAAAAAGCCGGAAACAATCCGTATAGTAATGAACCTATGAATATTTTAAGGGCTGTAAGCTTACAGCTTGGGCAGTTTGATGTATTTCTTTATACAGCCTATAAGTATTCTCAACAGAGATTTTCAAACAATTTCGACGATTTTACGAAAATAAGGACTGGAAATAAGATAGAATTTCAATCACAGGATTATCTGGAATGGCTGGATGACATATTTACAAACCAACTTCACATGTATAAGAAAACGACAAAGCGGGCTGGCGGGACAAGAAAACCATTTCAGGCTGAAATGACATATTTGAAGAAGCTTGGTTTTGTATATCAGGCTGAAGCGTTTAAAAGGGGCACCGGTTTAAATATCGACTGGCCCCTGGTAGAGGAAAGCCTGTTATTTTTCCAGAACTTATGAATTTGATTCAGACATCCGAATAACCAGGAGCCTTTTGAAAAGGAAGAAACAGCAGTGAATCGCGGACGGTTCGCTGCTGTTTTCTGATAACGGCATTGGAAATTCAGCCAAGCTCCTCAATCATGCATTGATGTTCTTTAGCCTTTGTATCATAGTTAATCCCAACGGCAAGTATGTGCGCGACACCGGCTTTTTTTAACTTCTCACAGTACTCCTTTTCCTGAATCTGCGCAATCGCATCCCCCGGTGTTTTATCTGCCTTCAGTTCAAGAATGATTCCGGGCAGATTTTTTTTACGCGGATAAAAGATAAAATCCACAAATCCCTTTCCGCTTTTCTCCTCACGCTCTATCCTGTATTTATTCCTTGCGGAAAGATATGCAAGCGTCACCACGCATGAAAGACTGTTTTCGTCGTTGTACTTTAAGATAGGAAGTTCGCTGTTATGGATATTATGGAGATAGGATGCCACAATATCGCCCCTTTTATTTAGGGTTGCCTCTAGCACCGCACTTGAATTGCGGACAAGCTCTGCGACATAGCCGAACTCATCATCCTCCAACGCATTCTCAAACTCAATCATAAGCTCCTTATTCGGAATGCGCAGTTCTCCATCACTGTATGACAGCAGGCCATAAATAATCATTGCCGAAAAAATATCTTTTCTGCTGGAAAGCTGTGCATTCCCTGCACTGAATTCTTTTTCTATGTTAATCCACACGGACGAGCCGTCCACCATTTTCACGACATCATCCCGCACCTCGCCAATATTGTATTTCAGGAAAAACAGCACCTCATCCATTTTACCCGTCCGTGTCCAGTAGCTTTGACAGTATCCGTTCATCAGAGACAGAATGACGGAACGCGGGTTGTAAATCCGCTCCCCTGACCCGGATACATAGCCGTTATACCAGTCGCGGATTTCATCCAGTGAAACTTTATCCTGCTTTTGGCACAACGCCGCAACCTCGCTCTCCAAAAAACCAAAATAATCCTCGAAAAAATGATCCTTAAGCATGGTATATTCGTCGAACATATTCAGCGCCGAACCCGTACTGTATTTCTTAATCGGAAGAACGCCTGTCATATACGTGAGCGCGACATAGGGCTTATCCTTGAGCAGATTTCGTAGAAACTCCAAAAACGCACCCTGATGTTCCGGATACAATTCATGACTGAAAATATAGTCCCACTCGTCAATTATAAAAATAAACTCGTCCCCTGTTGCGGCAAGGGCGTCGGAGGCCTTCTCAAATGTTTTGTCCTGAAGCGCAGGATAACTTTCTTTTACATCACTGATAATCGCGTTGTTAAACTGTGCAATATAATCCTCATACCGGCTTAAGTCAAGCGGGATTTCATTCAGGCACAGGTTGATGACATTGTACTGGTTTAAATGGACGGTATACGACGCGCTTTTGCTGATGGCGGAGCCTTTAAACAAGTCCTTAGAGTCATACGCCTTGCCATAATATGCCCCCAGCATATTTAAAACAGAGGTTTTTCCAAAACGCCGCGGTTTTGTAATGCAGACATACTTTGCGTTTGTGCGGATACGCTTGCTGATGTGCCCGATAATTGCGGATTTGTCAACAAAGTATTCGCTGTTTACAAGGTCCTGATATAAAATCAGGGCAGATTTTGTATTCAGACAGACCGCCATAATCTCCCTCCAAATCTGTGAAAATCGGTTTCTGTTGTACGCTTCTGTAATCATTATATCCCGATATCCCTGATGCCACAAGCAAAAGTTTTGCGAACCACCAAAACGCCGCGGATAAAAGTGTAACAGTTCAGCCTTCGGCTTCCTGTTCCTAAAAGTTGCTGCTGTTTCCGATAATAATTGAAGTAAATACAATTTCATGCTATAATAAGGACTTGGAAATGAAAGTTTTCCAATTACTTATGTAAAGATAAGATGCAAAGGAAAAATAGCATGGAACAGAATCAGAAAAAGTATGTGACTACATGGGGAAACGCGATTTCAATTGCGGACAGAAAACCGGAGAATTATGCGAAGGACCTGACACTCCGCTACCCTGTCCGCCCCATGTTTGACGGAGAGAAAATAAAAATAACGCTGGACAATTTCTGCGGTACGGAGCCTGTCACAATCACCCATGTCTTTGTGGCTGACAGTGTGGACGGTGGTCGGGAAATCGTAGAACAGACCAGCACACCTGTTACATTTGACAACGGCAGCAGAAGTGTCACCATACCGGCAGGGGAAGCCGCAGTCAGCGACGAAATCCATTTTCCTGTCCGGCGTGGAAATGACATCAGTGTCAGTTTTTATCTCGGCGGATTTACGCAGATGCGCTCGGCTGTACTGATTACAGGTCCGTTGTCAAAAGGATTTTACACAGTGGGGGATTATGCGCAGAGCGCAGAGCTTCCGCTGGATTTGACCAGAAATACAAACTGGTTTTATTTTTTGAGCAATGTGGAGATAGAGACCGATAACGCGAACCGGGCAGTAATCTGTTATGGCGACAGCATCACGTCGCAGTCCTGGCCCGATTACCTGACGCTGCGGTTATTTTCCGAGCATATCGCGCATACTGCTATTGTGCGCCGGGCGGCGAGCGGCACAAGAATTTTGCGGCAGTATGATAATATTACGTATGATTCCTATGGACTGAAGGGAGCAATCCGCTTTCCAAGGGAGGCACGGGTCAGTGGTGCAGATACCGTTATCATTCAGCATGGCATCAATGATATTATTCATCCTGTTGGCGTGGAGGTGAATCCGTTCCGTCCATGGAGCGATCTGCCAACAGCAGACGATTTGATACAGGGGCTTCGGCAGTATATTGCGCAGGCAGAAGCGTATGGACTCCAGGTCTATCTAGGGACACTGCTTCCGATTTATGGGTGGCGCACTTATGAACCGTTTCGGGATGAACTGCGCTGTGCAGTCAATGAATGGATACGGACGACCTCCGAGATTCAGGGATGCATTGATTTCGACAAGGCGCTCTGTGACAGGGATAATCCTGCCGCGTTTGGACAGGGCTATGACAGCGGCGACCATCTGCATCCGTCCGAAAAAGCGTATGAGCGGATGGCGGCTGAAGTGCCAAGGGCGTTACTGGAACGAAATGAATCGTAATAATGTGCGAAAATACGAGGAGAAAGAAGATGCCTACATTACTTTTTATCAATGCCTGCGTGCGCGGCAAGGATTCAAGGACACTGGCTCTGGCAGAGTATCTGCTCGGGCGTATCAGGGAAGCAAACAGTAAGGATATGGCGTTTCAGATTGAGGAAATCAGGCTTTCCACTGAGAATCTGCTTCCGTTAAATTATGAGAGACTTCAGCGGCGCAATGAACTGCTTGCGGCAGGGCAGTTTTCGGATACGATGTTTGACTACGCAAATGCCGTGGCACAGGCGGACATGCTTGTGATTGCCGCGCCTTACTGGGATATGTCTTTTCCGTCATCGCTCAAGATATTTTTTGAGGCGGCGAGCGTGGAAGGCATCACATTTACATATGCCGAGGATGGTACGCCGATAGGGCTGTGCGCGGCGCAGGACATGTATTATGTGACGACCAGCGGCGGTTATATCGGGGACTGTAATTTTGGCTTTGAGTACGCCAATGCACTCTGCCGGCTCTACGGGGTGCAGAATACGCATTTTGTCAGCGCGCAGGGGCTGGATTTGGACGGCGCTGATGTGCAGGCGATTATGGAGGAAGCCTGCAGCGGGGAGATATTGAACCTTTCCTGATGATTATGATGGTGCGAACTGTCGCAATGGAGGTATACCGTGGAAAATACGGAAATGATAAACCTGGCGCAAAAAATAATGTTCCTGTCAAGGGACCGGCTTCTTATGAATCTGCGCTTTCTTGATGTGGCGCTATCGGAGTTGAAATTGCAGGCAGTAACCGGAACGGACAAGGTCTGCTGCAATGCGTCCGTCATCCGTTATGACCCGCTGCGGATCATCCGTCTCTACAAGAAAAATCCCAATTGTGTGACAAGACTGTATTTGCACATTCTGCTCCACTGCATTTTCAGCCATGCATACAAATATGACAGGGTGGAGCAGGAGCTTTGGGATGTGGCTGTCGATATGGCGGTGGAAAATACGGCGCTGTCCCTCAACCTGGCAGGAATGGAAACGGCGGGGGACGACAGGCGCAGGGAGGCTCTCGCACAGTGGAAAGCGCGTGCGGGGGCGCTGACCGCGGACAGGATTTACAGGAGCCTGACAAGGGACAGGCTTGGCGTGAGCGAGCTTCTGGAACTCGGGACACTGTTCAGACGCGATGCGCATGAGAACTGGATGGCAGCAGAGACGCTGGAAATTACCATGGCGCAGTGGAAGAAAATCAGTGAGCGGATAAAGGCAGAATTAAAGTCCTTTTCCGAGGATAAGTCCGACGACAAGACAATCCTGCAAAATCTCGAGGAGGCGACAAAGGAACACTACGACTATGGTGATTTTCTGCGGAAATTCAGTGTGTCGGGTGAGGACATGCGGGTCAATGACGATGAGTTTGACTATGTATATTATACGTATGGATTATCACTTTACGGAAACCTGCCGCTCGTGGAACCGCTGGAATACAAGGATGTCAACAAGATAAAAGAGTTCGTGGTGGCGATAGATACCTCCGGCTCCTGCCGCGGCAGCATTGTGCAGACATTTCTGAATAAGACCTATGGCATTTTAAAAAGCAGTGAGAATTTTTTCCGCAAGGTGAACATTCACATTATACAGTGTGACTCGGAGGTGCGGCGTGACACAAAGATTACGAATGACGACGAGTTTGAGGCATTTATGCGTGAGGGACAGCTGGAGGGATTTGGCTCGACGGATTTCAGGCCGGTATTTGCCTATGTGAACCAGGCGATAGAGAATGGGGAGTTTGAGAACCTGAAAGGGCTTATCTATTTTACGGACGGTTACGGTGTCTTTCCGGAGCATAAGCCACCCTATCATTATGATACGGCATTTGTGTTTCTGGAGGATGACTTTGAGAAACCGCCCATCCCCCCATGGGCGGTCAAGCTGGTGCTTCCGGCTGAGGATTTGGAGGGTAACAGTTCATCTCAGGACTTTGCACTTGCTGCAAATTATGGCTTACAAGCCACGTGAAACAGCGTAGTGGCTGAGGTGCATCAAGCCACGGAACGTGGCTTTGACACCAACGAAGTGGTTTTGCATGGCTTGATGCTTGTAACAGGAAGCCGAAGGCTGAACTGTTACTTTGGAGGAGATAGGAGGTATGACGCAGTGAACATCAAACAGGCAAAAGAGCATATCAGAAATTCCGTAAAACTATATTTAAAAAAAGACGAGTATGGAGAATACCGCATTCCGGTGGTGCGGCAGCGTCCTATTTTTTTGCTTGGTTCTCCGGGCATTGGAAAAACTGCCATCATGGAGCAGGTTGCGCAGGAGCTTGGCATCGCGCTGGTGAGTTATTCCATGACACACCATACAAGGCAGTCCGCGCTTGGTCTGCCGTTTATCACGCATAAATGTTATAAAGGGATGGAATATGACATTTCTGAGTATACCATGAGCGAGATTATTGCGTCTGTCTATGAGGTGATGGAGCATTCCGGAATCGAGGAGGGCATCCTGTTTCTCGACGAGATAAACTGTGTGTCGGAGACGCTTGCCCCATCCATGCTGCAATTCCTCCAGTACAAGGTGTTCGGGCGTCACAGGGTTCCTGACGGGTGGGTGATTGTCACCGCCGGAAACCCGCCGGAGTACAACAAATCGGTGCGCGAATTTGATGTGGTGACCATGGACAGAATGAAGCTTGTTGAGGTTGAGGCAGATTATGCCACATGGAAAGAGTATGCCTTAAAACAGGGAATCCACAATGCGGTGGTTACGTACCTTGACATGAAAAAGAACGATTTCTACCGCGTGGAGACAAATGTCGGCGGGAAGTCCTACGTGACGGCAAGGGGATGGGAGGATTTGTCAGCCACGATGCTGCTTAGCGAGGAGGAAGGGCTTGCCGTGGATGAGACACTTGTCGCACAGTATCTCCACAACGAAAAAATTGTCAAGGAATTTACGGCATACTATGAGCTGTATAACAAGTATAAAAAGGATTATAAAATCGAGGAAATTCTTGAGGGGACAAATTCCGCGCAGGTTGTGGAGCGGGCGCGCATTGCGAAGTTTGACGAGCGCCTTTCCCTGCTTGGCATGCTGCTTGACAGGCTCGAGAGCGAAATGAAGGAAAACCTTGAGAAGTCCGATTACCTGACTGACCTGATGCAGCTTTTAAAGGCAGTGCGGACATTGTGCGAGAAGGAGGGTACAGATGGCAGCGCGGCAGACGCAGGCGCGCTTGTGCTGGGACAGATAAGAAACCAGACTGCAAACAGACAGAAGCGGATGGAATCCATGACAAATGCAGGAACCCTGTCAGGTGAGGATAAGCGGAAACACCGGGCAGTGATTCGATTCCTGGAAGCAATGGAAAAGAAGCTCCGCCTGGACAAGCCAGAGGATATGGCGTCGGCATTCATAATGATAAAAAGCGCCTTTGACGCGGAAGTAAGCGGAATGAAGGCAGAAAACGGCAGAATCCAGGAACGGCTCCACAATCTTTTTGTGTTCAGCGAGACGGCGTTTATGGATGGAAACGAAGTGCTCGTGCTCGTGACAGAGCTGACAGTCAATGCGTACAGCGCGCGCTTTATCGGTCTGTATGGAAGCGCTGATTACCAGCGGCACAACGAAGAACTGATGCTGCATGAGCGGCAGGACGATATCATGAAGGAAATCGAGGCATTGGAGTTATAAGTGAGGGGAATGGAAGAAAAACAAATAGAAAATACTGGTGCTGGCGGCGGTCAGTTTGTTTATGAAACTTATAAAAAGGGTATATGCATCCGGAAATACCGCGGTGTGGGAGAAAGTGCCGTCATTCCGCCTGTAATCGACGAGAAACCGGTTATTGCAATTGAGCGGAAAGCATTTTTAAGCTGCAAGACAATCAGGGAGATAACACTTCCGGACACCGTGGAGGAAATCGGGGACTGGGCTTTTGCACATGCGGAAGGACTCCGGTTTATTACAATTCCGCATCATGCGCTTGGCAGGGGGAAAGAGCTTTTCCTTGGCTGTAAGAGGCTGCGGGAAATCATCCTGAATGGTTCGGATGAGGAAAAGGCGCTCCGCACATCTCAGGGATTAGGGCGGATGCTTGCACTTGGTGTTACGGTGCTTCATGACTATTTTTTGTTTGACCCTGTCGATGTAGGGAATGATGGCTGGGTGAAACGGTGGGATGAAAAACTTCTGGCGCTGGTGGCACTCGATGACCTTGATGGGTTTGAGGAGCTGTGGACATGCGGCGAGGAGGATTATGAGGGAAAGGACTATGATATTAAGTCTTACCCTGTGGAAAAGCGCAAGATGAAGCTGCGGATTGTCTATTTCCGGCTGTTGCATCCATATAAGATAGTGGAAGACACCTATACAGCGCTGAAAACATATCTGGGCAGACATACGAAAGGGACGGACGCGCCGCAGGCGTGGGAGCTTATTCTCGAAGAACATAAAAATGATTTGGACTATTACCGCATATTTGCGGAGGCGGGCGGCGTGACCGAGGAAAACCTTGACGGACTGCTCGCGGACATGGAGGGTGTCAGCGCAGAGATAAAGGCATACATGCTCCGCTATCAGGAGGAACATTTTGCCCGGAAGGATGCGTTTTCGTCATTTACGCTGGACTGGTAACAAAAAAGCGCCTTATTGGCGCTTTTTTATTATTATATTGATTTACTCAGTTTCCTGCTTTCCAGATGTGTCGTAAAGATTATTCAGATAGTCGGTGACAGTGTCCTTGATTTCAGCCTGTGCCATGTAGCCTTCACCGTAGTTTTCCTTCATGTTTGCCACGTACTCCTCGCCGCTTTCTTCCGTCATCTCTGCAATGACAGCATCCATGTCAATGGTTAGTCCCGCATCCTCATAGATTGCCTGATATACAAGCGCAGTCTTTACCGTTTCCTTTGCGCGTTCCCGCAGCTCCTTCTCATAGGACAGTTCATCATTAATATCATCGGACCTGGTGTCCCATACGTTCTCGTATGCTGCCATCCCATAGGAGGAGAACATCTGGTTGTAATACTGCATCATGTACTCATCATCATATTTTGTGACAGCCTGGATTGCTTTCAGGTATGCCGACGGATAGGACTTGACAGTCGAGTTGTCCATAATGTAATTTGTCAGATACTCTTCAAGATGCTGCTTATAAAAACGATTCTTTACGGACTCGCGATACTCCTCGGCTGTAGCATAGCTTTCTCCGTCGTCACTGGACAAATTCTCCGCAACAAATTCGTCCGTGAGTTCTGGTGTCGTCTGAATGCCGTTTATGGTGACAGCAAAGCTTGCATCTTTTCCGGCAACGTCCTCACCGTCGTAATCCGCTGGGAATGTCACCTCGACGGTTACATTCTCGCCAGGCTTGTGTCCGATTAACTGCTGTTCAAAATCATCGACAAATGAGCCGGAGCCAATGGTCAGGTCGTATCCCGCGCCGTTGCTGTTTCCGCCTTCAAATTCCACGCCGTCAATGGTGCCCACGTAGTCAATGTTGACTTCGTCGCCGTCCGCAATTTCAAGGGATGCATCCGTGCTAAGCTCCTTGTGGGATTCGAGCGTGGAATTGATGTCTGCTTCCACTTCCTCGTCTGTCACGGCAACCTCGTCGGCAGGCACGTTAATATTAGCATAGTCCGCCAGATTGAGCACATCCTTTACATTGACACCGTCAATCTTTCCGTCTGCGGTAAGCCCGGCACTGAAATCGGAGTTCGATGTTGTGCGGATAACTGACAGATAGATGCTTTTTCCGGCAGCAAACGCGATGACGGCTATAATCGCCGCTGCAATGACAATGCCGGTAATTCTGACAGTGCGCTTATGGCGGCGCCCCTTGGCAACCTCCTTCCTGCGCTCCTCACGCTTTGCCTTGCTCTTGCTCATCTCTGCAGTTTCTTTTTTATTTGCTTCTGCATTCTTTTTTTTGTCCTTTGCCATTTCTATAACCTGTCCTTTCAATTAATATTCATGGATAAATTTCAAAACCTCATACTAATTTATCATATAAATGAAAAAAAATAAAGGGGTTCACAAAAAATCCTTATTTATACAGTAACAGTTCAGCCTTTGACTTCCTGTTACCTGACAACTCCTAAGTTAATGGCATGCACTTGACAATAGTGGAAATGTCAGATTATACTATATAGAAGGAAGAGCAGACATATTGCGCATAGAAAATGAAAATGTACGCATAACTAAGCAGAAGGGAGTTAAAGCCAGTATGAATGTAGAAGATATTCCAGTACCGGCAATGGCGGCGATCAGGGTCAGCAAGGAGGGAAAATCGGCGCTTTTTGAGACGACGATTATCCAGACTACGGACAATAAATATATATATACCATGCCAGTGCGGGTGGATGACAAGCTTGTGAATTTTGAGGCGAAGGGGCTGTTCAAGGAAATTAAGATAGAGTTTGCGCCGTTTGAATTTTATGAATGGAGGAATATTTCCATTATCCGTTTTGTGGAGGATGGGAAAAGCTACCTCAGAATCCGGACGACAACACCCGGAATCCGTGCCATGGCATGGTCGGATAAGCCTGTGACGACACAGAATCCGAAGAAAAAGAAACAGATCATTGAAGACAGGGCGCTTGAGGCGGCAAAGGCAACACAGACAGAAGGAGAGCAATCGTGAGAAAGGCAGCAATAATTCTGGCAGCGATAATTGGCGGCGGATGGCTTGCCACAGGCTGTCAGGGCGATATATCCCCACAGAATCCAGAGGATTATGTGGGCGGTGTCGTAAGTGAGATAAAGACACAGGCAGTGGAGGAAATCAAGAAAGCCTTTGCGGATGAGGTGGAGGATTTTTTCAGGAGCGACGACCTGGCGGATTCCCTCGGCATTGGCAGCGAGGAACAGGGAAAACTGGAAGAATCCATCAAGGACTATATCAATCAGTATAGCCAGGACGAGGATAAACTAAACGAGGCAAAGGAATCCCTGGATGAACTTCTGGAGAATGTCAATGGGCTTTCGGCAGAAGAGTTGCAGGATAAGATATCCGATATATTCAACCAATAATCAATAATGATTGTGAAAAACCCGTATGCTACAGCATACGGGTTATTTCTGCACCCTGTTTGGTTCTGAGGTCGTAGAATACGTTGTTGGTGTATACAGTCGGGCGCGAGAGGGCGTCCTCATGAATTTCCGTAATCCGTCCATCAAGGTTTCCGGTCACGCATACACGCCTGTCCAGGTACATCTTCGCGATGCGGGTGAGGATGGGCGTAATGTGCGGGCCATATTTGTCAAGCCCCTGCTCCTCAAAGACCCGGATAGCCTGAAACGGCGTCAGCGCAACGCGCTGTGCCCTTGGATGTGTCATCGCCTCATATGTGTCGGCAATGGCGGCAATCAGCGCAAATGGGTCGATACGGTTTTCTTTTAACCGTGCGGGATAACCGCTTCCGTCGCAGCGCTCATGGTGCATGATCATGACGCTGACAACGTGGGGCGGGAGTTTTCTGGATTTTACAAGCTCATACCCCAGGTGGATATGGTGCTGCATCTGGATAAATTCCTCAGGGGTCAGCTTGTCCGGCTTCCACAGAAGCTCGTCGGAAATCTTTGTCTTGCCAATATCAAAGATAAAGCCGCAGACAGTCAGGTTATCCAGATCCTCCTCGTTCATGCCAATCCATTTTCCGAAGACATAGCACAACAGACCGCAGTTGAAACAGTGGTTGTATGTTATCTCGTTCTCATTCGGCATCATATTGTACAGATAGTCGAGCAGCTGTTCGCCGTTATGTACACTGGACATGATATCATCGCGCAGGGAAAGCAGCTTGGGAATATTGAGTTCCAGGCCGGTATCGAGGGTGCGCATAATCTTGTGGAACAGGTCAAGCGTCACTGCGTAGATGTCGTTAAAGCGCTGGAAGCGGGGATGCTGGTGTAGGTGCTTGTAGCGTGTCATGTTAATCTCACTGGGCTCGCTCAGCAATATTTCATCAAAGTTATATTCAAACAGGGTCTGGATGTTTTCCTGTGTCAGAACAGTATTTGCTTTAAAGATAATCTCGTCGGCAGGACTGTAGATGTCTTCATAAAGAACCATGTCAGGCTTGAGCGCCTGAGTTGATAATTTGTACATAAATTCCCTCCATGCCGCCGCCGGCGGCTCAAATAGAAATAAAATACTGACAGCCTGCAAATCTGGGCGCCAGCACAAATTTGCATTGTAAGGGGCTGTCCTAAAAGCTTGACTGCATCGTGTAGCAATGCTGTTATGTATTTATAGTATCATAAAATATGGTAAGTTGTATATAATAAACTAAAAATTTATTGCCCCTGGAATTATCTGAATTGGTAAACATAACTAAAAAGTTATGT
>DKUL01000084.1:13736-28733 GCA_002490665.1 Lachnospiraceae bacterium UBA7205 | reverse complement strand
GTAAACATAACTAAAAAGTTATGTTAATTTGCACAATTTGGAAAATAAGGATTGAAATATAAAAAAACATATGCTACTATTTAGAAAAAGTTAATATTTATTAGGGATAATGGCATTTCTAAAGGATATGGCGATGTGCTTAAAGTTATCCACAAACTAATGTTGATATGTGTATAACTTGTGCATTGTAATTTTACATAACTTGTTTTTTATTGATGATGATTCAGTTTCTTCGCCGGCGTCATACAGGGAGAATATGACAGGGTACTGAAACTAATCATAGATAAACTTTGGCAAAAGCACCTTGAAAACATAACAGCTCACATTAGAAAACAGGTACCGGGCAGCAGTCCGGCATCTGTCTGGGACTACGATATGTTAATGATGCGTAACGGTGCGGTGAAACCGGGGCGCCGTTATGGGCCTGAATGAGGGGCGGTCTGAAATTAGCATATGACATTGAAAAGGAGGTTACTGGAACATAGTGGCTGGTAACAAAAGGAAAGCTGTCCGCATGGCGGGCGGTTACGAAAAGGGTTGAAAGGGGAACAGCGCATGTTAGTTGCAAAGAGAGAAGTATCTGAGAGAATTGATATTTTAAACAAGAAGCCGATGATCAGGAAGAACCAGTCTACGGGAGAAATGCTGGCGGGATTTCTGGATCCCATATCAGGGGCTTTTGAGGTAGCCATGGAAATTAGTGATGAGCAGGATATCGATGACTTTATCGAGGAGTATGACTTATCAGTCGTAATGATTTCAAAAATGTGAGTAAAACAGCAGACAGCATACAATTGAATATGAGTGAGAAAAGGTGTGGGTCAAAGTTTAAAAAGCGGGGGCAGATGGGAACTGCCCTCATTTTTTTACATTTATTTTAAAATTAGAGAGGTATTTCAATGGAAAAGAAGGAATTTTATATTGCATCAAAAGACGGGGTGCACAGGCTGCACGTCGTGCTGTGGGAGCCGGATACAGCGGTGAAGGGGGTCGTGCAGATTTCCCATGGCATGACAGAGATGATTGAGCGGTACGAAGACTTTGCACTGTTTTTGAACAGGCACGGTTATGCGGTCATCGGAAATGACCACCTGGGGCATGGGCTGACGGCTGGAAATGACCGCGACCTGGGATATTTTTGTCCGCAGAATATGAGTGCGACAGTTGTGGCAGATTTACACAGGGTGACGAAGTATGCAAAAAAGAAGTACCGGAACATTCCATATTTTCTGCTGGGGCACAGCATGGGCTCCTTTATGGCAAGGCGGTATCTGATGACTTATGGGGACGGGCTGGACGGAGCGGTAATCTGTGGAACAGGAAGCCAGAGCAGCCTGGTACTGGTTGCCGGAAAAATTGTGTCAAACGTTCTGCGGGTCATCCTTGGTGACCACTACCGTTCGCGGCTTCTCAGGATGAATGCATTCAGTGCATACCAGAAGCGCATTCCGAATCCGCGCACCGAGAGCGACTGGCTGACAAGGGACACGAAGATTGTGGATTTCTGCGTTCAAAATAAATATTGCAATTTTATTTTTTCGGTCAACGGCTACCGGACACTTTTTGACGTGCTGTCCTTTATCCAGAAAGACAAGAATATCAAAAGGATTCCCAGGGAGCTGCCGCTTTATTTTATCGCAGGCGGCGAGGACCCGGTGGGAAATTATGGCAAAAGCGTCAGAAAAATAGCAGCTGCCTATAAAAGGGCGGGAATAGAGGATGTGTCACTAAAGATTTACCGGGATGACCGGCATGAAGTGTTAAATGAGCTTGACCGTGACCAGGTATACAGGGATGTGCTTACATGGCTGGATATGAGGGTTTCGGAATAAAGGAATGATACAGGGAAAAGGGATTAATATGGGGACTAGAGAAGATGAGCGGTATATGCGGGAGGCAGTGAGACAGGCAAGGAAGGCGTATGCGCTTGGGGAAGTGCCGATAGGGTGCGTGATTGTGCACGACGGCAAAATTATCGGGCGCGGGTACAACAGGCGCAACACAGACAAGAACACGCTTGCCCATGCGGAAATGACCGCGATAAAAAGGGCAAGCAGGGTAATTGGCGACTGGCGGCTGGAGGAGTGCACACTCTATGTCACGCTTGAGCCGTGCCAGATGTGCGCGGGTGCCATCGTGCAGGCGCGGATTCCAAAGGTCGTGATGGCGTGCATGAACCCGAAGGCGGGCTGTGCGGGTTCTATACTCAATATTCTGGACATGCCGGAATTTAACCATCAGGTGGAGACGGTGCGCGGCGTGCTCGAGGAGGAATGCGCCGCGATGCTCAAAAACTTCTTCCGCGAACTGCGCGTAAGGAATAAGCAGGAAAAGGAATTGAAATAAAAAAATACCTCTTTATTCTGTTGATAAACTATGGTACACTAAGTCATAATAAATATAGTGTGTGGAGGTTTGAATGGACGAGATTGCGGTGCTGATTCCCTGTTATAACGAGAGCAGGACAATCGAGAAGGTTGTAAAGGATTTCAAGGAAGCGCTCCCTGAGGCAGCGATTTACGTATATGACAACAATTCAAAGGATGGGACGGATGAAATTGCGCGCCGCGCCGGGGCCATTGTGCGCTATGAGTACCGGCAGGGAAAGGGGAATGTCATCCGGAGGATGTTCCGTGAGATAGATGCAAAGTGCTATATTATGACAGACGGGGATGACACCTACCCGGCTGACGAGGCGAGAAAGCTGTGTGACGCCGTCTTAAAAAGAAACGCGGACATGGTTGTCGGGGACAGGCTTTCCTCATCGTACTTTGAGGAAAATAAACGACCGTTTCACAATTTTGGGAATTCCCTTGTGCGCGGGGCGATAAACAGCATGTTTAAGAGTGATATCCGCGACATCATGACAGGCTACAGGGCGTTCAGCTACCAGTTTGTCAAGTCGTTTCCGGTGCTTTCCAAAGGCTTTGAGATAGAGACGGAGATGAGCATCCATGCGATCGACAAGAACATGCATGTGGAGAATGTGATTATCCAGTACAGGGACAGGCCGGAGGGGAGTGAGTCGAAGCTCAATACCTACTCCGACGGGTTCAAGGTCATCATGACAATCATCAGGCTTTACAAAAATTACAAGCCGATGGGATTTTTTACATGGATAGCAGTAATACTGGCGCTGGTCTCGACGGCGTTTCTGGCTCCGGTGATGGGCGAGTATTTCGACACGGGGCTGGTGGAACGGTTTCCCACGCTGATTGTGTGCTGTTTTGTGTACATGGGGGCAATGCAGTCGTTTTTTGCGGGCCTGATGCTCTCTACCATGAAACAGAAAAACATGCAGGATTATGAGATGAACCTGATTTTCCTCGACAATGAATACAAACATAAATTGGAAGAAAAGTAGATATTTTATGAAGATACCAATGAATTATGTGGCTTTCGACATAGAAACCACGGGGTTAAACCCGAAATACGAAAAAATTATAGAAATAGGCGCGGTGCGTGTCCGGGACGGGGCGGCACAGGACACTTTTTCGACGTTCGTAAATCCCGGGAAAGGGCTTCCGGAAAGAATTATCGAGCTTACGGGAATCCATGACGCGGATGTCGCGGACGCGCCCTATATGGACGAGGTGCTGGATACATTCCTGGACTTTGTGGGGGATGATGTCCTGCTGGGGCACAACCTGATGTTTGACTATTCGTTTATGAAAAAGGCGGCGGTGAACCAGAAAAAGACATTTGAAAAGTCCGGAATCGACACGCTGCGGATTGCCAGGAGATTCTTAACTGATGTGGAGAGCAGGTCCCTTGGTTTCCTGTGCGAGTATTACCACATTTATCTCGAGGCGCACAGGGCGCTCAATGATGCGATGGCTACACATGAGCTGTACCAGATTCTGGCGCGCACGTTCGGGGAGAGGGAGCAGGACACATTTCAGCCAGTGCCGCTTGTCTACAATGTAAAAAAAGAAAATCCCGCCACATCCAGACAGCTTGCATACCTGCAGGGACTTGCAGGGCGCTACCATCTGGAATGCGATGGGTTTGTACTAGCACCTGTTCCGTCTGTGACAGATGCGCATATAGATTTGGAGACAATCACCAAAAATGAGGCGAGCAGGCTTATCGACAGGCTTCTTGCAGTTTTTGGACGATAGTGTCCTTCATGAGGGAGTGCAGCTTATCAGCCTGTGCAATCAGCTGCCCGATTTTTTCGGGCGTTCCGTCCTCGGTGTAGAGCTCTGCAAGCAGATAGTAGCTTTTGCTGACATCGGTTCCGGTGGAAACTGCAAATTCGAGGACTTCTGTTGCAAGCGCGTCCTCCGAACACGCATGGAGCAGCTCGGCAAGCTTTTGCAGGAGCGTCACCATATTGGTGTAATGAAAATCATAGTCGCTTAATATATTAATATTAGCGGTTCCGTATTCCAGCTTGAGGTCCGTGTTGGTATATCCTGTCAGATTGACAATTTTTCCGGCGGACAAGTCCCTCAGGTCGCTGAGGCAGCTTTGGATTTCCTCCGTCATCGACGCAGGAGCCATATTCAGCACGCTGTCGGGTATGGTGATGTAGTCCAGGTTGTCGAGTGATTTTTTTCTGGTAAAATTAGCCCGCTGCTCGCGGTCCCAGAATGCGCGGTCCATATCTTTTTCTTTCTTTTTGGCTCTCTGTAAAAAGAAGGTAAATAGGGCACATATAATGATAAAGCTTGAAAAAATAAAAAAATTCATATATAATATCCTTTCGAAAAGGGGTGAACAGCCATGATGAACATGAATAATAAGAAAACACAACGCACGATTGCAGCTGTCATAGCAGTTATTCTTGTACTGGCAATGGTAGTACCACTGGTTGCCAGCGTTGTCGGTTAATTGTTCCGGTACAATTAGATACTGAAACGATTATATAAAATTGCCGTGTAAATTGCAACATTTTTGTGGTGGAACAATGATTTTAAGGAGAATTTCGGGGTTATGAAAAAAATTGGAAAGAGAGCGGCATTGTTACTATCGGCTTTTGTACTGGCAGTCCTGATTGTGGGTACATGGTGTCCGGGGGCGGTTTTTGCGGCAGCGGACGATGGGACGATTCTGGACGGTGTGTACATGGGGGACATTTCCCTTGCCGGCATGACAGCGGATGAGGCAAAAGCCTCCGTCAGGGAGTTTGTGGAAAGCTTAAAGCAAAAAAATATCACATTCGGCGCGGTGGATGACCATTACGTCGTCGTTACTGCCGGCGACCTGGGACTGAACTGGGTCAACGAGCAGGCGATAGACGAGGCAGCCCAGCTTGGCAAGAAGGGCAACATCGTCAGGCGGTATAAGGCAATACAGGACTTAAAGCATGGGAACAAGGTTTATAACCTGGAGCTTACCATTGACAAGGACTTAATCCGTGCGGTGCTTGAGGAGCAGTGCACGGAATATGATGTTCCGGCAGTCAACAACACAATGACAAGGGTTGACGGACAGATTATTGTCGAGGAGGGGCAGACGGGACAGCATGTCAATATTGAGGAGTCCCTGAATAAGACGTTTGACTATATAACGGGCGGCTGGGATTATCAGGATGCGTCCATCGACCTTGCGATTGACATCACGGAACCAAGGGGAAGCGTGGAGGACCTGCAGCGGCTGACAGATGTGCTTGGCACATTTACGACGAGTTATTCTACCAGCAGCTCGGCAAGGTGCAAAAATGTGGAGAATGGGTGCCGCCTGATAAACGGAACGCTTTTATATCCGGGCGATGAATTTTCCACATATGATACCATCAAGCCTTTTACGGAGGCAAATGGGTATTATCCGGCAGGCTCATATCTGAACGGCAAGGTAGTCGACAGCCTTGGGGGCGGTATCTGCCAGGTTTCGACGACACTGTACAATGCGGTTCTTTTGTCGGAGCTTGAGGTGACGGAGCGGAACAACCATTCCATGATCATTGCATACGTGAAGCCGTCGATGGATGCTGCCATAGCAGAGTCGGCAGGAAAGGATTTCCGCTTTGTGAACAATCTGCAGAATCCGGTTTATATAGAGGGTGTTACTGAGGGAAAACAGATTACTTTTACGATATATGGTGTCGAGCAGAGAGACCCGAGCCGTGTTGTTCGCTATGAGAGTGAGACGCTTTCGACAACACACCCCGACCATGAGGTTATCACGCCCACCACGGGGCAGGGTGTGGGATATATCAGCGTGGAATCCGCACATATCGGATACACGGCACAGCTCTGGAAGGTTGTGGAGGAAAATGGTGTCGAAGTGAGCCGCGAGGTGATTAACAAGAGTTCCTACAAGGTGTCACCGCGGTCTGCTGTCGTAGGTGTCAACACGGACAATCCGATCTATGCACAGCGCATCAATGCGGCGGTCGCCTCGGGAAGCATTGATACCTGCAAGGCGGAGGCAGCGGCGATTAAGGCAGAGATGGCAGCGGCGGCGCAGCAGCAGGCAGATTTGGAGGCATATTATCAGGCGCTTCAGCAGCAGCAGCTGGAACAGCAGGCGGCAGAGCAGCAGGCACAGCCGTAAACTGTTACATGGGGATACTACAGAAGAGAACAAAAGGGGATTTGTGATGAATTGCGGGAAATTGACAGAGAGCATTTACGAGCGCTCAGTTATCAAAGTGGTGAAAACAAATTCAACGGAAAACAGGAAATTTTATGATGGCGCAGGGCTGGGGGCAGACTGCGCCATTTTGACGGGCGAGAAGGCATCCGGCATTATGTCCGGCCAGGCGCTTGCATCCGGGCTTGACGCGAAAGTGGCAGTGCGCGCGTATATGGCAGCGACAAACCATGTGATTGCCTGCTGTGTCAACGGTGCGGCATCGGGACTGTTCGACGCGTATGCAAATATGACGCTGGTTGTCCCCAAAAGGCTGCGCGAAATCAAGGTGCGCGGCATGATAGAGGCAGCTGCCGTGCAGGCAGAGGAGACGGGTGTCCCGCTCTTAAGCTGCAATGTACAGGTGCTGGAATCGGTGACGGACGCAGTGGCAGTCTGTGTGGTCAATGCCGGCGTTGAGAACAGGTGCGACGGCAAGATTGTGCCGCTGAGGAAAAGGGCGCATGCCGGGGAGGACATCGTGATGACGAAGTGGCTGGGGCTTGAGGGGACAGCCATTATAGCGGCGGGCAGTCTTGAAAGGCTCTGTGCGCGTTATCCGGCAGACCTTGTGGAGGAAGCCGCGGACTTTTACCGGTATCTGTCGATTGCACCGGAGGCCGCCACCGCCGTTAAGTCCGGCGCAGGTTATCTGCACGTGCTGCGGGAGGGCGGTGTATTTGGCGGACTCTGGCAGCTTGCGGCGGATAACGGCGTTGGACTGGTCGTAGACTTAAAGCGCATACCGGTAAGACAGGAGACAATTGAGGTATGTGAGTTTTTTGATTTAAATCCATATGAACTGCTGGCGGGCGGAAGCGCGCTGATAACATCCCCGAACGGCGGGGAGCTGTTGCGTGCATTTGAGGAAGCGGGCATACCTGCGGCAGTGATTGGGCATACAACACAGGGCAATGACAGGGTGATTTGCCATGATGGGGAATCGAGGTATCTCGAACCGGCAAACGGGGATGAAATCTATCAATATTTTCAAAATAAAATGGGAGGATTGGAACAATGAGAGAACAAATTTTATCTATTATAGAAAAGAACAGCAGGATTGACCTGCATGAGCTTGCCATCATTCTTGGCATGGAGGAAGCAGATGTGGTCAACGAGATGGAGCAGATGGAAAAGGAAGGCATTATCTGCGGCTACCACACACTGATTGACTGGGAAAAGACTTCCATAGAAAAGGTGAACGCGCTGATTGAGGTTCGCGTGACGCCGCAGCGCGGAAAAGGATTTGACAGCATTGCAGAGCGCATTTACAAATACCCCGAGGTGCATGCCGTATACCTGATTTCCGGAGGATATGATTTGCTCGTAAGCCTTGAGGGAAAGACACTCAAGGAGGTGTCGAACTTTGTGTCGGATAAGCTCTCCACACTGGAAACGGTCATCAGCACAGCGACGCATTTTATCCTGAAAAAATATAAGGATCACGGCACGATTCTTGACAGGAAGGAATCTGATGAAAGGATACAGGTGACACCATGAGAAATCCGTTATCGAAGACAATTGTAGAAATAAAGCCCTCCGGAATCCGGAAGTATTTTGATATCGTCAGCGAGATGAACGACCCGGATGTGATTTCGCTTGGTGTCGGGGAGCCTGACTTTGAAACCCCGTGGCACATCAGGGACGAGGGCATCTATTCCCTTGAGAAGGGACGGACCTTTTACACGGCAAATGCCGGACTTCTGGAGCTGCGCGAGGAGATAAACCGGTATCTGAAAAGACGTTTTGACTTAAGCTATGACGCAAAGGACGGAATCCTGGTGACAGTCGGCGGTTCGGAGGCAATTGACATCGCGCTGCGCGCCATGGTAGACCCCGGCGATGAAGTGATTATCCCGCAGCCAAGCTATGTATCTTATGAGCCGTGTGCAATTCTTGCCGGGGCGAAGCCTGTCATCATTGAGCTGAAAAATGAAAACCAGTTCCGTCTGACGGCGCAGGAGCTGGAGGATGCAATCACGGAAAAAACGAAAGTCCTTATCCTGCCGTTCCCGAACAACCCGACAGGCGCCATCATGGAGCGGGGGGATTTGGAGGAAATTGCGAAGGTCATTGAAAAGCATGATATTTTTGTGCTTTCCGACGAGATTTATTCGGAGCTTTGCTATACGGAGAAGCATGTTTCCATCGCGAATATCCCAGGCATGTGGGAGCGGACGGTACTGATTAACGGATTTTCCAAGTCATATGCCATGACGGGATGGCGGCTTGGATACGCGTGCGGGCCAAAGCAGATTATCGAGCAGATGTACAAGATACACCAGTTCTGTATTATGTGTGCGCCGACAACCTCGCAGTATGCGGCGATTGACGCGTTGAAAAACGGTGACGGTGATGTTGCAATGATGCGTGATTCGTACAACCAGAGGCGCCGCTTTCTGGTCAACGCATTTAAGGAAATGGGACTGGAATGTTTTGAGCCGTTCGGCGCGTTTTACATGTTCCCCTGCGTGAAGCAGTTTGGCATGACAAGCGACGAGTTTGCATCAAAGCTTCTGCATGAGGAGAAGCTTGCGGTAGTGCCGGGCAATGCGTTTGGCGACAGCGGCGAGGGATTTTTGCGCATTTCCTATGCGTATTCCCTTGAAAAATTGAAAGTTGCGATGGGCAGGCTCGGACGTTTTGTGGAAAGGCTGAAATAAGGGATATGAATATCGTGCTGTATCAGCCGGAGATTCCGGCAAATACCGGAAATATCGGACGTACCTGTGTCGCGACAGGAACGGTGCTGCATTTAATCGAGCCGCTTGGCTTCCGGCTTACCGGAAAGGAGCTGCGCCGTGCGGGCATGGATTACTGGGAGCACCTGGATGTGCGCCGGTACATAAACTTTGAGGAGTTTGCCGTGAAAAACCTCGCCGGAAATCCGGATGCAAAAATCTGGATGGCGACGACCAAGGCAAAAAAGGCATACACACAGGCGCAGTTTGGCGCGGATGATTTTATCATGTTCGGAAAGGAAAGCGCGGGGATTCCCGAGGAAATCCTCGTGGATTACGAGGACACCTGCATCCGCATTCCGATGCTGGACAAAATCAGAAGCCTGAACCTGTCAAACAGCGTCAGCATCGTGCTCTACGAAGCCCTGCGCCAGCAGGACTTCGCAGGGATGCAGATGGAGGGGGCGCTGCATCATATGGAGTGGAAGGATGGGATAATTTCCTGAGTGCAAAGCATACTATAAAGATAAGTGAAATTTAGAGAAGGAGGCTGCTTATGTGCATTTACATAGGTATTGAAGATTTGGCTGCAAATGCGCTGATTGAACTGGTTGAGCGTTCGGAGAAGCGAGAGGTATTATTCAGGGAATTGGATGAATATGGCGCTGAGGTAATAAAGTATTTGAATGATAGACAGGAACAGGCGGTTCTAGTGTTGTCTAAAGAACGAACAAATGATTTTCTATATGATTATTCTGACTATTTTGAGCTGTTTTCAAGGGGAATGGATGAAGGAATTCGCCTAAAGGAGGGTGTTACAGTATCCACGTTATGGGAAAAGTTCAGGGGGTATTTGTCGGTTAGCGTTATGCTGGCGTTTATGGATAATGTCTCGATTAGAGCACTGGGGGTTTCGGCTTGAAAAAATGTAAGCGATTTAAAGACCCGGTGTATGGGTACATTGATATTGATGAAAATATTATTTCGAATGTTATTGATACGCCTGGTTTTCAAAGGTTAAGGGATGTGATACAGACAAGCTATTCCCCATTGTATACTTCTGCCTTGCATAATCGGTTTGTACATTCGCTTGGTGTATATTATTTGGGGAGAATTGTATCGGACAGTATTTTGCAGAGAAAAGATGAATATAAGGATGTAATCGGAATTGACAGATATATGGAGCTTTTTGAGCTGGCTTGCCTGATGCATGATATAGGGCATGCACCTTTTTCGCATACAGGTGAGGACTTTTATCTGGAAAATGGAACAAGGACATTATTACATAATACTGTGATCGCATTAACTGGGGATAAAGATTTGGAAGAGGAAATTAATCGGAGAAATTATAAGGCGGCATCCCATGAATTGATGAGTGTAATTGTGTCACTAAAGGATTATGATTTTTTATTTGATGAGAATGAGGAGAAAAGCTATTTTGCAAGATGCATTTTGGGTTATCCGTATGCAGTAAAAAAAGGATTAAAATATTCTTTTTTGAACTGTAGTATATCTTTACTGAATTCTACCGTTATCGATGTTGATAAACTTGATTATTTGATGCGGGATGCATTTAATACAGGGTTTGACACAGTGTCCATAGATTATGTGCGTCTTTTGCAAAGTATCAGGTTAATAAAGGAAGAAGAGGATTATCAGGTTGTTTTTGGCAAAAGTGCAATCAGCGTGATTGAGAATGTTGTTTATGCACATGATGTAGAGCGGAAATGGATTCAGAATCATCCAGTTGTACAGTATGAATCGTACTTATTGCAAAGGTCAATGGAGGCACTGAAAAATAAATATAATGACGTGAATTTATTTTCTTATGAAGCATTAACAGAGACTGGGGTTGAGATTTGTGAAAATTATAAAGTTTCTTTGCTGAGCGATGCAGACATTATTTTTTTAATGAAGAATCTGGACAGTCATTTTGTAAAGGAATATTATAATAGAAAAGGCAGAAGACATCCGCTCTGGAAGTCAGAGGCAGAGTATAAGGCTATATTTGACGATGGATACACGGAAAAAATGTTTGAGATTGTTGTAAATGGTTTGGAAGGACTGTGCAAATATCTGAATTTTGTCTGTAAGTCACAGGAGATAAATGATGAGACATTACAGGCATGCAAAAAAGATATAGAGGATGCTGAAAAATTAAAAGAGTTAAAACCGGACAATAAAGATAACATGGATAAAACGATAGCTGAAAAGCGAAAGCACATGAAGTGGATGGAAGCTTTGAAGAAGTTTGCGGATGAGCAGAAGGGGATACCTTTTAATTTTGTCATGCTAAAGGAAGACCAATTTAACAGCGGGTTTACTAAAGAAGCATTTGCAAAAATTCAAATACTATTTGATTCTGGTAAAAAACCGTGTTATTTTGGAAAAGTGACCAATACACTTAAGGCAGAAAAGAGCTCCGGAGAAAAATATTTTTATTTATTTTATCAAAGAACAGGGACAGATAAAACAAATATGGGTGAAGACAATACAATTGATTTGACAAAATTAGCTGTGGAGCTTGGTACGATTGCATTAAAAGAAGCGTTTCATATGAACGAATAATTTATAAATTGGATACAGGGTATTTAACGCTTTGTATCCATAGATATAGAAAAAAATATGCAGGCTGGTTTCCAGCCTGTATATTTTTTGCAACAAATGACAGAAAAACGGGATATAAAGGATAGGAGCAGAGGGGGTGGAAGGATGCATGGGGAAGATGGCAATGAAATTGACATGGATGCAGTGTATCAGGAGTATGCGAATCTGGTGTACCGGTTTCTGTATTCGCATACGCATGATGCGGACTGGTCGCAGGAGCTGATGCAGGAAACATTTCTGCGTGCGGTGGATTCAATCTCACGGTATGATGGTTCCTGCAAGCTTTCAGTGTGGCTCTGCCAGATTGCAAAACATGTGATGTGGCAGGAGCTGCGCAAAAAGAAGCGGGTGGAGACGGTGGAGCTGACTGTTGATTTCCCCGATTTGTCCAAAGCAGATGGGGAGGCGTGCGTGATAGACAGGGAGCGCATCCAGAAGCTGTATCAGGCGATTCACTGCCTTCCGGAGCTGGAGAAGGAGGTCGTTTTGTACCGCATGACTGGCGAGCTCTCCTTCCGCCAGATTGGGGAAATCCTTGGAAAAAGTGAAAACTGGAGCCGGACAGTATTTTACCGCGCAAAACAGAAACTCAGAAAGGAGCTGGAAAAATATGGATTGTGACATTGTGAGGGATTTGATGCCGGGGTATATTGACGGCGTGTTAAGTGAGGCGGGCAGCAGAGTGGTGCGTGAGCACTTGGAGCGCTGCGCGGAGTGTGGACAAGTGTACGCGGATATGAAAGGGAGTGTGGATAACGGCAGCACCCCGGCTGAACAGGCGGCGCTTGACGGATTCCGGAAGATACACAGGCGTACCAGGCGGTTTAAAATGGCAGCTGTAATGGGAGAGCTACTGGCAGCAGCATTTATGATAGCCATTTTTCTCAAGGTATTTGTCTTTGGAAACCTGTCGCGGGCGCATATTGTGTGGGTAACAAATTCGACATATAATGAACAGACAGACAGCCTGACGATAAACGGACATATTGACGCTGCCGGGCACATCAGCCGGATCAAGTGGAAGGAGAACCCCAGTATCGGCGACCGTGTGGATTTGTTTGTCTATGTGGCGGAGACGCTGCCGTTTGGGAGCGAAGAAAAAAGTTTTTCTGTCACGATTCCGGACATGAAAGGGAAAAATCTCTATGTCATCGGCTCTGATTATGACCACAGAAAGGCATATGACTGGAAAGATGACCACTGGGAACTGATGCGGGATTTGGAAAAGGAGATTTATCAGCGTGTTGGTTCGGACTGGGACACACAGAAAACAATCCTGTGGCAAGGCAGCGGTATCCGTACGGTCGACGGAGTGGATGGAATTTGGTATTCGGTGTCATTTCTCATAGGCGAGGATGCGTATTACCAGAGGATTGGGGATACCTATGTCACGTATGGGGAGATGGAGACGGAGGACTTCGAAATCTGGATATCCCTGGAGGAACCGCATCAGATTCGGCTATATGATAATAAAACCGGAAAATACCAGGAAGTACCTTAGAAAACGAAATAATACGAACTTTGCACAAATATTTGTGTGTTAAGGCAGAAATAATAGGCAAAAGTAATAAAAAGCTAAAATTTACTTAAAAAGTCTTTTCAAAAGGAAAAATATGATATATAATCTATTAATATCTGGTTGAAAGCAGTTACATGTATTAATAAAATATAGCTTACATCGTAAGCGAGTTTTACTCGCTATTCGCTCTCTCAATAACGCCCGCAAGTCTACACGGATTTGCGGGTTTTTTGCGTGCAAAAAATTTTTACAGCCTGCAAAGCCTTATAAAATAAGGGATTCCCGGAAGCCAACATTACCTATAGTTCCGTTTTTGCCCAAAACAGGAACAATAGCTCCATTTATCGAATCGACAAAGTATGATAAAATCTGCATAACAGAGGCAAAACACAATAGAAGTACAGAAATGGAGCACATGATGGGATGAGAACAATTTTATTTGCGCAGGTCAATGACCAGAAAGAGGACATTATCTCGCTGCTTATGGGAACCGGTGGGCAGCTGGCGCTGTCGGACGAACAGATTCAGGAAATCAACGCGCATTTGCTTGTAAGGAATATGGAGGAATTTGCACAAAAGTTTCTTCCGGAGCAGTGCAGGAAACGTGCCGGGGACAGACTCCATGTCGATGATGTGGATAACAAAGGGAGTGCGGATGCGGTTGGCGTTCTTGCGCATCATTTGGAAAAGCACGCAAAAAAACAATATGAAATCTGGCGTCCGCGCAAACCGGAAAAAGCGTATGATGAAATACCAGGTATAGTCTGCAGCAGGGAAAAGCGGATACAGCAGGAAATCGTACTCGGCGTGCAGGCTTTTTTCAGGCAGGCTGAAATTGGACAAAAGAACCGACAGGCGGAACTTCTGATAGTAAACATATCTGTCAAAGAATTACTCGCGCATCCAGAGAAATGCGCGGTATTTGAGACCTATCTTGACACAGTAAATCACAAAATGTACACAACAGAACAGATAGTGTATGCAGTGCTTCCGGAGGTATTGTACCACACGGAAAGGGGTAGCATACGCGAACGATTTCCGGGCAGCAACAAAACAAGGGAAGGGTCTGACCCTGTCCTCATGGCAGACGTGGAGACGCTTTTAACAGTGCTTGGCAGGTACAATGTGCTACTGTTGTACCAGTACGAAACAGGGGCAGAAACTTCAGCGAAGGCGTTTGCCGCAAACGGTGTGCTGCCATATCAGCGCGCAGCGGCAGCACTGGAAAAGCACACTTATGCCGCATCTGCCAGCTGCTGTTATCCCAACCTGACTGCACCGCGAGAGGGACTGTACATCGGGGCGGCATACGTGGCGGCGGCAATGCTGTCCTCTGGTGCGGGGGAGGGAAGCGCCACTGCGTTTCCCAAAGAATTATATCCTTACGGCGCGCAGGCGCGGGAGGACATTGCACATGCAAAATATGGCTGTCTGCTTGCCTCGGAAACGCCCATGTCAGGGTGGGGTGCTGAGCCGCATATGGTAATGCTGTCATCGAGGGTATGCCGATACGAACAGGGCACGTATAGGATGATTAAGGCATATGGTCAATAGAAAATTTGCCCTATGCGGTTGGCAAGATGAAAAATAGTAACAGTTCAGCCTTCGGCT
>DKUL01000084.1:1854-13453 GCA_002490665.1 Lachnospiraceae bacterium UBA7205 | reverse complement strand
CAGCCTGTACGTGTTCTCACGGACTTTGCAGCGTAGTGCAAAGTCCTGGGCTGAACTGTTACGGAAAATATGCTCTACAACAAGGAGGTATCAAAATATGTTTCACCATGACCAGTATCAGTTTTTGGCAAATACAGTACTCACATCCGCACAGCTGCAAGGGACATCGCAATACGCCGCGCGGATGCTCAACCTTTTCCATACCGGATATTCGGACGGCATTATTGCGGGCACACAGGTGTCCGTGGAGGATGACTTTCTTCTGGTATCGCCTGGCATTATCAGGCATCAGGCAATGCTGTACCATATGGATGAAAAGGAACGAATCCGCTATGCACATACAGGCAGAAAGACAATTTTGAAGCTACGGTTTCTGGATGTGCAGGAACAAGAAAGCGGGTTGTTTTATGACACGGAACTGATTCTTTCGGAGGAGGAGCGCCTTTTTCCATACGAGATGGAGCTTGGACGTTTCTGGTCAGAGCCGGGGGCACAGCTGCGCATTGATGACGGCGGATGGAAGGATATGGCGACAGCACACAATTATGTTGACATTCGGAATGTTTCCTATGCCGCAATCGGTGTGAGCACCATATCGCCCGCAATCACCTATGCATTTGCAAGGGAGATGGAGGGTAAGGGCGGACAGACGCCATATGATGCTGCCTTCTGCATGCATTGCCTGACAAAAAAGCCTGTCGACAGGGAAGTCATATATAGATACCTTGCGGCTTGCGGGGAAAAAGGTGAGCCGGAACTGACAAACGAACAGATTTATCAGGGACTTTTGAATGTTCTGGACAGACATGGTACAAAAACGGCGCAGCCCTGTCCGCAGACACGCGCCAGAAAATTTATTGTTGAGTGAGGAACTGATATGCAGAGCGAACAAGAAAAACAGATGGAACAGATGCTTAGAAGGATAGAGGATAATATTTCCAGGCGTGAGGCGGCTTTTATTTACCGCGAAGTCATTGCAAGGCTTCTGGATTACCACGAGAGCCAGCTGGCTGCACTTCAGGGACAAATCTGCCAGGAATATATGGAAAACGGCGGACAGCGGCCCATAGAAATGTGCCTGTGCCATAGTGGGGAGGCGGATTATTTTTCGGAGGGCTTTGTGCCGCTTGTGTCTGCGGGCAGCAGCCAGGCTGTGTGGGGGAGCGGCGCATTGGAACGGATTTACATAGAAACAGGGAGAAAGCAGATAACGGATACACTGGCAAAAAATAATGTTTTCCGCGCGGTGGTACACACCAACTATGAAACCTACCCCGCGCGTATGACACTGCGTCCGGCATATGAGGCGCTAGAGCAGGCAGAGCAGATGAACCGGCTGATGTATGTCAACGGATGGGATATGCCTCCGGTCAATACGGTTTACCTTCAAGGGTTTTATGATGTGTGTTTTCTTGATGTGCTAGACAGGCTCAGAGCAGACGAGTATGTGGAGACATCAGATACCGATTTCGGGGAGCTTACGCCTTTTGTGCGCAGGGATGTGACCCTGATGTGGAACATCAGGAAAATCCAATGTAAGGAGCAGTCATTTCCAAAGCCGCTGCCGCAGGGGGGCGAAGTGTACTATCAGCATACCATCCCCCTTCCGCACAGGCAGCATGCCTATCTGGCAGAGCTGGCGGATACCGGGCGGTGCAGCGTCCTGCGCGATGAATCGGCGCTTGTGATAAAAAGTCCCGAAAGACAGTATGCGGGCTGGACACTCTATGAGCTGCTTGATGGCAGGAATGCGTGCAGCAGGGAGCATTCTGTTTTGTCAAACCGCATGGCGGAGGGCATCATCGGGGCGCTCCAGAAAAAACGGCAGCAGCTGACGGCGGGTGAAGTGTACCGATGTGTGCACGCATACGAGGCAGCGTCCATTTTTGACAGAATTGAGGTGACGGAGGAGGGGCAGCTGCTTTTCTATCCAAAGGACAACAATGATTACCTGAACCAGGATGTTTTGGACTATATCCTCGCAGATATGAGACGGATTTTTGCGGGATGCCGCTTTACAGGAAAGCTGGTAAACGGAGGTGCTTTGTGATGGAAAACATACTTTGGAATGTGCTGTCTGCGCATGGACTGACAGACAGGGAAATCGGCAGATGCATATACAGGCTGCAAAAGGAAGGTTCTCCTTATGCGGAGGCGAAACTGCAAAAGGACGGCAGTGTGGTGGATGGTGCGTATGAGGTAGCATTGAATCCCTATATCCGTTTTGCCAACGTATTTGCACCACTGCTCGAGGACAGTGCATTTTGTGAAAGTCAGGAGGGAAATCTGTTATTTCATGGGACAGCACAGCTGCTGTCTGCGGTGGACAGGATATCGGGAGCAGACAGGGACACTTTTGTGAAAAGGCAGATGGAGGACGAAATCAGGGGAGGGTGCTACGGCAGTAAGGCAGCGGATTTGATGTCCACGCTGACCACACTGGAAAAGAGCGCGCTGCTCGACTATCTGCTGCAGTTTTACAGGGGCAGGGGGGAGCCGTATCCGTTCATAGGAGCGGTTTTACTGCTGTTTCCGCAAAGCCTTGTGTTTCGGGAAAAGCAAAAGCCGGACGTGCTTTACATCTGCCTGGACACGGCGGAGAATGAGACGCAGGCTGCCCGATTTGAGACCGTAAAAATGCTGCTTCTGCCAATGGGAACCACGGTCAGGCTTTCGTGGCAGCAGCCGTTTGTGCTGACGGATATCAGCGAACTGGAGCAGTATGGGAATACGCTCGTATAAAAGTCAGGAAAAGAGGAGAATGCAATGAATATCACATTTGAAAATATACAGTTATCGCCTTACCCGATGGAGCAAATCCAGCATTTTACAGTCAGCAGGGGAATCAACCGCCATGACAGCGCCGTCATTCAGGGAATCATGGACGAGGCCTCGCTGCAAATGTACCAGTATATGATGGACAGCGGCACATGTGTCACGCTCCACGCGTTTTGCGGGGAGGAAAAACAGCTGCTGTTCAGCGGATTTATGGATACGCTGGAATCCCATGAGCTGACCAGGGCGTGCGAGGTCACAATACATCTGTCCGGGCTGACAAAAGCGCTCGACAGGGTGCCGCTTGTCTGGGATTACCAGTCCGTGCAGAAGACAAATCTTGGCATAATAAGGGATATTATGGGCGGATACGCAGATATCTCCTACGAGGAAGCATGTGCGGAGACAGCCATACCGCAATTTTTGCTACAGTACGAGGAGAGCGATTACACGTTTCTAAAACGAGTGCTTTCCATGGAAAAACAACCAGTATTTACCATAATGCGCGGTGCGGAGGGAAGCATCTGCTTTGGCAAGAATGATGTGTCGGACGGAAATGCGGAAAGCTTTACGCAGTACGAAATCGTATTTGACCGGTGCCTGCTTTACAGGGCGGAGAGCGAGGCTTTTCATGACATCGGGGAAAAAATCCGTGCATTCGGGAGAACACTGCGTGTACGGGAAGCATCACACAGCCTTGCTGACGGCATTTCCCGCAACAGCTATGTCCTGTGTGATGAACGTGATTTTGGCGTGGAGAGAATCTACAATAAGGAGCTTACAGGCATTTCCCTCGACGGAACCATTCAGGACAGGAAGCGGGACAAGGTTCAGGTGGAGCTGGATATGACACCGGAGACAGGGGAGGACAGCCGCAGATGGTTCGGGTACTCGTCTGTGGCGTCTTCCGCCGATGGAAGCGGCTGGTACTGTATGCCGGAAAAGGAGGAGGAAATCCGTCTTTACTGCCCGACGGCAGACGAGGCGGAGGCATATATCATATCTGCCATCCGCAAGGACGGGCAGAGGACGCAAGACAGTGCGTCCGGGGATGAACAGGATCCCATTAACAAATCGCTTTCCAATGTGCAGGGGCAGCAGGTGCATTTTACACCGGAGGGCGTGTCGTTGTTCTGCGCGGACGGTGCGGCTGTCGTCAATCTGACAAAGGAAGGTGAAATCATGATCAGCGCGCAGGATGACATTGCGCTGACTTCCGACCATGATGTGTCCATGCGTGCGGAGAATGGCATATCCGTGATGGCAAATGGAAGTGTGATACTGACAAACGACAATGGCGCAGTTTACGATATGGCTTCGAACATCAGGCTCGAGGCAAACAGAATCAAAAATAATTGTTAACGGAGGAAGACACGATGGAATACCAGAATATGACACTTGAAACGGAACTGCTGAAAAAAAGACATGAACAGGAGCTTCTCAAGGAAGCGCTGCGGGATGCACAGGAGAAAGACAGGAAGCTTGCAGAGGAGCCGCTTCTTTCGCTTGAGGAGGTGACGGAGCAGATGGCTGCAGGGATTGTGCACTATCCGGATATGCCGATACGGTTCCGCGTCGTCAGGTTTTTTGGCGGAAGGCTCTCCATGCCGCTGCCACTGGACTACCTGAACCGCCACACGACGCAGGAGGAACTGGCAGTGCTGGTGAATGACACCATGGGAATCAGCCTGACCCTGCAGCTTACCAAATCGCTGAAAAAGGACGTCACGCGCGAGGAGGTAAAGCGCGGCATGCTTGGACAGTACAAGGCAGCGGGTATCTACATTGAGCTGCTCGAGGAAGGTGATGTCGAGGATGAGCTTGCACCCACGCATTTTATCACATTCCGCATGCCAATGGCAAAGGGCGTGATGTACCACATGGTTTTTTACACCATCAACAAAACGGACGGCGCGATGGTGATAGGCGATTACAACTGCTTTTACAAGGATATCGAGAAGTGGGAGAATATTATTAAGGCGACGGTATCGTACATGGACTTCAAATAAACCAGGAGAGGAGACAACGGAAAATGGAAATTGGAAAGCTGCATGTATCCTGCGTGGATACAGCCACCATTCTGGACATGGAAATCGCGGCGGGGGTAAACCGCCACGCGGCGCTGAAGCTGGCCTGTATCGTCGCCTGTGACAAGGCACAGCGCTATGTGTCGCTTGCAGAGGCGCAGGAACCGCTTATCCTCACGGAGGGAAGTACCGTCCTTTTTCACGGCGTCGTGGAGAAGGCAGTGTGCAAAATACAGAAGGATTACGCCCTTCTGGAGCTTACCGCAATGAGCGGCAGCATCCGTCTGGACAAGGAGCAGAGGACAATGTCCTATCAGGACACCACAATGACATGCGGGGAAATCATCGGGACAAAGACAAGCTGTATGTACTATCCACAGGACAATCCAATGGGCACAATTGCCTTGCAGTACATGGAGACAGACTGGGCGTTTATACGGCGAATGGCGGCAAAAAACAGCCAGTGCATTTATCCGGACATGACAGGAAACCCGGATTTGGTATTGTGCGGAATCGACACCGCACGACCGGAAAAGGAGATTCATGTCCTGCGCGAGCGCATGGAAAAGGACATGGAAAAGGAGCGGACGACATATGTGCTCGACAGTGACACATTTCTGACAGTGGGGGATGCCATCCGCCATGGCGGTCAGAAGCTGTATATCCATGCGCTTACGTGCACCATGGACAAGGCAGGGTTTCACGCCGTCTACAGGGCAATGCGGGCAGAGGATATTACCTGTGAGCCAGTCGAGCTGTATGACATGGCAGGAGCGGCTCTTGAAGGGAAAATCATCGCGGTGCAGGGCGAAAAGGTCAAGGTACACCTGAATGTGGATGCACAGCAGCCGCTGGACACCGCCTACTGGTTTCCGTTTTCCACCATGCAGAGTGCATCGGATGGGAGCGGCTGGTACTATATGCCCGAGGAGGGAGACTGTGTGAAAGTATGCATTCCCGGATGGGAGGAGACAGGGGCGTTTGCCGTGAGCGCTGTCAGTACCTACACCGGTGAGGATGACACAGAGGACAGGATGTCCGACACAAATACCAAATATATGCGAAACCCGAGTGGCAAGGAGCTGAAGCTTACACCGGACAGCATCCGCGCGGACGGTGGCGGAAACGCATCCGTGCTTGGTATGGACACTGCGGGCAAAGTGGCGCTCTCAGCCAGAAAGGAACTTCGCTTGATAGCGGAGGATACGATACAGCTTGTCGCGGAGCAGAACATCGAGATGCAGGCATCAAAGACAATTGACATCAAGGCAGACACGACAGGGGAGCTGCTCCTCAATGAGGAGGGAGAAATCAGACAGCTCGGCGGCCAGGTCAACATCAATAGTGAGAATGAATAAAAGGAGGGGAAGCTATGGACAGAAAAACAGCCCTTGAAAAACTCAGGGAGTGCTTTGAGGCAGAGAAACAAATGCTCACACAGCATTTTACAGAACAGCTGGAGCTGCACCTTGATGCGCTTGTCGCGGCAGTATACAGTGCGATTGGGACAATGGACAGACCCGATTCCGTGCGCATCATACAGATTCAGGTGATGCGGACAGACGTGTATCAGGGCAAAAGCAGGATTATCGTCTGCGGGTATAACGAGAACTGGTACCTCGACGAGCGCCACTGGCAGTCCGAAGTGGATGCACAATACCTCTATGAGCCGTTTGCGGAGGCAGCGCTGCGCCTTGCAAAGGAGCTTTCCGTGTACATGGGGGCAGTCACGGATTACGATGTCCGCAACCTTGTCTGCGAGCATTTTGTCAAATGCTTTTCGGAACAGGCAGTGCGTGTGAGAAACCATTTTGCACTGTTTGATGAGTGGGCCGAAACGCAGGGGCTTTCATTTACCGTTCCATACCGCATTCTGTGGGGAGCATACCGTGAGCAGGCGGAGACATTATTTTATATGGATAAGAAGCGGAAAGGCACAAAAGAATTTCAGGCGGAGCTCAAAGATAACAACCTGTTCCGGTCGTTTGTGGAGAGCAGCGTTTCCGATACGGAGATATCCGGAAAAAATTTTGCATTTCTCAATATGAAAGGCAGCGCGCTGAAACGTGTCAGTTTTGCGGCGTGCGTTTTTGGGCAGTCGCTGTTTGTAAAGGCGTCCGCGCAGTGGTGCCAGTTCCCCCAATGCATGTTTTACGGATGTAACTGGAATCAGGCGGACGGTTATCAGATGGATTTTGGCGGCGCACAGATTGTCAACACGGCTTTCGAGGACATGAAGCTCCGGAAGGGGAAGTTTGACGGTGCAGTTCTGACAGATGTGTCATTTTATGGCTCCGTACTTGAGGAGTGCAGCTTTCAGAATGCCACGCTGACAAGGGTTGACCTGCGGCTGGCATCCATGGAAAACATTGATTTTACAGGCGCTGTTTTGCAGGATGTCTATGTGCATTACAAGGATGCGGATAAACTGGCGCTCACGGAGGAGCAGAGTGAGTATGTTTATGTTTTAGAGGAGGAGGTAACAGATCAGTCCAGGACTTTGCACTTGCTGCAAAGTCCGTGAAACAGCGTAGTGGTTGAGGTGCATCAAGCCACCACGAAGTGGTTTTTGCATGGCTTGATGCTTGTAACAGGAAGCCGAAGGCTGAACTGTAACAGGAGGAGCGTAAAAATGCGGTACTTTGAGTTGACACAGGACAGAAGGCTCAGGAATCAGGTTGCGATAGAGGGCTTTCAGAACTGTCCGGATATCGTGATGGACAGGGAACAGGCAGACAGTTTTAAGCGGTGTACAAACATGTATGTAAATGGGGATGAAAAAATCCAGTATCCGGATCTGTTTCAGTCTCCCGTGCTGCTGGTATCGGAGAGGCTGTTTCAGACCCTGAAATATTATGACACAAGTGTCATTTATAAGATTGTTGTACTGACGGATTTAAAACAGAAGCGTCAGGAAATTTACAGACTGATGATGCCCATAATCATTGATATGGAGCATACCACGGCAGAGGAGCTGGACAGGCAGCTCGGTGATGGCAGGCGCATTTTTTATGTATGCGGGCGCGCAAAGGAAACAGGCTGGCAGAAGCATCACCTGATTGTGACGGAGGAAGTGGCGGAGAGCATCCTTTCACTTGGGAGCATCGGTATCTGTTATACAGAGACAATGCCTGAAAAATGGGCATCGTGGAAAGGAGGAGAGACGGATGGCTGAGAAAAATGTTGTGTCGTCAGTGATGGAGTCCGTGGCGGTGGAGTTCGGACTGGACGACGCTTATGAGAAAGCACAGAATTTAAAAAATGAAATTGACAGCTGTGGGATACAGCAGACAATCGACAACCATATTGACAGTGCGATACAGAAAGCTTCGGAGACAGTGGACGCCGTGACGGACAAGGCAAAGGAGGTAGGCGGCTATCTCAAGGAGGATTTTAACAACATAAAGGAGGGCGTCAAGGACTTGTTTGCCTCCAAGGAGGAGAAACAGCGGAAAGCGGAGGAAAAGGCGGCGAAGGAAGCACAGGAGAAAGCGGAAAAAGAGGAACAGGAGCGGCTTGAGCAGGAGATGCGGGATGCGCTTGACAAATCGTATATCCTGCACACGGCAATGGTTGTGTGCGACAAGGCGTACACCAACGAAGCCATCAATCCCAGCTATATTGTCGTTCCGCTGAGCCACGGGGAGAGCATACACGGACTTCCGCAGCTCAATGTCAATGACTATATTCCGGATGTCAATGTCCTGAATTTCGGTATCTGCCGCAGTCCCCAGAACCCTGCCGTGCAGGCGGAGGCGGCGCGGATTCTGGAAGAAGTGCGCGAGGAGAGCAAGTCGTGGACGGACAAGCTCCTGAACCTGTTCGTGGACACCAGCAAAAAGGATGTGTGCACCAGTGAGACGGAAAGCCTTGCCGCCTGCTGTGCCGCACCCTGTACGCCGATGTTTGGCACAAGATGGATTGACGGAAAATATGATGTGCTGGTGGACGGTGCGCCTGCACTGCTTGGCAGATGTACGCTCCAGTGCATGTACGGCGGCGCGGTAACCATACAGTCAAGCGGACAGGCAGAATAAAGGAAAGGCGGGACTTGATATGAGAATCATTCACGACAGTTTAGAGATTGAGACAGGCTTTAAGGTATCGGGGGTCGAGGCAGTCTGTCTAGAGGAGGAACTCAATGCACACGGCAGACTGAGCGTGACCTTTTTGTGCAGTCCGGATGCGGCACAGGAGATAACCGCGCGCAGCTCTGCGGCGGATGTGATAAGGGTATATGATGGGGGAGTCATTATTTTTTCCGGAATGCTTGCACACATTCAATTGCAGAGTGACCGTTCGGGGGCAGTGCTCCACACCGTATGGAACGACTTCACGGCGAAGCTGGACGGCAGCAGGAAAAAGCTTGCGATTACAGGGGAAAGCATGACTTACGCGGACATTGCGGAAAAACTTACGTCAGCTTACGGCAGGGCATACTGTAATATCATGGACGCAGACACCGTGATTCCGGGGCTGCTGTTACAATATGGAGAGACGGACTGGGAGTTTCTCGTTCGCCTTGCCGGTAGAAACGGCACAGTGCTCGTGGCGGACGGCAGCAAGGATTACCCCTATTTTCATTTTGGACTGATGGGTGGGAAACCTGTGGAAATTGCGGATGCAGACGGTGCCATACGCACGGCAGTCAGCTTTGAGGAGTATGCGCGGCGCGAGGCGGTATTTCCGCTGACTGCCTTTATGCAGGACTGCACGCGTCTGCGGGTGCGCTCGCAGGAATGGCATCCGCTTGGACAGTCCGTGACCTGCGGACTGATGGACGGCGTGGTGGAACGCATACAGGTAAAAACAAACGGCGGTCTGGTCGAGCGTTATTACGATATCGTGCCGCCATACGGCATCAAGGCGCACAGCGGGATAAACCCGCATTATTCGGGACTGCATCTGCCCGCGACGGTCACCGAGGTCAAGGATACCGTTATCCGCGCGGATTTCGCAATTGGACAGTATGCGCAGGGGAAAGAACGGTATTTCCCATATGCGGTGGAGAGCAGCGCATGGTACTGCATGCCCGAGGTGGGGACATCCGTCCACATCTATCTGCCGGAAAACGACGAGACATCCGCGTATGCAGTGCACAGTATGCGCAATACTGCGGGCGGCGCAAGGCATGCGCAGGCGACTGCCGACCCATCCGTAAAGAGCTATACGCATCCGGACGGAAGCGCCATGCAGCTCGACGGGGACAAGCTCCTGCTGACTGCCGACGGGACAGGGACGACACAGGCAAGCCTTGGGAAAGACGGGGTACTGGAGCTAAAGGCAAAAAAGATTACCGTCTACAGTGCGAAAAGCATCCATATCGGAAAACCGCTGTGCGGGGAGGACGGTGCCGCGCCTGCGGAAAATGTGGCGCTTGGATCCGGCACGGACATTTCCCTGATAAAGCCGGACAGCACTTATACATACCTTGGGGAGGCGGCATTTTTAAAGGGCGGTCTCGTCACAAACATGGCAAGGCTTCATGACGCGGTTGAGATTCCTGCCGAAATTCTTTCCAGAAACGATGGGATTGACATCACCGCCATCAACGATGCCGCAAAGGAATATGAAAAACAGAAGATAAAGGAGGCAAAACAGAAAGTCGGAATGGGTCTGTTCGCCATGGTGGCGGGTGCGGTTGCAATCGCCGTGGTCGGCGTGTGTACCTGTGGTGCGGGACTCGTTGTGGCAGGCGCCGTGGCGGGCACCATTGCCTACACCTGTGGCGCCGGGCTTGTCGAGGAGGGAATGCAGGACTACCAGAAGGCAGTCAGCGCCGGCGACTTCTCGAAGTCCCACAACTTTGTGCGCGACGACCTTCTCGGCGGAAACCAGCAGCTTTATGACATTTTGACCTATGGTTCTGTCCTGGTTTGTGGTATAGTAATAGGTGTGGCGACGGGCGGCGGCGGGATGGCAGCGCTCAAGAAGGTACTGGCGCGTGCCGGAACCGAGATGGCGCTGGATTTCGGCATGAACCTGATTGGCGACTACATAGATGACGGCAGCATCAACAACGGATGGGAGTTTTACTTCAAGTCCGCGTGTATGACCGGGGCATGCTCTGGCATGTCGCAGGGCATCATGAACAAGTTCAAGGGACTTGAGTCGGCTGGAAAGCTCAGCTGCAAGACCCTTGGGCGCCTGCGCCTTGCGGCGGACGTGTCGCTTGACGCGCTTGTGTCGTTTGCCACAACAGGGGAGGTCAACCTCGCAAAGCTGCTCCTGCAGAATTACATCGCGAACAAGCTGACCATGGCGGATCCCGTGGATGCCGCGACAGGGAGCCTGTACATACCGGCGGTGGACATGCGCCTGCCGGGGCTGGACGGCGACTTCACGGTCAGCCGCAGGTACGAGTCGGTCAACCCGCGCGCGGGGCTGCTGGGGCAGGGCTGGACATGCAGCGCGGAGAGCTTCCTGCAGTACAAGGGGGACGCGTGCAGCGTGCTCTGCGCGGACGGACACGTGGAGGGCTTCCACAAAAAGGACGGCACATGGCGCAACGACAAGGGCGGGAGCGGAAAGCTGAGCCTTGCCTACGACGAGGGACAGAACCTGTTCGTGATGCGCGACATTGTGACACACATGTCATATTTTTACGGCGAAGGGGGCAGGCTTGTCCGCGTGGAGGACGGCACGGGACACCGCTCGCAGTACCTGTACGAGGACGGCATATTATGCGGGATTACCACCTTTACCGGGCTCCGCATCGGCGTCACCGTCTCGGACGGGCGGCTCAGGGAGCTCGTGGACGTGCTCGGACGCACCGTCCGCTACGAATATGATGACCA
>DKUL01000084.1:0-1537 GCA_002490665.1 Lachnospiraceae bacterium UBA7205 | reverse complement strand
GGGAAGGGGCGCATCACCGGCATCACCGACCAGAACAACAAACGCTACACCGTGAATGCCTATGACAGCCGCGGCAGGGTCACGCGGCAGGATTATCCGGACGGGACATGCTGCGAGATCAGCTATGACGACACGGCGAACAGCGCGTCATTCTACTATCCGGAGACGGGCGGCAGGCAGACGGCGTTCCACAACGCGGATGGGCTCGTCACGCGCATGGAATACCAGGACGGCACCCACGAGGAGTACGGATACGACGCGTGGCAGAACCGCACCGCGTACAGGGACAGGAACGGGAACCTCACACGGTGGGAGTACGCGCGGGAAGGCTTCCTGCTGAAGGAGACGGATGCAGGGGGGCTTGAGACCGCATATGAGTATGATGCGGATGGCCATGTCCTCAGCGAGCGCGACAACTGCGGCGGCTGCACGCGGTATGCCTATGACACGCGCCACAGGCTGGTGCGGAGGGAGACCCTGCTTTTGTCCGACCGCAGGAGTGGGGCACGGAGGAGTACGAATACGACCGCCACGGAAGGTGCACCAGAAAGACGGACGCGCGCGGCAACGCCACACGGTATGGGTACGCGGACGAGGCCATGCAGGAGCCGGAGGGCGCGGGCTTCTTCCCCATACGCGAGACCAGCCCATCGGGGAATGAGTACACATATGCCTATGACAGGGCGGGGCGGAAGACCCATGCAAAGACGGCGGCGGGCAGCGTGCATTTTGCCTACAACGGCCTGAACCACGTAACCTGCACGACGGACGGCGAGGGGAACGCGGTGCATGACGATTATGACAACCTCGGGAGCCCCATCCGCCACCACAGCGCAAGGCAGTGGGAAAAGGACCGCAGCAGCGGCTACGCCTATGAGTACGACTACCTCGACCGGCTGATAAGGGTGACAGACCCGGCGGGCAGGGTGAAGACGTTCCGGCGGAACGGACAGGGCAGCATCGTGTATGAAAGCCTGTCCGCGCTGCCCGCGCAGATACCGGAAGACCAGGCGGCGCAGGGAATCACGGGCACCTATGATGCAGATGAGAACCTTATATGCATGACGTATCCCGACGGCGGGGAGTGGCACACGGAATACGACAGTGAGGGAAACCTGACGCATGACAGGAGGCCCGGGGGAATGGCGGAACGGCGCTACACCTACGACGCCATGAACCGCCTGACGGGGGTGACCGCGGACGGCAGGACGGAGCACACCTACGCCTACGACAAAAAGGGGCATGTCATAAGGGAGACCGACGCGTCCGGGAACGACACGCTGTATGCCTACGATAACGCGGGTCGCATGACCGGGAAGTGGGAATATGCATTTTCGGAGGACGGTGCTGGAAGCGGCGGCGGCGAGAAGCGGAAATACCGCGTCACGCAGTATCTGTATGACCCTGCTGGGAACATGACGGAGGAGCGCAGGGGGAATGACGCGGCGGACGCATACGAGTACCCACATGCATTCTTCGCCATCCGGAAGGAATACGACGGCGACAACAGGCTCGCGGCGGTGGAGGACGACACCGG
>DKUL01000040.1 GCA_002490665.1 Lachnospiraceae bacterium UBA7205 | reverse complement strand
GATATACGAGGAACAGATACAGGAATGGTTCAGGGAGGAAACGCGCAGGGATGTCCAAAAACTGGAAAACCTGGGCAGGGCATTTGAAGAAAATGACACGGAAACGATAGAAAAAGAATTTACATCGTACCTGAGAAAGACCATCAGCATCCGCGACACAAACACGAAAAGGAAAATGAAGGAGAATTTTTACCACGGAATCCTGCTGGGGCTGTTTGCGGGAATGGACGGCTGGAAGGTCAGATCCAATGCCGAGTCCGGCGAAGGCTACAGTGATATCAGCGTGGAAGTGGAGGACAGGGACATCGGCATTATCATAGAATTAAAATATGCCGAAAAGGCATCATTTGACGAAGGATGCAGGGAAGCGCTGCGGCAAATTGATGACAGGAATTATGAGGAAGCGCTGCTCGACGACGGCATGAAAACCATCTACAGGTATGGGATTGCATGCTACAAAAAGCGCTGTAAGGTGGTTTCGGGATAATGGCTGGTGCGTATATACGTGAAAAGGCATATGCCCATCGCATAAGGAGCTGGTATATTCGTGATTACAAATGAGACAATCAACCGCGCAATAGATTATATTCTGCGGCATATCAATGAAGAATTGTCTGTCGATGATGTGGCATCGCACTGCCATTTTTCCAGGTATTATTTTGGCAGAATGTTCAAGGAGGAAACTGGCGAGAGTGTATATGCGTTTATCAGGCGCCTTAAGCTGGAACAGAGTGCATTCCGGCTGAAAGTTGAACCGGACAGGGCGGTTACGGATATCGGCTATGAGTTTGGCTATAGCCCATCAAATTACAGCTGGATGTTTCGGCAGCAGTATCAGACAACGCCGGTGCATTTCCGCAGAAATTGTTTTCAGGCGACCCTGCGTCATCCTTTTATGCATATGGAGCCGGAAGAAAACGATGCGGCAAAAGGGGAAAGGGATTCGACATGCTGTGCAGGCGACAGGATGGAATCCTTTGAGGAGTGCAGCAAAAAGATTGAGATTAGGACGTTGCCGGATTATTTTGTGCTGTATGAGCGGCGGATTGGAAGCTATCATCAGCTCAGCGGACAGTGGCAGGATTTTATGGAAAAATACCGTGCGTATGTGACAGACGATACAAAGTATTTCGAGCGGACATTTGACGACCCTGCCATTACGCGATCAGACAGGTGTCTGTATGATATCTGTATGAGTGTGGACAGGGCTGCCGGATTGGAAAATACCTGTACAATCGAGGGAGGAAAATGCGCAGTCTATGCCTATAAAGGTCTGGGAAAATATATTTATGCGGCGTACCAGACTATTTTTAACATATGGCTGCCGCGCGTTCCCTATGCGCTGGATTACCGCAGCGGATTTGACATATATCACATGGTGGACAGCGGTTCAGGGTACATGGAACTGGATATCTGCCTGCCGTTACAGTAGAGCCTATACTGACGGTCGAAAAGACTGAACGCCAGTATAAAGTATGCACATAGCCGCATAAGGAAATATGCTGCTTCACGGCTGCGACTGTTGTGAGTATACTATAAAAAGCACAAATTCAGAAGTTTATATTTTTTGCTCCTCCTATAATAAGGCATACCGGAAGCAGTGGGATGTTTTCGGAATATTTATAGGAGGAGATTTTTATGGATTTGGAGGGAATCAGACAAAACACGACAGGGACGATTTTGCAGTTTTCCGTGCCTGCCATTATCGCAATGGTGCTGACCTCGATGATTACGGTTGTGGACGGTTTCTTTATCGGAAATTATGTCGGTGAGGAGGGCATTGCCGCGGTCAACCTGGGGCTGCCGGTCATCTACTTGTTTCTGTCAATCGGATTGATGGTATCCGTTGGCGGTGTCGCGATTGCGGGAATGCTGTTTGGCGCAAAGGAGCTTGCAGCCTGCAATCAGGTTTTTCGACAGACAATTGCGACTACGGCGTTATTTTCGGTGATGACGGCGCTTCTGGTGGCGCTGTTTTTTGAACCGATGCTGGACATACTGGGGGCTGCCGGACAGGTGCGGGTGTATTTCAGGACATACTACGGCATCCTGCTTCCGGAGCTGGTCGTGATGGTGGTCAATTCGTCCTTTGGCATGTTTATCCGGGGCGAAGGCAGCCCGCAGTATTATATGAAGGTCAATATTGCGGGCGTGCTGGCAAATATTGTGCTGGACTATGTTTTTACCGTTGTGTTTTCGTCAGGCATTGCAGGGGTTGCATTTGCCTCATTGATTTCGGAGCTGGTTTCGCTGGCGCTGATTCTGTATTATTTTGGCAAAAAGGCGAAAATGTATCGTCTGGGGCGCTTTTCGCTCTCGGCATCAGTGCTTCGAAGGACCCTGCTCAATGGCAGCTCGGAGTTTATCGGTGAGATGTCGACAGGCATTGCCATGTTTGCATACAATTTTGTGATTATGCGTCAAGTCGGTGTTGACGGTGTCACGGCGTTCACGATCGTCGGGTATGTCTCGTATCTGTTCAGCATGGTGGTCATAGGCTTCGGGCAGGGTGCAAGCCCGCTGATGAGCTTTGTTTACGGTGCAAGGGACTATGGGCTTGCAAAAAAGCTGCGCAGAAGGACAAATGGTATGGTGCTTGCAATCGGCGCGGTGGTCTTTGGGATGATGACACTGCTGTCAGGATGGTACAGCGGGCTGTTTGTACAGCGCGACGCGATTCGGCAGATGGTGCAGTCCGGTATGGTGATTTTTATGCTCTCGTTTTTCTTTTCCGGCATCAATGCGATTACGTCCTTTTATTTCACGTCCATTGGAAAGGCACTGGAATCGGCGGTGATTTCCATGTCGCGGGGGCTGGTGGTGCTGCTTGCCTGCATCTTTGTGCTGCCCATGTGGTTTGGCATGACTGGCATATGGCTCGCCGCACCAGTGACGGAGGCGGTGACACTCTGCATCAGCTTGGGGATGATGTGGTGGGAGATGCATAATGTTATACTTTGAATATATTGACATTTGAAAAGCCTGCATTTAATATAAAATAAGTGCAGATGCGATTTTTCAGGAGGTGGTTCCAATGCCCACAATGGCGGTTATGACAGGCATTCAGGCAAGCGGCAAGAGCACATTTTGCAAAAATAATTTATCCGGATATGTCAGAATCAACCTCGACACGCTCCACACGCGCAACAAGGAAAACATGGCGATGGACGAGGCATTTTGCGCAAAAAGGGACATGGTCATCGACAACACGAACCCGACAGCCGCGGAGCGCAGAAAATACATCCTGAAGGCAAAAGAACATGGCTACCGCGTCATCGGCTATTTCATGCAGTCGCGGTTACAGGAGTGCACTGCCCGGAATGAGCTGCGGGAGGGCAGGGCAAAAATTCCCGCAAGGGCAATTGCGGCGACTTCAAATAAACTGGAAATACCATCCTATGAGGAAGGATTTGACGAACTGTATTTTGTCTGTATGACAGATACAGGGATGTGCATTGAAAAGTGGCGGACAGAGGAGTTGGGGGAAACAAGATGAACTTTGATGAATTAGACAAAAAGATGCGCGTATACGAACAGTCGCTGGACCAGATTATCCTGCCGGAAATCTATCTGGTGGCACGGCTTGACGGCAGGGGATTCACAAGACTGACAAAAGAAATATGCAAATTTGAGGCGCCGTTTGACATCCGTTTCCGGGATTTGATGGTACACACGGTCGAGCACCTGATGGACTGTGGATTCCGTGTGGTGTACGGCTTTACGGAGAGCGACGAGATTTCGCTGCTGTTTGCCGTGGGGGAAAACACATTTGGCAGAAAGGTGCGCAAGTACAACTCGACACTGGCGGCGGAGGCGAGCGTGTCCTTTTCCCTGGAGCTGGGAAGGGCAGCGACGTTTGACTGCAGGATTGTTCCCCTCCCCACGCTTGAGCGTGTACAGGATTATTTCCTGTGGCGGCAGGAGGATGCGCACAGAAATTCTTTGAATGCGCACTGTTACTGGATGCTCAGAAAAGAGGGAAAGACCGTCCAGGAGGCAACCAGGGAGCTTGAGGGGCAGTCTGTGGGCTACAAGAATGAGCTTCTTTTTTCAAGGGGAATCAATTTTGACCAGCTCCCATCGTGGCAGAAGCGCGGAATCGGGGTCTGGAAGGAGCAGTATGAAAAGGAAGGCATGAACCCCCTGACGGGAAAATGCGAGACCGCAGTGCGAAGCAGGCTGAAGGTGGCGTATGAGCTGCCGCTTGGTGAAGCATATGCGGAACAAATCAGCAGTTTCTTTGTGTAGATTTGGAAAAGAAAGAGAGGAAAAACAAAATGAAATTTGAACAGCTACAAAAAGACATGATGGCGGCAATGAAGGCACGTGACAAGGTGAGAAAGGATGCGCTTTCCGCACTGGTGTCGGCGGCGAAGAAGGTTGCCATCGACGAGAACTGCCGCGACAACATCAGCGAGGAGATTGTAGACCGCGTGATTTTAAAAGAAATCAAGTCCGTAAAGGAACAGCTTGATACCTGTCCTGACACAAGGGAAGACTTAAAGCAGGAGTATCAGGCTAGGTACGACATTTTTCAGGAGTATGCGCCAAAAATGATGTCGGCTGAGGAGATTGAGGCGTTTATCACGGAGAAATTTGCGGATGTTGCGGCGCAGAAGAATAAGGGACTGATTATGAAGACAATCATGCCGGAGTTAAAGGGCAAGGCGGATGGCAGCGTGATTAACCAGGTCGTGGCAAAGCTCTGCCAGTAGGGAACGAAAAAATGAACAGGGTTCCGGCATGAGGTATCATTATGAGAAAAATCATGAAATTTATCGTATCTGCCATATTGTTTCCAGCCTTAATTGTTTCCACTGCACTTTTGGTGTATCTGCATTTTTTTGCAGACAGTGACAGGAATCTGTCCGGCGAGTGGACTGCCAGCCTGGACATGACAGACCAGGCTGCGGTCACGGCGCTTGGCTGGCTGCAGGACATTGAGGCGGTATCCGTTTCCATGCAGGATATGGAGAATGCCATGCAGGGACTGGGCATTGAGGTGCGGCTGACATTCGAACAGGATGCCCGGTCTGGGGGAACATTCCGGTGCAGTGTGCTGCCGGAAAGTTATGATGCATGCAGTCAGGCGGCTTATGAAGCGTTTGCCTCGGTTTTCAGGGAGCTTGTGGCAGAGCGGCTTCGCATGGCAGGCTATGCAGGCAGCACGGACGAGGAGGCTGTTGAAACGCTTGTGACCGAGACATTTGGGATGTCCACGGTTTCCTATTTAATGACCTGTGGACCGCAGCTGCTGCCTTCCATGGAAGAACTACAGTCGCAGTATGACGGCAGCGGAACCTATCAGGCTGCGGGGGACATTCTGACAAGACAGTTTGATGATGGCGGGGCGGTATTGACAAGGGCGGAGCGCTACATCCGGAAGGATGCCAGCCTGATTCTGATGGGGGAGCGTGATGATTCCCCCGTGCTATATACATTGCAGCAAACACCTAAGGAATAGTTACCATGCCGCATAAAATGGAGGAGCTCAATGAAAAGAAATTTACAGCGATTAAGTTGTTATATACTGTCCATAATTTTGGTGTGTGCCATCCTGCCTTTCCGGGCAGACGCAAGCTATGAGATTGTGGGACTTTGTCAGGTGCAGACGGATGTCAGCGCCACCGGTACGGTAAAGACACTGGATTATAGTTATGACAACAATACGTATTTTTCCCTGCGGGACATTGCCATGATTCTCAAGGACAGCGGCAAATCATTTTCCCTGGAGGTCACGAAAAATGCCATTGCGCTGAATGTGGGAGGTGTCTACACGCCGGTCGGGGTGGAGAATGCCCCCTGGGAAATCAGCGAAAACCCTGATATTTCCCTGCGGCGGAATGAATTTAAGGTAAATGGGCAAAAGGTATTTTACTATACCATGATAATGGCACTGCCTTCTGGCGATTACGACTGCTTTATGATGGCAGCGGATTTTGCCATGATTCTGGACGTGGATGTCAGCGTTCCAAGTGCAGGCGTCCTTCAAATCCATACACAGGCGCCGTTTGGCATTTCCCCCGCTGTGCTGGAACAGGCTGGATATTTTTATGGGGTCAATGGCGTGCTGGCAGGGGATGCCACCACTGGGGAAATCTATTACCAGTACCAGTCCGGCAATGCCTATCCCATTGCCAGTACATCCAAGCTGATGACATGCCTTTTGACGATGGATGCCCTCTCCGCAGGGCAGATTTCCCTTGACCAGACAGTCACTGTCTCGGAGGCAGTCCGGGCGCTGGCGGAATCGGACGACGGGGTGATTCCCTTTGAAGCCGGGCAGCAGATTACGGTGCAGGAGCTTTTAATAGGGGCGCTTCTGCCGTCCAGCAACGAGTGCGCGCTGTGCCTGGCTGAGACGATTGCCGGATCGGAGGAGGCGTTTGTGCAGCTGATGAACCAGAAGGCGACGGATTTAGGGCTTTCCCAGGCGTTTTTTTACAATAGCCACGGCCTGCCCTCCTTCACGCAGGATCCTGTTCCAGCAAAGCGTCAGAACCGCATGAGCGCGGAGGATATGTTCCGGATAGTGTCCTATCTGCTGAAGGTATACCCGCAAATTAAGGACATCACTTCCATGCAGGAGGCAACGCTGCCATCCATGGAGCTTGAGGTGCGCAATTCGAATCCGCTTCTGCGCAATATGTCCGAAGTCACAGGATTGAAAACAGGAACGACCAACAAATCCGGGGCATGCCTGGTCACGTCCCTTGCCGCGGATGACGGCATGACAACGCATGATTTGGTGGTTGTCGTCCTGGGGACGGAGGATTCCATCGAAAGAGGGCGTGTTTCCGGACTGCTTGCACGATATGCCCTACAGGCTTTTTATCAGGGAGTGGAGCAGACAGATGCTGTGGCAGTTCCCGAGAACCTTCCACGGAATGCCGAGGCGGCAGTGGACTGGATTCTTCGGGCAGCAGGAAAATAAGGAGTGGGGTATCGCCATGGAACAGATGACACTTTTTGACAGGGAAACACCGCAGCCGCTGGCGGCAAGGCTGCGGCCGCAGTGTCTTGAGGAGTACGCGGGACAGGCGCATTTGCTTGGAAAGGGAAAGGTGCTGCGGCGGCTGATAGAGAATGACCAGGTATCCTCCATGATATTCTGGGGACCGCCGGGCGTGGGGAAGACGACGCTTGCGCGGATTATCGCAGGAACGACAAAGTCTGCCTTCATAGATTTTTCCGCGGTGACAAGCGGGATTAAGGAAATACGTGCGGTGATGGAGCAGGCGGAGCAAAACCGCCGTTTCGGGGAGCGGACGATTGTGTTTGTGGATGAGATTCACCGGTTTAACAAGGCACAGCAGGATGCCTTCCTTCCGTTTGTCGAAAAAGGAAGCATTGTCCTGATTGGTGCCACGACAGAGAATCCGTCCTTTGAAATCAACAGCGCCCTTTTATCCAGATGCAAGGTATTTGTGCTGCATGCGCTGACGGCGGAGGATCTGACAGGGCTGCTCCACCGTGCCCTGAAGGACAGCAGGGGATTTGGCATGCAGCAGATAAACATTTCAGAAAGCATGATTGAAATGATTGCAAATTTTGCCAATGGGGATGCAAGGACTGCCCTTTCAACGCTGGAGATGGTTGTCCTGAACGGCGAGATCGCACAGGACGGAGCGGTAACCGTCACGGAGGAGACCTTGGAGCAGTGCACGTCCAAAAAATCACTGCTCTATGACAAAAAGGGTGAGGAGCACTACAATCTGATATCCGCGCTCCACAAGTCCATGAGAAACTCAGACCCTGATGCGGCAGTATACTGGCTTGCCCGGATGCTGGAAGCAGGGGAGGATCCGCTGTATGTCGCAAGGCGCGTGATTCGGTTTGCGAGCGAGGATGTCGGGCTTGCGGACGCGAATGCCCTTTCGGTTGCAGTGGCGGCATATCAGGCATGCCATTTTATCGGAATGCCCGAGTGCACGGTGCACTTGACGCAGGCGGTCGTATACCTTTCGCTTGCGCCCAAGTCCAATGCGCTGTACATGGCATACGAGCATGCCAAGGCGGATGCCATCGCACAGCTTGCCGAACCAGTGCCGCTCGTGATACGCAATGCGGTCACAGGGCTGATGGGGGAACTGGATTATGGAAAAGGATACCAGTATGCCCACGATACACAGGAAAAACTCACGAATATGCAGTGCCTGCCTGATTCCCTGCTCGGAAGGGAATATTACCAGCCTACCAGCCAGGGAAAAGAGGCGCACTTCAAGGAACGGCTGGAGCAGATAAAGGAGTGGAAACGCCGGCTGCCAGATGAATGAGTTCACATACCGGGATGACACGCTGTTCCATGGTATCCTTATGGTTACGTGGAATGCATGGGAGGTTTGGAAAAAGTATGTTTTTGCCTGAGAAGATAAAAAGGCTCATTGCGGATGAGCGGTTTGAGACAGATACTGTCGGCATGTCGGAGGCATCTGTTTTGGTCGGAAAAAATAAGGTTTTGAAGGTGCAGGAATATTCGGAGGAAGCGGAGAATGAATATCGTATGATGCGCTTTCTGCATGGAAAGCTTCCGGTTCCGCTGCCATATGCCCATGAGGTGGCAGATGGCAAATCGTATCTGCTGATGAGTAAATGCAGGGGTCAGATGTCATGTTCCCATGCGTATATGGAGAATCCCGCTGTCTTATGCAGACTCCTTGCAGACGGCCTCAAAAAGCTGTGGAGTGTGGACATTGCAGACTGTCCGTCTGACCAGCGTCTTCCCCATAAGCTTGCCATGGCGGAATACAATATAGCGAACGGTCTGGTTGACCTGGAGAATGTGGAGCCTGATACATTTGGCGAAAATGGTTTTCAGAATCCCTTTGAATTGCTGCAATGGCTCCATACGAACAAGCCGGATGAAGAACTGGTTTTATCACACGGAGACTACTGTCTTCCAAATATATTTGGCACGCAGGGAGAAGTGTCCGGGCTGATTGATTTAGGGAAGACCGGCATCGCCGATAAATGGTGTGACATCGCGATATGCTACAGGAGTCTGTCCCATAACTACGGCGGAAGATATCAGAAAAATATTACCTTTACGGGCTATGAGGAAACACTCCTTTTCCGGGAGCTGGGAATAGAACCGGACTGGGAAAAGATACGATATTATATTCTGCTGGACGAGTTGTTCTAAGCGCTAAAAGATTAATTTCGAAATAGAAAAACGCTTGATTTTCAAGTGTTTCTGTGTTATATTTATCCACATAAGTAAATAATAAGTCTTCAGGGCAGGGTGCGATTCCCTACCGGTGGTAAAGCCCACGAGCCTTCCGCGGACAATGTCGGCGGGGCATGATTTGGTGAGATTCCAAAGCCGACAGTAAAGTCTGGATGAAAGAAGATGGAAATATATTTGAAAGAATGCTCTGGCTGCCGGATGGCAGGGTGCTGTTCTTTGAATGTAGCAAGTCCTGAATTATAGCGATATAGTTCGGGATTTTTTAATTATACACATGGACGCCCGGCGCTTTCCAATGGAATGTAGGTTCCGGGAGCCTATGAATGAAAAAAGGAGGCATCCATGACAGATAACGAATATATGTTGCGCGCCGTCGAGCTGGCGAAGCGTGGTATCGGTGCGGTAAACCCAAACCCGCTTGTCGGTGCGGTCATTACAAGGGATGGGCAAATACTGGCGGAGGGGTGGCACGCGCGCTGCGGGGAGCTGCACGCGGAGCGCAATGCCATAAAAAATTTTTATGAAAAGAATCCCGAAGGGAATCTTAAGGGCGCCACAATCTACGTCACGCTCGAGCCCTGCTGTCACTACGGAAAGACACCGCCCTGCACGGAGGCAATCATGGAAAATGGTTTTGGGCGAGTCGTAATCGGCTCTGATGACCCGAATCCGCTAGTGGCTGGAAAAGGTATACAGATGCTGCGTGATGCTGGAATCGAGGTCGTCACAAATGTCATGAAGGAAGCGTGTGACGCGTTAAATGATGTATTTTTCCATTATATACGAAGCAGGACGCCGTATGTCGTGATGAAGTATGCCATGACACTTGATGGCAAGATTGCCACATACGCGGGAAAGTCAAAGTGGATAACTGGCGAAAAGGCAAGGGAGAATGTGCACAGGGACAGGAACCGCTATATGGGCATCATGGTGGGTGTGGGCACTGTCATGGCGGACAACCCGATGCTGGACTGCCGTCTTCCGGAGGGAGGGCGCAATCCAGTGCGGATAATTGCCGACACCAATCTCCGTACGCCGACGGACTGCCGGATTGTGGCAACCGCAAAGGAGATACCGACCATTATTGCGACAGCGTGCGCCGACAGTGAGCTGCAGGAGCCGTATCTTGAGAAAAACTGCAAGGTGATTGTGGTGCCGTCCGCGTCGCAAGGGCAAGGGATTGACTTAAAGGCGCTTATGGAAAAGCTGGGCGGAGAAGGGATTGACAGCATTCTTCTCGAAGGAGGCGGGACATTAAACTACTCTGCCTTGAGAAGCGGCATCGTCAGCAAGGTTCAGGCATATATTGCGCCAAAACTCTTTGGGGGAAGCGGTGCGAAATCGCCGGTCGGCGGCATGGGATTTGCAGAGGTTGCAGACTGCATTCATTTGAAAAATACACATATTAGCATGTTTGATGGGGACATACTGATAGAGGGTGAAGTAAAGGGAACGGCTTAGCCGGCTGAAGGAGGATAACAGATGTTCACGGGAATCATTGAGGAAATCGGTGAGATACTTGCGGTACAGAGAAATGCAGCGTCCATGATACTGACTATAAAAGCGCAAAAAATTCTGGATGACATCCAGGTTGGAGACAGCGTGGCAACGAACGGTGTCTGCCTGACCGTGGTGGGGATTGCAGGCAGCTCCTTTCAGGCAGATGTCATGCATGAGACGATGCGCCGTTCATCACTTGGAAAACTAAAAATCGGTTCCAGGGTGAACCTTGAGCGCGCAATGCGGGCGGACGGAAGGTTTGGCGGTCATATGGTGGCAGGGCACATCGATGGCACAGGCACCATAACGGATATTCGGAAGGATGATAATGCGGTATGGTACACCATAGCGGCAGAACAGCAGATACTGCGCTATATCATCGAAAAGGGTTCCATAGCGATAGACGGGATAAGCCTCACGGTTGCGGCTGTGTCCAAGGCAGATTTCTCGGTGTCAATTATCCCGCATACATTGCAGGAGACAACGCTTGCAGGACGCAGGACAGGGGATTTGGTAAATTTGGAAAATGACATGGTTGGAAAGTATATCGAGAAATTTCTGATACAGGAAACACAGAAGAATGCCAGTCATATTGACACGAATTTTTTAGCCCGGAACGGGTTTATCTGATAAAACAAAAGGAGGCATAACATGTTTAAATTTAGTACCATTCCGGAAGCGTTAGAGGTGCTGAAAAATGGCGGACTTATTTTGGCGACGGATGATGAGGACAGGGAAAACGAGGGGGACTTAATCTGTGCGGCACAGTTTGCCACGACGGAAAATGTAAACTTTATGGCAGCGCAGGGCAGGGGGCTGATCTGTATGCCCATGAGTGAGCGCTTTTGCGAGCGGCTTCACCTGCCGCAGATGGTAAGCCAGAACACCGACAACCACGAAACGGCATTTACCGTGTCCATAGACCATGTGGACACCACCACGGGGATTTCCGCTGCGGAGAGGGGATACACGGCGCGGAAGGTTGCGGATTTGTCCTCGCGGCCGGAGGATTTCAGGCGCCCGGGGCATATGTTTCCGCTTCTGGCAAAGAGAAACGGGGTGCTCGAGCGGAACGGTCATACCGAGGCAACCGTTGACCTTATGCGGCTTGCCGGTTTGCAGGAGTGCGGGCTGTGCTGTGAAATTATGGGGGATGACGGACATATGCTGCGCACCCCGCAGCTGATTGAGATGGCAGAGAAGTGGAATTTGAAGTTCATAACCATCAAGGCACTGCAGGATTACAGGAAGAAATATGATAAGCTTGTCGAATGTGTTGCAAGCCCGGAGCTTCCGACAGGATTTGGAAAATTCAGGGCTTATGGGTATCGGAATCTGCTAAATGGGGAACATCACGTGGCGCTTGTCAAGGGTGAGATCGGTGACGGCGAACGCGTGCTGTGCAGGGTGCATTCGGAGTGCCTTACCGGGGACGTGTTCCATTCATCCCGCTGTGACTGCGGGGAACAGCTTGCAAAGGCAATGGAAATGATCGAGGCGGAGGGCAGGGGGATTCTCCTGTATATGCGTCAGGAGGGGCGCGGCATCGGGCTGCTCAACAAGCTCCGCGCGTACGAGCTCCAGAGCAAGGGGATGGATACCGTGGAGGCAAATCTGGCGCTTGGATTCGGGGAAGACCTGCGGGAGTACTATATCGGCGCGCAGATTCTCAGGGATCTGGGTGTCAGGACACTGCGGCTTCTCACCAACAACCCGGACAAGGTGTACCAGCTGTCCGATTACGGCATGGAGATAGTGGAGCGTGTCCCGATTGAAATTCAGGCAAACGAATATGACGCATTTTATCTTGAGACAAAGAAGATAAAAATGGGACATTATTTGTAGACATTTTTTAAAGAAAGGAAACAGACAATGAAAACGTATGAAGGAAATTATGTAGCATCAGACAAGGACATTAAAATCGGCATTGTGGCGGCGCGTTTCAACGAGTTTATCACATCGAAGCTTCTGGGAGGGGCAGTCGATGCGCTCCACCGCCATGACGTGCCGGATGAGAACATCGAGACAGCATGGGTTCCGGGGGCATTTGAGATTCCGCTCATTGCATCCAAAATGGCAAAGAGCGGAAAGTATGATGCGATTATCTGCCTGGGCGCGGTTATCCGCGGGTCGACATCACACTATGACTATGTGTGCAGTGAGGTGTCAAAGGGAATTGCCGCGGTGTCGCTGCAAAATGACATTCCTGTCATGTTTGGCGTGCTGACGACGGAGAACATTGAACAGGCAATCGAGCGTGCCGGCACAAAGGCAGGCAACAAGGGCTTTGACTGCGCGACAGGGGCGATAGAGATGGTAAACCTGATGCGCGCGCTTGATAAATAATACAGGGACAAAAAATAAGAGCTTCAGTGGGAAACTGAAGCTCTGTTATGCTCCGGATGTTTTTGAGAGAAATTCCGGAACGAAACTGAAAAAAAGGGGAAAATATCTTTACAAAAACTATATTATATGATAAATGTGTTTAATAAACGTATTTTTTGTGAAAAAAGTGTGAATTCCGGGTAACAGGAAGCCGAAGGCTGAACTGTTATGAATTCCGGAATATTTTTGGACGAAAAGTCCAATGACAGTCTGGCTGAAAGTGTGTATGATGGTTACATAGATACAATATGATTAAAATGTGGAGGTTATGTGGATATGGGCAAAGACAATTTGATTTCGCTGGATATGCGTATGACGGGAAAGGTAATAAAAAATATGATTACAAAGCGGGGATTTTCCATCAGGGAAATTCAGGAGAAGCTGAATCTGTCGTGTCCCCAGCCTGTGTACAGGTGGATGAACGGTCAGACAATGCCTTCGCTTGACAACCTGTACATGCTTAGCAATATTCTGGGGATGCACATGGAAGACTTGCTGATGCCGCGCAATGATGAGATGTGGATAGTGCATACGGCAAAGAACATAGATTTTGAGGAGCGCGTAAAATCATATTTGAGGGTGGTAAAATCCAATGACTGATGATTTTCATGAAGTTAAGATTACCGAAAGCGCGGAGGAGGCTGCCTACTTTGATACGAACAGGATTCCATACATTGTCTGGCTGAACGACAGGAACAAGTATAGCAGCTTTCCAAGCGGCGCATACTGTGTGGAACAGTTAAGCGACATTGATACGCAGTACCTGGATCGGGTTTACAGACGTTTTAACGGGATTCCGTGGGATATTGTCGAGACACAGCGCCTCAAAATCAGGGAGATAACAGTGGAGGATGTAACACAGCTGTACGACCTGTATCAGGATGAGGGGGTCGCGAAATATATGGATGCATTGTTTCCGGATCCGGAGAAGGAGATGGAGTACACGAAGGGGTACATACAGAATGTATACGGATTCTATGGATTTGGGATGTGGGTTCTCGAGGAAAAGGAAAGCGGCAGGGTAATCGGCAGAGCCGGGCTGGAATACAGGGAAGGCTTTGACGGGCTGGAGCTGGGCTATATGCTGGGCGAAAGATATCAGCATAAGGGCTATGCGTATGAAGCGTGCAATGCCATACTGTCCTATGGGGTCAGTGAGCTGGAACAGAAAGAATACTGTTCGTTTGTCAGCAGGGATAACACGGCATCCATACGCCTGTGCCGGCGGCTCGGTTTCGTGCCAAACGGGACGGTGCGGCTGGCTGAAACAAATTTTGACGGATTGGTGATGGAAAAGGAGTATCTACAGTATGTGTATAGTGCATGCTGAACAAAAAGTGCAGGAAAACGGCTGGAATGGAAACACATATAACGCACATGGAGAACAGGATAACGCATAAATGGGAATTTATGCGCCGGAGACATTCGGGCAGGTGCGAAAAAAGGTTTGACATTGGAAAAATGTGGTGGTAAGATATGTCACATAAAGCAAAGGTGCTAAGGAACAGGGGTTCCATGGCATCTTTTTTTATGCACACGGGCGTCCAGATGAAATATGTCAGCAAGCTGACGGACGCCCGGCGCGGCGAGTAGTGGAGAAGGTCATTCCCCTACTCGATTGCACACGGGCGTCCAAGGGAAATATGTCAGCAAGCTGACGGACGCCCGGCGCGCGAACAGGGAAAAGGAGGAGAAGATTATGACAGAGTTTCAGGAAGTAATGGATGCCATAAACAGTGAAGTTTATGGCGTGTGGTTTTTAATCGGCGCGGCACTCGTGTTCTGGATGCAGGCGGGGTTTGCGATGGTGGAGGCAGGCTTTACCAGGGCAAAAAATACGGGAAACATCATTATGAAAAATCTGATGGACTTCTGTATCGGCACATGCACATTTATCTTAATAGGTTTCGGGCTGCTACTCGGCGAGGACTTGCTTGGGTTTATCGGAAAACCCGGTTTTGACATTTTTACGAGCTATGCGGATTTTGACTGGTCAAACTTCGTGTTTAACCTGGTGTTCTGCGCGACGACGGCGACAATCGTGTCAGGAGCCATGGCGGAGCGGACAAAATTCCTTTCCTACTGTGTGTATTCTGGTGTGATTTCCGCGTTGATTTATCCGGTCGAGGCACACTGGATCTGGGGCGGCGGCTGGCTTGCACAGATGGGATTCCACGATTTTGCGGGATCCTGCGCAATCCATATGGTAGGCGGCATCAGTGCCCTGATTGGCGCAAAGATTTTAGGACCTCGTATCGGCAAGTTCACAAAGGATAAACAGGGTAGAATCACAAAAGTAAATGCGTTCCCGGGTCACAACCTTACAATCGGCGCACTCGGTGTCTTTATCCTGTGGCTTGGCTGGTATGGTTTTAACGGTGCCGCGGCAACAAGCATCGAGGAGCTTGGTTCCATTTTTGTCACGACAACAATTGCGCCTGCGATTGCGACAGTCGTGTGCATGGTATTTACATGGGTCAAGTACGGCAAGCCGGATGTTTCCATGTGTCTCAATGCATCGCTTGCGGGTCTTGTGGCGATTACGGCAGGCTGTGATGTGACAGATGCATTTGGCGCAATCGTGATTGGCGCAGTGGCAGGCCTGCTGGTGGTATTCGGCGTATGGTTCCTGGATTACAAGCTTCATATTGACGATCCGGTCGGTGCGGTAGCCGTACACTGCCTGAACGGCATCTGGGGAACCATTGCAGTCGGTTTTTTTGCGACAGACTCAGCTCCGGCATTTGCGCGGGGATATGGCGACGGCGTTACATATGGGACAAATCAGATATGTGGAACAGGGCTGTTTTATGGTGGTGGCTTCAGGCTGCTTGGAATGCAGCTTGCAGGAATGTTCAGTGTCATCATATGGACGGTTATCACAATTACCATTACATTTTTGGTGATTCGGGCGATATTTGGTCTCCGTGTCAGTGAGGAGGAGGAAATTATCGGTCTGGATGCTACGGAGCATGGTCTTCCGTCCGCATATGCAGGCTTTTCCATGATGGATATTTCAAACAGCATGATTATGGAGGAAAACGAGAACACGCAGCTTGGTTCTGACAACTATGAGGAGGCATCCGAGGCACAGAAGAATGCGTCGGTCAGGGTTTCACAGGTTCCGATGCCGTCGGCGTCCGGCATTTACAAGGTTGTGATTATCGCGAAGCTCTCAAGGTATGATGTGCTCCGCAAGGCAATGAACCAGATCGGTGTCACTGGCATGACCGTGACGCAGGTAATGGGATGCGGCATCCAGAAGGGAGCCGGTGAGAAATACCGCGGGGCAGAGATTGATGCGACGCTGCTTCCGAAAGTGAAGGTTGAAGTGGTGGTATCTTCGATACCGGTTGAGAAGGTCATTGAATCCGCGAAAAAAGTCCTTTATACAGGGCATATCGGTGACGGAAAGATATTTGTGTACAATGTCGACAAGGTGGTCAAGATTCGTACCGGCGAGGAAGATATGGCAGCACTTGCGGACGTGGAATAATTTGCATATTGAAATGACATGTCAGCCAAATAGGATAGCCTGACAGACAGAACGAAGGAACTCGGTAAAAGGGTTCCTTCGTTCTGGTTTTAATCCGTGCTAAATAATTGTCTCAATCGAAATGTTCTTGTTGTTCGTCAGCTGTAGCATGCTTTGGTAGTAAGACGCCTGCAGATCGATGATTTCGTTGTTTTCCATGCGGATGACAGGCTTTGAATAATTGTCATGGTTGATAAAAATGACATTTCCTTCCATGCCGTTGCTGAGCGTGACGCGGTGGTTGAGATAGGCGTTTGACACGTTTTCAAGGAATGTCAGGATGTATTTCATATCATATTTCTGAATGCCGTCATCCTCAAAGTACTTAATCACGGTGAACGGACACATTGCAGAACGGTATGCCCGCTCGCTTGTCATGGCATCAAAGATATCGGCAATGGTGACAATTTTGGAAAACTTGTCAATCTCGTCACCTGTCAGCCCATAGGGATAGCCGCTCCCGTCACATTTCTCATGGTGCATCAGGGCAGTGTTCTTGACAGGCTCCGGAATGCTGTTGTACCGTCCGAGCAGATGAAAGCCCTCCGTGGTGTGCGTCTTTACAATTTCAAACTCCTCGGGAGTCAGCTTTCCCGGCTTTCGCAAGACGCCCATGGGAAGCATGAACTTTCCGACGTCATGGAACAGGCCGCATGCAGTCGCCATCATCTGGTCTGCTTCCGAGAAATGCAGCCACCGTGCAAGGACATTGGAAATCAGCGCCACATCAATACAGTGGCTGTACACCGACTCATCCTTGTTGTGCATATTCAGAAGCATGTCAAAAATGTTGATTTCCTGTGCATCCTGATGCAGAAGCGCCATCGTTTCCTTCAATAACTCGTTTGCGCGGAACGGCTCGTTGCGGTATAGTGACTTTGTAAGGTTGTTCTGATAATGCTCGGAGCACTGTGCAAAGTGGTGGGAAAAGCGTTCAAACTGCCTGCCTTCTTTTGTTTTTTCCTTGCTGGACTTTGTATGGCTGGCACTGTGGAGCCGGGAAATGGAAGTTTCCATCAAATAACCGGACTGGTTTGCCATGGGTGTTGACAAATCTTCTACAACTTTATCTTCAATCTGAGCATAATATATGGAATATCCCTCAAGTCGTGCTATAATATTCTCTGTAAGGACGACATTTTTGGGAACAATCGTCTTATTGTCATAGGATAAGATGTCCTGGGCAGTTACCATGCCGGGCGTAAGTTCTGTAATTGGGATCTGTTTCATGGATGCTCCCCCTTTCTGTGATGAAAAAATAATCGAATAATTATTAACATTGTAGCTTTTCTTGTCGTAAAAGTCAAACATTAGGAGGTAATTACATGAAAAAGTACACAAAAATTCATAAATTGTCAGACAATAAGTTCCTGAATTTATTTAAACTGGATGCGCTGACGGACAGCGGGCGGGCTTTTGACTATTTCTTTGTGTCGAGGAGAAACGAGGATAACATCAAGCTGCTGACAAAGGACAGTGCGGCGGAGGGGGTTGTCATCTATCCGGTTCTGCGGGAAGACCCGGAGAAGATTGTTATGATTCGGCAGTACAGGTATCCGCTGGATGATTATCTGTATGAGCTTCCCGCCGGTCTCATTGACGCGGGGGAGACGCCGGAGGTGGCAGCTGTCAGGGAGATGAAAGAGGAGACCGGGCTTGACTTTACAGTTTATACGAAAGGCGACGGCGCGTACCGCCGGCCGTTTTTTATGGGAGCCGGATTTACCGATGAAAGCTGCAATGCGGTGTTTGGATATGCCAGCGGAGCAATCAGCCGCGCGGATATGGAGGACACGGAATCCATCCAGGTCCTGATAGTGGATAAAGCGGAGGCAGCTCGAATTCTAAGGGAAGAAAAGGTTTCCATCAGGGCGGCGTATCTGCTCATGAACTTTCTGCATGCCGATAAACAGGCACCATTCCGCTTTTTGGAATAACAAACGTTACATATTATTGTTGAAATTTTTGCCGGATTTACAAAGAAGGCAGTGTGTGCACACTGGAGAAGAATGAAAGCCGGATTGAAAGTTTTGGAAGCCTGCAAATAATATGCGTTATCAAATTAAAAACCATATAAAAGCCTTATAATTAAGGAAAAATCAGGAGGCAAGTGCGGGGCATAGGCAATTAAGGGCTATGGCGCATGATTTTGCGTGAAAGAAATAATTCACAATTTTTAAAGTTTGTGTGTTCATAATGTGCAAAGTGTGGTATTATAGGAAAGATGACTGGTTCAGAAAATGAATGGGAAACAGGGTAAAAATATAAGGAGATGGAGGATTCATATGAAAGATGAAGAGAAGCTCAGGGAGGAAATTAACCAGGATAAACCAGCGGGTGAAAAGGGCAGGACGAATGGACAGGAGATAGATAAAATAACAATAGATATTGAAAAGGGGTCTGTAAATGCACCGGAGGATGACGCGAAAAAAACCGGATACAAATCTGAAATTAATGGGATTGAGGTTGATTTTGAACTCCAGTACCGTGACCGTGAAACGGATATGCAGTCTATTGCAACCAGGGTTACGGAGGACTATGTCAGGAGGGGAAATGCGGCAGATAAGATAGAATTGATCCATGTGTATTTAAAACCGACGGACTTTACGGCATACTATGTGATCAACAATGTATATGAGGGAAAGATTCCCTTGTTTTAAAGTGGTGGCGCGATACTCACAGAGAAGTTCATTTGCCGTGAGTATCAATATTTGACTGGAAAGGGGAAGCATTCGACAAATGAAGAAGGTTACAATACAGGATATTGCAGCAGAGATGGGGCTTAGCCGCAATACCGTGGCAAAAGCACTCAACGGTGGTCTCGTCTCCCCGCAGACAAGGCATGCCGTGGTGCAGAAGGCATGGCAGATGGGATATACCAAGCTCGATGAGAATCTGGTGGAGGAGGTAAAAACAACTTATCGGAAAGCCAACACCGGAACAATACTGGTGTTATTTAACCAGATGCAGTCCGTGTTCTGGACAAGGGTTCTGGCTGGCATCAGCAACGCCGTCAATGATGAAGGCTACCGGATGCAGCTCTATGTCGTCAATGAAAAGGACAGGGACGGCGAGGAGGCAGGCAGGCTGATAGCCGGGGATGTGAAAGGGGTTATCTTTCTAAGTGTATTTCCGGCAAGGTTTGTAAAGGGGATTGCCCGCAAGAAGCTGCCTATGACATTTTTTAACAGCCCGGTCAATGCGCAGGAGTATATTAAGCTTGGCGATGTCATTAATGTGGAAGGATTTTATTCGATGAACAACCTTACCGATTATGTGATTGAACAGAAGGGATGCACCAAATTTGCCTATATCGGGTTTGCGGAAGGGTCGCGCATGATACAGGCAAGGTATCTGGGCTTCCTGAATTCCTGCAACAAGAACCATATCCGGCTCGACGAACGGATGCAGTATACAAGACCGGAAAATAATCTCAGCTTCAGTTATGCGATGGTGGAAAAAGTGGTGGAGGACATGCCTTTTATACCGGAGGTGGTTGTCTGTGAGGATGATGATGTTGCAAAGCATGCCGCCCTTGCCATTTTGCAGAGGGATTCGCAGGCTGTAAAACGAGTGCTGATTACGGGGTTTAACAACACACTGGAGCCGGATTTTTTCAAAAAGGATATCCTGACGGTGGACGTGCGGATAGAGGAGATGGGGAAACGCCTTGTAAAGTCTGTTCTGGACAAGGTGAAATGCCCCACGATGGATCATTCGTTTACAACGATAGCAACTTACCCGAAAATTTGAATGACAATATAGGAAATACGTGATATAATTTGAATGACTACATAACGTGGTAATAAAAACGGCATAATATACTGGCGGTTGAAAAAATAAAATCTGCCGTGAGTATAATATCATGACAAAGATACAAAAAGAAATGGGGTTTTATGAATGGATTACAAAATAGTGACAGACGGATCCTGTGACTTGCCGCCAGAGCTTTGCAGACAAAAAAATATCGACGTAGTTCCTTTTTATGTTTCGTTTGACAGTGAAAATTACCGGAAAGAAATTGCCGAGATGCCAATCAGGGATTTCTATGAGCAGATGGTTTCGGATCCCACGACGTTTCCAAAGTCATCGATGCCTTCTGTACAGGATTATGTCGATGTATTTACGCCGATTGTCGAGGCGGGAAAGGGCGTCATCTGCATATGTATTACAACGAAGTTCAGCGGTTCGTTCCAGTCGGCGATGAATGCAAGGGAAATGATTCTTGAGAATTATCCGGACGCGCGGATAACCGTTATGGATTCCACCCTGGATACCGTGCTGCAGGGGATTTTTGTGCTCGAGGCGGCGAAAATGTACGAGGCGGGTGCCGCGTATGAAACGGTGGTCGAGGAGCTCGAGAAGCTCAAGGGAACCGGAAGGATTTTTTTCACGGTCGGCAATATTGACTATCTCAAGCATGGCGGGCGCATCGGCAAGCTTGCGGGGCTTGCGGGCAGTATGCTGGGAATCCGGCCGCTGATTACGCTCAAGGAGGGGGAAATCTTTCCGTCGGGACTGGCAAGGAGCCGTAAGAAATCGCTGGAAAAAGTATATGACCTTCTGTGGCAGTACCTCGAGGAAGTCAATGCCACGCCGGAGACCTACAGCATCTGTGTGGGCTATGGCTATGACATTGAGGAGGGGGAGGCGTTCCGGAAGGGGGCGGTTGCGTTTCTTAATGAGAAGGGCTTTGCCATCACGGACGCAGAGCTGTCCAAATATCAGATTGGTGCGACGATAAGCGTACACACTGGTCCATATCCCTTGGGATTTGGGGTGGTGAGAAAAGCAGGCAGGGTATCGTAAGGTACATGCCTGCCTTTTTTATGCACACGGGCGTCCAAATGAAATATGTCAGCAGAGCTGACGGACGCCCGGCGCACGAGTAGTGGAGAAGGTCGTTTCCCTACTCGATTGCGCAGCCCCATGCAGGGGAAGTATGCCGCTAAGGCGGCGCATGGGGCGCGCGGCGAGTAGGGGAAGATGGCTCTTCCCTACTCGATTGCACACGGTCGTCCAGATGAAATATGTCAGCAGGCTGACGGAATAATTAATAGGCTAATTTTAGCTAAAAAATAATATGCAGTTGACGTGGTAAAAAGATTGGTATACTATAAAAATTACAGGAAAAAAATGATGCAGATGAAATCTGTATAGTGAGGGAAATGAGTTGTTGGTTTACGAAAAATGGCGAAAATATGCTGTTTTCGTGAGAAAGGAAGGGTGGAAAAATGGCAGTATACAGTCTGGAAAATGCACGGCTGCGCATCGGTGTGGACACGCTGGGCGCCGAGCTAAAATCACTTAAAAATGTGGAATCCGGCAGAGAGTACATGTGGGATGCAAAACCGGAATATTGGAAGAGGACTTCGCCGGTGCTTTTTCCGGTAGTCGGCAGTTTAAATAACGGCTGTTATAGATATGATGGGAAGGAATATCCCATGTCACAGCACGGTTTTGCGCGGGACATGGAGTTCGAACTGCTGCGGCAGACAGGGGACGAGCTTGTGTTTGTGCTGAAATCAGGGAAAGAGACGTTGGAAAAATATCCGTTTGATTTTGAACTGGAAATCGGCTACAGGATTGATGAAAATAATGTGGTGATTTCCTGGCGGGTGAAAAACTGTGGGAACAAGGAGATGTATTTTAGCATAGGCGGTCATCCGGCGTTCCTGTGCCCGATTCATGACGGCGATGCACAGACGGATTATCAGATATTGTTTGACACCAGCGATACAATCATCTCCGATGTAATCGGAAATAACGGCGCGCTCTCGTTGCGCAGGAAGGCATATGTGCTGAACAATGGATATATGAACATCACGGCGGATCTCTTTGATGATGACGCGCTGATTGTGGAGGATAACCAGGCGCACAGGGTGTCGCTCTGTGACAAACAGGGACAGCCGTATCTTACGGTGCGTTTTGATGCGCCGCTGTTCGGGCTGTGGTCTCCGGCAAAAAAGAATGCCCCGTTTGTGTGCATTGAGCCGTGGTACGGAAGATGCGACAAGGATAATTTTATGGGGGATCTGTCGGAGCGCGAGTGGGGCAATAAACTGCTGCCGGCAGAACAGTTTTATGCGGAATATACGGTTACAATTTAAATTGAAAGCAATTAATTGTATTAATTTTACGAAAAATATGATGAAATAATTTTAATATACAAATTTTCAGACAAAACAAGGAGGGCAACATGAAGAGTATCAAGGCAAAGCTTATCATGCTGGGCGCGGTGGCAATTATTTGTACCGTCATACTGGGGCTTGTCGGCATCTACATTATGAACAGTAACAATGCGAGCAACCAGGTGCTGGGCGATATCAACAATATCAACCTCAAGCAGAACGAAAACACCACGCAGGAGACGTCTTTTCTGTATGATTTGGATTTGAACCACTACCAGACGATTCAGTCCAACCTTACATATATGAACGAGGCGGCTGCGGATGCGCTTACATACAGCAAGGGAGAGAGCTACAATGCGGATTTGCAGCGTGTGTCGGAAACGATTGGGCATGTGAGTGCAAATACGGTGGAACTCAATAAGCTCCTGGCAGACAGGGGATTCCGGAGTGACAGCGGTATGTACGCCGGCTATGCGGGGGGAGATGAGACCCTGTTTTCCACAATCGCACAGATGTCAGGGGAGTCCGCATGGGCTGACGGAGTATGGGATAATGCGGCGCTGGCAGCCCTTGCGTCCGAACCCATCGGCGGTAAAAACTTTAAAAGGACATCATATGTGCACGAGATACCGGATATCAGCAAAAGAAACACTCTGATGATTCGTCTTGGCGGGAATGGCCTTGAGTATACCGGTGATGTGTATGTGACCAATATTAAGCTTGACTCGGCAGAGATTTCCATAGCGGACATTAATCCGGATGTGCTTTCCGGTTCGTATGGCGACGGACTGGCGAACGTGGAAATAGGAACATTTGATGGAAAGGATGCCCTGCATATTCAGACAAAATTTACGAATGTGAACGGAAACTGGCAGGAGGTCACGACAAGGATTGATGTGTCTGATATTAATGTATCCGACTATAAAAACATTTCGTTTGATTTGTTTTTTGAGGAAAAGGAGCTTCCGGAAATCAGCGTTGCGACAGCGTTTGATGTCAAGTATGATTTCGAGACGGAGCTAAAGAACATCAATACCATGTTTGACACATATAACAAGCTTGTGGCAGAGGGCAGCGATACAGGAAGCTATCCGGATGACATGGTTGCACTGCTGAATACAATGCTTGCCAACGCACCATTGTATACGAAGGACCAGGCGATTGCGGATGCACTGTCAGGCGGTTTTTCGGCAAAGCTTGCGGCGGTTGAGGGGATTATTGCCTATGATAAGGATATCCTGTCAATCAAGGCGGAAAACAATACGCTCAATGCGAACCTCACAGAGGAGACCACTGCGGTGCGCAACAGGATAGAGGAGCTTACAAACCAGCAGAAAGTGACAATGTCCTCTTTAATCTACGGTGTTTTTGCCGTGGGGGCAGTGCTTGTGGTCATTCTTACGCTGTTTGTGATTACGTCTGTACAAAAAAGCATCAAGAAATTTAATGGAACACTCTCCCACATTACCGAGGGAGAAATCATGATAAAGGCAGACACGAATGACGGAAATGAGTTCGACGTGTTTGGACGATCGCTCAATAAAATGACTGACAAGCTTTCGCAGGTTATCGGAAATGTCAAGGAGTATGGCGTGGAACTTCAGAGAAGCGGTGCCGAGCTTGCAGAAATGTCGAAAAGCTCCGAGGAGACATCGGGGAATATTGATGCCGCGGTATCGGACATCGCACTTGGTGCGACCAACCAGGCGGGCGACGTGGAGACATCCACGAACGAGATTGTAAACCTCGGGGAGCTGATGGACACGATGGATGCCGATATTGCGGAGCTTGACGAGACCTCCGTCAACATGAAGCAGGCAAGTGACGAGGCGGTGACGATACTGGGCGAGCTGAGCAAGTCGAACGGAAACATGACGGACGGAATCCATAAGATTGCCAGCCAGATAACAAAGACAAACGAATCCGTAAAGGAAATCGAGGAGGCGGCATCGCTGATTTCATCCATCGCGGATCAGACCAACCTGCTGTCGCTGAATGCAAGCATCGAGGCGGCAAGGGCCGGCGAGGCAGGAAAGGGCTTTGCGGTCGTTGCATCGGAGATACAGCAGCTGGCGGACCAGTCGAACAAGTCCGCGGACAGCATTTTTGGCATCATATCCAACCTGATTAGTGAGTTTAAGGAAACCCTTGACATCATGACGGAGGTGGAGACGGCGACAAACGAGCAGAATAGCAAGCTTTCTGAGACGCAGAGACAGTTTGCGATTGTCAAGGAAGGCATTGCGCAGTCAAGGGACAAGACGGCTGTTATCAAGGGCGCCATCATTGAGTGCAACAAGGTGCGCAATACTGTGTCCGAGATTATGCTGAACCTGTCTGCCATTTCGGAGGAAAATGCGGCGTCCGCGACGGAGACGGCATCCGCGATGCAGAAACTGAATCATACAATCTCGGAGCTTTTGCGGGAGTCCGAGAAACTCATGACCATTTCCGCGCAGCTCGAACAGGATATGACATTTTTCCAGCTTGGATAATCGACCGGGATATTTCAAAGCCTGCATTTCACCAAAGGAATGCAGGCTTTGATTTTTCATTGTATTGAAAAGTATTTTCGTGTATATTATAAATAGAAGGATAAAATAGTTCGGAGGCAAATATGGCATTTACACATCTTCATGTGCACACAGAGTACAGTCTGTTGGACGGGTCGAATAAAATTAAAGAATATGTAAAGCGCGTCAAGGAGCTTGGCATGGACAGCGCCGCAATCACGGACCATGGCGTCATGTATGGCGTGATTGATTTTTACAAGGAGGCAAGGGCAAACGGTGTCAAGCCGATTCTCGGGTGCGAGGTCTATGTGGCGCCGAATTCGCGCTTCGACAAGGAACTGGGCGGCGGCGAGGAGCGCTACCACCATCTCGTGCTGCTGGCGGAAAACAACACAGGGTATGCCAACCTGATGAAAATCGTGAGCAAGGGCTTTACGGAAGGGTACTATTACAAGCCGCGTGTCGACATGGAGGTGCTTGAGAAGTACCATGAGGGCATCATTGCACTGTCGGCGTGCCTTGCCGGAGAGGTGCCAAGGCTTCTCGTAAAGGGACTTTACCAGGAAGCGAAAAATACGGCATTAAAGTACCTGAACTGCTTCGGGAAGGGCAACTATTTCTTCGAGCTTCAGGATCATGGGATTGCGGAGCAGCGGACAGTCAACACGGCGCTCCTGCGCATGAGTAAGGAGCTGGACATTCCGCTTGTGGCGACAAACGATATCCATTACACGTATGCGGAGGATGAAAAATCACATGACATCCTGCTGTGCATCCAGACCGCGAAAAAAGTTTCCGACGAGGACAGGATGCGTTATGACGGCGGACAGTACTACGTAAAAAGTGAGATGGAGATGCGCGAACTGTTCCCATATGCACAGCAGGCGCTTGACAATACGGCGCTGATCGCCGACCGGTGCAATGTGGAGATTGAATTTGGCGTGACGAAGCTGCCCAAATTTGAAGTGCCGGAGGGCTATGATTCATGGAGCTATCTCAACAAGCTTTGTACGGATGGGTTAAACGAGCGCTACCCCGCGGATGACGGTACCATCCGGGAAAAGCTTGACTATGAGCTGGGCGTCATCCGGAAAATGGGATATGTCGACTACTTCCTGATTGTCTGGGATTTCATCAACTGGGCAAGGGAACACGATATACCGGTCGGACCGGGGCGTGGCTCGGCAGCAGGCAGCATTGTATCGTACTGCCTGCATATCACCAATATCGACCCGATTCGCTACAGCCTGCTGTTCGAGCGTTTCCTGAATCCGGAGCGTGTTTCGATGCCTGATATCGATATTGATTTCTGCTATGAGCGCAGGCAGGAGGTCATTGATTATGTCAGTGAAAAATATGGGCATGATAAGGTTGTACAGATTGTAACGTTTGGTACAATGGCGGCAAAGGGCGTCATCCGCGATGTCGGACGCGCGCTCGACCTCCCATATAACTATGTGGACAGTATTGCCAAAATGATACCGAGCGAGGGAAACATTCCGGTGAATATTGAGCGTGCCCTGAAGATGAATCCGGAGTTTCGTAAGCTCTATGAGGAGGACGAGCAGGTTCATTACCTGATTGACATGTGTAAAAGACTGGAGGGGCTTCCACGCCATACCTCCATGCATGCGGCAGGCGTCGTTATCTGCCAGAAGCCGGCAGATGAGTTTGTGCCGCTCTCGCGCGGAAGTGACGGAGCCATCACGACGCAGTTTACCATGACCACCATCGAGGAGCTTGGCCTGTTAAAGATGGATTTTCTGGGGCTGCGCACGCTGACCGTCATCAAGGATGCCGTGGATAATGTGGAAAAAACGACCGGAATCCACATCGATGTGGATAACATTGACTACGATGACAAAAAGGTGCTTGCCTCCCTCGGAACCGGAAAGACGGACGGCGTGTTCCAGCTGGAAAGTCAGGGCATGAAAAACTTTATGAAGGAGCTCAAACCGCAGAATCTTGAGGACGTGATTGCGGGAATCTCCCTTTACCGCCCGGGACCAATGGATTTTATCCCGGCTTATATCAGGGGAAAAAATAACCATGCGGATGTCACTTATGCGTGTCCGCAGCTCGAACCGATACTTGCCCCCACCTATGGCTGCATTGTCTATCAGGAGCAGGTCATGCAGATTGTGCGTGACCTTGGCGGATACACACTGGGAAGAAGCGACCTTGTGCGGCGTGCGATGAGCAAGAAAAAGGCGTATGTCATGGAACAGGAGCGCAAGAATTTTGTGCATGGCAATTCCGAGGAGGGCGTTCCGGGGTGTGTGGCAGCCGGTATTTCGGAGACGGTGGCAGACCAGATTTACGGAACCATGATGGATTTTGCAAAATATGCGTTTAACAAGTCCCATGCGGCATGCTATGCGGTGGTTGCCTACCAGACGGCATACCTCAAATATTATTATCCGGTGGAATTTATGGCGGCGCTCCTGACATCGGTGATTGACAATGCCTCCAAGGTGTCAGAATATATCATGGTCTGCAAGAGCATGGGCATCCGGATTCTCCCGCCGGACATCAACGAGGGCGAGCGCGGGTTTTCCGTGTCAAACGGCGCGATACGGTATGCGCTGAATGCGATTAAGAGTGTCGGGAGAACGGTGATTGACGGAATTACAAAAGAGCGCAGGGAACACGGAAAATATCAGGACTTAAAGGATTTTGTGGAGCGGACACAAGGCTTCGACATCAACAAGCGCGCGATAGAGAATTTTATCAAGGCAGGGGCATTTGACAGCTTCGGGGCGACCAGGAAACAGCTGATGAGTGTCTATTCACAGATACTTGACAGTGTGACGCACAGCAAGCGCGGCGTGATGGCAGGGCAGATGTCGCTTATGGACATTGTGTCAGAGGAAGACAAAAAGGAGCTTGAGATTAAGATGCCAAATGTCGGGGAATATGAAAAGGAACTTCTGCTCAGCTTTGAGAAAGAGGTTCTGGGGTTCTATGTCAGCGGTCATCCGATGGAGGAGTACCAGTCCTTGTGGGAGAAGCGCATCACGGCAAGGACTTCGGATTTTTATCTCGACGAGGAAACGGGGATGACACATGTCGAGGACAACACAAAGGCTACCGTCGGCGGCATGATTATGGACAAGAAGATAAAGTACACCAAACAGGACAAGATTATGGCATTTCTCACGCTGGAGGATCTGGTGGGCAGTATTGAGGTCATCGTGTTTCCCAATGCATATGAGAAATATTCGTCAAAGCTTGTCGAGGAGAATAAGGTGTTTATTGAGGGCAGGGTGCAGGTTGAGGAGGAGCGGGACGGCAAGCTCATCTGCGAGAGCATTACCGCCTTTGATGAAATCCCGAGAAAGGTGTGGCTGAAGTTTCCGGACAAGAATTCTTACATGGAGAAGGAACCGGTTTTGCTTGATGCCATTCATGACTCTGAGGGAAATGATAGTGTTGTTATATATATAGAAGAAACGCGTCAGAGAAAGACGCTGCCGCCAAATCGGAACATAAAAGCAGACAGTGCTGTCCTTGACAGGCTCCGCGCACTATTCGGGGAAGAAAATGTAAAAGTGGTCAGCTGATATGCTGATAAATGATAGCAGTTTAGCCAGGACTTTGCACTTGCTGCAAATTATGGCTTATACAAGCCACGTAAGAATGCGTAGTGGCTGAGATGCATCAAGCCATCGCGAAGCGATTTTGCATGGCTTGATGCCTGTAACAGGAAGCCGAAGGCTGAACTGTTACATATTTTTTTGTCAAAGAGTATTGTATTATTACAAAAAAAAGGGTACAATCATTGTAGCAAAAAAGTAAATGGGATCATTTGGTTGTTTTGGGCAGTGAAATAAACAGGCTGCCGCTGGTATTGGGCGGGTGCCGGTTTTTGTATAGGAGGTATCAGAATGTCTAGTGAAATCAAGACAATTGGTGTATTGACGAGTGGAGGAGATGCACCGGGAATGAATGCTGCAATTCGTGCAGTGGTTAGGAAAGCGTTGACAAACAATGTAAAGGTAAAGGGGATTAAGCGAGGCTACATGGGGCTTATCAACGAGGAGATTGTTGATATGGAGGCGTTCAGCGTAGCGGATATCATCCAGAAGGGCGGCACAATCCTCGGAACAGCAAGGTGTCTTGAATTTAAGGAACAGAATATACAGGAGCTGGCTGCTGAAATCTGCCGCAAGCATGGTATCGACGGACTTGTCGTTATCGGCGGGGACGGTTCGTACAGGGGTGCGCAGGGACTTGCCAGACACGGCATCAACACGGTAGGCGTTCCGGGAACAATCGACCTTGATATTGCATGTACAGAGTACACAATCGGTTTTGACACGGCAATCAACACGGCGATGGAGGCAATCGACAAGGTAAGGGACACATCCTCCTCCCATGAGAGATGTTCCATTATAGAGGTTATGGGAAGGCACGCCGGATATATCGCGCTCTGGACAGGAGTTGCCAATGGTGCGGAGGACATCCTGCTTCCGGAGAAGTACAACTATGACGAGCAGGAGCTGATTAACAACATTGTCAGGAGCAGGAAAAAGGGAAAGACACACCATATTATCGTAAATGCCGAGGGCATCGGCCATTCCACATCCATGGCAAAGCGCATTGAGGCAGCGACGGGAATTGAGACAAGGGCTACCATCCTCGGGTACCTGCAGCGCGGCGGAAACCCGACCTGCAAGGACAGATTCTACGCTTCCATCATGGGCGCGTATGCGGCAGACATCCTCTGCGAGGGCAAATCAAACAGGGTTGTCGCTTACAAGCACGGTGCGTTCGTCGACTACGACATCGAGGAAGCGCTGAACATGACAAAGGGTATCGACGAATACCAGTATGATATTTGTAGGAAATTATCGAGATAGCAATATTTTAAGAATAAGCAATCAGATGGGAAAGGGCAGGACAGATTTGTTTTGACCCTTTCCTTATATGTTATAGTAAACGCAAATAATATTTGCGTTTACTTGCGCCGACCGCATGTCGCAAAGCGACTAATTTCCTATCTGAAAAATTATCATATAAGATTTTTCAGATTGTGGTCGTGTGCATCAATTATAGTAAACGACACGCACTTTTGTCGTTTACTATAAGATTATATGATTAATAAGAGGTCATGCAGAAAAAAACTGCATGACCTCTACAAAATTTGCAATAAGAGATGTTAAATTGTTATTTAATTGGCGTTACAGTTCCCGAACCGGTAATTTTGGCATTTTGGAAAATAGGGCGTGTAAAACTTAAATAGTATCGTGTATCGGTGCTTAGATTGGAAAAGGTTCCAGCTTGTGCTGTTCCGTTTGCGGTGTATTTTACTGATCCTACCTGGAAATCATCGCTCCATTTGCAGAGACGGATTGTAAAAGTATCGCTGTCAGAATTAGAACTTTTTGCAGTCACAGTTACTTTAATTGTAGAAGCAGCAGGAATAAATGAATCGGAAACCATTGTATCTTTAAATGAAAATGTGAAATTTCCGGAATCATCCATTCTCTGAACTGATTCATGAAACATAAAGTAGTCATGTGAATCATCATAATTGGGTTCCAGATAGACATCTACTGGGACAGCAATATCATCATATCCGGTTTCTGATTCAGCAGCGTTTACTGAGGTTGTATATGCTGCCGCAATGGCAACAGATACTATACATACAAGGATATTTTTAAAGATGTTTTTAATTGTTTTTTTCATATATGCCTCGCTTTCTTTTTCTTTCTCTTATTGCAAATGAATTGTATGGCTTACAATCGCATGCTTTTTTACTTCCTCATAGGAAAATCTCTCAGCGCCGGTTTTGGTTAAGGTTGTAGTGTTAACAACAAAGATTTCAAAGCCTGTTGTAATATTGCTGAGCGATATTTTCGTAAATCCGGTACAATGGTCATACATCCCTTCCTCTGGAAGCCATTCCTTTGAGTCGACGTCAAAACAAATAACCCCATAGTTTACAGTATTAAAGTATATATCAGGGTAAGATGTATAAATTGTAGCCATAATGGGTGATAAAACAACCCTGTCTATGGTGTGTTCATTGTTTTCCACATTGACTTCGATGGTCTGGATATCGGCTTTGTTCACACTGATAGGAATGCTGAAAGTCCACCGTCCCCGGACTCCGTTTTTCAGATAGGGATTTTTATTGGACCATGTTTCTGGTATCAATCTGCTGATGGAAATTTCCAGGGTAAAGTTTTCTGGAAACGGTTTTCCCTTCAGGGTGTATGTCTCCAGTCCTGCAAACGTATATTCATCTGTGTATTTACCCTCCAGCCCTGCCACGCCAAAGTCATCAAGCTGGTATACTTCTTCACCGCATCGAATTGCATCCATTTTTTCGTATTCCATATCGAAATGTTCCTCATAGTTATCCGAGTACGACGAAAACCCCTTCTTGCTCTTGACAGTATAGCTGACAAACAGGTTGATGCCGTCACAGTAAGCTTCGGAAATCGTGACAGACAGGTCGCCGTCTGTCACGGTTTCGTTAATGTCCGTGGCGTAGGAGCTATAGTCACCCTGCATCGTAAGTGTGTTCTGTATCGCCTTAAAGGCGCTGCTGATAAATTCCTTGGCATAGCCATTTGATGAAAATACAAGCAGGCACAGGCACAATGCCGCTGCAGCGGCATATATGCCGTATTTGTAGGGGGGTGATGCTGCCTTTTTGTTTTTGTAGTAATATTTTTTCTGAGGAAGCGCATCAGTGATATACGTTTCGTCCACGAGATTCATCATTGTCATAAAATAATTTCTCTTCATATATGGATCTTCCTTTCTATAATAGATTGTTTTAGTTTTTTCCGCATTCGGAAAAGCTTTGTTTCGATATAACTTTTGCTTGGGTTAAATTCGCTTAATTCCTCCCTGATTTCCTTTATGGAGGCAAAATACCAGTAACGCATCATGAAAATCTTACGGTCCATAGGAGAAAGTTCACTCAGGAAGGAGTTGATGCATTCCTCGAGATCTGTCACTTGGGAATCCTTCATGTTGTCCGGGATGCAGTCCTCCATTTCTTCAAAGGAAACATTCATGGTAATATTTCGCTTTCCTGCGCAGTTATAGTCTAAGCGTTTCAGGGCAAGGTTCCGTGCAATTTTCAGAAGATAGGACTTCAGGTTTTCAGGGCGCTTTGGAGGAATCGTATTCCATGCCGCATAGTAAGTGTCGTTCTCGCATTCCTCGGAGTCGCAGGAGCTCTTTAGAATATGAAAAGTCATGGATAAAATTAATTTTCCGTATTTTGATTTCGTCTCATGAATGGCATCTTCCATTCTCTGCAAGTATAATAATATGATTCTTTCGTCTTCCATTAAAAACTCCTTACAAAAACCTGAATGATACGCTCCTATCTATAAACTACGCTTTTGGATAGGAATGCTTACACGTATGATGAAAATTTTTCCTTAACAGTTCCATACTATTATAACACTTTTAAAAGATTCCATTTTGTGGATTGTTTTATTGCTTGAAAGTGTTATAATAATTTTGTTTTAGAGTATGTTTAAAAATTGAGGAGCAAAGGAAATGGGTCATGGCATCGAATAACAAGAAAAATAAGGCGATTGAAAAAAAATCCACTACAAGGCTGATTGCGTCCGGCTTTGCGCTGATTATACTGGTGGGGGCGCTTCTGCTGACGCTGCCGGTATCGAACCGGTCGGGGCAGGGGAACTTTTTAAATGCCCTCTTTACGGCGACCTCGGCGACCTGCGTGACGGGGCTTGTGGTGGCGGACACGTACCAGAACTGGACTACGTTTGGACAGGTGGTCATCCTGTGCCTGATACAGGTGGGCGGGCTTGGCTTTCTGACACTTGGCGCGTTTATATCGGTACTGCTGAAAAAGAGAATCGGGCTGCACCAGCGGGAACAGCTCCATGAAAGTGTCAACACCCTGGAAATTGCCGGTGTGGTGCGGCTTGTGAAGAAAATCGTCGTGGGAACGCTGGTGATAGAGCTTTCGGGCGCCGTACTGCTTGCATTTCGCTTTATCCCGCGCTTCGGAATGGCGAGGGGGATTTATTTCTCGGTCTTTCACGCAATTTCTGCCTTCTGTAATGGCGGGTTTGACCTGATGGGTGTCAACGAGGAATATTCTTCCCTTGTCGCCTTTGAGGGAGATGTGGTGGTCAATCTTGTGGTTGTCACACTGATACTGGTTGGCGGCATCGGCTTCATTGTGTGGGATGATGTGATGCGGAACAAATGGCACTTCCGGAAGTATCTGCTGCACAGCAAAATTGTCATTGTCACGACACTGATTCTGACTGTTGTGGGAACCATATTATTTCTGTTCACGGAAAATCAGGCATCTTTTGCAGGGATGAGCCCGCTGGAGAAGCTGCTGGGGGCACTGTTTTCATCCGTGACGCCGCGGACAGCCGGCTTTAATACGGTTGATACGGCAGCGCTCTCGAATGCCGGGAAAATAATAACGATAGTTATGATGTTTATCGGGGGCAGCCCGGGCTCCACGGCGGGCGGCGTAAAGACGACGTCCATTGTAGTGCTTTTGTTCTATGCCGGGGCAATGGTTCTGAACCGGGAGGATATCAATCTTTTTGGACGGAGGCTTACGGAGGATGTGGTCAAAAAAGCGAATGCGGTCGTGATTATTAATTTCAGCCTTGCAATCATAGCAGCTGTTATTATTATGGTATTACAGCCGTTATTAAATTTTGAGGATGTGATTTTTGAAGTGCTTTCCGCAATCGGGACAGTCGGGATGACAACAGGGGTTACCAGAAGCATGGGTGCCGTTTCACGGATTATTTTGATTGTCCTGATGTACTGCGGACGACTGGGAAGCCTTTCATTTGCGCTGATATTTGCACAGAAAAAGACATCGGCATCTGTCAGACAGCCGCAGGAAAAAATTATTGTTGGGTAATAACAGGGAGGAAAAACTGTGAGAAATAAATTTTTCACAGGCAAATTTGTGCTTTGGCCACAATTTGCGGGCTGAGCAAGAATGGGGGATTTATATGAAATCAATATTGATTATCGGAATGGGACGGTTCGGGCATCATCTGGCGCACAATTTTCTGGAGAATGGGCACGATGTCATGATTGTGGACGAGGACGAGGAAAAGCTTTCGGATATCGCGCCGTATGCCACCAGCACCAGAATCGGCGACTGTACAAATGAGGAAGTTTTAAAGAGCCTTGGAATCGGGAATTTTGATGTGGTGTTTGTGTGTATTGGGACGAATTTTCAGAGCAGCCTTGAAGTGACAAGCCTCGTAAAGGAAATGGGGGCAAGGCGGGTCATCAGCAAGGCGACCAGGGACATCCAGGCAAAATTTCTGCTGCGCAACGGGGCGGACGAGGTGATTTACCCGGAAAAGGATATTGCGGAGAAGTGGGCGGAGCGCTACAGCCTTGACAATCTTTTTGACTACATTGACCTTCCGGGGGCATTTGGAATCTACGAGATGCCGCCATTGAAGGAATGGGTGGGAAAGAGCATCAAGGAGTCGGACATCGCTGCCCAGCATAAGGTTTCCATACTCGGCATTAAAAAGAAGCATCAGGAGGAAATGAGTGTGATGCCCTCCGCGGACTATATTATCCGGGATACGGACCACCTGATGGTCATGGCGGCAAACGATGTCGCAGAAAAGATGTTAAAGCAGAACCGGAACCATTTTGCAAAAGGAGCTTACAAATAAGATATGATATCAAGTACATCAAACAACAGGGTGAAACGGCTTACCGCCCTGGTGCGGAAGGCAAAATACCGCAGGGAGGAGCAGGTTTTTATCGTGGAGGGCGTGCGGATGTTTCAGGAGGCTCCCCCGGAATGGGTAAAGGAAGTCTACCTGTCCGAATCGTTCCTCAACAGGCATGTGAAACAGGGGCAAAACAAGGCAGACAGGGATTTGATGGAATTTCTGAAGACATTTCAATATGAAGTGCTTTCGGACGAAGTGTTTCAGAAAGTGTCTGATACCCAGACACCGCAGGGGGTGCTCTGCGTGCTTTCCATGCCGCAGTATGTGCTTTCGGAGCATGTCGATAACTGGATGGATGCCATGGAGAGGGGAGGGAAGCCGCCGCTTCTCGTACTCCTTGAGGACTTGCAGGATCCGGGCAACCTGGGAACGATTCTGCGTGCCGGAGAGGGGGCCGGTGTGAGCGGGATTATCATGACAAGGCAGACGGCAGATATTTTTAATCCCAAGGTGATACGCGCGACGATGGGTTCCATATACCGGGTGCCATTTTTTATCGTGGACGGGCTTTCTGGTACGATAGAGCTGTTAAGGCAGAAAGGGATTGCGGTATATGCCGCGCACCTGGACGACAGTGTGGACTATGATGAACCGGATTACACGCGTCCGGCGGCATTTTTGGTAGGGAATGAGGGAAACGGCCTGCGGCGTGAGACGGCGGACAGGGCTTCACAGTACATCCGGATTCCGATGGAAGGACAGGTCGAGTCGCTGAATGCGGCGGCGGCGGCAACGGTACTGATGTATGAGGCAGCACGGCAGCGGCGCAAATATACTGGCTGAAATTTCGTGTACAATTTGTAGGTAATTGTTAAATGATTTTTA
>DKUL01000065.1:35756-125136 GCA_002490665.1 Lachnospiraceae bacterium UBA7205 | reverse complement strand
GGGTTCGATTCCCCTACGAGCTGCTGACTGTTTTGAACAGCCCAACCCGATGAGAACACTGTGAATACCAAATATTTGGTGGTGCAGTGTTTTTTGTTTTGCACGGTGAAAAATTTGCTTATAGAGTAAAATTCATTTTTTTTTTACTTTTATGCGCTTGTTATGTTACTTTTTTTCAAGTATAATATTGAATGAGGTACTATAAAAATGAGATAATATGAATAAGAAAGGGTGTTGTGAATGGGATTAAAGAGTGACGAGAGTATAAAGGAGTTTACGCATAAGTATTCAAAAGTATGCGTGGACAACAACGCCATTGATCCGGATTTGTTTGATGAATACGGCGTAAAGCGAGGTCTGCGTGACAAAAACGGAAAGGGAGTGCTTTCCGGGCTTACCAATATTTCGCTGATAAAGTCGTCGGAAGAGGTGGACGGAAAGAGTGTTCCGTGTGATGGCCAGCTTTATTACAGGGGATATAATATTTTTGACCTGGTCAGGGGGTTCCAGAGTGAGGACAGGTTCGGTTTTGATGAATGTGCATATCTCCTGCTGTTCGGAAATCTTCCAAATACGGCTCAGTTAAAAGAATTTAAGAAAACGCTGGGGTACAGCATGACGCTTCCGACGAATTTTGTCAGGGATGTCATCATGAAGGCGCCAAGCCATGACATTATGAACTCGCTGACAAAGAGCGTACTGACGCTTGCATCATATGATGACAGTGTGACGGATATGTCGCTTGACAATGTGCTTCGGCAGAGCCTGATGCTGATAAGCGTATTTCCGATGCTTTCCGTGTATGGATACCACGCGTACAATCATTATGAGTGCGATGAAAGCTTGTACATCCACAGACCGGATCCAAGGCTTTCCACGGCAGAAAACCTGTTGAGGATGTTAAGGCCGGATATGTCCTATACGCCGATAGAGGCGAAGGTGCTGGACGCAGCGCTTGTGCTGCATATGGAGCATGGCGGCGGAAACAATTCAACCTTTACGACAAGGGTTGTCACGAGCGCAGGCTCAGATACATACTCCGTTATTGCGGCGGCATTGTCATCCCTCAAGGGACCAAAGCATGGCGGGGCGAACATTAAGGTTGTACAGATGATGGAGGATTTGCGCAGGAACGTGGATGATGTCACTGACGAGAGCCAGGTGCGTGAGTATCTGTACCGCCTTTTGAATAAGGAGGCGTTTGACAGAAGCGGCCTGATATATGGAATGGGACATGCGGTTTATTCCATTTCCGACCCGAGGGCGAAGGTGTTCAAGTCATTTGTGGAGCGGCTTGCAAATGAAAAGAACCGCCATAAGGACTTCGAACTGTATTCCATGATTGAGCGGCTGGCGCCGGAGGTTATCGCCGAGAAGTGCAGGATTTATAAGGGTGTAAGCGCCAATGTCGACTTCTACAGCGGATTTGTGTACAGCATGCTTGATATTCCCCTGGAACTGTATACGCCGATATTTGCCATTGCGCGTATTGTCGGGTGGAGTGCACACCGTATGGAGGAGCTGATCAATGTCGATAAGATTATCCGGCCGGCGTACAAGAGCATACTGGATTTGAGGCCATATGAAACGCTCAAGGACAGGTCCACACCAAAGCTTGACGGACATAATGAGAAGGTATATAAACTTCCTATGAATAAAAAGGAAAAAAATTCTTAAAATCTATTGATTTTTGCGCCATATAGTGTTAGACTAGTTACAGTTAAATGAATGCTAGATGATAAGGAGTGGGCTTGCGAGTCCACTCTTTCTATATGCGCGGCTCCATGCAGAGGAAGCATGCCGCTAAGGCGGCGCATGGGGGCGGCGAGTATGGAAAATGTTGACAAGAGGTGAAGGAATGGCAAAAAAGGATTTGTACGAGGAGCGTGCGGAAGCGCTGCTAGAGCCCATCGCGGCGGCAAACGGATGTGAGGTTTATGATGTTGAGTATGTGAAGGAGGGGGGCAGCTGGTATCTGCGGGCATTTATTGACAAGGCGGACGGTGTTAATATCGTTGACTGCGAAAATGTAAGCCGTGCCTTTTCCGAAAAACTGGACGAGGAGGATTTTATCCCCGATGCATATATTCTTGAAGTGTCAAGCCCGGGACTGGGCAGGGCATTAAAGAAAGACAGACATCTTGAAAAGAGCCTTGGCGAGGAAGTGGAGATAAAAACATACAAGCCAATCGAGCGGCAGAAAGAATTTATTGGTGTTCTGAAAGCATATGATAAAGATACAGTTACGATAGAAATAGAAAAAGATTCAGGGACAAAGGATATGGTCTTTGCCAAGTCTGACATAGCAATTATTAGGCTGACGCTGGATTTTTAACTTTAGGAGGGTAAAGGAAAAATGAATAAAGAATTAATGGAAGCGCTTAATATTCTCGAGAAGGAGAAGGAAATCAGCAAGGAGACTCTTTTTGAGGCGATTGAGAATTCCCTTTTGACTGCTTGCAAGAATCACTTCGGAAAAGCAGATAACATTACGGTTCAGATAGACAGGGAAACCTGTGATTTCCTGGTATATGCCACAAAGGATATCGTAGCGGAGCGTGAGGATGTCGAGGATGATGTCACCCAGATATGCATTGACGATGCAATACAGATTTCAAAGGATGCGGTGATTGGCGAGACCATCAATGTTGAAATCAAGTCAAAAGAATTCGGGCGCATTGCAACACAGAACGCGAAAAATGTCATATTGCAGAAAATCCGCGAGGAGGAGAGAAGTGTAGTTTACAATCAGTTCTTTGAGAAGGAGAAGGATGTTGTTACGGGTATCGTGCAGCGCTATATTGGCAGAAATATCAGTATTAACCTTGGAAAGGCAGACGCGGTGCTCAATGAGGCGGAGCAGGTAAAGGGCGAGGAGTTCAAGCCGACAGAGCGCATCAAGGTATACATCCTGGAAGTCAAGAATACACCGAAGGGACCGCGTATCCTTGTCAGCAGGACACATCCGGAACTTGTAAAGAGACTGTTTGAAGCAGAGGTGACGGAAATCAAGGACGGGACAGTGGAAATCATGAGCATTGCCCGTGAGGCAGGCAGCCGTACAAAGCTTGCCGTGCGGACAAACAACCCGAATGTGGATGCAGTGGGGGCATGCGTAGGCATGAACGGTGCCCGCGTGAATGCGATTGTCGAGGAGCTTCGCGGGGAGAAGATAGATATTGTCAACTGGGATGAGAATCCGGGCAATTTTATACAAAATGCGCTTTCACCAGCCAAAATCGTGGCAGTGTTTGCGGATCCTGATGAGAAGACGGCGAAGGTTGTTGTGCCGGATTACCAGCTTTCACTTGCTATCGGAAAGGAAGGACAGAATGCAAGACTTGCTGCAAGGCTTACGGGATATAAAATAGACATCAAGTCGGAAACACAGGCGAAGGATGCAGAAGGTTTCCGGTATGAGGACTATATGTATGATGAAGATGGGGACGTCTACTACGAGGAAGAATATGAGGAAGGCGAATATGAGGAGCCGGAATTGGAAGATGCCGAATATGCAGAGGAGGACGAATCCGAAATAGAAGAGGCTGAAACCCAGGAAGAAGCGTATGAGGAGGAGATTGAGGAGTAGATGGCGAAAAAGATTCCGTTAAGGCAGTGTATCGGCTGCGGTGAGATGAAGGGCAAAAAGGAGATGCTCCGCGTTCTGCGGACAGAGGATGAGGGCATTATTCTGGATGTCACGGGCAGAAAAAACGGCAGAGGCGCATACATATGTCCCAGCCTGGAGTGCATGAAGAAAGTGAGAAAAACGAGAGGTCTTGACAGAGCATTTAAAATGTCAGTGCCCGATGAGGTCTACGACAGTCTGACAAAGGAGATAGAGTTATTTGAATGAGATAAATTTAAATAAGATATATTCCATGCTTGGACTTGCGATGAAAGCAGGGAAGCTGGTAAGTGGGGAATTTGCAACTGACAAGAGTGTTAAGAGCGGTAAGGCATGGCTCGTTATCGTGTCAGAGGATGCATCAAATAATACAAAAAAGATGTTTTCTAATATGTGTGAGTTTTACGAGGTGACAAAGTATTTTTTTGGAACAAAGGAGAAACTTGGGCATGCGATAGGCAAAGCTATGCGTTCATCTCTTGCAATTACAGATGAAAACTTCGCAAAAACAATCATAAGGTATTTGGAACAATCTGTTAAGTGTGAGGGTGAGGAGGAGTAATATGGCAAAAATGAAAGTGTATGAACTGGCACAGGAAATCGGCGTAAAGAGTGCGGATATCCTTGCATTATTAAAAAATAAAGGGGTAGAGGTAAAAAGCCACATGAGTGTATTAGAAGACGGACAGGCAGAAGATGTGAAAAAGGCGTTAAAGACACCTGCGAAGTCGGAGGAGGCACCTAAGACAACAGAAAAAGCTGAGACATCAAAAGCTGCGGCACCAAAGGAGGCAAAGGCACCTGCGAAGACTGGCGAGGGAACTGTAAAAAAGAAAAAGAGCATTATTTTTGTGAGCAATCCGCAGAATTCGAAGATGCCGGGGGGAACGCAGATACCGCGAAAGCCCGCGCATCCTGAGAAGAAAACGGCAGCGCCTGCGAAGGCGGAAGCAACAGAGACAAAGAAAGCAACGGCTCCTGTAAAACCGGAAGCGGCAGGGAATGTAAAGCCTGCACCAGTAAAGGCAGAGGATAGCGTTGAAAAGACTGTACAGAAGCCAGAGGCTGTGGAAACAAAACCGATGGAGCCTGCAAAGCCGGAGGTTCGTGTTAAGGCGCAGGAACCTGTGAAAGCGGAAGCGCCGAAAGCAGCTGTGCAAAAGACAGAAAACCGCGACAATAATCGTGATAATTCTTATGGCAGCAATAATAGAGGTGACGGCCAGCGCCGTGACAGACAGGGCTTTGACGGCCAGCGCCGCGACAATAATAATAGAAGCGACGGCCAGCGCCGTGATAATAATAGAGGTGACGGCCAGCGCCGCGACGGCCAGGGAGGAAGACCCGGTTTTGACGGCCAGCGCCGCGACAATAATAGAGGTGACGGTCAGCGCCGCGACGGCCAGGGGGGAAGACCCGGTTTCGACGGCCAGCGCCGTGACGGCCAGGGAGGAAGACCTGGACAGGGATTTGGCGGAGGCCGTGATAACGACCGCGGACGAGACAACAGAAACGGGTTTGGCGGTAAAAACGGTAATAAGGGCGGCGGTTTTGTGCCGGAAAGCCCGATAAAGGATGCAGAGAAGCATAGAGACGAGGAAAAACGCCGTATCAGTCAGGAAAAGGATAAGAGAAACCGTAAGGACCTTATGTATGAGGAGGATGGGGACAGCATCAAGAACATCAAGGGCAAAAATAAGGCAGGAAGGTTTATCAAGCCGGAGAAAAAAGCGGTTGAGGCTGTCGAGGAACAGATTAAGGTCATTACACTTCCGGAGAAGCTTACCATTAAAGAACTTGCCGATAAGATGAAGATACAGCCTTCTGCGATTGTCAAGAAACTTTTCCTGCAGGGGCAGATTGTGACGGTTAACCAGGAAATCCCCTATGAAACGGCAGAGAATATTGCAATTGAATATGACATCATCTGCGAACAGGAAGTGAAGGTCGACGTGATAGAGGAGCTTCTGAAGGAAGATGAAGAAAATCCTGCGGATATGGTTCCAAGGTCACCGGTCATCTGTGTAATGGGGCATGTTGACCATGGTAAGACATCACTTCTGGATGCCATTCGGAAGACAAATGTAACGGACAAAGAGGCTGGCGGCATTACACAGCATATTGGTGCATATACGGTAAATGTGAATGGGCAGAAAATTACATTTCTGGATACGCCGGGTCACGAGGCATTCACCGCCATGCGTATGCGCGGGGCCAATTCGACAGACATTGCGATCCTTGTGGTAGCCGCAGACGACGGTGTCATGCCGCAGACGGTGGAGGCGATTAACCATGCAAAGGCTGCGGGTATTGAGATTATTGTGGCTGTAAACAAGATAGATAAGCCGGGTGCCAACATTGAGCGGGTAAAACAGGAACTGACAGAGCATGGGCTTATCGCGGAGGACTGGGGCGGAAGCACGGTATTTGTGCCAGTATCAGCCAAGAGCGGCGAGGGCATTGAGCAGCTGCTCGAAATGATTCTCCTGACAGCGGAAGTGCTTGAGCTGAGGGCAAATCCAAACAGGCGGGCAAGGGGTCTTGTCATCGAGGCAGAGCTCGACAAGGGACGTGGCCCGGTGGCTACAATTCTTGTGCAGAAGGGTACATTAAAGGTTGGTGACTTCGTTTCGGCAGGAGCTGCAAGCGGCAAGGTCCGTGCCATGATAGATGACAAGGGAAGGCGTGTAAAGGAGGCAGGACCCTCTACTCCTGTAGAGATTCTTGGGCTTGGTGACGTGCCGAATGCCGGGGAGATTTTCATTGCGCATGAGAATGACAAGGAAGCAAAATATTATGCGGAAACATTTGTTGCGCAGAATAAAGAGAAGCTTCTTGAGGATACTAAGGCTAAGATGTCCCTTGACGATTTGTTCTCCCAGATTCAGGCAGGAAACCTCAAAGAGCTGAATCTGATTATTAAGGCGGATGTGCAGGGCAGCGTGGAAGCTGTCAAGCAGAGCCTGATGAAGCTCTCCAATGAGGAGGTTGTGGTGAAGTGTATCCATGGTGGTGTCGGCGCCATCAACGAGTCGGACGTCAGCCTTGCTTCTGCTTCCAAGGCAATTATTATTGGATTTAATGTACGCCCCGATGCACAGGCAAAAACAGTTGCGGAGCGAGAGGGCGTCGACGTAAGGCTTTATAAGGTTATCTATCAGGCAATCGAGGATGTTGAGGCAGCCATGAAGGGTATGCTGGATCCTGTATTTGAGGAGAAGGTTATCGGCCATGCTGAGGTCAGGCAGATATTTAAGGCATCTGCGGTTGGTAACATTGCAGGGTCATATGTCCTTGACGGCATGTTCCAGAGAGGATGCAAGATTCGTATTTCACGCGAGGGCGAGCAGATTTATGAGGGCGAGCTTGCGTCACTCAAGAGATTCAAGGACGATGTCAAGGAAGTCAAGGCAGGGTTTGAGTGCGGCCTTGTATTTGAAGGATTTGACAGTATGCAGGAGCTGGATATTGTCGAGGCGTATATCATGGTGGAAGTGCCAAGATAAATGCGTATAATGCACTTTCAAATATTGATTGATGTGTGCGCCAAAGCGCACATGGGGGTATAAAAATGAGGAAGAACAGTATCAAAAATACCCGTGTGAATGGGGAAGTCCATCGCGTTCTTGCTGAAATCATAAGAAGCGAGATAAAGGATCCGAGAATCAATCCAATGACCTCGGTGGTGGCTGTGGAGGTAGCGCCCGATCTCAAGACCTGTAAGGCATGGATTAGCGTCCTGGGGGATGAGGATTCCCAGAACGATACCATTGCCGGGCTGAAAAGTGCGGAGGGTTATATCAGAAATCTTCTGGCAAAAAAGATTAACCTGAGAAATACACCGGAGATTAAGTTTATCCTTGACCAGTCAATTGCTTATGGCGTGTCCATGTCTAAAAAGATAGATGAAATCAATCGCGCAGACGATGAAAGGCACGTGGATGACAGTGGAAGCGATGGGGATATGTGTGAATTGTTATGAATAATTAATAAAAGTATCTGGGAATCATTTGACTTCCCAGATACTTTTGTGTATGATGTATGATGTACATAGACGCATAAAATGTTTTATTCGGATAGATTTCGGATGTATTATGGTGATAAATTTTTCATGCAGTTTTGTGCCTGTGAATCAAAATTTGCGGACAGGGAGAAAGGCGTGGTTATTAATATGGATAAAATAAAGTTATTAGATGAGTGTAAAAAGGCAAAAAATATTGTGATATCAGGTCATGTGAGACCCGATGGGGACTGTGTGGGTTCCTGCCTGGCAATGTACCAGTATCTGAAAAAGGCGCTGCCGGGGGCGAGCATAAAAGTGTTCCTCGAGGAGCCGTCCAGGGTATTTGAATGCATAAAGGGTTTTGATGAGATTGACGGCACCTATGCCGTGGATGGCAAGGTAGATGTGTTCATCGCACTGGACTGTGAGAAATCGAGACTGGGTGCGGCGGAAGAAATTTTTGACAATGCAGAAAAACGAATCAATATCGACCATCATATCAGCAATGAAAGAGGCAGCGGGGATGTCAATTATATCATAGCAGGCATCAGCTCGACAGCAGAGCTTGTATATGATTTGATTGACAAGAAGTATATGGATGAGGAGATTGCCAAGGCAGTTTATATTGGAATTGTACATGATACGGGCATCTTTAATTACTCCAATACTTCACCAAGGACGCTCAGGATAGCAGCGGAGCTGATTGAGTATGGATTTGATTTTCCCGATATCATAGACGAGACATTTAATGAAAAGACTTATACGCAGAACCAGCTTCTGGGAAGGGCGCTCCTTGAGAGCATCGTATTTATGGGGGGCAAATGTATTGTCAGCGTGATAGATAAGAAGACGCTTGACTTTTATAATGCGACATCAAAGGATCTGGACGGAATTGTAAATCAGCTCCGTGTCACGAAGGGCGTCGAGTGTGCGGTATTTATGTATGAGACGGGAAACCTTGAGTTCAAGGTGAGCCTGCGTTCGTGCAAATACGTCGATGTGAGCAAGGTTGCGGCATATTTTGGCGGAGGCGGCCATGTAAGGGCGGCAGGCTGTAATATGAATGGTACATTTTATGATGTGATTAACAATATCTCCAAACAGATAGAGCTTCAGATGCAGGAATAAGGGAACGCTTTTGGAGAATGGTAATGGCGGTGGGACATTGATAAACGGAATTATGAATATTTATAAGGAAGCCGGCTACACATCACATGATGTCGTGGCAAAGCTTCGCGGCATTGTAAAACAGAAAAAGATAGGGCATACGGGCACACTGGATCCGGATGCAGTGGGTGTCCTGCCAGTATGCTTTGGAAGTGCCACAAAACTGTGTGATTTGATGACGGACAAGAGCAAGGAGTATGAAGCCCTTATGAGACTGGGGGTGGAGACTGATACGCAGGACATGAGCGGTACGATTCTTGCACAGTCGCCTGTCAGTGCGAAGGCATCGGAGGTAGAACATGCCATCCTGGGTTTTGTGGGCGGATATGACCAGGTTCCGCCCATGTATTCGGCATTGAAGGTCAATGGCAGGAAGCTTTATGAGCTTGCGCGGGAGGGCAGGGAAGTGGAGCGACAGCCGCGCCATGTCGATATTTCATTTATCCGGATTCTGGATATAAGCCTGCCCGAGGTAAGGTTTTTGGTCGGATGCTCAAAGGGAACCTATATCAGAACCTTGTGTGCCGACATCGGCAGCAGGCTCGGATGCGGCGCCGCCATGGCTGCACTGAAACGTACAAGGGTGGGAAATTTTCAGATAGAAGACGCGATCCGGCTTTCGAAAGTTGAAGAACTGATGCAGTCTGGCACTTATGAGGACTATGTAATGCCGCCGGACAGTATTTTTATGGAATATGAAAGTGCAGTTGTGAAGAACAATGGGGAGAATGCGCTGCTGAACGGAAATAAACTGTGTATGGAACAGCTGGACTTTGCGCACCCTGTATTTTTTCAGGAAGGCGACAGGATTCGGGTGTACGATGGCAGCCATGCATTTAAGGCAGTTTACACGTTTGTCAAAGGTGAGGGGGTGTTCAGACCCTTTAAAATGTTTTTGGGATAAGGCATGATGAAAATTATAGAGAACACAACAGAATTTCATATTAATGAGGAAACGGCTGTGGCAATCGGTAAATTTGACGGTTTTCACAGGGGGCATCAGAAGCTTTTGGCAACCCTCAGGCAGCAGCGGGAGAAAGGGCTGAAATCGGTGATTTTTACATTTGTGCCGTCACCCGCGGCATTTTTTTGCGGCAAACCAGTCCGGGAGCTGTCTACCCTGGCGGAGAAACGCCGTATTTTTGAGGATGCGGGGGTGGATTACCTGATAGAGTATCCGTTCTACCGGGAGGTTGCGGATATGGAACCTGAGACGTATATCAAGGAAGTCCTGGTGGACAGGATTCATGCAAAATGTGTGGTTGCCGGCGAGGATGTCTCTTATGGAAAAAAGGGTTCCGGCGATTACCGGCTGCTTCAGGAGAACGCCCTGATGTATGGATACCGTGTTTTGATAATCGATAAGGTACAGTATGAAGGCAGGGAGGTCAGCTCTACATATGTGCGTGAGGAAGTGGAGAAAGGGAACATGGAACAAGTCGCAAAGCTATTGGGAGCACCTTACCATATTGGCGGCAAAATCATACACGGAAAGCAGCTTGGACGTACAATAGGCATGCCTACTGTCAACCTTATGCCCCCCGAGGAGAAGCTGCTCCCGCCAAAGGGAGTGTATTATTCCTATGTTTATCTCCACAGCGAAAATGGAAACATGCCATATGATGGCATCAGGCTGTATGGGATAACAAATATCGGAACAAAGCCCACAGTGGATGACCGTTCGGTAATGGGCGTCGAGACATACATTTATAATTTTGACGGTGATGTGTACGGCAATGAGATGGAGGTTTATTTACTGAAGCATAAAAGACCCGAAATGTGTTTTGACGGGATTGAATCATTGAAGGCGCAGATGTCAGCCGACATTGCGGAAGGAAGGCGTTTTCATAATATTTAGTGCATGCGTATCCCTTTTGGAAGATTTTAGAAAAATTTAAGCGGCAGGATTTCATTGACATACGATTGTGGGGATGGTATATTAAGTCTGTAATTTATTTGTAACATATTTGTAACTATTTCAGGGTGAGACTGTAAACAGGAAGCGGAATGCTGGCTGTTACGTGGCTTTTTGTTTACAGCGAAAGAGGAATTGGGTTAGGAGAATGAAAAAGATAAACAGATTGAAGTATACAGGAGTAATTGCAGGAGTGGGACTTGCGGTAATATTGTTTGAGAGCGGCGCTTATGCAAATACAAGGAACACGAACCAGGAAAAACAGACGGAGGAAATAGAGGTTATCTCTTTTGATGAAATACTGGGAATCAGCAGTGGGGATGGTTCCGAGGAGGAAAGTACGGAAGAAGCGGACTTGTCGGCTGGCGTGGGAGAAGTGTTTGACAATGTGACAGAGGACGTTGAAAACGATGGGATTATGCCAAGAAGTATGGAAATTGAGACAGAACTTCTGGCGCAGGAACCTGATCTGGCAAGACAGGCGGCAGATGGGAATGAGCCTGCGGATGAAACACAAAAGGAGCCTGAAACATACTGGGGATATACCAACCTTGGCATTGCCCATGTGGACAATCATCTGAATATCAGGCAGGAGCCGAGCGAGACCGGAAAATTAATCGGTAAGCTGCCAAAGGATGCGGCGTGCGAAGTCCTTGACATCGATGAGAACGGATGGGCGCATATCAAATCCGGAAAACTGGACGGGTACTGCAGCACGGAATTTTTGTACCTCGGGGACGCGGCGATTGCTCGGGGACGTGAAGTTGCCTCCATGATTGCCATTGTGAATACAGAGACGCTTAAGGTAAGGGAAGAGCCAAATACAGATTCCATTGTAATTACACTGATACCTCAGGAGGAAGAGCTTGAAGTGGTGGAAGTCATGGAGAATGGCTGGATTAAATTTTTGCTCGACGATGAGGAAGCGTATGTTTCCGGTGAGTATGTGGATGTCGAGGAACGGCTTGAGAAGGCAGTGACACTGACAGAGCTTTTGTATGGACAGGGCGTGTCAAATGTGCGCGTTGACTTGGTGCAGTTTGCGAAACAGTTTGTCGGCAACCCTTATGTATGGGGCGGGACGAGCCTGACAAACGGTGCGGATTGTTCCGGCTTTACGATGAGTATTTACAAAAAATACGGTGTCAGCCTGCCGCATCACGCTGCCTCACAGGCACAGCTGGGAACGAAGATTGAGTATGGTTCTGCGCAGCCGGGGGATTTGGTATTCTATGCGAAGAACGGCAGCATCAACCATGTGGCGATTTACATAGGAAATGGACAGGTAATCCATGCGTCAAGCCCTAAGACGGGAATTAAGATTTCCACATGGAATTATCGTACGCCTGCATGTATCAGAAGGTATTTATCGAATTAATTTCTTGCCGAATTCCGTGAAAATGGTGTTGCATATTCCGGGGGCGTGTGATATACTGTTTGAGTGTGTTGTGATTATGACACATACAGACAATAACTGATACCCAGTGTCGGGACGCTCCGACCCAGACTTGGTATACAGTGGTTTACAGATTGAATAAAATGGAGGATTTTACAATGATTTCTAAGGAAAAAAAGCAGGCAATTATAGCTGAGTATGGAAGAAAGCCGGGCGATACAGGTTCACCGGAGGTTCAGATTGCAATTCTGACAGCGAGGATTCAGGAGTTAACTGAGCACTTAAAGAACAATCAGAAAGACCATCATTCAAGACGTGGTCTTTTGAAGATGGTTGGTCAGAGACGTGGATTACTTGACTACTTAAAGGAGACTGACATCGAAGGATATCGTGCTCTTATTGAGAAGCTTGGTATCAGAAAGTAATTTTTGAATACTTATGCATTTGGGGGAGCGGAAAAATCCGCTCCTTTATGTACTTTTTACAATGCAAAAGTGTTTCAGACCGGGTCAGGGGTGGTTCGAGACCGCTGAAAAGCTTATGAAGATTGGATGTTTTCGTGATTTTTTCAGTAGTTTCGGCATTTCCTGTCCGGTGCAGTCAGGCGACATGGGAATTCGGCAATATTTTAACAAAGTAAAGGAGAATACTGTGAAAAAATTTTTTTCACAGGGCAAATTTGTGCCTGCGCTCAGATTCGCAGGTGCATCAAGAATGGAGGAATTGTATGGAATACATGACATTCAGTGAAAAGAAAGACAAGTCCTACAAAAAGTACAGTATGGAGCTTGCAGGACGTACATTGACAGTTGACATCGGCAGGGTGGCAGCACAGGCAAACGGTGCAGCGCTGATGCATTATGGGGACACGACGGTACTCTGTACCGCGACTGCATCCGAAAAACCAAGGGATGGTATCGACTTCTTCCCGCTTTCCGTGGAGTACGAGGAGAAGCTTTATTCCGTGGGAAAGATTCCGGGTGGTTTTAACAAGAGAGAGGGCAAGGCGAGTGAGAATGCAATCCTGACGAGCCGCGTTATCGACAGACCGATGCGCCCATTGTTCCCAAAGGATTACAGAAATGACGTGACCCTGAACAACATGGTCATGAGTGTAGACCCGGAGTGCCGTCCGGAGCTGGTGGCAATGATTGGTTCTGCAATTGTCACATCGATATCCGATATTCCGTTTGACGGTCCGTGTGCAACGACACAGATGGGACTTGTCAATGGGGAATTTGTAGTAAACCCGAACCAGGAGCAGTGGAAAAACGGTGATTTACAGCTTACGGTGGCATCTACAAGCCAGAAGGTCATCATGATAGAGGCGGGTGCGAACGAAGTGCCGGAGGACAAGATGATTGAGGCGATTTACAAGTGCCACGAGATTAACCAGACAATCATTGCGTTTATCAATCAGATTGTTGCGGAGGTTGGGAAGGCAAAGCATTCTTATACGAGCTGCGCGATTCCTGAGGAGATGTTTGCGAAGATAAAGGAGATTGTTCCTCCCGAGGAGATGGAGGTTGCTGTCTTTACGGATGAAAAGCAGGTCAGGGAAGAAAATATCCGCAGGATTACCGAGAAGCTTGAGGAAGCGTTTGCGGAGAATGAGGAATGGCTTGCCATGCTGGGAGAGGCGATTTACCAGTACCAGAAAAAGACAGTCCGCAAGATGATTTTAAAAGACCACAAGCGTCCTGACGGTCGTGCAGTCACACAGATTCGTCCGCTTGCGGCTGAGACAGATATTATTCCAAGGGTGCATGGTTCTGCAATGTTCACGCGTGGACAGACACAGATTTGTACGGTGACGACGCTTGCGCCGTTGTCAGAGGTGCAGAAGATTGACGGACTTGACGAGAATGAGACTGCAAAGCGGTATATGCACCACTACAATTTCCCCTCGTACTCCGTAGGGGAGACAAAGCCGTCGAGAGGACCGGGAAGACGTGAAATCGGACATGGCGCCCTGGCTGAAAAGGCGCTTGTGCCTGTGATTCCCTCAGAGGAGGAATTCCCATATGCAATCCGTACAGTGTCTGAGACGTTCGAGTCAAACGGCTCTACATCGCAGGGCTCCATCTGTGCGTCAACCATGTCGCTAATGGCGGCGGGTGTACCGATTAAGAAGCCGGTAGCGGGCATTTCCTGCGGACTGGTGACAGGTGATACGGATGATGATTACATTGTACTGACGGATATCCAGGGACTTGAGGATTTCTTTGGGGACATGGACTTTAAGGTTGCCGGCACAAAGGACGGTATCACGGCTATCCAGATGGATATCAAGATTCATGGTCTGACCAGACCGATTGTCGAGGAGGCGATTGCCAAGACAAAGGATGCCAGAATGTATATCCTCAATGAGATTATGATTCCGTGCATCAGCCAGCCAAGACCGACGGTCGGCGAGTTTGCACCGAAGATTATCCAGACAAGAATTGACCCGGAGAAGATTGGCGATGTGGTTGGTCAGAGAGGCAAGACCATCAACACGATTATTGAGCAGACCGGGGTGAAGATTGACATTTCAGATGACGGATTCGTGAGCATCTGCGGCACAGACCAGACCATGATGGACAAGGCATGCGAGATGATTAAGATTATCACGACAGACTTCGAGGCAGGTCAGGTATTTAAGGGCAAGGTAGTCAGCATCAAGGAGTTTGGCGCTTTCCTTGAGTTTGCACCCGGAAAAGAGGGTATGGTTCATATCTCGAAGATTGCGAAGGAGCGTATCAACCATGTTGAGGATGTGCTGACACTGGGTGATGTCGTGACTGTTGTATGCCTTGGCAGGGATAAGATGGGACGCATCAGCTTCTCCATGAAGGACGTGGCGCAGCAGTAATAAAATAATAAATGATATTTGGGAGACCTTGTTGACATGGGGTCTCCCTTTTTTTCCTTATTTTGAAACCTAGCGCGTATCTGTTACCCTATATAAGTGAAGGGAAATAAAAATCCCTGACCCGGTACGTCACAGTGCCATGGATATCCAAATGCGGCTGTCATCATGAGGGCTAACGTAAAATACCGGAGGAGACACAATGAAACAGGAAGAACTGGAAGTTTATATGGATACATACGGCAGGGATTTATATTCGTTTTGCTGCTGTGTGACGCGGAACCGTCAGGAGGCGGATGACTTGTACCAGGACACGTTCCTCAAGGTGTATGAGCTGGGGGAAAAACTGGTCATTACGACAAATCCGAAAAGCTATCTGATGGGTGTCGCATTCAACCTTTATCGAAATTATAAGAGAAAGCTGTCCGTGCGGCAGCGGATTATGGGTGTCAGCGTATCGCTGGATGAAAATGCGGAGACGATTCCCATGGAAGGGCAGCTGATGGAGGACATGATGGTTTCCATGGAGGAATGCCGGATAGTGCGGGAGGCGGTCAGGAAACTGCCGGACAGATACCGGATTCCGATTCTCTTATTTTACATGGAAGAACTGCCGCAGGCGGACATCGCGGCGATGCTCGGGATTTCCGAGGGCGCGGTAAAGACAAGGGTGCACAGGGCAAAGAAAATCTTGAGGGAAAAGTTGGAGGGGCTTTATGAAGGATAAAATGGATTTACTGTTAAAACAGGCTTTGGCTCCGACGGAAGTGCCAGAAAAGAAGTTGAATGACCAGGTTCTTCGGAGAGTAAAGGAGAGACAGGACATGAAACAGGAACAGGTGCGTTACAAGAGAAGGATTCCCGCGGCGGCATTGGTCACAGTATGTATCTTGATACTGTGTTCCAGCACGGCATTTGCAGTGTATAAGTATCTGACACCCGCGGAGGTGGTGACGGAGATTAACGACAATGCGCTGCAAAAGGCATTTCTCAGCGAGGATGCAATACTGGTGAACGAGACGCAGGAAAGCGGCGGGTACAAAATCACGCTGATGGGAAGCGTGGCAGGCAGGAATATCAGTGACTTTCTGATGAAAAACGGAAAAGGAGAAGTACTTGAGGACAGAATATACACAATTATCACGATTGAGCGTGCTGACGGTACGCCGATGCCGGACACAAGCTCTGACGAGTACGGTGATGCGTGTTTCTTTGCATCCCATTATATACGTGGATTAGACCCCCGTGTATATAGCATGATGAGCATGAATGGCGGTTATAAGGAGTTTGTAAACAATGGAATCCAGTACCGGATTCTGGACATGGACAATATTGAGGTGTTTGCGGACAGGGGTATCTATGTGGGCGTAAATTCCGGCAGTTTCTATGACAGTAATGCGTATGTCTATGATGGCAGCACTGGCGAGATGAGCCGCAACGAGAGCTATACAGGCGTTAACGCGCTGTTTCATCTGCCAGTGGACAAGAGCAAGGCAGATCCTGCCGCGGCGGAAGCTTATCTGAAAGCGTTTGAGGAGTCCATGAATGAGTCGGATGAGCCGATTGAGAAAAGCGCGGCGGACTTGGAGGTTGATCAGTTTATGGAGATGCTGACGCCGGAAAATATTGACGAGTATGCAGAGCCTGTCGAGGAGACAAGGCAGGTGTGCACGATTGGCGAGGATGGACTGACGTATTATTCCTATGAGCTGGAGGATGGCAGGGCGGCAAATGCCGGTACGCTCCTGGATGGAATGTTTGCGGATAAGAAGCCGGGGACAAAGGCGATATTAGGATGCAGTCATAACGGTACCGGGATAGCGGGAATGGATATTGATGTCTTTATCTTAAATGAGGATGGGACGGTTACCTTTGTGCTTTATGAGCCGCGCAAGGATGTGACTGTGCCAGGCGCGAATTAGGCAGGGGGCATTAAAAGCAGAGAATCATCACTTTTGAGAGGTTGATTCTCTGCTTTGATATTTGGTTATAAATGAACGGAGCGCCTGAAAAGAATCCATGTACTCAGGAAGTAGCAAATCAGCAAAATTGCTAAAATCCCTATTGTTATTCCGATTTGTATGAACAGCGCAGTGCGCCCTATATACGCTGAAATTTCCGCTGATATCGTCTGGGTAAAGTAGCCAGTCACAACAGCAGCCATAGCGACTGCCACTGCAATTGGAAGCCCGAACCAGACGCCTAACTGTTTTAAGATGAGTTTTCCGATATGCGTTTCCTCCACGCCTAATTTCCGGAGTACACAGAAGCGGTATTTGTATTTTCCGGTGTCTAAGAGCTGCTGTAGGGAAAGCACTGTAAGACATATAACCATCAGTACAACAGCACCATAAATCATTGAAGCCTGTAAGATAAAATTACCTACCAATGCACTATTCATTTGCAGCGTGCTGAAACGCACGTCATACGCAGCTTTGTTTTCTGCTTGCTCCGGATAGGCTGCCATGAAAATTTTTTCCAGTTGGAGGGCATTTTCATAAGTGATTTTTTCCGTTGTTGTAATATAGCGGTTTCGCATAACCGGCAGCAGTTTCTCACAGATACTGTCCGGAAATACATAAAGGACATTTGTATATGAATTGTAAACCGTTTCTCCTATTGGTTCCTTATAATGCGATTTTGATGAAAGTGTTAAGATTCCCATATCTGTCTCAGCAGTGATATTTTCTTTGAGAAATACGTTTAATTCTTCCTCGGCTGCAATCGGCTTCCACTGTGTTGTAAATTCACTTTCTCCCAGAGAAATTTGTTCATATCCCAGCATTTCCCGTAAGGTGTTATAATCGCTTAATGAAATTGCCACGATGGGAAAATCATATTTTATCCGCCTGCCGAAATCTTTTTTCCTGGGCAGATACAGATTGAATGTGCAGTCATAGGCGGTTTCGATATCATGTTCATTCAGAAAATCAGTGACGGTTTCATAATCATCCTGTGGCAGCTCCTTTTCGTCATATACATTATTATATTTTGTAAAAATCTGCACATCGTACATGGAGTGTATATCCAGATAACCGGAAGCCCAGCCTGTCAAAATGGGAGCGGCAATAAACAGGAAGATGGCAAGCACAAGCGTTGTACAAATCAGCGTCATTGTCTTACTGGTTGTTTTTAATTTTGACAGAATCTGTCCGAAAAAGAACAGGTTTTCTTCCTTGTATCTGTGTTCCAGCGATTTTTCTTTCCATGTGATAATGGAATAGCTGGCAAGGTAAATGAATGCACAAATGAAGAAAAGCAGGTTCATCAGTACAAACAACAGATACTGCCGGAGCATTCCGTTTCCCAAAGGAAGATAATATCGATTGGTAAGCGCGGGTACGCTTGCTGCCGTAAGGGCATTTAACACGGAACAAGCCAATAAACCGCAAAGCAGCTTTTGAAATCCCCATTTTTTCTTCCGGAACACCCATAGGACAGACCATGCCAAAGTAACGGCGGGAAAAAGAATATTTCCAAAATACATGAGCCGCACAGGAAACGCAAAGCGAGAATCATAATAAAACAGGACTTTTGTGATTCCTGTGATAAATGCCCATACCGTAAATAGTTCAAATAGTATTGCTGCAGCAAAAATCCAACGGCTCTTTTTTCGTTCAGGTTCATTTTCCCTGTCTGCAAAAAGCATGTCAATAATTTTGGTTTTTTGGATGGTGCGTGTGTTTTGCAGCCCCACAATTAAGAAACTCAGCATAAAAAAACTGACAGTTAATAAAACAGTATCCGGAAAAAGTGTCCATGACAATTGATAGCTTTTTCCATAGGTTGTTAAGAGCATTGCAGTGATAAACTGGGAACAGAATACACCGAGGAAAATACCAGTCAGAATGGAAATTATTCCCATAATCAATGTTTCTGCGAAGAAAAGCCTGCCAATGGTTCTTTGCTCCATTCCCATGATGGACTGCACTGCAAACTCTTTTTGCCTACGCCGGAGCATATAGTGGTTGACAAACTGTATCAAAAACAGCAATAGCAGTGTTATCATGCAGACTGCCATTTTCATTCCGTCACTCAGCATGGTAAAATCGTACGCGCTTCCTATGTCCGGGTTATAATAGCTGCTGGAAATGGACAGGAACGAGTAAAACAGGGTAACACAGATTGTCATCGTGACAATATAGACCAGGTAATCCTTTACAGACCGCTTCGCATTTCTGAAAACAAGTTTAGCATACATGGCTCTGCCCCCCTCCAATCATGGTAAGGACATTTAGGATTTTATCAAAAAAAGCGTTTCTGCTGTCACTGCCCTTACGCAATTCCATAAAGATTTCTCCGTCTTTCAAAAAGAGGATGCGGCTGGCATAGCTGGCGGTAAATGCATCATGTGTTACCATGAGAATCGTTGCCCCCAGCTGTTCATTGATGCTTTGAATGGTGGACAGCAGCATTTGTGAGGAGTGGCTGTCTAATGCACCCGTCGGCTCATCTGCCAACAGAAGTCTGGGGTTGTTGATGAGTGCCCTTGCACAGGCGCAACGCTGTTTCTGGCCACCGGATACCTGGTAGGGATATTTGCTTAGGATATCGCTGATATTTAGTTTTTTCGCCATGTCCAGAATGCGGGGTTCCACGTGCGCGGCAGGAGTTTTATTGATTGTCAGTGCCAGTGCAATGTTTTCTGAAACCGTCAATGTATCCAATAAATTAAAGTCCTGAAACACAAACCCCAGGTTTTCCCTGCGAAACCGGGCAAGGGATTTGGGCTTAATTTCTGTGACGTCTGTTCCCTCGAGAAAAATATGGCCTGCACTTACGGTATCAATCGTCGAAATACAGTTGAGCAGCGTTGTTTTCCCGGAACCGGACGCGCCCATAATGCCGAGAAATTCCCCGGCTTCAACGGAAAAGCTAATATCTTTGATGGCTTTGGTTACATTTCCCTTATTGCCATAATATTTCTGGATATGCTCCAGCTTCAAAATCGTGTTCATCGTATAAACCTCCTAAATAATCTCATATATTTATTATAGATGGGGGATTTTGATTTTTGTATCAGGTTTTCTTACATAGTTCTTACAAAAATGTAAGAACTAAAGATGTATCACAGTATTGAAATGTATAAACTTTGGGGATTGGACAGACTCTTAGCATATTGTAAATGTAAAGACAATTAGAGGTGTAAGGGCAGTTACAAACTTGGAAGGATACAAGATGATAGAGCTATGGAATCCTTCTGTATTATTAGAAAGCGAGGGATAGTATGATTGCAAAACCGGATATTAGTCCAGATTTTACTATTGATGATATTCATAAAATACGAGAGTATCATTATGAGCTTACTAAGTATATGACAACACAGGAAAGAATGAATTTTTATAATGAAGGTGGAAGGGCTTTTTTGGCAGAGATGGAAAAAAGAAAACGGCAGAAAGCGGCAGGGCATGTCAGCCCTGCACTCCGGTAACAAAATCATTTATCTGAAAAGAAAGCGCAATCGTTGTGCCTTTGTTTTCTGAATGGGCAGTCAGCCCGATTCCCAGCTTGTCACAAAGGCGTCTGCAAAGATACAAACCGATTCCGGTAGAATTTTTTCCGGTTCGTCCGTTTTGACCGGTAAAGCCTTTTTCAAAAATACGGGGCAAATCGCTTTGGGGTATGCCCATTCCATTATCGCTGACGGACAAAACTATTTTGTCATTGGACTTTACCATGGAAAAGTGTAAAGCAGGCTGCCCTGTACGATATTTTACCGCATTGCCGATAATCTGGTTTAGGATGAACCGCACCCATTTATCATCCGTGTAAACCATGCATTCCAGTTCATCCATCGTGATTGTCATATTGCTTTGGCGCAAAAGATATTTGTTGTCTGCGATTGCACTGTGCACAACATCACATAAGTTTATTTCACGAACAGAATAGTCTTTTTCTGTGTGTTCACTTCGGGCATAGTAAAGCGCCTGTTCTGTATATTGATTGATATGTTCCAGTTCTGTCAGGATATCCCTGGCAAAGGAAGAACGGTTGTTTTCACAAAGCAGCTTCATTGCCGTAATCGGTGTTTTGGCTTCATGAATCCACTGTTCTATGTATTCTTTATATTCTTTTCGCTCACTCTGTATTTCGCCTATTTTTTCGAGCATGGATTTTTCTGCCATTTTCATAATCTGGTAAAAAACCTGGTCGTCCGCCCGATCTGGTATCGTCATAATTTCCGGTATCAAATACCGTTCCTGTAACTGTTCCGTCATATCCAGCAACGTATCCATATATTTTTTTCGCATATAATATGTGATTGACAGATATGTGATAAGGATAATCAGCCAGACTATGAAAATGAACAGGACTGTGTGCATTGAACTTCCATTTGCAAGTAAAAATAGGGCAAGCGCCAGCATTCCCATCAGATTGACAAAGACAGCCGGTATTTGATTTTTCAGGTATTGTTTTTGGCTCATAATGTATATCCTTGTCTGTGCTTTGTCTTAATAAAGCCTGTCAGCCCGATTGCTTCCAGTTTGTCGCGAATGCGGGTCATATTCACGCTTAGTGCATTATCGTCAACATATAACTGGTTATCCCAGAGGAAGTCCACAATATCATTCCGGGAACAAATTTTTCCGGCATTCCTGAAAAGATAGTAAAGGATTTTCAATTCATTTTTTGTCAGTTCTGCTTTTTGTCCTTTGTATTCTATCATACTGCTTTCCAGATGCAACGCTGCCTCGTTCCATGAGATCATCTCTGGCTGCGAAGCAGGGTAGGCCCGCTTTAGCAGTGCGCCGATTTTTGCAAGCAAAATGGCAGTGTTATAGGGCTTTGTGATAAATGCGTCTCCGCCCAGCATAATGCTGTTTAATTCGTCCATCTCCGTATTGCTGCTTGTCACGAATACAATAGGGATATCTGAAAACGTGCGGATCTGGGAACATATTTCAAAGCCATTGCTTCCGGGCAGCTTGATATCCAGAATCACCAGATGCGGCAAAAAATCTTTTATCTGCCCGATTGCCCTGGAAAAATTTGTAACTGCAAAAACCTCATATCCGTTTCCAGCTAAAAGCGTTTTTAACTGCGTCTGTATTGTGAAATCATCTTCAATGAGTAATATTTTTTTCTTCATAAAGCCCACCTCCCCCAATAATTTATTATACTATATCAGAGAGGTTTTCTCAATCTGCGTTACGAAATAGCAAATAAAAATATAACCTGACATACTGTTGTCATATTTTATCTGATATAATGTAGTTATTCAGTAAGGGTATTAAAACGATATTGTATTTTGTGAAAAGGAGAATAAAAAATATGGCAAGACCAACGACAAAAACGGATTTGATTGAGGCTTCAAACAGCGGATATGAAAGCCTGATGGCATTTATTGATTCGATGACGGAGCAGGAGCTGGCAACTCCCTTTGACTTTTCGGGGGACGAAAAGAAAAAGGAGGCACACTGGCAGCGCGACAAGAATCTGCGGGATGTTCTGGTACATCTGCATGAGTGGCATAACCTGACACTGGACTGGGTGCCGTCAAACCAGAAGGGTGAGGCGAAACCGTTTCTGCCCAAACCCTATAATTGGAAGACGTATGGTCAGTTAAATGTGTTTTTCTGGAAGAAACATCAGAATACGACGCTTGAGGAGGCAAAGGAAATGCTCGAACAGTCCCATCGGGAAATCATGCAGCTTGCGGAGGGCTTTACGAACGAGGATCTGTTTGCAAAGGGCGTCTTTGACTGGGTGGGTAACAGTGCACTTGGCTCTTACTTTGTGAGCAATACGTCGAGCCACTACGCGTGGGCATTAAAAAAGCTCAAGGCGCATCGGAAAAATTGTAAGGCTGGGGGTTGACAAGTGACAGAGAAGCTTCTATAATGACAGTAAATTAACAGTAGCAAGTTTTAGATGAGAGAGGTGAGAGGATGCGTAGATAATCTGCTTTTGAGAACATGAGATGAACTTTTGAACTGTTTTTCATGTTGCCAGAAGTGGATTATGTTTCGCATAACCTCTTTTTTTCGTGCAATTTTATGTGTCTATATGCATTAGGGGAAGCGGGACATCATCCGGAATCATCTGGCAGCAGATGATTTAGGGAGGAATTGCAATATGGCGCAGATACAGGTAACAAATCTGACATTTTCATATGATGGCAGCAGTGATACAATTTTTGACAAAATGTCCCTTACGCTGGACACGGACTGGAAGCTTGGGCTGATTGGACGTAATGGGAAAGGAAAGACGACCTTTCTGAATCTGCTGCTTGGCAGATACGAGTATATGGGAACCATTCGTACATCGACCGTATTTGATTATTTTCCTTATCAGATACCGGGGACATGGGAGACGGAATGCGGCGAAATGCTGTTGGAGCGCATGAAGCCGGGCTGTGAGCTGTGGCGTGTTTTGTGCGAACTGGACGAATTGGAAGCCGACGCGGGGATTTTGTACCGGCCTTTTGGGACACTGAGCTGCGGGGAGCGCACAAAGCTGATGCTTGCGGTTTTGTTTTCCGGGGAAAATGATTTCCTGCTGATTGATGAGCCGACCAATCATTTGGATCAGTGCGCGCGGGAGACGGTAAAGCGCTATCTGAACAACAAGAAAGGGTTTATCCTTGTGTCCCATGACAGGGATTTGCTGGACGCCTGCGTTGACCATGTGTTGGTGCTCAACAGGCAGACCATCGAGGTGCAGGGCGGGAACTTCTCGAGCTGGTGGGAAAATAAGACGCGCAAGGATGCATTTTCCGTCGCGGAGAATGAAAAGCATAAAAAGGAAATTGGCAAGCTCAGAAAAGCGTCGGGGCGGGTGCGCCAGTGGGCAGACTGCAATGAGCGGACAAAGATAGGATTTGACCCGGTTAAGGAGCATGACCGCTCCAAGAATACACGTTCGTATATTGGCGCCAAGACCAAGAAGATGCAAAGCAGGGTGAAGCAGATGGAGGAGCGGATTGATCGGGAAATCGAGGAGAAGGAGGGACTGCTGCAGGATATTGAAAATCCGGTTGATTTGAAGCTCTTTCCATTATCCCATTACAAGAAGGTACTGCTGGCAGCGAGGGAGTATGGGATGACCTATCCCGATGCAAAGGAGCCGGTCTTCCAAAATCTGAATCTGGAGCTGTGCCAGGGGGAGCGGGTGTTTCTGCACGGAAAAAACGGATGTGGGAAATCAAGCCTGATTCGGGCAGTCTTAAGAAACGCGGCACTGGCGGCTGTGGACAGGGATGATATGGATGAGCCTGCAAATGGGGAAACTGAGTGCATACGCAGTGTCTGCTTTGCGGAAAGCGGGATGCTCAAAACGGCATCGGGTCTGAAGATTTCGTATGTGAATCAGGACACTTCTTTTTTAAGGGGCAGCATTCAGGATTTTTGTGCGCGGCGGGGACTGGACGAGAGCCTGTTTTGTGCGATTTGCAGGCAGCTCGATATGGAAAGGGAACAGTTCTCGAAAAATATGGAGGATTTTTCAGAGGGGCAGAAAAAGAAGGCACTGCTTGCGGCAAGCCTTCTGACGCCGGCGCACCTGTATATATGGGATGAGCCATTAAACTACATTGATGTATTTTCACGGATGCAGATTGAGAAGCTGATTTTGTCATACATGCCGACGATGCTGGTCGTGGAGCATGACGTGCGGTTTCGGGAGAACATTGCGACGAAGGTGGTTAAGATGGGGGATGCTGATGACGGTCGTAGAGACTGACCGCTCAGTATAAGGTGATGCCCATTCATGTATGTATTCTCATTGATTGCGTTTGGTTTCTGGTCCGGCGCATAAGGATTTGGAACCAAAATACTTGACAGCCCCCTATTTGATAGGATATATTGTAAATGAAAGCGAGATGAACAAATGACAAGAACATTTATACAGACGAAAGAATTTACAAAGAATTGGGATAAATTGGGGTTTAGCGATAAGGATTTGAGAATGCTAGAGTTGGAATTATTAAATCATTCCAGCATGTTTCCAGTAATAAAAGGAACAGGCGGGTTGCGGAAGATGCGTTTTTCCTTTGAAAATGAAGGCAAGAGTGGCGGTGTCAGAGTATGCTATGTTGATTTTGTTATTGAAGAGACAATATATTTGATAACAGTGTATGCCAAGAGTGAAAAAGATAATTTGTCATATGCTGAGCGGAATGAAATTAAAAAAATGATAGAGCTTTTAAAAGAAAGTTTGTAGGAGGTGATGGTGTGGGAAGCGTGTACGAGAGTATTATGGCTGGTCTGAATGAAGCAGTGGAAGATGCAAAAAGTAAGGAAAGCAAGCTGACGCGAAGCAAAGTGACAGTTATTCCGGTAAAAGAATATCAGGCAGAGGAGGTTAAGCGGATTAGAAAATCCACTGGAATGTCCCAGAAAACCTTTGCAAGCTATATGGGCGTTTCGGACAAAACAGTTGAAGCATGGGAAGCAGGGACAAATCATCCATCTGGAGCGGCGAGCAGGATTCTCAGTATGATGGAGATGGATAAAAATCTGATTGAAGAATTTCCTTTCGTAAAAGCAATAGAAAATTAAACAAATTCTCCCGGAACTGACAGGATACAGTTCTGGGAGAATTTTTGTGTCGTTTCAATATTTTACAGATGAAAGACCGCTTTCAGCGCGTCATCTTCGGTGAGCAGCTTCTTTGCCAGTTCGCGGTACTGCTCCTCGTGGAGGTACGTGTGGCGGAACGGCTTGATGGAGGGGGCAAGGTCAACCGCCTTGATGTAGTCCTCCACGTCGAGATCGAGGGTTGCGGTATAGTCCCAGAATCCGGTTTCGGAAAAAACAGTGTTCACCCGCTGCCAGCGGTGGTCGTGCACACGGCTCATGAGATAGGTGGCGATACCGACCTGAATACCATGAAGCTGCGGTGTTTCCAGCATTTTGTCCAGGGCGTGTGAAATCAGGTGCTCGCTTCCGCTTGTGGGTGCGCTGCTGCCGGCAATTTCGTTTGCGATGCCGCTCATGGCGAGGGAGTCGAGCAGTTCCTTTAAGAACAGGTTGTCCTGTATGCTGTCAAACGGTGTGCGGACAAAGCTGTTTACCGCCTTTTTGGCGACCATAAGGGCAAAATCATTGACCTGTGCGGCACCGTGCGCTTCCTCAAATTTCCAGTCGTAGAGCGCGGTGATTTTTGACACCATGTCCCCGATGCCGGAGTACAGAAACTTTGGCGGTGCGCTTTTGATGACCGTGGTATCCGCAATAATGCCAAATGCCAGACGCGCGGGAACGGAATTTCTGCGGCCGTTGACAATCAGGGAGGCACTGGCGCTGGAGAATCCGTCGCTGGACGCCGAGGTGGGAACGCTGATAAACGGCAGCTTGCGCAGAAAACCGATGTACTTTGCCGCGTCAATGACCTTGCCGCCGCCAAGACCAATGACAGCCTGTGTGGCGTTGGGGAGTCCAAATGCCAGGTTGATGATATCGTCAATGTTGACGGTGTCCAGCTCGCAGTATTCAAGCACCTCGATATGGGCGTCCCGCAGGGATTCGAGTACCTTGTACCCGAACATGTCAATCAGTCCGTTTCCGAAATAGATGACGACCTTCTGGAAGCTGCACCCGCCAAGGTACGCGCCAATCTGGTCTAGTGCGTCGGGTTCTACTTTTAGTATTGTTGGAATTGCGATGTGGCTTGCGTTGAATTTGCTCATAGTTATCTTACCTTTCAAAATTGATTTTCTTTATTATAGAAGCTTTACGAGTATTTGTCAAAATAGGGGAATATAATCTTTGTTATTTGCTATTGTATTTTTGCATAAGTGCGTTATGATATCCATGTGTAATATTTATAATCGTCATATTTTCAACGCTTAGCTTTTCCTGTTTTCCTGCATCAAAGGTTTTTATAACAAAATATTCCTATGCTAAAAACAATGGCGATAAGGCATTTTTTCAACAACTCCCTATAATTTGAAGAATCAATCAAAAGAGTCTCCTCATGGTTATTTTTTACTATTATGCAAGTTGTATATTTTGTTAAAAAGTGCCTTTGAGAATTTGTGGAAAATAGTGATATAATAAAATCTATAAGGAAAGGAGATTCGGGGGATTATTTTGACCGATTTATGAATTTTGATGAAGGAGTGATAAAAAATGTTTCATTGTGGGGATTATGTTGCGTATGGAAGTGCAGGGGTATGCAAAATTATTGCAATCGGAAAAATAGATTTTGCGGATAATCCAAAAAAAGTCTATTATACGTTAGGCTCACCTTACATAAAAAGTGATACAAAAATCTATGTTCCGGTTGATGCTTGTAATTCCATGCGGCTTACTATTACAGCGGAAGAAGCGCTAAGCTGCCTGAATAAGCTGCCGGAGATAGAGGTTAAAGTTACGCGTAATGTCAAAACCAACTTACTTGAAATGCATTATCATGAAATGCTTGCCACGCATGAACTGACAGCGTATTTAAAATTGTTTAAGGAACTCTATCTAAAAGAAAAAATTTGTGAAAAGACAGGAAAGAAACAGGGACAGGCGGATTTGAGGTATCAGGACAAGGTTGAGAAGCTGCTGAGCGAAGAGTTTGCGATAGCATTACATATAACGCCGGATGAGGCGAAGGAAAAACTATATAAGGCAATAGATCTGACATATGCCGAATGTGTTGGAGTGTAACGGTAAATGAATATATAAAGGCAGGTAGATGATTATGAAAAGAATAAAGGCAGCATGCATTACACAGACATTGCATTTTTCGTTAAAGGAAGATGTGGGGCATGATTATGCGGTGAAATGCGTAAGTCAAGATGTAAAAAATTATAAAGACCAACTGAACAGGAGCAAGACGAAATACAAGATTCTTTCGGAGGAGACACAGGCTGATGGTTCGGTTATGATTGAGATTAAGAAACAGTATAATACATCTCCAGTGGGACATTATTTGGATTAGCGGGATTGATAGGCGCAGTTCCTGCTGATATATTCCTCTGGGCGCCGTGTGCATGAAACAAACGCGCAGTTATCGTGAAGACAACTGCGCGTTTTTACTGGGGAAAATTACAGGCTTCAAATTCCAAGGTGCGAAATGAGTGAATATAACGAGTCATGAGGAGTTGACAAAAAAATTCTGATATCTTGAAACCAAACGGCAATATCTGACGTCTAATGACCGTAAAGCAAATAAAGAGCGCTTGTACTTGCCTTACAATCATACGCGCGTAGGAGAAAGTGAATGAAAAGTATTGAAACAAAGTTTTATGTAAAGAAGGCGCAGAGGCATGATAAAGATGCATTTACCGAACTAATGCAGTTCTATATGAAAGACATGTATAGGACTGCCATTGCAATTCTGATGAATGAAGAAGATGCGGCAGATGCTCTTCAGGATACGATTCTCACTTGCTGGGAAAAGTTATATACACTTAAGAAACCTGAGTTCTTTAAGACATGGATGACAAGGATACTGATAAATCACTGCTATGATATTATAAGGGACAATGCGGTTTACAAAAATACAGAATCTTATGAGGAACCGTCAAAGTGTGATGAATACAATCTTGAACTGAAGGAGGCATATGCTTCCATGGACGAGCGGTACCGACTGCCTATGGAATTGTACTATAGTCAGGGATTCAAGATGAGAGAAATCGCGGAAATGTTGTCAGTGCCATTAAATACCATCAAGACGAGGATTTCAAGGGGAAGGAAAGAACTGGAAGAGTATTATCACGATTAAGGAGGATAGAGATGTCAAAAAAGAAAAAAGTATTTTCTGAAGAAGTAGAATTGTCGGAAATTGTGTTGGAAAAAACGAATCAAGCCTTTGCGATGATTCGGCAGGAGGATATTGTTCATATGGGAAAAACAAATACAAAAGGAAAACGGATATACAAAATGCAGGCTGCGGCGGTTGCAGGCATCTGTATATTGACAGTCAGCAGCATCAGTGTCATTGCTGCAATCCACCATTACTGGGGAAGGGGCATGAACGGAAACATTCAGGCATCCGATGCACAGCAGCAGGCACTGACAGAACAGAACATCGCAAAGGTGTATCGGGAAGAGCCAGATAGTTCTTCACTGGCAGTGACAGACAACGGTATTACGGTAAAACCGGACACGGTTGTTGTGGATGAGCGGTTTGCATATATGTCATTCAGCATTTCCGGCTATCATGTGGAGGACGGGACGGAACCGGGATTTGGCATGGTAACCGTGTATCAGGGTGATAATCCGGAGGACGAAAGTTCATGGGTGAATATGTACGGAAGCATGTACGACGGAATTATCCCTGATGAAAACGGCTCACCCATATATGAAGACGGAAGCCCTCTTGAATCTGACGAGAATGGACATCTTATCAGCCATTATACGGACAGCAATGGGGATATGGAATATATCATTCAGGCAAGCGTTGTGAATGAGAACGATTCCCTTCTTGGCAAGACGATGCATGTCAGTTTCCAAAATCTGGGAACCCATTCAAGGGCGGCGTTTACCCTGGCGGTGGAAGGAAACTGGGATTTTGCGATAACGCTTCCTGATGTAAGCTCCTCCCGGACGATTACGGTCGGACAGAAAGTGGGAGAAACAGGTTTCACGCTGGAAACCATTGACATTTCCCCGATTTCCATGAAGGCAAACTATTCCGTTGAGGAAGCCCCTGAAGAACATGAAGATGATCTTGGAATTCCTGAAGTCAGGGGAGTTGTCCTGAAGGATGGGACAAGACTTCCTTACCTGACGAACGGCGGCAGTATGGGATATACGGACAGCAGCAGGAAAAATGCCTGTCATATGGCAGGGTATGACCGCGTTATTGATGTTGATGAAGTGGCGGCGCTGATTGTCTGGACTTCATATGAAAATGAAAAGGTTGAGATACCGATTTCAAAATAACAGCATAAAGGCGCATGGAATCGTAATGAAACCATGCGCCTTTTTCCTTACTTGACAGTAGTATATCATGTTATGGGGCAACAAAGTCAAAGGTAATCCTGAGTGTCTTGATTTGTCCCAGTGTTTCGTTATCAACGACTGTGGCGGTGGCATCCGTGGCATTTCCGCCTGTAACGCGTGCGGTGTCCGGAATGTCTGTCACCCACTCGTTATAGAGGTTCATGCGTGTGCAGATTCCGTCGTCGGAGGTGGTGTATGGCATTCCTGTCAGCTCATAGGGTTTTCCGTTCACTTCGATTTCCTTAATGTCAATCGTATAGCCAGGATAGAGCGCTTCGGCGTTGGAGATGCCAATTGCGGAGAAAGCGGTGCCCTCAGCAAATCCGGCATCAGTCCCGGTGAAATCCAGGCCGATTGTGTAGGTGCCTGCGCCGTCGATGACAGCATCTGTCGCGACAAGACCTGCCGCCTTGTCGTCAGGCTTGTAGGTGTCGCCGGAGCTGTAAGCGACAGACCAGTCGCGGCTGTTAAACATAATCCACGCAATCGAGCCGTCGAGTGTGGAGACATCAATGGAGGTGTCAAAAACTTCGGGGGCATTGGCGAGCGCGGTGTCCATGCGTTCTGTGGCTGCGGATGCCAGTTCCTCCTCGCTGGTCTTTTCCTGTGCAGCATAGTTTCGGGAGGTGTAGAGCGCAAGCAGGTCGTCATCAGAAAATTTTAATTCGGAGCGGACAAAGAAACTGCTTGTGTCCCAGAGCATTGGCACAAAGTTGTAGCGGTCGCAGTTGTCAAGCAGATTTTCCGTGTAGGCAGTGATGCTGTCCTTGAGCGTGCCATCGGCTCTGGCTAAGACGCCGTATTCGCCGATGATCACACCATATCCCTGCTCTGTAAATTTCGTCATTTTTTTCAGGTCGTCATTTTGTGTCTCGTATTCCCCATGCGTGCCCCACTGTGTGCCGCTGTCCGTGCCGCAGTAATTCCATGGGTCGTAATAGTGGACGGACACCAGCAGTTTATCAGGGACGGTGTCTTTGGGCATTTTGAAACGGTCGTCACAGGTTTTGGCAATATTGGTATTGTAGCCCGCAATCAGCAGAAAACGGTCTGCGTTGTTGCCGCCGGTGGCGCGGACAGTGTCGACAAAGGTCTGGTTGATGCGGTTTGTCATCTCATAGCATTCATCCTCGGAAAGGCTGCCGGAGTCCTTGCAGATGTCAATGTCGTTCAGGCGGCTTCCGAGTTCCTCGTTTCCGGATTCAAAAATCAGGGATTCGTCGTAATCATTGTAGCGCTCGGCAAGCTGTGCCCACATGGAAGTGTACATGGTAAAGGCAGTCTCCCTGGTCTCCTCGGTGGCAGAGCCAAACATTCCCCACCAGCTGCCGTCCCAGTGGTCATTGATTATGACGTACATACCATTATTGATGGCATATGTAATCAGCTCGTCAACGCGGTCGAGATAGGCGTCGGCAATCGTATAGTCGCCATTTTCAAAATCCATCATGTTTGTCCACGCGACAGGGATTCGGATAGAGTCAAATCCGGAGCTTTTTATGCCCGCAATCATTTCCTCGGTGGTGACTGGCTGTCCCCAGAAGGTTTCGTACTCGGATGCATCCGCATCGATGCCAAGTTCGGGACGCCCATATGCCTCCATGGTATTTCCCAGATTGATGCCGTTTCCCATCAGTTTAGAGAGATCCAGTGCCGTTAAATCCTTTGAATCGTCAGTTCCCTGTGCGGCTTCGTTTTCCGGAGCTGTGGGGACGTTTTCTGCCGATTCTGTGGATGGGGAAGCAGTGTTGGCTTGCGCTGTTGCTGACGTGCCGCCATCGCTGTTTTTGCTGCATCCGGTGAGGCAGCCTGCTGTAATGGTCACTGTAAGAATGGCTGCCGTGAGATAGCTGTTCTGTTTGTAATTCTTTATTTTCATCAATATCCTCCCATAATTTTTTTATACTGGCAGTTGAAAAGACTGACCGCTCAGTATAAGGTGATGTAATCGCGATTATGATAAAAGTTTAACATAGTGACAATGACAGCAATACACAATTTTTTGGATAATCTTTGCAGTAAAAAATTCATGTGATGCTTACATATAGGTTCTGCTTGATAATACGGCGGAAGGATGATACCATAAAAGGAAAAAAGGAGGGTGCCGGATGGATATTGTGTTCGATACAATGTGGAAGGATAAAATGACTGCGCATGTGGAAGTTCATGGGAATAAAGTGGAGGTGATTTCCTATACGGACAATGTGGTCGAAAATATGTTTGCAGTTCCGCCGTTTGATGTTTTCTATGTGAATCAATTTTTCGAGGAGCGGTGTTTTGAAGAATGCAATGCGTCCAAAGATATTTTCCTGAAGGATTTAGGGTTAGAGTCCTATAATCCATGGGATATTGTCAGGAAAACGCACGGTTTCCTCTGGGATGGGATGATTATATGTGGATCCGGTTTGAGGGAGAAAAGCTGACATGGGAGGATGTGAACCTTGGAAAGTTATGATATTTCTGATTTGTACAGAGTAATTTCGAGAGACAGCGGCGGTTCTCAGAACAAGTTTTACAGAAATGGGGTGTGGTATAAGCAGGATACAATTGGAGAGGAGGCTGCTGCCGAGAGTGCGGTGTCCCTCGTCCTTGCAAATTCAAATATTTCAAATTTTAGAATCCGCGCTTTTTTGAAATAATGATTTACATATGCCCCATAAGATAGTATACTTATAACAATTGCGCTGTTTATTTACGTTGTATAAATGCGGCAGGCAAGGTGTTATAAGGCATATTGGAAAACGGAGGAAGAGAGATGGGGATATTTTTACAGGCGGCTGATTTTATGCGGAAGCTGGGATATCCGTATACGTTTGGGGAGGCATAGGAAGCGTTATGAAAAAAGAGAAAAACAGAAATTCATTTTCAGGCTCGATTGGGTTTGTGCTGACGGCGGCGGGCAGTGCGGTCGGGCTGGGCAATATCTGGCGGTTTCCGTATCTGGCGGCAAAGGACGGCGGCGGACTGTTTCTGGTGATTTACCTGATACTGGCGCTCACGTTTGGGTTTACGCTGCTCACGACGGAGATTGCGATTGGGAGAAAGACAAAACAGAGCCCTTTGACCGCATATTCGAAATTAAGCGCCAAGTGGGGATTCCTCGGTGTGTTCGCATGTCTTGTGCCGGTTATTATCATGCCATATTACTGCGTGATTGGCGGATGGGTAGTAAAGTATTTTCTTGCGTATCTGACTGGCGGCGGGGCTGCTGCGGCAGAGGATGGTTATTTTACAGGATTTATTACCGGGTCATGGCAGCCGATTGTACTGCTGGCGGTTTTCCTGCTGATGGTGGCGTTTATCGTATTCCGCGGAATTAATAAGGGAATTGAGTCGTCCTCAAAGGTGCTGATGCCGTTACTGCTGCTGCTGGTTGTCGGCATTGCGTTCTTTTCACTGACGATTCATTATGAGGATGAATCCGGCATGGCGAGGACAGGCATGGAGGGATTTTTGATTTATGTGATTCCTGACCTGAGCGGCATGACGGTAAAGGGATTTTTCACGGTGCTTCTCGATGCAATGGGGCAGCTGTTTTTCAGTCTCAGCGTGGCGATGGGCATTATGGTTGCGTATGGCTCCTATGTCAAGGATGATGCCAACCTGGTGAAATCCATTAATCAGATTGAAATTTTTGACACGGCAGTGGCGTTTCTGGCGGGTGTCATGATTATCCCTGCAGTGTACACGTTTATGGGCAGGGAAGGCATGGCTGCGTCGGGTCCGAGCCTGATGTTCGTGTCTTTGCCGAAGGTCTTTGCCTCGATGGGCAGGATTGGCAATCTTGTGGGATGCCTGTTCTTTGCGATGGTGCTGTTTGCGGCGATTACGAGTGCCGTGTCGGTTATGGAGGCGGTCGTTTCGAGTTTTATGGACAAGTTCCATATGACGCGCGTGAAAGCGGCGGCTGTCGAGACGGTCATTGCGATTGTCGGCGGCGTGATTGTGTGCCTTGGGTACAACAGGCTGTATTTTGAAATCAAACTGCCAAATGGGGCGGTCGCACAGATTCTGGACATTATGGATTACATCAGCAACAATCTGCTGATGCCGCTGGTTGCAATTGGAACATGCATTCTGATTGGCTGGGTGCTGAAGCCGAAAGCGGTGATTGACGAGGTGGAGAAGGCGGGAAGCAAATTTGGCAGGAAGCGGCTGTATGTTGTGATGATACAGTATATTGCACCGATATTACTGGTGATTTTACTGTTAAAGTCGGTAGGTATTCTGACAATTATATAAGAACATATAAAATGAAGGGTCTGCCGGGAAATGATTGCATTTTCCGGCAGACCCTTTTCTGCATACTCTATTTTTCTGTGCTGATTGTGATTTTTCTGTCTTTATAATAGTATTCTTTGTCATGTTCGTTGATTTCGCGCAGAATCTGGCAGGGATTTCCGACGGCGACAACGCCTGCGGGGATATCCTTCGTCACCACGCTTCCTGCGCCGATTACCGTGTTGTCCCCGATGGTGATGCCTGGCAGGATGATTGCGCCGGCGCCAATCCAGCAGTTTCTGCCAATATGGACAGGCATGTTATACTGGTAGACCTGTTCGCGCAGTTCGGGCAAAATCGGATGTCCTGCGGTTGCAATGGTCACGTTCGGGCCAATCATGGTATAGTCCCCGATATAGATGTGTGTGTCATCGACACATGTCAGATGGTAATTGGCATAGACCATTTTTCCAAAATGGCAGTGGTGGCCGCCCCAGTTTGCATAGAAAGGAGCCTCAATATAGACCCCTTCCCCGCAGTCTCCGAGCATTTCTTTGAGCATTTTGGTTCTTTTTTCTGATTCGGATGGCTTGGTCAGGTTGTATTCGCACAGCTTGTCCTGACAGGCAATTTGTTCCTTTATGATTTCCTCGTCATTTGGGAGATAGAGCTCTCCGGTGTGCAGTTTTTCTTTCATGCCTTGCATGTCATATACCTCCGTATAAGATTTTTCAGGTTGCAGTCATACTTTAATCGCATTTTACCATATTCTGTTTTGGATGGCAAATAATTGTGGGGATTGTTTTTCTTCAATGCTCATATTTTAGATTTTGGGACATATATTGAGGTATGGACTAGTTTGCTGTCTGGCTTCCATCCAGGCGTTGCATCGAAAAAGGGGGAATATACAATGGCGGCGGATAACCGGATTCTACAGTTTTTTCCGCAGGGACTTAGAAGCGGCTGGGAAAGAAGCGGGGTGGACTTTGAAAAGGTCCAGGAAATCAGGCTGCGCGTCAACCAGCCGGTGCGGGTGCTGTCCGACAGGGAATACAGACTGGCGCTGATATATGGTGAGCGGGAGATGGATGAAATATTCCGCTATCTGTGCCATGACTCCGTTTATGCCTACGAGGAGGAGCGCAGACAGGGATATCTTATGGTCGAGGGCGGCCACCGGATTGGAATCACCGGGGAACTCACGGCTGCGGAAAACGGACGATTCATTGCCAAGTATATCCGCTATATGAATATCAGGCTGGCGCACGAACATAAAAGGATTGCAGACAGAATCATCAGGCATCTCTATTCAAGGGAAAAGGCACCATTGAATACGCTGATAATTTCACCGCCGGGCGTTGGTAAGACAACCCTGCTAAGGGACATCATCCGCCTGTTGTCAAACGGAATGGATGGGTACGCGGGATGCAATGTAGGCGTTGTGGATGAGAGAGGTGAGATTGCAGGCGCCTATCGGGGAAGCGCCATGCTTGACTGCGGCGAGCGCACAGATGTGATTACGGGAGGCGATAAGCAGCAGGGAATTTCCATACTGGTCCGGACGTTTGCGCCAAGGGTGATAGCCATCGACGAGATCGGGAAATGCACGGATGCGCAGGCAATTCTTCATGCAGGCGTGAGCGGGTGTAGCATCGTGTCGACAGTGCATGGAAGTTCACTGGAAGACATCCGGCATAAGGGTGATATGGAGAAGATATTGAAATTAAAGCTGATTGATAGGTTTGTCGTATTGTCGGCAGATGAGAATATGGACAGGTATTTTGAAATTTATGACAAGGAGGGGAATACAATATGTGGCAAAAGCTTATTGCGGGCGCCTGCGTAATGACAGGCGCGCTTGGATTTGGATGGTCTCTCTGCGGTGAAATGAACAGGGACATACAGCATTTGAAAATGCAAAAACAGATACTAGTGTATATGATGGGAGAAATCACATATTTACACAGGCCGATGGAAGAAATCTTTGACATGGTATCGGAGAAGGCTGGGCAGCCGTATGACGCTTTTTTCCAAAAGGTTTCACAAAGAATGAAAGAGCGGGACGGAATGACGCTGCTTCTCATATGGAATGAGATGGTTCAGGAAATGAAGATGGGAACGAATGTTTCCCAGATGGGAATGGGGTATCTGGAAAAAATGGGGAATTGTTTTGCGTATGAGGGCGGGCAGCTGCAGGTGGAGGCGCTTGGGCTTTTCGAGATGGAGCTCGATAATGAAATAGACAGGCTTAAAACAAAGAAGGATGAGAACAGCAGGCTGATAAAGGCACTCAGCACGCTTACTGGGATATTGTGTATCATATTATTTTTATAAGAATATGTGGAAATGGGGATGAAGATGGAAGTCAGTCTGATATTTAAGATCGCAGCAGTTGGTATATTGATAACGATTCTGGGACAGGTATTAAAACATAGCGGCAGGGAGGAGCACGCATTTCTGATTAGTCTTGCCGGGCTGGTGCTGGTGCTTTCATGGATTGTTCCGTACATATATCAGCTTTTTCAGATGATACAGGATTTGTTTGCACTGTGAAGCAATGCATATGGGAAGGGAAGGTGTAGGAGATGCTTGAAATCTGTGTACTTGCCCTCGCAGGACTTTTTGCGTCAATTATATTGAAGAAAGACAAGCCGGAATATGCGACACTGATTATTATTCTTGTGAGTTTTTTTATCGCGATAAGGGTAATCGGCGTGCTTGGGAAGGCAGTGGAAGAGTTGAGGAACTGGGAGTCGATTCTCGGCGGAAATGCCGCATACATATCCCTGCTGCTAAAGCTTATCGGCATCACGTATATCTGTGAATTTGCCGCAAATCTGTGCAAGGATTCGGGACATTCGGCACTGAGCAGCCATATTGAGCTGTTCGGAAAAATTGCCATTATGGTTGCTGGGTTTCCTGTAATCAGAATCATGATAAACATGCTTGAGGGAATGATGAGATGAGTCAGGACATAAGTTTGTGGCAGGAGGTGGACATACTTCCTGATTTAAGCATACTCGATAAACTGCTGCGCGAGCTGCTTCCAGGGCAGAATACAAATTCCATGGACTTCATAGAGGATGTATTGAAGGGAAACTGGGTGCTGGACCCGGGTTTGTTCTGGCGGTATATCGCAAATTCGGTAACGAGTGTTATTGATGGATGGAAACGACTTTTCGTATCCGTGCTGGTTTTGTTTATACTGGTGGCGCTTGTGAGTAACCTGATGTCTGCCCTGAAAAATGAGGGGGCGGCAAAGGCAGCGAGGACGTTTTTTATCATATGCCAGCTGGTGGTGCTTATCGACGCATTCCACAGCGTGCTCGGGATTGTGAATGATGCGATGGAACAGATGATTGAATTTCTCAAGCTGATGATACCGGCGTATATGATATGTATTGCCGCGGCGGGCTCCGGACTGACGGCGCTGATATTTTACAAGCTGCTTTTAGGGTTTCTGTGCCTGATAGAAGGAATTATGGCGGCATCACTGACGACAGTGGTTGAGGGATACGTCATGCTTGGCGTAGTGGAGAGCATATGGGGGGAGGAACGGTTTAAGGGACTAATGGAGCTGATGAAAAAGGGCATACAGTGGGTGCTGAAAATGATGGTTGTGCTGATATCGGGAAGCAGTATCCTGCAAGTGATAATAACGCCTGTAATTGATAAGGCAAACAATACGGTCATTCAAAAAACGGCAGGGGCAATCCCGGGAATCGGCGATATTGTCGAGTCCGTGTCAAGTGTGACACTGGCATCCGCAATTGCGGTAAAAAACAGTCTTGGCGTACTGATACTCGTGGTGATTGTGCTGCTGATAGCGGCTCCGGTTCTGAAAGCGTTTATGATACTCCTCATTATCAAGGTGAGCGGGGCCCTGGGAAGCATCTGTGGAGAAAAGCAGATGATGAAGTGCATTGAGTACATATCGGAGGCGGGGTTTATGCTTCTCCGGATATTAATAACAGTCACTACTTTATTTTTTGTGACAATAGCAGCCGTTACGAATGCAACGAGCTAAAGTGGTTTGAAAAAGGAGGGGCTATGGAAGAACTGGCAATGGAAGTCCGGCGGCTGGTATATACAGTCATATGTTTTCAGTGTCTGATTCAGCTGACGGAAGGGAGCGCTTACCAAAAGTATTTGAAGCTCTTTTCCTATCTGCTGACAATGTGTATCTGTTGTAATGTGGTGTTTTCATTCGTGGGGCAGGTCGAGAAAGGTTTTTTTGAGGCGGATGCGCTGTATGCGAAATGGGAGAAGGAGTGGAGGGAGATGACGAGGACAGACGACATCCGGCAGGGGGAGGCTTACTACGAACAGAGACTCTGGGAGGACAAAATTATAGGGGGAGCACAGGCAGAGTACGATAGCAGAGGCGGAGGTGAAGAAAATGGCGGGGAAATTCGCGAACAGGCTTCGGATGTTCCTGAACGGGGGGAGTGAAGGCAATGGCAGACCGACAAAGGAGACCATGCTGATTGTTTTTCTGAGCGGAATTTTAATCTTTGTGATTATGCTGCCTACCAATAAAAGTAACAGTGGTTATTCAAAGAAAAAAAGTCAGGGTGCAGAAAGCACGATAAGCACTGGCAATATGGAAAACCTGCAGCAGGAGAATGGTGGGAACAGCGGGTCAGCTGTAGAACAATACCGCAAAGGGCTTGAAAAGGAACTGGAGGAGTTCCTGTCAAGCGTCGCAGGAGTTGGGGACGTGAAAGTACTGATTTATATGAAGAGCTCACAGGAATATGTTGTGGAGAAGGATATTCCGACCTCAAGTTCGACAAGCGGGGAGAGTAGTGAATTAAGGAAAGAAGAGGCAACGGTATATACCAGAAACGCGGACGGGAACGAGGTGCCTTTTATATCACAGACAAAAAGCCCGGAAATTGACGGTGTGGTGGTGGCGGCAAAAGGCGCTGCCGACGAAGGGATACGGCTTCAGATTGTAAAGCTTGTGATGGCGCTGTATGGGGTGGAGGCAAACAAGGTTGAAGTGCTGCGGATGGAATAATTGATAAATTTTTAAAGTAGGAAGTCTAAGAAAAGGGTGTGCGGAATATGATAGAAGTAGCAAAGAGAAACAATAGGAAGGATATGGTTTGGTGAAAAAAATATTAAGAAAGAACCAGATTATGATTACGGCACTGGCAGTCATGATAGCAGTAGCAGGCTATCTGAATTTTGCCGGAACGAAAATTGGAGAAGAGGACTTCATATCTGTGGATGGGAGCAGCAGTGAGCTTACATATGAGATATCGGATGAAGATATGTATGCCATATCGCTGAGGGAAGATACGGATGGGACGATTAAGGACTATGCAGCTGCTACAGGAACAGAGGGCGACATTCCGAGTCTCGACACGGATGATGTGACAGTCACCGACAATTATTTAAGCAATGGCATGGATGTCACGTCAGACAGTGCACTGACTGCCAATGCAGACGGAACGGAGCTTCAGGCATCCGATGAAGCGGCGGACGGTACGGATACTGCGCTTGCATCCAATACAGATGAATCAGGAGCCACGGTCATTGAGCAGGAGATACCGGGCGAGGCAGTGTTTACAAGTGCGTCAGGTGTATCGACCCTTGCAGGTGCGAAGCTCTTAAAAGAGCAGACCAGGGCACAGAATAAGGAATCGCTTATGGAAATCATCCAGAGTGAGGAGCTGACGGAGGATGCGAAAAAGGATGCTGTCAACAGCATGATTACACTGACAGAAACAGCCCAGAAGGAGTCTGATGCCCAGATGCTTCTCGAGGCAAAGGGATTTACGCAGACAGTGGTAAGCATCAGCGGCGATTCGGCAGATGTCATGGTGGAGGCTGCGAGCCTGACGGAAGCCCAGACGGCGCAGATTATAGATATCGTGCAGCGCAAAACAGCTGTGTCAGCGGAGAACATCATCATAACAGTATCAGGTGCTGAATAAGGTGATTTTAAGTATTATTAGGTAATAAAGAAAAATGTGGAATTCATAGGATAAATATGGTATACTAAACTACATATCGCAAACTGCCTGAATAACATATGTTATGTAGGCGGGCTGCGCGGATGGGAACATGCATACAAGATGCGGGGTCTGTGTAAGGCATGGGAAGCATAGGCTCCGCATTTATAAATGCACATGGGCATCCAGATGAAAGTATCAGCAAGCTGACGGATGCCCGGCGTGCAATGATTTGTGAATAGATGGAGGAGATACAAGTGAGTACAATTGCGGAGGAAATCAATAAGCGGAGGACATTTGCCATCATATCGCACCCGGATGCGGGCAAGACGACGCTGACAGAAAAATTTTTGTTATACGGAGGCGCCATCAACCTTGCCGGAAGCGTAAAGGGCAAGGCGACGGCACGGCATGCAGTTTCTGACTGGATGGAGATAGAAAAGGAGAGGGGTATCTCGGTTACATCTTCAGTCTTACAGTTTAACTACGATGGTTACTGCATCAATATCCTCGACACGCCAGGGCACCAGGACTTTTCCGAGGACACCTACAGGACACTGATGGCAGCGGATTCGGCAGTCATGGTGATTGATGCATCAAAAGGCGTGGAGGCGCAGACAAGGAAGCTTTTTAAGGTATGTGGAATGAGGGGCATACCCATTTTTACGTTTATCAACAAGATGGACAGGGATGCCAATGACACATTTGAGCTGCTTGATGAAATCGAGAAAGAACTCGGGATTGCCACCTGTCCCGTAAACTGGCCAATCGGTTCTGGAAAGCGTTTTAAGGGAGTCTATGACAGGCATGGAAACCATGTACTTACATTTTCTGATACGCAGAAGGGGACAAGGGAAGGGGAGACCACCGTTATTCCGATGGATGACGAGGCGCTTCTGCTTGCAAATATCGGGGACGAGGCGTTATCCACACTGCGGGACGAGATAGAGCTGCTCGACGGGGCAAGCGCGGAATTTGACATTGAAGAAGTGCGGAGAGGAAAGCTGACACCGGTATTTTTCGGTTCCGCACTCACGAATTTCGGCGTGGAAGTCTTTTTACAGAATTTTCTGAAGATGGCAACAACGCCGCTGCCGAGAATTTCACAGGGAGAGGACATCGACCCTGTCGGCAATGATTTTTCGGCTTTTGTATTCAAGATACAGGCGAACATGAACAAGGCGCACCGCGACAGGATTGCGTTTATGCGCATCTGCTCCGGAAAATTTGATGCCGGAGAGGAAGTAAAGCATGTGCAGGGCGGGAAAGTAATGCGTCTCTCCCAGCCGCAGCAGATTATGGCGGATGAGAGAAAAATACTCAATGAGGCGTATGCCGGAGATATTATCGGCGTGTTTGACCCTGGTATTTTTTCAATCGGGGATACCGTCTGCGCCCCTAAGAATAACATTTGTTATGACGGAATTCCGACGTTTGCACCGGAGCACTTCGCGCGCGTGAGGCAGATTGACACGATGAAACGCAAGCAGTTTATCAAGGGCGTCAACCAGATTGCACAGGAGGGTGCGATTCAGATTTTTCAGGAGTTCAATACAGGAATGGAGGAAATCATTGTAGGTGTCGTCGGTGTGCTGCAGTTTGACGTATTGAAGTACCGCCTGGAAAACGAGTACAATGTTGAGATAAAGCTGGAACCGCTTCCATACGAATATATCCGCTGGATTGAAAACAAGGACGAGGTGAATCTGGACAAGCTCTCAGGCACCTCGGACATGAAAAAGATTCAGGATTTGAAAGGGAATCCGCTGCTGCTGTTTATCAACCAGTGGAGCATTGGCATGACAATCGACAGAAATAAAGGGCTTGTGCTTTCAGAATTTGGCAGGAATTAGGAGATAAGAGACGGTTAATGAAAAAAAGGACAGTGTTGTGGGCTGCCCTTGCAGCAGGCGTGTTTTTGCTTGTGCAGGGCTGTGCCTATCAGAATGATTTGCCATATCTTACACAGGAGGAAACACGTGAGTATGAACCGGAACAGCCAAAAGAGCCAGAAAAAGAGACGGAACCGGAAATGCCTTCCGGAACAGAGCAAGATACGGAACAGATAACAGAAGTATCAGAGCTTTATTATTCCTATCACTGTCTGGATGGGACACAGAAAAAGATTTATCTTGAGATACTGGATGCGCTCGCAAACATGAAAAAGGACGCCCCGCTGTCAACCATGGACAAGTCCGGCGTAGACCTTATTTTTGCCTGTGTGATGAATGACCACCCGGAACTTTTTTATGTGGAGGGCTATCAGTATACAGAATACACACTTGGAAATGTAACGACAGGTGTGACATTCAGCGGGACGTATTCCATGAACAGGGAGGAGGCAGAGCAGGCAAAAATCGCAATCGAACAGAAAATTGCAGAATGCTTCGGGCAGGTTCCGCTGAACGAGGACGAGTACAGCACTGTCAAATACCTGTATGAATGGCTGATTGACAGCACGGAATATGATAAGACTGCTGAAAACAATCAAAATATCTGTTCTGTTTTCCTGCAGGGCAGGTCAGTCTGCCAGGGATATGCGAAAGCAATGCAGTACATGCTGCAAAAGGCGGGCATGCAATGCCTGCTGGTGACAGGATTTACAAACGGAGAGCGCCATGGCTGGAATCTGGTGCGGGTAAACGGCGAATATTATTATCTGGATCCTACATGGGGCGACGCGTCCTATGCATCTGGAAACACCGCGGACAATAGGACGGAGGGAGTCCCTTCTATTAATTATGATTATTTTCTGGTGACCACGGATGAGATTACAAGAACACATTCGCTGGAGAAGGTGGTCGAGCTTCCTTTGTGCACGGCAGCAGAGGACAACTATTATGTGCGTGAGGGGCTGTATTTTGACAGTTACGATGAAGCACGCCTTGCGCTTGTCTTAGGAAGTGAAGCGGCAAAGTCAGCGGGATATGTGACACTCAAGTGCAGCAGTGACAGCTATCCCGCCATGGTACAGTCCCTGATTGACGAACAGAAAATATTTGATTTCATTGACAGGCAGGGAGGGAGCATTGCCTATACTTCCAATGAAACACTGCGCACAATCAGCTTCTGGAATCTGTCAGATAGCAGTCATACGGAGATATCTTAGACCATTTCTGAATGGAATGGAAAAATTGGGAAAAGATATGGATAACGTATAAAACTTTATGCTTTGCAAAGTTTCCGTGTTTTGATATAATGAGAATTAAGTATAAAATACAGGAGGTTGAAACCATGGAAAAAGAAACAGAAAAGGCTGGCTGCTCATTCAACAACGAGGAGTTCGGAACAGTAAAGATTGCGAATGACGTAGTCGCCATGATAGCGGGACTTGCGGCTACGGAAGTCGACGGCGTGGGCGCAATGGTCGGAAATATCACGAACGAGCTGATGGGCAGGGTCGGCATGAAAAAACAGACAAAAGGTGTGAAGATTGATATTCTCGATGGGAATGTGTCCGTGGAGCTTGCAGTGACGCTTGAGTACGGTTACAATATTCCGACCACATGCAATAAAGTCCAGGAAAAGGTAAAGAGTGCAATCGAGACGATGACGGGATTTAAGGTTTCTGATGTAAATATCAGGATTGTAGGGATTAAGATGGCATTAGACAAATAAAAGGATAAGACAAATGAGCAGACGAGAGCTTAGGGAACAGATATTTAAATTCATATTCAGGGCAGAGTTTTATGACACAGAGGAACTGCAGGAGCAGGAGCAGCTATTCTTTGAGACCTTTGCGATGGAAGAACAGGAGATAAAGGACGAGGATGCGCAGTACATCTCCGCGAAAAGCAATAAAATTATTGAGAAACTGGATGAGCTGGACGGGATGATTAATCAGCGGGCAAAGGGCTGGACGACACAGCGAATGGCAAAAGTCGATCTCACGATTCTGCGGCTTGCAGTCTATGAGATTGTCTTTGATGATGATGTTCCCACAGGAGTTGCCATCAACGAGGCAGTGGAGCTTGCCAAGCGGTTTGGGCAGGAAGAGTCCTCCGGGTTTATCAACGGAGTGCTTGCAAAATTTGCGAAATAATGGAGGCTGTTTGTGAAGCAGAATGTCTATACCGTTGCCCAGATAAATGCATACATTAAAAATATGTTTACACAGGACTATATGCTGCGATTTGTCTTGGTGAAAGGGGAAGTGAGCAACTGCAAGTACCATTCATCAGGGCATATCTACTTTACATTGAAGGATGCAAAGGGCGTTATCGCCTGTGTCATGTTTGCCGGCAGCCGCACCGGACTTTCCTTCAGACTGGAGGAAGGGCAGATGGTCGTGGTTGGCGGTACGATTGACGTATATGAAAGGGATGGGAAATACCAGCTCTATGCCAGGCAGATAACGCTTGACGGGGCCGGGCTTTTGTATGAGAAGTTTGACCGCCTGAAACGTGAGCTGGAGGAAATGGGAATGTTTGCACCGGAGTACAAGCAGCCCATTCCCAGATATATTAAAACCCTGGGTGTTGTGACAGCCCCCACAGGTGCGGCAGTGCGTGACATCATCAATATTGCGACAAGAAGAAACCCCTATATACAGATTATTCTGTACCCGGCGGTGGTGCAGGGAGAACATGCCGCAGCCAGCATCGTGAACGGCATCCGCGCATTGGGGCAGCTTGGCGTCGACGTGATGATTGTCGGCAGGGGCGGTGGTTCCATAGAGGATTTGTGGGCTTTTAACGAGGAGGCAGTTGCGCAGGCAGTGTTTGACTCATCCATTCCCATTATATCGGCAGTCGGTCATGAGACGGACACGACGATTATTGATTTTGTTGCGGATTTAAGGGCGCCGACACCTTCCGCGGCAGCGGAGCTTGCGGTGTATGACTTTTGGCAGCTGATGGACAGGCTTGCAGCGTACAGCACGACCCTGAACCATGCGATACAGATGCAGGTCGATAGGTGTGCGAACAGGCTTGAAAACCTGAACCTGAAGGTGAAATATTTAAGCCCCGCAAACCAGATACAGCAGAAACGCACTTACTGCATGGATTTGGAGGGAAGGCTGAACAGAACCATCAGCGCTGCGCTCACCCGGAAGAAGCATGAAATGGCGCTTTGTGTGGAAAAATTAAAGGGATTATCACCGCTTGAAAAGCTAAGCCAGGGCTATGCATATGTGGAAGATGCAAATCACAGGGTCATCAATGACGTGAACAATGTGAAAGCGGATGACCAGATACAGATTTATATAAAAAACGGAACCATACAGGCTAGGGTTTCTAAAATCGAGGAGGTTTGGTATGGCGAAGGAGCTGACACTGGAACAGATATTTGAGAAGCTTGAGGGCACGATAGGAAAACTGGAACAGGAGGACATTCCGCTCGAGGAATCCTTTAAACTGTATAAGGAGGGCATGAAGCTTGTCAAGTCCTGCAATGACAGGATTGACAAGGTGGAGAAGGAAGTCCTCAAATTAAATGAAAATGGTGAATTGGATGAATTTTGATAATGTATGGAACGAAAAAGTGAAAGAGACTGAGGAAATACTCGGGGCGTTCCTTCCGGCGGAGGAAGGATGGGCGAAGACCGTGATGCAGGCAATGAACTACAGTGTGAATGCAGGCGGCAAGCGGCTGCGTCCGATGCTGATGGCAGAAACCTACCGGCTTTTTGGCGGCACGGGGAAGGTCATAGAACCGTTCATGGCAGCGATTGAGATGATTCACACCTATTCTCTTGTGCATGACGACCTTCCGGCAATGGATAATGACGAATACCGCAGGGGCAGAAAGACCACATGGGTCGTGTATGGGGATGCCATGGCTGTCCTTGCGGGAGACGGACTGTTAAACCTTGCATTTGAGACGGCACTGAAAAGTTTTGAAATTTCTGAAAGCGATATAAAGAGAAATGCAAGAGCTCTTGCAATACTTGCGAACAAGGCAGGTATCTATGGAATGATTGGCGGACAGACTGCCGATATCGAGGCGGAAAATCTGGGCAGCAAAGTGACGGAGGAACATTTGCTTTATATCCATGAGCATAAGACGGCGGCATTGATACAGGCAGCCATGATGATAGGCGCAGTGCTTGCCGGAGCGGATGCGCAGCAGACTGCTTTGGTAGAAAGGGCGGCATATGAAATCGGCGTGGCATTTCAGATACAGGACGATATTCTTGACGTGACAAGTACCCTTGAGACACTCGGAAAACCTGTTGGGAGCGATGAGAAAAACAATAAAACTACATATGTGACCCTGAAAGGGATAGAGGAAGCTTCCAGAGAACAGCGGGAGATGTCAAATCATGCCATAGAACAGCTGGAATCCCTAGAAGAAAAGGGATTTCGGAATGAATTTCTGATGGAACTGATACGCAGTCTGATTACACGCATCAAATAACGCTGTGTATCAGTTATACTGGCGGTCGAAAAGGCTGACCGCTCAGTATAATGTGATGCACACAGCCGCATAAGGAAATATGCCATAACATAGTGTTTTGCTGTTTGTGACACGGAGGACAAGTGCACGATGATACTGGAAACAATAGAAAAAGAAAATGATATCAAAAATGTGGCGCCGGAAAACCTGAATCTGCTTGCGGAGGAGATACGGGAATTCCTGATTCGGAAAATAAGTGTCACGGGGGGACACCTGGGCTCCAATCTCGGTGCCGTGGAGCTTACCATGGCGCTGCATTTAAGCCTGAACCTTCCAAAGGATAAAATTGTGTGGGATGTCGGGCACCAGTCCTACACGCACAAACTGCTTACAGGCAGGCGGTCTGGCTTTGAGAGTCTCAGGAAATATGGCGGCATGAGTGGATTTCCCAAGAGAAAGGAAAGTGCGTGCGACTGCTTTGACACAGGTCATAGCTCTACGTCCATATCGGCAGGCCTGGGGCTTGTAAAGGCGCGGGATCTCAGAAACGAGGATCACACAATTATTTCTGTCATCGGGGACGGCTCCCTTACGGGCGGAATGGCATACGAGGCGCTGAACAATGCCGCACGCATCAAGAAAAACTTTATTATCGTGCTCAATGACAACAATATGTCCATCTCGGAAAATGTAGGCGGCATGTCAAAGTACCTGAACAATATCCGCACGGCGGACAAGTACCTTGACATGAAGGAAGGCATCTACAACTCGCTGATGGAGTCAAGGCTGGGCGAGCCGATTGTCTCCAGTATCCGCAGGGCGAAAAGCTCCGTGAAGCAGCTTGTCATTCCGGGCATGTTTTTTGAGGATATGGGCATTACCTATCTGGGACCCGTGGACGGACACAATATCAATGCGATGCTGAAAGTGTTCCGCGAGGCAAAGCGCTGTAAGTCCGCAGTGCTGGTACATGTCCTGACACAGAAGGGAAAAGGCTTCGTGCCGGCAGAGAAGCATCCGGCAAGGTTTCACGGCGCAGAGCCGTTTGACATAGAAACAGGCCTGCCGCTTACGCCAAAGACAAAGTCGAGCTACACGGATGTATTCTCCACGGTGATGTGCAAGCTGGGGGACAGATGCGAGGATATCGTGGCAATCACTGCGGCAATGCCTGACGGCACAGGGCTCAAAAGGTTCCGCAATATGTATCCGGAGCGCTTTTTTGATGTCGGCATCGCGGAGGAACATGCCGTGACCTTTGCGGCAGGGCTTGCCGCGGGAGGCATGAAGCCAGTCGTTGCCATCTATTCTTCTTTTTTGCAGAGGGCTTACGACCAGATTCTGCATGACGTCTGCATACAGAATTTGCCAGTGGTGTTTGCCATAGACCGGGCAGGGCTTGTGGGAAGCGATGGGGAGACACACCAGGGAATTTTTGACTTGTCTTACTTGTCATCCATACCGAATATGCACATCATGGCACCCAAGAACAAGTGGGAGCTTTCCGACATGCTGAAATTCGCTGTCTCCTTTGCGGGACCCATCGCGCTGCGGTATCCGAGAGGAGAGGCGTATGACGGGCTGCGCGAATACCGGGAGCCGATTCGGTTCGGAAAGGCAGAGTGGATTTATCATGAGAAGGATATAGCGCTTATTGCCGTGGGAAGCATGGTCAAGACAGCGCTCACAGTCAGGGAAGAACTGATTGCGAAAGGATTTGCGTGCAGCATTGTCAATGCGCGGTTTGTGAAGCCGGTTGACACGGAAATGCTTGACGAGGCGGCGCGCAGCCACAGGCTTATCGTGACGCTGGAGGAAAATGTTGCAAGCGGGGGATTTGGTGAGAAGGTGCGGGACTATCTTGATGAAAACTGTCCCGGCGTAAGGCTGCTGACAATCCATATTCCGGATGAGTATGTGGAGCATGGAAATGTCGAAATCCTGCGTCAGGAGGTCGGAATTGATGCCAATACGATTGTGGGCAGAATACTGGAATGCCTGCGATAAGATTCACGATATAGGAAAGGCGCAGGACAATGAAAGAGCGATTGGATGTACTGCTGGTAAAACAGGGACTTGCGGAGTCGCGTGAGAAGGCGAAGGCCGTGATTATGGCGGGCTGTGTTTATGTGAATGACCAGAAGGAGGACAAGGCGGGTGCCATGTTCGACGAGACAAAAGCCCGGCTTGAGGTCAGGGGGAATACGCTCCGGTATGTGAGCCGCGGCGGTTTAAAGCTGGAGAAGGCAGTAGACCGGTTTCAGCTGGAGCTTTTGGATAAAATATGTATGGATATCGGGGCATCCACAGGCGGTTTTACAGACTGCATGCTGCAAAACGGGGCGGCAAAGGTTTATTCTGTTGATGTAGGACATGGGCAGCTTGCATGGAAGCTCCGGAATGATGAGCGGGTTGTCTGTATGGAAAAAACGAATTTCCGCTACATAAATCCAGAAGATATTGCGGACAGGATTGATTTTGCGTCGGTTGATGTTTCCTTCATATCGCTGGACAAGATATTAGAACCTGCCTACCGTCTGCTTAAGCCAAATGCACAGATGGTATGCCTGATTAAGCCGCAGTTTGAGGCGGGCAGGGAGAAGGTTGGAAAAAAGGGTGTTGTGAGGGATCCGGCCGTGCACAGGGAGGTCATTGAAAAGGTGTTTGCCTTTACCCTGGAAAACGGGTTTGAGATTTTAAGCCTTGACTTTTCCCCGATTCGGGGACCGGAGGGAAATATTGAATACCTGATGCATCTGCTCAGGGCGGAGCCGCATGAAGCGTCTGATGCGGCGGAGCTTGTCAGGGACTGTTATACGGCATTGATTCATGAGACGGTAGAGGAAGCACACAAGACACTGGAATCAGTTTGATAGTTGGGAGCCTGTATGAAGAATTTTTATATTTATGCGAACCATTTAAAGGATGGGAGCGGCGAGACAACCCGGTATATACGGGATTACCTGAACCTGAAAGGGTGCGTGTGCAGTGACGCCGTCAATGACAAGGTTGAGGGAATCATTGTGCTTGGCGGGGACGGAACGATGCTTCGGGCGGCGCGGGAGTATGTGTCCTGCCATATTCCGATGATAGGCGTGAATCTCGGCACGCTCGGTTACCTTGCGGAGGTTGAGAGGGAGGACATCGAATCGGCACTTGACAGCCTTATGGAGAACCGGTATGACATTGAACCGCGTATGATGTTAAGCGGAATCCCTGTGATAGCGGGTACCAGCTCCAATCCCCAGACTGCATTGAATGACATTGTAATCAACCGGAAAGGTGCGCTTCATGTCATTAATTTCAATATTTATGTCAATGGACGTTTGCTGAGTACATATAGTGCGGATGGGATGATTGTGTCCACGCCGACAGGGTCTACAGCCTACAATCTGTCGGCAGGGGGACCCATCGTCGAACCGCGGGCAAGACTGATTATGCTGACGCCCGTCTGCTCGCACACGCTGGTAAATAACCGGACAATCATTCTTGCGGAGGACGACGTGGTTGACATTGAAATCGGGCAGTGCAAGCCAGGCGAGCGGCAGGAGGTGGATGCCAGCTTTGACGGAAGGTGTCCGGTGAATTTGAACGAGGGTGACAAAATCAGGATTATCCGTTCGGACAAGGTGACGAAAATTATTAAACTAAACGAGGTAAGCTTTCTTGACACACTGCATAAAAAGATGAAAACATAGTGTGGGAAGCGGTACGGGGGTTTTGGATGAAAAGGGAAAGACATGAGGTCGTGGTGGAGCTGATTAATAAATATGACATTGAGACGCAGGAGGAGCTGGCAGCGTACCTTCGCAAGGAGGGGTTTGATGTCACGCAGGCTACCGTATCAAGGGACATCAGGGAGCTTCGTCTCTCAAAGATATCGGCAGGAAACGGCAGACAGAAATACATTATACTGCAAAGCGATGACGGCAGGCTGGGGGATAAGTATATCCGTGTGCTGCGGGACGGATATGTCTCCATGACGATGGCACAGAACATTCTGGTCATCAAGACGGTGCAGGGAATGGCAATGGCGGTTGCCGCGGCAATTGATGCCATGCGGTTTACGGAGATTGTAGGCTGTATAGCTGGCGATGACACCATATTTGCGGCAGTGCGGTCAGTGGAGGACACAGAAGCCGTGATGCAAAAGCTGGACGAGATTATAAAAGGTTAGGGACGGAAAATATGTTAGTAAGCTTACATGTGAAAAATCTGGCTCTGATATCGGAGACGGAAGTGAATTTTGGGGATGGGCTGAATATCCTAAGTGGCGAGACAGGTGCCGGAAAATCGATTATTATCGGTTCCATCAACCTTGCGCTGGGTGCGCGCGCCGATAAGGATATGATAAGGACAGGGGCGGATTATGCCCTTGTTGAGCTTGTATTCCAGGTGACAGACGATGAAATGCAGCGGGAGATTCGGGCGCTCGAGATTCCTGTCGAGGAAGACGGCATTGTCATTATCCAGCGGAAGATACAGCAGAGCCGTAACCTGTTTAAAATATGTGGCGAGACCGTGACGGCAAAACAGATAAAGGCGCTTTCAGAGCTTTTGATTGACATTCATGGACAGCATGAGCACCAGTCACTTCTATACAAGAAAAACCACATGGAAATTCTGGATTCTTTTGCAGGCGACGAGCTTGCGGACATCAAAGAAAAAATCAGGGAAAAGTACCTTGAATACACCAGGGTAAAGAAAGAACTCGCAGAGTTCTGCGTGGATGACGGCACAAAGGCAAAGGAGCTGTCCCTTGCGGAGTTTGAGTTTCATGAGATAGAGGAGGCCGGACTTACGCCAGGGGAGGATGAGGAGCTTGAGCGCGATTACCGCAGGATGGCAAACAGCCGCCAGATTGTCGAGGCAGCATCAAAGGCATACCAGTTAACCGGAAACGGTGACCAGACTGCGGCGGATGCAGTTGGTCATGCGGTAAGGGAGCTGCGCAGCGTGGAGGGGTATGACGACAGGGCACGAGAGCTTGCCGATGAGCTTGAGAATATAGATGCGCTGATAAGCGATTTTAACCGTGGAATAGCGGAATACATGTCCGATATGGAATTTGACGGGGAACTGTTTGCGCAGATGGAGGAACGGCTCAACCTGCTGAATCATCTGAAATTAAAGTATGGCAACAGTATTTCGGCAGTCCTTTCCTACCAAAGCGAGATAGCGGAGAAGATTGAGAAGCTCAGGAATGCGGACACTTATCGGCAAACGTTGGAGGAAACCTTACACAAGACGCAGGAGCAGCTTGAAAAGTTATGTAAGAAGGCATCCAGAATCCGCAGCAAGGAGGCGGATAAACTGGCGAAGGACATGGTCGGGGCGCTTACAGACCTCAATTTCATGGATGTCAGGTTTGAGATACAGGTACGGCAGAAGGAAGAGATGGCATCCAATGGTTTTGATGACGTGGAGTTTATGATATCGACCAATCCGGGTGAGCCGTTAAAGAGCCTTGGAAATGTGGCGAGCGGCGGCGAGCTTTCACGTATCATGCTGGCAATCAAGACGGTGCTGGCATCAAGGGACAGGATACCGACCATGATTTTTGACGAGATTGACACCGGAATCAGCGGTAAGACGGCATGGAAGGTATCAGAGAAGCTTGGCACACTCTCACAGAGCCATCAGATTATCTGTATTACACATTTGCCACAGATTGCCGCCATGGCAGACTGCCATTATAAGATAGCAAAGCAGACAGTCAAAAACAAGACCGTCACGGATATCACACAGCTGACCGAGAGTGAGACGGTGGATGAGCTTGCGAGGATGCTGGGGAGCGATGAGATTACAGACACGGTAAGGGAAAACGCGCGGGAGCTGATAACGACGGCGCGCAAAAAAAAACTGAAGTAAAGAATGCAGATAATGGTTGAAGTTTTCTGAAAATTCCGATATAATACAGATAATAATTGTTTGTGCGGATTGGAGGATACTATTTATGGATTTGAAAGATATTATGGATATGGAAAGGCTGCAGATGTTACTGGACGATTTTGAGGAAATTTCGGGACTGAAATCGGTTGTCGTCGGCAATGGGGGCGAATATCTGACAAGAAATAACGGGGTTCAGACAGGGGGCGACAGCTTCAGCATGGACATCCGGGTTAATGATGAAAAGGCAGCCACCTTCTATGCGGATACGGCTTCTGACAAAAGGATTACAAAGGCAGCAGAGGTACTGGGGCAGCAGCTGAATTATTTTGCCAATATTGAATTTACGAACGGACATGTCGGTGGAAAGTTTGACACGATTAAAAAGGATATCCAGAAGTCTGGGCATCTCGTGCAGACAATCAATGAAAAGACAGGGCATCTGAAAGGAATCGCAAAGAAGCAGACCATCCTTTCCCTGAATGCCACAATCGAGGCGGCAAGAAGCGGCGAGGCAGGCGTTGGATTTGCAGTTGTCGCAAAGAGCATGCAGGATTTGTCAAACCAGTCTGCGGGAATCTACAATGACATTGAAATGTCGGTGGAGGAAATAACAAACCTGATTAATACAATTATTGATGCATTTGAATAAAAAAGAGCGCGGAAGCGCTCTTTTTATGTGCAGCATTTAAAATCCTTCAATCGCAAAGCGAACGGCATTTATGGGAACGTTAAACTCGCTGTGGTAAATTCTGTCCTTTGCAAGTGAGCTGGCGTATAAGTGGACTTTGGACAGGACATTTCCCGCTGCATCGTAAAAATACCCATAACATCCCCAGCGGTTAAATTCGTCATCCTTGTAGGAGACACACTGGTATTGTATGTTCAATGTGGACTGATAGTCGTTGAAATCTGCATAGGTAAAGTCGTAGGGCACGAACGCATAATTTACAACCTTGCAGTAATTGCTGTGGTTTGTGCCAAGTCTTGCAGGAATATCCATGATTAGCGGCGTGGCATTGACAGCCAGATATGCGACCACTGCCGGATTGTCCAGACTGTATATGGCAGCGACAGTGGAACCGCCGTTTCCGTAATTTACCTGAAATGCCGCGATGTTGGAAGCATATGCGACAGGTGTTATGCTGGCAACATCCGGGTCGGCAACGATACAGGCGAGTCTTGAGGCATCAAAGCCCTGTCCAAGTGCGGCAGTGAATGTTGCGGCAGAGTCTGTTGTGACGGTGACAGCATCTGTCGAAAGAATCAGACCGTTGCCGACACTTTCCTTTGCGGAACTGTCCGTGGCGGGAATGACACACAGTACGGACAGAAGGATACAAAACGTCATTGTAAAACATATCCGGTTTTTAAATTTTTTCATTTTTGTTTTCATGTATTTCCTCCTCATGCAATATGATATAAAAATTACATTTCCATTATAATAAGAAGTTGACAGAAATAACAAGTATCTGTTGAAAAAGTTTATATTTATTTCTTAAAAAAATAAAACTTAGATAAAAAAATGTCGAATACTCTTTTCATTCAACTGATTTTTATATAAAATAGCATGTAGGTGTAATGGAACGGAAAACGGTCAGGAAAATTCATTGCAGTAGGAGAGGAAGGATTATGAAAAACAGACAACAAAAATTGGCACTGCTGTTGTGCATGGTACTGTCAGTATCTACCCTTTGGGGTTGTGGACAGACAGTTGCGGAAGAAACGGTTGAGGATGTGGCAATTGTCGAGACTGCGAAGCCTGAGATAGGCGAACTCAAGCTTATGGGTAAATTTATCGCGACGGTCAGTCCGGATGAATCCGTCTATGTAATTCCCAAAACGACAGCCGAGGTGCTTGAGGTGAAGGTGGAGGCAGGCGATGTCGTGGAGGCAGGCGATGTGCTTGCGGTGCTTGACGATACAATGGCGCAGCTTACCATGAAAAATGCGCAGATTCAGCTGGATAATGCGCAGCACGCATACAATCTTTCTTACGGTGAAGGGGCAACGACGCTGAATGACATGCAGACGGACAACAATATTTCGCAGGCAGAAGACGGTGTCAATAAGCTTCAGGAAAATATGGTTGATGCGATGGATAACCTGCAAAAGACAAAGGACAATCTGAAAAAGAAAGAGGACGAACTGGCAGATTTAAAAAAGGAGTATGATTTCAGGGAAGATGTGGATGAAATCAAGGATTACGCGGACTCAATTGACAAGAATACTCCGCAGGGGGCTGCTGATTATGCGGCAGCCATGCAGCGATATCAGGCAGCGGCTACAGAAGTGAAAACCGTGGAGGCGACAATTGCACAGTACAAGTCTGCGATAGACCAGCTGGAGGAAACCATAGAGACCCTTCAGGACAATATAAATAGTACATATGATTCGTACAGCCAGGCTGTGACCTCAACGAACATCAGCAATGGGGAGCTTCGCGAGGAACAAAAGAAGGTTTCGCAGAATAGCATATCAGCGGCAAGGCTTGGCATAGAGCAGGCGCAGGAAAGTCTGGAAACATATACGATAACCGCTACGATTTCGGGTGTTGTCGAGACCGTCAATGTAAAGACACATGACTTTGCGACATCGAGCAATCCGGCATTTGTGATATCCAATAAAAATACGATGGTTGCCACATACTATGTCAGTGAAGATGTGCGCAATACGTTTTCCATAGGACAGAAAATAACGCTGGAAAAAGATGGAAAGGTATATGATGGCGAGGTGATAGAGATAGGAAGTGCGCTGGATACGGCGACAGGGCTCTTTAAGATAAAGGCTGCTGTCACGGGTGATACGGCGAGCCTGCTGTCCGGGACAAAGGCGACAGTGACGACAGATACCTACCATGAAAAAAATGCAGTGATTATTCCGTACAATTCTGTGTACTATGATGGAACACAGGCTTATGTGTATACCGTTGTGGATGGTAAGGCACAGAAAACAAATGTGACAACCGGACTTTACGATATTGACAATATCGTTGTGGCAGAAGGACTGACAGGGGATGATGTTGTTATTACAACGTGGTCTGCTCAGCTGCGCGACGGTGTCAATGTTTCTGTAAAGAATGCGGGAGAAGGCGCAGGCAGTGAAGCGCCGTCTCAGGAACCAGGTACAGATGTTGAAGAAAACACACAGAATTAGGAGGGCATAAGCGATGAGTTCGTTAACGAAACTGGCTCTGAAAAGACCTGTATCGGCACTTCTGATTGTGCTTGCACTGTTTGTATTTGGCATCAGCTCTGTGTTTGGGTTTAAAATGGAACTGACACCTGATTTGGAAATGCCCATGTTGTTTGTCATGACAGTCTACCAGGGCGGGGACCCGGCAACAACAGAAGAACTGGTCACAAAAATAATAGAGGATTCCGGTAAGACACTTTCCGGTGTCGACACGGTGACTTCGCAGACAATGGAAAATATGTCACTTGTCATGTTTTCCTACGAATATGGCACGGATATCGATGAGGCGTATGCAGACCTGCGCAGCGCTGTGGACACGGCATCCCTGCAGCTGCCTGATGATGCCCACGACCCTGTTATCATTCAGATGGATATGAATGCGCAGGATATGATGACATTGTCAGTCACTTCGACAGGTGACACGGATGTGCTTGCGTTCGTGGAGGACGAACTTCGTCCGGAGCTTGAGCGTCTTTCCGATGTTGCCCAGATTACGGTTTCGGGCGGTGAGCAGGATTATATCAGGATTCAGCTGCATCAGGACAAGATGCAGCAGTACGGCGTGACAATGGCGAATGTGCGGACATATATCACGACCACGGACTTTACGATTCCGATAGGAAGTGTGGAACAAGGGGCGCAGAGCATCAGTGCATCCGCATCGTCAAAGCCCCAGAACCTGATGGATTTACAGAATATTCCTATTATAACGGCAAGAGGAACGACCATCTCCTTATCAGATATTGCCACGGTATCAATGTCGTCCGAGACAAATAACAGTATCAGCCGGTTTAACGGCCATGACAGTATCAGTATTGGTATCGCGAAAGTACAGAGTGAGGGAACAGTGGATGTGTCAAACCATGTCAAGTCGCTGATTAAGAAAGTAGGGGCGAAGAACTCGGCAATACAGATATCAGTGGCGTATGATGCCGCGGACAGCATCAAGTCTTCCTTAAGCTCGGTGGCAGAGACGCTGGTTCTTGGCGTTGTGTTTTCAATGGTTGTGCTGTTCGTTTTTTTCGGAGATTTCAAGGCGAGCCTTATTGTTGGAAGCTCCATGCCCATATCCCTTCTTGCCACGCTTATTTTTATGAGCTTTGCGGGATTCTCGCTCAATATTGTCACGATGGGGGCGCTTGTCATTGCCATCGGTATGATGGTGGACTCCTCAATTGTCGTCCTGGAAAGCTGTTTCCGGTTGAAGGATGAGCGCCCGGATTATAAGGACGCGGCGCTTGTCGGAACGAAAGTGGTAGCATCCTCGGTGTCCGCGTCCACAATTACGACCGTCGTTGTGTACTTCCCGCTTGCGACCATGAAAGGTCTGGCAGGGCAGATGTTCTCGCAGCTTGGATTTACAATTATTTTTGCGATGATGTCGTCCCTGATTGTCGCGATTACACTGATTCCGATTTTCTTCTGGAAGTACAGGCCGAAGGAGAAAAAGGATACGCTGGCAAACAGGATTGTAGGCCATGTCGGAAACGGATATAAAACGCTGCTGAAGCATATCATGTTGAAGAAAAAGACGGTCATGACCGTATCGGTAGGTCTTCTGGTATTGTCGTTTGTGCTGGCAGGGCAGCTGGATACGGAGCTGATGTCGGCAACCGGCCTTGACAATGTGAGCATTGCCATAGAGCTGCGCTCCGGCACGCGTCTTGAGGTGATGGATGAGAATATCCAGTTTATTGAGCAGATGATTATAGACGACCCTGACTTTGACGGGGGTAATCTGACGATTAGCGGTTCTTCGGCGACGATTACAGGTTTTCCCGCCGAGAACTGTGGCAAGAGTGTCAATGAGCTTGTGGATATCTACAACCGGAAGCTCAAGGATATGACAAATATGAGCGTGATTGTGTCCGCATCAGGAAGCGGCATGATGTCCATGATGAGCATCACGTCAAGCACGCAGATTGATTTGGGCGGTGACAACATGGAGGATCTCAAGACCGCAGCCAGACAGGTCGAGGCGATTATGATGGATACGCCGGGTGTCATCAAGACATCGAGCAACCTGACATCCGATGCCGTCCAGGCAAAGGTGCAGATTGACCCGCTAAAGTGTATGAATGTAGGCTTGACAGCCGTGCAGGTGGCAAGCGAGATGTACAATGCAAGCAGTGGCGTGGAGGTCATGGATATGACCATTGGCACCAAGGAATACACGGTAAGGATGGAATATCCAAAGGAGAGCTATTCCGACATGAATAAGCTGATGAACCTTGAGATGGCGACACCGATGGGAAGCATGGTAACCGTGGGAGATGTGGCTGAGGTGGTCTATTCGGATGTGCCTGACACGCTTGTGCGGGAGGACGGAAAATATCAGGTTTCGATTATGGCGTACACGACGGAAGAAACCAAGTTTACGGCACAGAGCGCCATCACGGAAGCGGTGACGCTTGCGGAGAAGAATGGGGAGTTCCCGGAAGGTGTAGGGCAGACTGTCAGCACCATGGTTGAGATGATGAATGAGGAGTTTACGGCAATCGGCGTTGCGATTATAACGGCAGTATTCCTGATATTCCTTGTCATGGCGATGCAGTTTGAGTCGCCGGTGTTTTCCCTTATGGTCATGCTCAGTATTCCGTTCAGCCTGATTGGGTCTTTTTTCCTGCTGTTTATATCGGGTTCGACACTCAATATGACATCCCTGATGGGTGTGCTGATGCTGGTTGGTATTGTGGTGAACAACGGTATTTTGTATGTTGACACGACAAACCAGTTAAAAGAGACGATGTCTCTGAATGACGCGCTGATGGAGAGCGGGCGGCTTCGTCTAAGACCGATTCTTATGACAACGCTGACGACCATTTTGTCGATGATACCAATGATATTTACAAAAAATGAAAATGCAGCCATGATGAAGGGAATGTCACTGATCATCATTGGCGGACTGATTACGTCCACACTGCTGATTCTTTTGCTGCTGCCAAGCTTTTATCTGCTGATGAGTAAACAGGGAAGGAAGGAGGCAAAGGAGCGGCGGAAAATGAAACGCCAGATGCGGCTTGCCGCCAAAAACCGTTCCGGGGACGACTAAACAGGCAATAAAATAAATCATATAGAAAATGCGGTACGGATATTTTTGTTAAAAAAATCCGTACCGTTTATTTTATTAAAAAATCCATATACTATGTTTTGGATTGGAAATCGTTTTACAGTCTGAATCAATGGAATAAGGTAGTGAATGGATGAAAACAGGAAGAATCAAACATACTGCGCTGAGCAGGCGGATAAGGTATCTTTTATTTCTATATATATTTTTGGGATTTGCCATAGGATTATTCTGTTGGGCGACTTATGCATATTATCAGAGTACGGTGCCGAGCACAATCAGTATCAAAGCCGGGACAAGCGAACGGATTAACCTGCGGATTCCGGCTTCCGGCGTAATCAGCACGGACTCGGAGACCATTCTGGCTCTGAACCAGCCACTGACGATTGTCGCGGGAGAAAACACAAGCTCTTACCAGATGCGCCTGAAACTCTTCGGGCTGGTTCCGCTCAAGGATGTGGATATCCAGGTCATAGAGAATACGACCCTGACACCAGTCGGAAAGCCAATCGGAATCTATGTCAAGACACAGGGGGTTCTAGTGGTGGACACAGGCAGCTTTGACGGGGCGGGCGGGGACAAGTGCGCACCCTCCGAGTACAAGCTGCAGTCCGGGGATTATCTGACGGCAATGGATGGATTTGCCATCAATGATAAAAAACAGATAAAAGAATACATTGAGAATGGAAACGGTGCGGAAATTATTTTTCAGGTGTCCAGAAAGGATGAGCTGATACAGGTAAAGGTAAAGCCCGAGCCTGACGAAAACAATGTGTACAAAATGGGCGCATGGCTGCGGGACAGTGCGCAGGGAATCGGGACGATGACCTATATAGACAGCCAGAACCGATTTGGCGCGCTTGGACATGGCATCAATGACATGGATACGGGTGAGCTGCTGAAGCTTGGAAGCGGGCTGCTGTACCACACGGAAATTGTTGCCGTCAAACGCGGGGAGCGGGGCAATCCGGGCGAGCTTACGGGTGTGATAGAATACAAGTCGGATCAGGTATCGGGCGTGATTGTGGACAACACCATCCAGGGAATTTACGGGGTGGCAAATGCGGAGCTGCTAAGCGAGTACACGGCTGAACAGGAAGCGCTTCCCATTGCTTTAAAGCAGGAGGTTACCGTGGGACCGGCACAGATTTTATGCTCCGTGGATGGGGAGGCAAAGTACTATGATGTGGAGATTACAAAACTTACACCGGGAAAGGATGCCGTAAACCGCCAGATATCACTGCTGGTCACCGACACGGAGCTGCTGTCGCTGACAGGGGGAATCGTGCAGGGAATGAGTGGTGCGCCAATTGTCCAGAACGGCAAGTTCGTGGGCGCGGTCACACATGTGCTTGTGCAGGACAGTGCGAAGGGGTATGGGATATTTATTGAGGATATGCTTGCGCACTGAGCTGTTACACCGAGATATAGATTTTAAAATAAAATACTTTTCATTTTGCATTCTTTATGATAAAATGGGCGTTAGTGTGGTGATTTCCACAATTGGCGAAAGGATGACGGACAGATGACAGCGTTTCAGGAATGGTATTCTGATTTTTCAAATGTATTTTATAAGTGCTTTATCAGGGAGGATCGGTATAAGCTCCTGCTCAGTGGTATCGGCGTGACGATAAAGGTATCGCTTCTGGCGGTTTTTATCGGTATCCTGATAGGGCTGCTGATAGCGGCGTGCAACCTCTCGAAAAGAAAGCCGCTCAAATTTTTTGGAAGCCTTTATACGGATATCATACGCGGGACGCCGTCTGTCACGCAGCTGATGATTATATATTTTGTTGTTTTTGCCACGGTTGACCTGGACAAGTGGATTATCGCGGCGATTGCCTTTGGTATTAATTCGGGCGCCTATGTGTCCGAAATCATCAGGGCGGGCATCATGTCCGTGGATCATGGACAGACAGAGGCAGGAAGGTCGCTTGGGCTGAATGCGTTCCAGACAATGACGCGGATTGTCATACCCCAGGCTGTAAAAAATATCTTTCCGGCTCTGTGCAATGAGTTTATTGTCCTGATAAAGGAGACCGCCATTGTAGGTTATGTGGGACTTATGGACATTCAGAAGGCGGGCGATTTTATAAAAAGCGCTACATTTGTCGCGTTTATGCCGCTCATTGGGACTGCTGTCATTTATTATGTGCTGATTAAGATACTGACACTGCTGCTGCACAGGATAGAAGTGATGCTGAGAAAATCCGATATCCGGTAGTAAAACGAGTGAAAGGACATGGATGCTTTGATATGATAAAGGTGAAAAATTTACATAAAAAATTTGGCAGTCTGACTGTCTTAAACGGTATTGACGAACATATTTCCCAGGGTGAGGTTGTCGTTGTTATCGGACCGTCAGGCTCTGGCAAAAGTACATTCTTAAGATGCCTGAATCTGCTTGAGGATGTGACAGATGGGGAAATTTATGTGGATGACCAGCTGATTAATACGCCGAAGGTCAATATCAATGAAGTCCGACAGAAAATGGGGATGGTGTTCCAGCAGTTCAATCTGTTTCCGCATCTGACCATTATGGATAACATCACGCTGGCGCCAGTTCTTCTAAAGAAAATGACAAAAGACCAGGCTGTCAAGACGGGATATGATCTCTTAAGGCGCGTCAATCTGGAAGAAAAGGCACAGGCGTATCCGGCACAGCTGTCCGGCGGACAGAAGCAGCGCGTTGCCATTGCAAGGGCGCTTGCCATGAATCCGGAGATTATGCTTTTTGATGAACCGACATCAGCGCTTGACCCGGAAATGGTCGGGGAAGTGCTTGATGTCATGAAAGACCTTGCAAAATCCGGCATGACGATGGTAATTGTCACGCACGAGATGGGGTTTGCAAGAGAAGTGGCATCCCGGGTTCTTTTTATTGACCAGGGCATGGTTATGGAGAGCGGAACGCCGGATGAGGTATTTAATAATCCAAGGAACGAGCGGACAAAGCTTTTTCTAAGTAAAGTATTATAGTGTGGTATTATGCCAGACGGCTTAATATACAATTTAAGATTTAGGAGGAGAACATTATGAAAAAAGGAACAAAGTCAGCAGCGCTTGCGCTGGCGGCAGTGATGATGACGGCTGTATTGACTGCATGCGGCAGCAAGGCGGACACGGCAGGCAGCAATACGGTTACCGATACGACAGTAGGTGGTTCGCAGGCAGAAAATACGGATGCAGACGTGACACCAGAAAACGGAGGGACACTTACATTTGGAACCAATGCGGAATTTCCCCCTTTTGAATTTGTGGTAGCTAGCGGTGTGATTGACCAGTATGACGGTATTGACATAGCGATTGCCAAAAAGATAGCAGAAAAGAACGGTATGACGGCAGCAATTGAAAACATGGAATTTCCTTCCCTGCTCGTGGCGCTGGAGAATGGTCAGATTGATGCTGCCATCGCAGGTATGACAATCACGGATGAGAGAAAGGAAGAAGCCGATTTCTCGATTCCATACTACACGGCGACACAGGTAATGATTGTAAAGGAAGATTCCGATATCGCATCAGCTACGGATATGGCAGACAAGAAAATTTGTGTGATTGAGGGATATACCGGCGAAGTTTGTGTCAAAGACCTGGGATACCAGTATGTGGCATTTAAAAAGGGAACAGATGCCATTATGGAGCTGGTGAACGGAAAATGTGATGTCGTCGTGATAGACTCGGCGACAGCGCAGAAATATGTGGGTGACAACGAGGGGCTTAAGATTGTGGAGGATGCTTCCGCGTTTGAGTCGGAGGAGTATGCCATTGCGGTAAAGAAGGGCAATACAGAGCTTCTCGACAAGATTAACAAGTCCATCGAGGAGCTGCTTGACGATGGCACTGTTGCTGATCTGGGTGCAATGTATACAGAGGCAGTATCGGTTGAATAAACAGTGCAAAATTGAATTGGATGATACATATATGGGCGCTGCCAGACTGGCAGCGCTCATATTTATGCATGATAAAAATTTTTTACAGTAGCAATTATCCCGAAGATATGGTACACTACAAAGTGATGCGTTATGAAACAGGAACAGTTCCTTTTGGTACAGGGGAGGACATGCATTGAATAAAAAAACATCAGGCGATAATATTATCGAATTAAAAAATATCAGCCGTACCTTTGACGACGGCTTTCGTGTTGTTGACGATTTTAACCTCACAGTACAGCGGGGGGAGTTTGTGACGTTTCTGGGACCGTCGGGCTGCGGCAAGACCACGACGCTGCGTATGATAGCAGGATTTGACAAGCCCACGGAGGGGGAGCTTCTGCTAAACGGTGAGGACATCCGCGACCTGCCACCCAATAAGCGTCCGATTAATACGGTTTTCCAGCGGTATGCCCTTTTTCCGCACCTGAATGTATTTGAGAATATTGCGTTCGGGCTGAAATTAAAGAAGCTTCCCAGGGCGGAGATCGTGAAAAAGGTCAAGAAAGCACTGGAGATGGTAGACCTTGAAGATTTTGAGGATCGAAAGATACACACACTGTCCGGCGGACAGCAGCAGCGGATTGCCATTGCAAGGGCGATTGTCAATGAGCCGGAGATACTGCTTCTCGATGAGCCGCTGGGGGCGCTGGATCTGAAGATGCGGAAGGAAATGCAGCTCGAGTTAAAGAGCATGCATGAAAAGCTCGGCATTACGTTTATCTATGTGACGCATGACCAGGAGGAAGCGCTCACCATGTCGGATAAGATTGTCGTTATGTCCGAGGGGAAGATCCAGCAGGTGGGAACGCCGGAGGACATTTACAATGAGCCGAAAAATGCCTTTGTAGCCGATTTTATTGGGGACAGCAATATTTTCAGCGGCATCATGACCGGAAAATGCCGGGTACGTTTCTGCGGGGCAGAGTTTGAATGTGTGGATGACGTTGAGCATGGGACAATGATCGATGCAGTGGTGAGACCTGAGGACGTGGTGATTACAGCACCGGATAAAGGAATTATCAGGGGAATTGTGACCTCTGTCATATTCAAGGGGGTTCATTATGAGATTGCAGTGCAGTCCGGCAAAAATGAAATTGTGGTACAGTCGACGAGAAAGGCGGAACTCAGTGCGGAGGTGGGGCTGGATATTGAGCCCGAAGGCATTCACATCATGATAGCGGAGGACACCATAAACCGCATCGAATCCGGTGTGGACAAGGAGTACAGGCTTCATTTCCTGAACGGGATGCTTCCCTGTGACATGACTTCCCTGATACCAGGTACTTCATTTCATACAGATGGGGCGCTGATAGATGCACATGGCGATGTGATTGAGCCGGAACGAATCAAAGTGATTGTGTCTGTAAAGCCGGATGACATTACAATGAGCGATGACAAGGAGGCAGGAATCCTCAGGGGGCACATTATCAACCTGATTTATAAGGGAGACCACTATAGTTACGTGGTACGAACCGAGGAGGATGAGGACTTTATTGTCGATGACGAGTATCTCTGGAATATGGATGATTATGTGAGCCTTTTGATACCGGAAGACAAGTTCCACTATTCCATTAAGAAATAAGGAGGAGCGGATGAACAGACTGCATTTTCAGAGATCCCAGCTTTGCATCCCATATGGGTTGTTTTTGGTATGTTTTGTATTTGCACCGCTGGTGGTGATTATATATTATGCGTTTACAGACGGGGAAGGGCGGCTTACCCTTGCGAACCTGACCAGCTTTTTTTCCAGTCCCAACACCATCGGGACGCTTGCATACAGCCTGGGGATTGCCGTGGCGACGACCTGCTGCTGCCTGCTCTTGGCATATCCGATTGCATATATACTGGCAAGAAGCAGGTTTAAGCATAAGGCAGTCATCCTTATGGTTTTTGTAATGCCGATGTGGATTAATTTTACACTGAGAATTACCGCGCTGAAAGAAATCCTTACGGTGATAGAGGGAAACCTTGCCTACCATCCGTTTTTGAATACGCTCATAGGCATGACATACGATTTTTTACCGTTTATGATTCTTCCGATATATACGACACTGGAAAAGCTTGACAATAGTCTGCTGGAGGCTGCGGCAGACCTGGGCGCAGATACGGTGCGGACGTTTTTGAAGGTGACATTCCCGCTGTCGGTTCCAGGCATCATAAGCGGCATTGTCATGGTATTTCTGCCTTCCATGACAAATTACGTTGTGCTTGACATGCTCTACAACAGTACGTATATCATGGGAAGCCTGATCGGGGCTTATTTCAGCGCGTATGACTGGCACAACGGTTCCATGATTGCGCTGATTCTTCTGGGAATCATCCTTGTGTTTACGATGTTTACCAACCGGTATGCGGACGAGGATGCAGGCAGCAGCAGGGGAGGTGTGCTAGGGTCATGAGAAAGACTTTTTATATCATATTTCTTTCCTTTATGATGGTGCTGCTATATCTGCCGATTCTTGTGCTTGCGGTGTACAGCTTTACGGATTCTGCCAATATAGGTGCAATTCGCGGATTTTCAGTACAGAATTATGTGACTCTTTTTAAAAAGCCCGAACTGCGGGACATGATAGCAGGGACACTCATCCTTGCGGTTGGCTCTGCCTTTATTTCCACGGTACTTGGCACACTGGGGGCAGTCGGCGTCTTTTATTCAGGACGCTTTGGAAACCTGGTGGTGGGTTCCCTGAATAAGGTGCCTGTCGTCAATGCGGAGGTCGTGACTGCGTTTTCCCTCTGCATTCTGCTAATCGGTGCGTGCGGCGTGGATAAGAGCAGTTTTGTCTCGCTGGTAATCGGCCATGTGGTTCTGGAAGCGCCTTTTGTGTATGTGTCTGTTGTGCCAAAGCTTAAGCAGATGGATAACAGCCTGTACGAGGCGGCGCTGGATCTGGGCGCATCGCCGGCGATGGCGCTGCGGCGTGTCGTGCTGCCGCAGATTTTTCCGGGTGTGGTTTCCGGCTTTGCGCTTGCCGTCACATTGTCACTGGATGACTATTTTATTACAAGCTATACCAAGCCGGCTACATTTGACACGATTAGTACTTATGTGGTAAATGCAACGCGGGGGTCCCAGACGGAAATCAAGACGGCGCTCTGGGCGCTTTCCACGATTATCTTTGCAGTGGTTGTAGGGATGGTAATTCTTATGAATCTTACTGGAAACAAAAACGAGAAGAGGGCAGGTGCAGGCAATGAGAAAGATAGGTAGCGGGCTGCGCAGGAAAATCGGGCTGGCGGCATCTGCGGTGTGTGTCGTTTCCGTGTCATGGCTGCGAATGCCGGTGCAGACTGTCTGTGCCAGTGAGGAACCAGTCATTCTGCGGGTGTGCAACTGGGAGGAATATATTGACCTTGGCGAGTGGGATGACGAGGAAATGATCACACTTGACGACGGTACGGTGATTTTCGGGGAAAAACCGCTTTATGAAGAGTTTGAGGACTGGTACAGGGAGACATACGGCAGGGAGGTGCGTGTGGAGTACTCCTGTTTTGGAACCAATGAGGATCTCTATAACCAGTTAAATCTGGGAGATACGTATGACCTGGTCTGTCCGTCAGAGTACATGATTATGAAGCTGATGGCGGAGGACAGGCTGCTGCCATATTCCGATAGCTTTTATATGGAAAGTGATGCAAACAATTATTATATCAACAATGTTTCGCCATATATCCGAAAGACACTTGAGACGAATGAGATCAACGGTGAGAGCTGGAGCAAGTATGCTGCAGGGTATATGTGGGGAATTACAGGTGTCCTGTATAATCCGGAGCTTGTGACAGAGGACGAGGCGGCGACATGGGGGATTTTTGGCAATCCGAAGTTCCACAGACAGGTTACGCTCAAGGACAATGTGCGCGATTCCTATTTTGCGGCGCTTGGCATTTTAAAGGCGGATGCGCTGACCGACGAGGCGTTTGTGCGCTCGGCGGATTACCGGGAACGCCTTGCTGACATGATGAATGACGTAAATCCCGAGACAGTGGCGCAGGCACAGGCGCTTCTGGACGATTTGATGGATAATCTGTATTCGCTGGAGACAGACAGCGGGAAAGCGGACATGATAACCGGGAAAATTGTCGCCAATTACCAGTGGTCGGGCGATGCGGTCTACGCCATGGACCAGGCGGATGCGGACGGCTTTACATTAAAGTTTGCCGTGCCAAGGGAGAGCACGAACCTGTGGTTTGACGGATGGGTCATGCTGAAAAGCGGTATTGATGGCAGTGCCAGGAAACAGCATGCGGCAGAGGCTTTTGTCAATTTCCTGTCGAGAACGGACAATGCAGTCCGGAATATGTACTATATCGGCTACACCTCATCCATAGCCGGAAATGACAGGGATGACACGATATATGAATATCTGAACTGGTGCTATGGCGCCGGCGAGGAGGATGGGGATATCATGGAATATCCCGTAGGTTACTTTTTCAGCGGGGATAACAACGACAGGGATTATGTACTGGCGGCATCGTCCAGCCAGATAGGCAGGCAGCTTTACAGCCAGTACCCGCCGCAGGAGGTAATGGACAGAACGGCAGTCATGCGCTATTTTGACGCGGATGCGAACAAGGCAATCAATCAAATGTGGATAAATGTGCGGTGCTTTGACATCCATGATGTACCGATGGGAATCCGCATTGTACTGCTGGCGGCGCTGCTTTGGATAATCTGGATATTTTATCAGAAGAGTGCTTTAAGAACGAAGTAAGACAAAAGTAATTGTAATCATGGTTATGGAGGGAACAATGTCAAATATGGATCAGAGTAAAATCAGAAATTTCTGCATTGTGGCACATATTGACCACGGTAAGTCCACGCTTGCAGACAGGATAATCGAAAAGACGGGGCTTCTGACAAGCAGGGAGATGCAGGATCAGATTCTTGACAACATGGAGCTCGAGCGGGAGCGGGGGATAACGATTAAGGCGCAGACCGTCCGCACTGTCTACAAGGCGAAGGATGGGAACGAATATATTTTCAACCTGATTGACACGCCTGGACACGTTGACTTTAATTATGAGGTAAGCCGCGCACTGGCAGCCTGCGATGGGGCGATTCTGGTAGTGGATGCCGCGCAGGGGATTGAGGCGCAGACACTTGCCAATGTATATCTGGCGCTCGACCATGACCTGGATGTCTTCCCTGTCATCAATAAAATCGACCTTCCGAGCGCGCGTCCGGACTGGGTGAAAAATGAGATTGAGGATGTCATCGGCATTGAGGCGCAGGATGCACCGCTGATATCGGCAAAAAACGGTGTGGGAATTGAGGAGGTACTTGAGGCAATTGTCCATAAAATACCGGCGCCCAGGGGCAGTGTGGACAATCCGTTGCAGGCGCTCATTTTTGATTCTGTTTATGATTCTTACAAGGGTGTCATTGTATTCTGCCGTATCATGGAGGGAAAGGTATCAAAGGGAACAAGGATAAGGATGATGGCGACAGGCGCCGCCGCCGATGTCGTGGAGGTCGGCTATTTTGGCGCAGGGCAGTTTATCCCCTGTGACGAGCTGTCTGCAGGCATGGTTGGCTATCTGACTGCGTCTATCAAAAATGTGAAGGACACGGCAGTCGGCGATACGGTCACGGATGCGGAAAATCCTTGTGCGGAACCGCTTCCGGGATATAAAAAGGTGCTTTCCATGGTGTACTGCGGTCTTTATCCGGCGGACGGCGCGAAATATCCGGACTTGCGGGATGCACTGGAAAAGCTGCAACTAAATGATGCCTCGCTGTTCTATGAGCCGGAGACGTCAGTTGCACTGGGATTTGGGTTCCGGTGCGGGTTTTTAGGGCTGCTGCATCTGGAAATCATACAGGAGCGGCTGGAACGCGAATACAACCTTGACCTCGTAACGACGGCGCCGGGGGTAGTCTATAAGGTTTATAAGACAAATGGGGAAATGATAGAGCTGACAAATCCTTCCAACCTTCCTGACCCGTCGGAGATTGACTATATGGAAGAACCGATTGTCTCTGCCGAAATCATGGTGACGACAGAGTTTATTGGTTCGATTATGGAATTGTGCCAGGAGCGGCGCGGACGCTATCTTGGCATGGAGTATGTGGAGGAGACAAGGGCAGTCCTGCGGTATGAACTGCCGCTGAATGAGATTATTTATGACTTTTTTGATGCGCTCAAGTCCCGCTCAAGGGGGTACGCTTCCTTCGACTATGACATCAAGGGGTACGAGCAGTCCGAGCTTGTCAAGCTTGACATTCTTATCAACAAGGAGGAAGTTGACGCACTGTCTTTTATCGTGCATAAGCAGTCGGCGTATGACAGGGGAAGGAAGATGTGCGAGAAGCTCAAGGATGAAATCCCGAGGCACCTTTTTGAGATACCGATACAGGCGGCAGTGGGCGGCAAGGTGATTGCAAGGGAGACGGTCAAGGCAATGCGAAAGGATGTCCTTGCCAAGTGCTATGGCGGTGACATCACGCGTAAGAAGAAGCTCCTTGAGAAACAGAAAGAGGGCAAGAAGCGCATGCGGCAGATTGGAAATGTCGAGATACCGCAGAAAGCATTTATGTCCGTATTGAAACTGGATGATTCCAAATAAGTCGTTGTGTATAGGGAGAAAGGGGTGTGAAATACAGTGCGTTCGCTTGGTGTGTATATTCATATCCCTTTTTGCGTAAAAAAGTGCGCCTACTGTGATTTCCTGTCAAAACCGGCGACACGGCAAAGACAGCAGGAATATATGGATGCGCTGCGAAGGGAAATACAGTATGAGTCAGTCCGTTACGTTGATTACAGCGTGAAATCCGTGTTTTTCGGCGGTGGTACGCCGTCAATACTGGAAGCTTCGGATATCGCGTGCGTGCTTGACTGCCTGCGGCAGCATTATATATTTGACAAAGACGTGGAAATCACGCTCGAGATGAATCCCGGGACAGCAGATAAGGATAAGTTAGTCCGTCTGAAAAAGGCAGGTATCAACAGGCTGAGCATTGGTCTGCAATCCACAGATAATATAGAGCTAAAGCTGCTTGGGCGGATTCACACATATGAGGATTTTTTGCAGACCTATTATCTGGCAAGGGACGCAGGCTTTGCCAATATCAATATCGACTTAATGTCTGCACTTCCGGGACAGACCATGGAAAGCTGGCTTGGGACACTCGAAAGGGTAACAGCGCTTTGTCCGGAGCACATATCGGCGTACAGCCTTATCATTGAGGAAGGAACCAGACTTTGTGACAGGCTGGAAGAATATCCGCCCGTTCCGGATGAAGATGCGGACAGGATGATGTATCAGATGACAAAACAGGTTCTTGCAGGAAAAGGATACCAGCGCTATGAGATATCCAATTATGCCAAAAAAGGGTATGCCTGCAGGCATAATACCATTTATTGGCAGCGCGGCATTGACCATATAGTAAACTACGTGGGATTCGGACTTGGGGCATCCTCGCTGTTCAGGAATGTGCGGTGGAAGAATACAGGGCATATGGAGGAATACCTTCGTGTGTTTGCGGAATACGGACAAGAGGGCGCGGAAAAGATGCCGCATGAAAGCGTGAAACAGGATGTGGAGAAACTGTCAAAAAAAGACTGGATGGAAGAATTTATGTTTTTGGGACTGCGCCTGATGCAGGGAGTCTCAAAGCAGGAATTTGCGAGGAGCTTTGGCATTGGGATGGATGCGGTCTATGGGGAGACACTGCATCGGTGGATAGAACAGGGGATGCTGGCGGAGGAGGGAGACGCAGTCAGGCTGACGGATGCCGGAATTGATGTGAGCAATGTTGTCCTGGCAGACTTTCTTCTGGATGATGCAATCGTTTGATAAAAGGGAGATAAAGGATGGAGAGAGAGCATACACATGCCCATACGGAGACAAAAGCCGTGTTAAACCGCATGTCCAAGATTATCGGGCATATGGAATCCATAAAGACAATGGTGGAAAACGGCAGGGACTGCAGTGAGGTGCTGATACAGCTGGCGGCGGTCAAGTCCGCAATAGCCGGGGTAAGCCGGGTCATCATAAAGGACCATATTGACCACTGTATTGTTGAAGCAGTGCGGGAAAACGATATGGAGTCAGTCGAGGAGTTAAAAATTGCGATAGATAAATTCTTATAATTGTTCCATAATAAAAAGGGAAAGGATGGAAATGACGATGACGGATGCTATGAAAGGGATGATTCTGTATTATGTGCAGGATGAAAAGAAAAAAATTCAGCTGGAAGTGATTGGCATGAGCATGGCGATAGAGACGAAGCAGCTGAAAGCCTCGGATTTAAATGTGCAGGTCGGGAAGCTTGCAGAAATCAGGAACCTTGCCCCGCTTGACCTGTCACAGACGGAGAAGGCGCCGGCAATCTTCTGTATGCCCGAGATTATTATTTTTTCAGAAATTCCGGACAAGAAACTGGACGAGTTTCTTCGTTCCTATAAAAATGTCGGGCTGACACCGACGAAGCTCAAGGCGGTGACAACACCGAGAAACATTAACTGGACACTGTACCAGCTCATCAGGGAGCTTTCCTCTGAGAGGGAGCAGATAGAAGGCTCGGCGAAAAGACTGTCGGCGGCAAAAAAAGAAAGGCAGTAGGAGGATTACCATGCAGATTGACCAATTCAAACATGAAGATAGCTGGCAGGACATCAAGGATTCTGCCATGAATACAATCAATAAGACAACAGGAAAATATCCTGACGCGCAGTGGAAAAGAAAACTCATCATGTCCGAACATTCCCCGATAAGGCGCATGAAGTTTTACTGGCGCTGGAAAGACTTGAAATCGTGGGTAAGCGTGCATATGGTACGGCATAAAATAGGGATTGAGCACTGGGTGTCGACGCAGAGAAGCGACAGGACGGGTGTCAGCAGGGATGAACTGCCGCAGGGCGCGCTTGTCAACCATGCGTGCGAGGCGGATGCCCAGGCACTGATTAATATCAGCCGCAAGCGTCTGTGCAGCTGCGCAAGCCCCGAGACACGGGAAGCATGGGCGCTTGTCAGGGAGGAAGTGGCAAAGACCGAGCCGGAGCTTGCCTCCTGCATGGTGAAAGAGTGCATTTACAGGGGATTCTGTCCGGAAATGTTTTCCTGCGGATATTATAAGACAGAGGCATTCCAGAAAGAGCTGGAAGAATACAGGAAGGGCATCAACGATTAAATACGGAAATCACTGCATTCACGCAAAACCTATTGTCTGAAATGCGATTATGCGGTAATGTGTAGGTATCAGGAAGATAAAAGCATTTCTGATACCTGTAAATTCGGAAAGGAGGGATTGATGTGAATGATACAATGGTATGGCTGGCGGCCATGATAATCCTCATCATAATCGAGATTGTGACAGTAGGGCTTACGACCATCTGGTTTGCAATCGGGGCGCTTTTTGCAATTATTGTGGCGATGTTTGGCGGCGGACTGGTACTCCAACTGACCATTTTCTTAATTGTATCACTTGGCATGCTGGTGTTTACAAGGCCTTGGGCGATAAGGTACATAAACAACACGCGCACAAGGACAAATTACGAGGGCATTATTGGAAAGATTGTACGGATTACGCAGGATGTGGACAACATTGCGGAAAAAGGATGCGCCGTGGTAAACGGACAGGAATGGACAGTGCGGTCTGCCGACGACAGTGTCAGGATAGTGACAGGCAGCCTTGCAAAAATTGTCGACATCAGGGGTGTCAAATTAATTGTTGAAAAGTATGAGGGAGAGGAAATATTATGAACATGGTAGAAGTTCTTTTGGTTCTTTTGTTTATTGTGATTGTGCTTCTGGCGACAAATGTGCGGATTGTTCCACAGGCATATGCTTATGTCATCGAGCGGCTTGGCGGATATAATACGACATGGGGAGTAGGGCTTCATTTCAAGGTTCCGTTTCTTGACAGAGTTGCGAAAAGGGTAAACCTGAAGGAACAGGTTGCAGATTTTCCGCCACAGCCCGTTATCACAAAGGATAACGCAACGATACAGATTGATACGGTCGTGTTTTTCCAGATTACGGATCCGAAGATGTATGCATATGGCGTCGATAACCCGATTATGGCGATTGAGAAGCTGACTGCGACAACACTTCGTAATATCATCGGTGAGATGGAGCTTGACCAGACCCTGACATCAAGGGAGGTTATTAACACAAATATGCGCTCCGCGCTTGACGTTGCCACAGACCCATGGGGCATCAAGGTAAACCGTGTCGAGTTAAAGAACATTATTACGTCCGAACCCATCCGGAATGCGATGGAAAAGCAGATAAAGGCAGAGCGTGAGCGCCGCGAGGCGATTCTTCGGGCAGAGGGCGAGAAGAAATCGACAATCCTTGTGGCGGAGGGGCATAAGGAATCCGCAATTCTTGAGGCAGAGGCAGAAAAGCAGGTGGCGATTCTCCGGGCGGAAGCCGAGAAGGAAAAGCGAATCCGCGAGGCAGAAGGCCAGGCAGAGGCAATTCGCGTTGTGCAGATGGCAAATGCGGAGGGTATCAGGTATTTAAAGGATGCAGGCGCGGACGAGGCGGTGCTGACCATCAAGAAACTGGAAGCGTTTGAGAAGGCGGCAAATGGCAGCGCGACAAAGATTATCATTCCTTCGGAAATCCAGGGGGTGGCAGGGCTTGCAAAGTCCGTCGGGGAAATCCTGAAGTAAAACAGACTTGGTAGGATGGAAACGAAAAACAGGAGGAACAAGACACATGACAAGGATATTGGTTCTGGAGGACAGTAAGGACTGCCTGGATGCGATTACTGCGATGCTGGAAAAGGTATCTGACAGGGTGTGCACCGTTCCTGCAAATAGTCTGAAAGAGGCAAGGGCTGCGCTTGCGGATGAAGCGCAGCCGCCCTTTCAGGCTTTTTTGTTGGACATTAACCTGGATTGTAACGACAGGGATGACACCTCGGGGATAACATTTGCGCGGGAGGTGCGTCAGAAAAGGGAGTATGCATTCACGCCGATTGTGATGATTACCTCGCTGGCGAATATGGAGCTGACCGCGTACAGGGAACTGCACTGTTACCAGTACCTCATAAAGCCGTATAATGAGCAGGATATCGAGAAGCTCGCGGGAAAGCTGCTGTTTTTGTCCCAGCAGGGGGAGACGCGGGACGCGTATGTGGTTGTGAAAAAGGATGGCATCAATTACAAGCTTTTTTGTAAGGATATTGTGTATGTCAAGGCAGTGCCGCGTGGGGTTCAGTTCGTATTGTTAAAAGAAGAAATGAAGGTTCCGTATCTCTCCATCAGGCAGCTGCTAGAAAAACTGCCGGATGATAAATTTTTGCAGATACACCGCATGTGTGTTGTAAATCAGGATTATATTGATTATGTGGATACCGTAAACGGACTTATCCGCATGAAAAACAAAGAACAGGTGGAAATTGGGATTACGTATAAGAGTGATATTAAGAAAAGGCTGTGTGTATAACAGCCCCTTGGCAATATCAGGGAATAGGAGAAAGCAGGAATGATAAAAGGAGTGCGTTGCGATGGCTGAGCTTGGCAGAAAATTTTTATATAGAATCTTTTGCGTGGTTGCGCTGATAATTGCGTTATATCTGCTGGTTGACCTGTATTTAAGCCACACGCTCGATATCAAGGTGATGGTGCTGTTTGGCATTGTCTTTTCGGTGATTATTTTCGGCTTTTTTGACTGGGCGCAGAACTATGCGGCACTGCGGCGGCAGGAGCAGGAACTGAAAATTTACAAGCTTTACATAAAGCCGATGGAGGAGCTGACAAAGGATATCCGGGCACGGCAGCATGAGTTTGACAATCATATGAATGCGATTCTGAACATGCATGTGACCATCAGTGACTATGACGAGCTTGTCAGGGCGCAGTCGGCATACTGCAAGGATATTTATGCGGACAAATCCCGCTGCAACCCGGCGCTGCTGCGCATATCGGACAAGATACTGGCGGGATTTCTCTACAGCAAGATTATCAGTGCGCCTGCCTATGTTGACATCGACATCCAGGTGCTGAGTCAGGAAATTGTGACAACAGTGTCAGAACATGCGCTCGTCGAAATTATCGGGACGCTGACAGACAATGCATTCGAGGCGGCAACACCGCGGAGGAACAGGGTGGAGATGGTGCTTGATGCCAAAAACGACAAGCTGATATTCATGATTAAAAATCAGGTGGAAAACCTGACCATGGGTGCGGTTTCCCACTTTTTTGAAAAAGGGTTTACAACCAAAAATAACCGTGAGGACAGGGGGCTTGGGCTGTATCAGGCAAACCAGATTGCAAAGCGCCACAAGGGGGAGCTTACAGTGGAGCTGCTGAACGAGCCAGAGGGGCAGGAGATTTGCTTTGGGGTAAAGATATGAGGAAGATTGAAAAGAAAGCGTGTGAATGGTATAATGTCCAAGGATAGGAAGAAATGGATAAATTTTGAATGTCAGGGAGGCGGAAAAGACTAATGCGCAATGAGGAAATAATGTATGGGCTGCTGATGGATATCGCAAAGAAAGACGACAGGATTCTGGCTGTATATATGAATGGCTCGCGGACAAACCCGAATGTCCCAAGAGATATATTTCAGGACTATGACATTGTGTATGTGGTGCGGGAAACAAAATCATTTATTGAGGATAAGGACTGGATTCACAAGTTTGGCAAAATTCTGTATATGCAGTATCCCGACGAAAGCCCGGATTATCCGAGTGACAAGGAAAATCATTATGGCTGGCTGATGCAGTTTGAAGACGGTGTCCGAATTGACCTTACAGTACAGACAATTCAGTTTGCCAGGGAGCATATTCATGATGACAGGCTTTGCCGGATTTTGCTGGATAAGGAAAACATTCTTCCGGAAGTGCCGGAATCAACAGATGCGGATTACCATGTAAAAAAGCCTTCAGAAGCACAGTTTCAGGCATGTGCCAATGAATTCTGGTGGTGCAGCAATAATATAGCGAAGGGACTGTGGCGCGAGGAGATGCCTTATGTGCAGGACATGACCAACTTTGTGGTTCGCAAGCAGCTGGAAAAGATGCTTTCATGGAAAGCCGGCATCAGGACGGATTTTCAGGTCAGCGTCGGAAAATCAGCAAAATACTTATATAGGTGGCTGGAACCGGACGAGTATCAGGGATACCTGAATACCTACTTTGGTGGAAGCGTTGCGGAAGCATGGACGGCGGTGCTGCATATGTGTGACCTGTTTGAGCAGACAGCAGCGTATGTGGGGAGCAGGCTGGGATATACATATAATGCGGCGGAAGGGAAGGCAGCCAGGGGGTTTCTGGAGCATGTGCGGAAGTCAAAGAAAGAGGTGAGGCAATGATTCCTTCAGAAGATGTCATAATAATAGTGAAAAATACAATAGCTGCATCAATTAAGTGTAACACTTACCGTGGATATATCGGATGGAGCAGCTGCGACAATATTTGCGCGGATATGCATGACTGCGTGGATATGTGTGCGGAGCAGTTGAAATCAGGGGACGCCTTGACAGCACTGAAGGCATCTGTATACATCCTGCTCTCCGGCGTGAAGCTGGCGTCTTACGCAGACAGCAGTTCCGGAATGCTGACAGATGTAATCCTGTGTACCTATGACTTGATTGGCAAATGTACAAAAGAAATTGAGAAACAGGACAAGAAAATGCGCAATGCGGCATTGGATATCATAATTAAGGAAGCCCGTAAGAACGCATTTGATGGCTGGACGGACTGGCGGTATGATTTGCTGAAATGTGGAATCTGTCTTTGTGATGAAAAGAATGCACAGAAGCTGGAAAAGGTTCTTGATATTTTGCTTGAAAGTGCGCAGGAGGAGAGTTTTCCTGATTACACAAAAAAGGAGGACATGCTTGCAAGATATTTACTGCACAGGCACTTATATGGCAAGGAGGCTGTAAGGGAAGAGCTTTATCAGAATATTTCGGTGAAGGAGCTGCGCAGGATTGCGATTAGTGACGCCTTGGAAGAAGGGCAGTATGGGGAAGCGGAGCAGCTTTGCTTAGAACAGGCAAATGAAGAAAGCGCATGGCATTACCGCAGCAGTGACCCGGAAGACTGGAATAATATTTTATACGATATTTATGCGGCGGCTAACGATACAGAAAAACAGATTGCACAGGCAAAAAAGCTTCTTTTGATGGGAAATGAAAAGTTCTGGGAAGTCCTGAAACAGATTTACAGCCAGAACAATGCGTGGAATGAGCATTATGAATCGTTGCTGAATCTGTTAAAAGATGCGAAACAAACCATATGTTACCGCAATGTCCTTATTGCTGAAAAAGAAACAAAACGATTACTTGAGGATGTAACGGAAAATCCGTTTGATTTATTTTATTATGGAAAATATTTGGTGAAAGATTATCCAGAGCAGGTTTATGAACTGTGTTATGAGGAAATCAGCAGGAATTGCGCGCAGGCAAAGGATAGACGAGAGTACAAAAAGGTAACGAAGCAGATAGCACAGCTTATAAAATGGAAAGGAACTGATAAGGCAGGGGAGCTTATTGAGGAACTGCGGCGCACCTATCCAAGAAGAACGGCACTGCTGGACGAACTGGGAAAGGTGGAAAAGAAACTTTAGTCAGAGCAAGCTAAAAATACAGCTTATGCGGCAGTTAATGATATTATGACCTATGCTTATTGGGATATTGGAGGGAGGATTTCCTGCCACAAGATTCATATGAAAATTTCAAAAAACAGTCGCTTTTTTGTAAAATATTGGTTATACTGAAAGAGCGTATATATGAAATTCAGAGGCATCAGGAGAGGAGGCGCGGATTCGTGCTAGAATTAAAGGATATATCCTACCATGTGGATGATGGGAATGGAAAGGATATATTGAATCATATTGACTTAAAAATAGACGACCGTTTCACGGCAATCACCGGGCCAAACGGGGGCGGAAAATCGACCCTTGCCAAGATGATTGCGGGAATCATACAGCCGACAGAGGGGCGGATTTTCTTTGAGGGGCAGGATATTACGGAGCTGTCCATCACGGAGCGAGCGAACCTGGGTATCAGCTTTGCCTTTCAGCAGCCGGTTCGTTTTAAGGGAATCACGGTGCTTGACCTTATTCGGCTGGCGGCGAGGGAGCAGCTCAGTGTGGAAGGCGCATGTAAGTATCTTGCGGAGGTAGGGCTGTGCGCGCGGGATTACATCAACCGGGAGGTAAATGCCAGCCTGTCGGGCGGGGAGCTCAAGCGGATTGAGATTGCGACGGTTATTGCCAGGGGCATGAAGCTGTCGGTATTTGACGAACCGGAGGCAGGAATTGACCTGTGGAGTTTTCAGAATTTAATCAAGGTGTTTGAAAAGATGCATGACAAGACGCAGGGGAATATTGTGATTATCTCGCATCAGGAGCGCATTCTTGACATTGCGGACAAAATTGTCGTGATTGCAAACGGCGAGATTCAGGACATGGGGTCGAAAGCGGAGATACTGCCAAAGCTGCTAAATGGCAATCTTGAGTGCAGACATAATGCAGGAGGGTGTATACATGGATGAGATTCAGAAAACATTGCTGATGCAGGTGGCGGATTTGCACGAAGTGCCAGCAGGCGCCTACAATATCCGCGCAAACGGCGAGTCGGCAGGAAGGCAGTCCACAGAACATATCGAGATTGTCCCAAAAGAGGATAAGCCGGGAATTGACATTTTTATCAAGCCCGGCACCAGAAAGGAAAGCGTGCACATACCCGTACTGATGACACAGACAGGACTCAAGGAGCTGGTATACAACGATTTTCATATTGGCGAGGACTGTGATGTCACGATTGTGGCAGGATGCGGCATCCATAATGGCGGCAGCAAGACGAGCGAGCACAGCGGAATCCACTCCTTTTTTATCGGAAAAAATGCAAAGGTGCGGTATGTGGAGAAACACTATGGTTCCGGCGAGGGTACTGGGGAGCGTGTGATGAACCCGGAGACAATCGTCAATCTGGATGAAGGCAGCTACATGGAAATGGACACCGTTCAAATCAGGGGCGTGGACTCTACGGACAGGGTTACAAGGGCAAAGCTTGGAAAAGGTGCGCAGCTTGTCATCAAGGAAAAGCTGATGACGCATGGGAAACAGAAAGCGACAACGAACTTTTATGTCGATTTGGACGGTGAGGATTCGAGCACGAACGTGATTTCGCGTTCCGTGGCAAAGGATTCGTCCGAGCAGACCTTTTATTCGCATATCAATGGAAACAACAAGTGCGCAGGGCATTCGGAGTGCGATGCGATTATTATGGACAATGCAGTGGTGCGCGCGATTCCGGAGATTACGGCAAACAGCATTGACGCGAGCCTGATTCATGAAGCAGCAATCGGAAAAATTGCTGGCGAGCAGCTGATAAAACTGATGACGCTGGGGCTGACGGAGGCAGAGGCGGAGGAGCAGATTGTAAACGGATTCCTGAAATAGCCCTGCTCATATAATCTAAGACAGAAGTGCGATGGCAGAAGATATAAATTTTATAAGATAATAAACAAAGGAAAGCGAGGTAGTACTATGGAAGCAATCAAATGTATTGAGACAAGGAGAAGTATCAGGAAGTTCAAGCCGGAACAGGTACCACACGAGGTAATACAGGAAATCGTGTCGGCGGCATCCTTTGCACCGTCCTGGAAAAATACCCAGGTGACAAGGTATGTGGTGGTTGAAAACGCGGACATCAAGGCAAAAATCGCAGAGGAGGCGACGCTTGGATTTGAGCACAACAACGGCATCATCAAGGGCTGTGCGGCACTTGTTGTCGTGAACATGGTGCACGGCAGAAGCGGATTTGAACGTGACGGTTCTTATACGACATCGAAGGAAGACCGCTGGGAAGTGTTTGACGCGGGACTTGCGACACAGACCTTCTGCCTTGCTGCCCATGATAAAGGGGTAGGCGCTGTCATTCTCGGCATCTTTGACGAGGCGAAGGTTGCTGAGATTATCGGTGTCGAGGAAGGACAGAAGGTTGCTGCGCTTGTGGCGGTAGGATACGCGGACGAGGAGCCGGCTGCGCCGAAGAGAAAGAGTGTGGAAGAACTGGTGAAGTTTGTATAGTATGTACAGTTCCTCAATGCGCCATTCAGAATGAATGGAGGCATAGAAGGAGACTGGCATCAAATAAGGGTGCAAGGTCTGTCTGTTTCAGGTCTTGCACTTTCATTTCTATTTGAGCCGCCAAAAGCGGCAGGGAGGATGTTATGGCAGAGAACGAACTGTGGGATTTATATACAAAGGACAGGGAGAGGACGGGAAGGATGCACCGGCGCGGCGACCCGATGAAGGACGGAGAGTATCACCTTGCTGTCCATGTCTGTATTTTTAACAGCAGGAATGAGATGCTGATTCAGCAGCGGCAGCCCTTCAAGGAGGACTGGCCGAACATGTGGGATTTGACGGCGGCAGGCTCTGCCTTGCAGGGCGAGAACAGCCAGCAGGCAGCGGAGCGGGAAGTGGCTGAGGAGCTGGGATTAGGGATTGACTTGTCGGACAGGAGACCTGATTTTACCATCAATTTTGTGCATGGTTTTGACGACTATTATCTGCTGGAACAGGAGGTAGACCTCGCCTCGCTTCGTTTGCAGGAGGAAGAGGTGCAGGCTGTCCGGTGGGCAGGCAAGGAGGAAGTGCTTGCGATGCAGGAACAGGGGACAATGATTCCGTACTGGTTTCTGGATAAGCTGTTTGAAGTCAGAGGGATGATGGATGCGCATGGATGGCGGAAAGAGGAGAAAGATTGAAAAGGGAGCATGGCTATAATTATGAAAAAGAGTATTTGGAGTATCGCATGGATTTTATTGGGTTTCATTATGGGCGGATGCAGTGCGGCTCAGGGCGGACAGCCGGATTCAGGAACGGTGCAGGAGTCTCAGGTACAGAGTGAAAAATCCGAAAATAAGGATGCGGAAAATGAAATAGCAAAAGAGGACGAACCGGAGAAAGAGCCCCAGGGCAGTGAAGAGAACGATGCAGATGTAAATTGTCCGACGATTGGTTCAGTATCGGAAAAGAAAGAGTGGTACGCAGATGATGGAAAAACACTTCTTTTGTCAGTTGACGCTGACAGGGTTGCAGTCGTGGGAGATGGATATGATGCACTGAATGACGCACTGCTCGCGCAGTGGGGCGGACTTACGAATGATTATGACGAGCTGCTGCAGATGGCAAAAGAGCATTATGACTCGGAAGAAGAAAAAAAATATTTTATTAACTATTATAACAGCGAGAGTGTTCTGGCATACAGGATTGATAATCGTGTTGCCAGCTTTTGCAGCATTCATGACATGTACGAGGGCGGAGCGCATGGTTTCTATGACTTTGAGGGCGCTACTTTTGATGTAAGCAGTGGCAGGAAGCTGCAGCTTGAAGACATTCTGAGTGATGCGGAAGGATTTTATGACAAGGCTGTCAGTTATATTACGCAGAAGCTGGAAGAGGACTATGCGGACGGACTTTTTCCAGAATATCAGGACGTTGTGGAGAACGATACATTTGGCGAGACGCCAATGTGCTGGTATCTGGACAATACAGGAATTGTGATTGAATATAATCTGTACACTGTTGCGCCTTATGTGACAGGAGCGCCGTCCGTTACACTTCCATATGATATGTTTTCCGAATATATCAAAGAGGAGTACATTAGCCCATGCAGCAGCGTGGTTGCGCGTGTGATGGAGAATACTGATGCGTCAAGGCTGATAGGCGCGGACGGTGAAGTGAAGATTGCGTCCGTTTATGACGAAGAATATGGGACAACGGAAGTGACAGTCGTGTCAGGAGATACCAGCGAGACCGTCGGGACATTCAGCCAGTTTATGATGGGATATGTGATAAAACGTTCTGATGGACGCAGTTTTCTGGTATTCTACTGCGACTATGCGTCGGATGACTATGTGACATATGTGTATGAGGTCACAGGCGGCAAGGTGCAGGCATGTGACAAACTGGATGGTGTGTCCTTCGGTGGTGCGTATTTGGGGGGAGCAGGAAAATTTTATCTGGGAACGGATAAGCTCGGGCTGTTCATGCATCTGGATGTGTTTGGCTCATATGCAGGCAGTATGGAATACAGCCTGACAGAGGATGGAAAACTGGTGCAGGCAGAGGAAATCTTTGCAGTCGATACGCTTTATAAACTGACAGTGGCAAAAGACCTTCCTGTGACACTGGAGGGTGTCGAGACAGAAATCCCCGCCGGCAGCGTGCTTAAGATTACAGGGACGGACAATGCAGGGACTGCGTATTTCCGGCTGGACACCGGAGAGACGGGTACAATCAGCTATGTGCGAGACGAGGAGCAGTGGCAGCTTTTGATAGACGGCGTGTCGGAGAATGAATACTTTGAGCAGCTGCCCTATTCTGGTTAACGGCATTTATGGCTTTTGGCACATAATATGCCAGTATCGGGCAAAGGGAATGGGAAGGACAGGAGGTTTTGGAAATGGCAATGTGGAACCCATGGCGTGGCTGCCATAAATGCAGCGAAGGCTGCTTATACTGTTATATACATAAAGGCGACGCAAAGCGTGGTATCAATACGGCTGAAATTGTAAAGACTAAGGATTTTACAAAGCCCATGGAGAAAAAGAAAAATGGCGAATATAAGATGAAATCAGGAATTGTCTATCTGTGTTTTTCCACCGATTTTCTCATAAAGGAAGCGGACTGCTGGCGTGGTGATTGCTGGCAGATGATAAGGCAGCGGCAGGATTGTACGTTCCTTTTTCTCACAAAACGCATAGAGCGATTTATGGACTGCATTCCCGATGACTGGGGCAACGGATATGAAAATGTTGTAGTCTGCTGTACCATCGAAAATCAGAAAAATGCGGATGATAGGCTTGGCATATTCAAAGAACTACCAATAAAACACAAATGCATTACTGCGCAGCCTTTAATTGAAGCAGTTAGCCTTGAAAAACATCTTGATGGCATTGAGCTAGTTGTGGTTGGCGGCGAATCAGACAGAAACGCTCGTCCTCTTGAGTACGCCTGGGTATTGGATATTCGCGAGCAATGTATTCAGAAAAAGGTCAATTTTGAGTTTCGCCAATGTGGCACACACTTTATAAAGGATGGAAAGAATTACACAATTCAAACAAAGGATTTAATGAGGCAGGCGAAACTTGCCAACATTGATTATCATGTGAATGAGTAATCAGAATGACAGGTTCTAAGGAAGAAAGTACATTGAATTTTTACAGAAAGGCAGGGTATAACAGTGAAGGCAAAACAGCATTTTTTCAATGGGTATAGTGTGGCAGAGGAAACGCTTGGTTTATATTCCGCAATGCAGGATCTAAACAGGGCAGCCATAAATTATATTGCCGGTACAATGAGAGTCGGTATGAACATACGGGATATCAAAGCATTGTGTGAAAATTATTTGTTGGAAAATGGCGCGGATTCATTTTGGTATTGGGACGTTGGCGCTTTTATTTTTTCCGGAGATGAAACTGCGGTATCCGTATCGGGCAGGGATTACATGGTGACGGATAGAACCGTACAGGAAAATGATATTATCACGATTGATTTAAGTCCTCAAAAGAATAACATTTGGGGAGATTATGCAAGGACACTTGTATTTGAAAATGACGTTTTATGTAATGAAACTGACAGAATAAAAAATGACGAGTGGCGGAGAGGATTGCAGATGGAAGAATATCTGCATAAAGCCCTAATTGATATGGCGGCGCCGGATATGACATTTGAGGAATTATACTATTTCATGAATGATTTGATTGTGAAAAAAGGATTCCTTAACTTGGATTTTCTTGGAAACCTTGGACATTCCATTGTAAAAAACATAAATGACAGAATATATATTGAAAAGGGAAACCATAAAAAATTATCAGATGTTGAAATGTTTACTTTCGAACCACATATCAGTATTCCTGAATCCAAATATGGATATAAGAGAGAAGATATCTATTATTTTGATAACGGTAAGTTAATAAAATTATAGACTGCATGAATGAAAGTGTATCTCCGCAATTCTATCATTTATGCATCAGGTGGAGGCAATATGAAAAAGACAGACATGCTTGTTAATATGCTTGCTTCGGACATAAAAAACAAAGATATTCTTGAAGTTGCCTGTGGGACAGCGGATTTTTCTGTTTCAGCGACGCGAATTGCAAATCGTGTTTCTTGTATCGACCTTGACGATAGCAGGCTGAATAATCTGGTTGAACACAATCGTGTAACTTTTCAAATCATGGATGCCGCTAAAATGGCTTATGCCGATAATACATTTGACACAATAGTTATATATAATTCTTTATTCCATATCCGGATGCAGTGGGATGACATAGAAAAAGAATGTAAGCGGGTTTTGAAAAACAAAGGGACGATCTATGTTGTTGGAACATGGAAGTTGGATACAAACTTAATGGAAGAACTTTTTGGTGATAATGCATTCTGGCGAGATGGTTTTCTGATTGCCAGAATAGTCAATATCTAAATTCCCAGATATTTATGCATTATCATTTATTAATGGCATCATTTTCCTTCACTGGAACATACAAGTAACAATATTCGTGAGTTCCATTTTCTGGTTTGAAAAAACCATAATACTCAACGATTGGAAGCGTGTCATTGCCATAAGCATAGCCGAGTTCGGGGGCAATTTGCTCCCCGATCCAATGGCATGGAGAATTTGCAAAAATTTTGCGGCGGGAATCTTGTAAATATCGTATGAATCAGGCTGAACATCAGTTTTTGACAAGAAATCCAAACATTACGCCGCTGGGGCGTTCGCATGAAAGATAATTCAAACTCATGCAAATATCCCAGTTAGTTAGCTGTCACTGGCATTTTACCGCTAACAGTTTCTTGATATCTTCATAATGTTCCTGGCAGGTAACCCGGTAATGTATCCAGCCGCCATCGCCACAGGGATATTTATTATCAATGCATTCCTGAGTGTATTTTTTTAACTCTCCATAAATTGTTTCATATTGCGTATCTGTCAATCTCAACATAACTGTAAATGCACCAGCTTCAGCAAAGATATTACACATAAGCTTTTTCTTTTTATAATGTCCGATTCCCCAGCCGTATTTATTGCCATAAGGGAAAACCACTTTCTGTTCTGTATGAAAAGCAGCTGTCAGCCAATCGTTTATCATAGAAAAGCATTCTGCATTTTCTGAACAGTACGCTGTCATTTCCTCTATGGTTGGAATAACCTGCTTATCCAGCATTCTCTCGTACATAATCATCCTCCTAATACCAACTTCATTTGGTTCTGGCTTTACGCAAACTCGGATTTATTTTGCCTTTATTGGGATATAATAGTCCATCTGTTCATATCCCATTATTTTTTTCGCAAGTGGTGACGTAATTATATTACCTAATTCCGGACGTGACGTGTCATGCTCAAATCCGTTTTCACTTAGAAACTGATCTATTTCTGCGTCCATAAGCTTTCTGTCTGTTTGCTGGTCTATATCGGTTGCTACAGCATAAAGACCGCCCTGGAAATCTATTATTTCAAATTCGTCCGGAACATTCATTCCGTCTTCGTACATATACAGCCAGACAAAGCCTTCTCCTGCCCAATATAGGAAATCTTTTGGAAACAGACTGCGGCTTTGCGAAGACAACCATTCATCAAATATATTGAATTGTCCCTCTCCGAACATACCGATTCCAGACGAAACCATTTTACAGGCCGGCATTTCATAAATTCTTACACTTTGCATTGTAATTCCTCCAATCTCGATTTGCTAGCTGTGCTGCTATGCCAATATATTTTGCCATTAGAACGCCTCCATATTTTAAATATCAGCTTTCGCTGCGCATTGCCCGGTAACCAATCAGCACGGTCCATACATAGGCACAGGTTTTTGGTATCATGAGCATGCCAATCATGGGAATGATATCTGCCCAGAGCACGACCGGAATATAAAAACCAAAACTGAGAACAATGGTCAGCCACATATACCGAAAGGCAGTGTCATGCTGCCTTTTTGCTTCCTGAAAAAAGAGAAGAATAATCAGCAGACCAAGCAGCGCAAAGGGAATATTGCGGTAAATTCCCCATGACAATGGCGGATTTGCACGCAGCCACCCATTTTGCGGAAAAAGGCACAGGATGATGCGGAGTGCGGACAAAAGGTATACGGCTGTTGTAATTTTCTTCTTTCCTGATATATGATAGCGGCTCCGCCACACATAGTACAGGAGAATGTAAAAAACAGTCATTGTGATGGAAGTGATAAGCTTACCGATGCCGAGGGCAGCGGTATAGTTTTCCAGTCCTGTGGTGCATAGTGCGAGTGCGCGCGGAACCAGATGGAAGGAATCACCTAGTCCGAGCACGACTGCCATAATGCCAAACAGGCGGTATTGTGCGTGCCCGCCGCTTTTTCGCATCATGGTGATGCCAAGGGTGATAACAGTGATTAGATAAACCGCGTCAAACAAGGTTTCTGTGATAGCCTGCATAAATTTTTCCTCCTGATTACAATAAATTTTTTCATATCAGTTACGATGGACGGTTGTCAATAAATGACCCGCCGGATAAGCTCCAGAATGGCGCTGTCGTCGTAATTCTGGCGTATCAATGCGGAAATGATCAGTGCGAATACAATATCTACGAATTTCTGCTTTGTCAGTACATCATTAAAAGCGTCCCGGCGGATAGCCTTGTCTTTTTCCAAAATTCGAAACAGCTCAGTCTGGATATGTTCCCATGACTGTGCCATCAGCCGCTGTCCATCAGCCTTGCCACCATCCAGGAAGTGCATGGAATGTGAGGCAAAAAAGCCCGGATATTTTTCGCTGCCTTTTTTGATGCAGTCAAAAATCCATCTGACGCAGCCGGAAAAGCTGTCAGATTCTGCCTGTTGTTCTGAAAAGTGAAAGATGTCGCACCAGATACTTTCCACAGTGGCAGCAACCAATTCGGACTTGGACGCAAAATAATTATAAATGGAACCCACGGAAACACCGCAGGCTGCGGCGACAGTCCGGACATTGACAGCTGACCAGCCCTGTGTTGTCACCAGCTGCCTGCTCTTCTCCAGAATAGCCTCTTTGGAAGTGATAATGGTATTCATTTCGTGTCCCTCCTTACGATACTGAACAATGTTCATTATGACACTGTCAGGCAGAATTGTCAAGACGTTTATGAAAACACTTAGGAACTGTTCGGAAATTACTTGTCACGGGTAATTTCTGAACAGTTGCTTATTAAGCCCGAATTGGTTTTACTTGCAGGAATTAGGGACAAATGCTATGATAAATATTGATAGATAAGAATCTTTTTTTAAAGAACTGTAATAATAGAGAACTGTAGGAAGAGAACTGGATAGAGTACGAAAGGAAAAGGATGGTAACAAGGATGAAAAGGAAACTGTATTATGTGCTTTTTTTATTATATGTCATTGTGGTGTTTTTTGTCTTGTATCTGAACGGGGTATTTACGGGAGAATGGGAAGCTTCTGTAAATTTGGTCATTAACATCGGTTTTTTGATGATAATCGGGGTTCTCTTTGGCATATCCGCCATCAGTTTTGGCAGACTGAACCAGGTTACGGATGAGCTGGATGATGTCAGGCTGCGCTTGCAGAAGGAATACAAGGAGGCAGACGGGAAAAACCTTTGGGCAAAATACAAAGATGATGCGGCGTTTTTTGAGGGAAAGGAATTGCAGGATGCATTCAATAAGTACCGCCTTCGGATAAAGGCTTCAAGGACGAAGCGGGGCGCCGCATCCTCCTGTGACCTGGAAGAGTATGTCAATGAAGACTTTTTGGACCGGGTAGGCATGAATTTTTTTAATTCAAGTGTTCCGGGGACACTTACGGGCATGGGAATTCTGGGAACATTCCTTGGCTTGTCCATGGGGCTTGGCGCTTTTAGCGGGGATGATATTTTTACAGTATCCGACAATGTGGGCTCGCTGCTTTCTGGTATGAAAGTGGCATTTCACACTTCGGTATATGGAATCTTTTTTTCACTGGTGTTCAATATCATTTACCGGAGTTTGATGTCGGATGCATATCAGACGCTGGATGAATTTTTAAATGTGTTCCGCCAGACGACGCAGCCGTTTGCCATGAACGACGATGAAACTGCTGCAACCATGCTTGTTTATCAGGCAGGAATGGCAAGCTCCCTAAAGCAGATGCTGGAAGTGATGAAAGGCAATGCGGTGGAGCAGACAGCAGGCGTGGGGCAAATCGTGGATAAATTTACGCAGCAGATGCATGCGGCGCTGGATACGGATTTTAAGAAGCTTGGAAATGTTTTGAAGAGTGCGGGAGAATCACAGGCTGTCAGCGCGGCAAATGTAGCGGAGATGGTGGAAGCAGTCACAACCCTGGTGGAAGTAAACCGCAGTGCGCAGGAGGCGCTTTGCAGTGTCATGGAAAGGCAGGAGATGTTTGCGAAACAGCTTGAGGACCAGAAGAAAATGCTGGCGGATTTATGCAGTGACATGAGCGATGAGATTAGCAGTCAGATATACACATTTGAGCAGATGAGGAATTTGTATGAAAAATAGGCGAAGAAACAGAAAGGTTTATGCGGAGCACAGTTACTGGCAGTCTTATTCGGATATGATGGCGGCTCTTTTGCTGATATTTATATTGCTGATAGCGATTACCCTCGCGATATACAGGCAGAAAACGAGTGACCTTGACCGGACAAGGCTTGAACTCAGCACGGCACAAAGCAGGCTGGACGAGACAATAGCGGATTTGGAATTTTCCAAGGCGGAGCTGGAAAAGTCAAATGAGGAGCTTGCGTTATCATTGGCGGAATTACAGCAGGCTTATGAACAGGCGGCTCTGACGCAGGAAGAACTGAATAATGCTTACCTGGAAATTGAAAATGCGAGGCAGGAGCTGACCACGACAAAGCAGGAGTTGCAGGATATTGTTGGCATCCGCACGGATATTATCGGGGCGCTGCAGTCTGCTTTCAGCAATTCGACGATGAAAGTGGATGCGCAGACAGGCTCCATCACGTTTTCATCGGATGTGCTTTTCCGCTATAATAGCGCTTTGCTCACATCGGAAAGTAAGGAGACACTGGAAAACATTATTCCAAGGTACCTGGGCGTGCTGCTTCAGGAGCAGTTCCGCGATTATATCGCCGAGATTATTATTGAGGGACATACGGACACGGACGGAAGCTACCAGAGCAATATGGAGCTGTCCTATGAGCGGGCGAATGCAGTGGCGGATTTCTGCCTGGACAAAAACAACGGACTGAGCGAGACGGAGATTACACAGCTGCAAAAGCTTCTGACTGTCAATGGAAAATCGTGGAGTAATCCGGTTTACCAGAAGGACAGCGAAGGAAATTCTACTGAAGTGGTGGATATGGCGGCTTCGAGGAGGGTAGAGATTAAGTTCCGGCTGAAGGAAGATGAAATGATCAAGAAGATTGCGGGGATACTGGCGCAGGAATAAAAATGCAAATTGATAGACTTAATTATCTAAGTATGTTATACTAAGGATCCTAAGAAAGCACGACAATGTGTCCGTAATTGGGAGGTGATACAATGCCTAGAGCGTGTTTGAAAAATGCTTTCTGTCAGATGTGCGTCACAAATCTCACGCAAAGTGGGGCGTGCAGGTGACAGGAATGATTTTTCAAACACGCTCTAGTATGTCAGATATTGTAAAAGATTCAGTTGTTGAGTTTTCAAGACTGCAAAATTGGATGTTATCGGCAAAAGAGAGCAATGATACAAACACATATAATATGATGCATGGTCGTTATATTGAACTGAAGGTAATACTTGCAGCTGCTGGTGTTGATATTACAGAATTAGACAAGATTAAAGAGTAATAAATTTAAAATTTATCTTGACATATTCTGTCAAAGTGTATATTATAATTATAAATTAAATACCGACACGAAACTAATGACCAAGAGGAGTACATGTGTTAGGAGATTCACAGAGAGCTGCAGGCGGTGGGATTGCAGTATTCAATAGGACATGGAATGGACTTGGGAAGGTGGGAGCAAAGAGT
>DKUL01000065.1:33568-35409 GCA_002490665.1 Lachnospiraceae bacterium UBA7205 | reverse complement strand
AGTAATGCCCAACGGGATTTCCGCCCGTTATCAAGGGAAAGCGCATGATGGTGCGTGTGTAGAGAGGGTGTATTTTTGATATGCCAAGTTAGGTGGTACCGCAGAAGTTGAGAGCTTTTGTCCTAGTAGAGATATTAGGACAGAAGCTTTTTTTATGCGCAGACCCATGCAGATGAAATATGCCGCTGAGGCGGCGCATGGGTCGCGCAGCGAGTAGTGGAGAAGGACATTCCACTACTCGATTGTGCAGCCCCATGCGTGTTGTGAAAGAAGAAAGGATGGTGCAGTTATGATAAGACCGACTTATGAGGAAGTAAAACAGTATGAGAAGGAATATACATACATTCCGGTGTGCAAGGAGCTTTTGGCGGACGACATTACGCCGATTCTGATGCTCAGGAAACTTGCAGCGCTCGATGAACAGTATTTTCTGCTGGAAAGTGTTGAGGGAGGGAGCCTTGGCAGATATTCTTTTCTGGGGTATCACCCGAAGCTTACGGTATCCTGCAAAGGCGGCAGAACCAGGGTAAAGGAAAACGGCATGGTGCGCATCATGCCGGGAACGCCCAAGGAAGCATTGCAGACAATCCTTGCATCCTGCCGTTCCCCGCGGATTGAAGGGCTGCCCACATTTACAGGCGGTCTGGTCGGATATTTTGCGTATGAGATGATACAGTATGCGGAGCCGAAGCTCCGGATAAAGCAGAGCGATGTGAACGACTTTGAACTGATGATGTTCGACAAGCTGATTGCATTTGACCAGCTCCACCATAAGCTGTGCATCATCACCAATACGAAGGCGCAGGAGGGTGAGGAAGGCTACAAAAAGGCAGTTGCGGAGCTGGAAGCATTTGTGGAAACCCTGCGGATTACAGATCCGGTGCCATATGAGGAGTCACAGCCGGTGCCGGAATTTACCTGCAACCTTTCCAGGGAGGAATACTGTGAAATGGTTGAGCGGACGAAGCATTATATCAAGGAGGGCGATATCTTTCAGGGCGTGGTATCCCGGCGGTTTGAGGCGGATTATGAAGGAAGCCTGCTCAATGCATACAGGGTGCTGCGAATCACCAATCCGTCGCCGTATATGTATTATATCAATCTGAAAAATATGCAGATTGCTGGGACTTCGCCGGAGACAATGGTGAAACTTACAAACGGAAAGCTGATGACATTTCCGGTGGCAGGGACACGAAAGCGGGGAGCGGACAGGGAAGAAGACCGCGCGCTGGAACAGGAACTTCTGGCAGATGAAAAAGAGTGCGCAGAACACAATATGCTGGTGGATTTGGCGCGGAACGATATCGGGAGGATTGCAGAGTACGGCAGCGTCAAAGTGGAGGATTACATGGCAGTCCATCGGTTTTCCAAGGTCATGCACATTGCAAGCACCGTCACCGGAACGCTTGCGGCGGATAAGACCTGCGGCGATACCATAGAGGCGCTGCTTCCGGCGGGAACGCTTTCCGGCGCGCCGAAGTTCAGGGCATGTGAGATTATTGATGAGCTGGAGCCAGTGCCGCGGGGCGTGTACGGCGGTGCAATCGGCTATCTTGATTTCAGCGGGAACCTGGATGTATGTATCGCCATTCGTACAGCAGTCAAAAAAGGGAAAAAGGTGTATGTGCAGGCAGGCGCCGGAATTGTTGCGGATTCTGTGCCTGAGAATGAATATCAGGAGTGCGCGAACAAGGCAGGCGCCGTGATTGAGGCAATCTCTATGGCTCAGGAAATCTGCTGATAATATCAGGCAAAACAGAGGAGGGGATAGTGTGAAATTAAAATTTCACCATCCTGATTTGTACGTCCGCTGAAGCGGGCAGATGGGAGTTAGTGTGAAA
>DKUL01000065.1:1976-33289 GCA_002490665.1 Lachnospiraceae bacterium UBA7205 | reverse complement strand
GGCAGATGGGAGTTAGTGTGAAAAATAAATTTTTTGCACGCAAATTTGTGCCTGCGGCCCAAAGTTTGCAGGCTGTAAGAAAGGCATGGTGATTAAAATGATACTGCTGATTGACAACTATGACAGTTTTTCATTCAACTTAGTGCAGATGATTGGGGAACTGCTAGGAGAACGAAAAGAGCCGGAGGAGCTTCGCGTAATCCGGAATGATGCACGTACAGTGGCGCAGATTATGGCAATGGCACCGACGCACATCGTGCTTTCGCCGGGACCCGGAAAGCCGTCTGACGCAGGTGTATGCGATGCACTCATCAAGGAGGCAAATGGCAAAATCCCGCTGCTGGGCGTCTGTCTGGGGCATCAGGCAATCTGTGAGGCATTTGGCGGCAGGATAACCTACGCGCCGGAGCTGATGCATGGAAAACAGAGTGTGGTAAAGGCAGACAATGAAAGCCTGTTATTCCGGGGACTTCCGGAGAAACTGAAGGTTGCAAGGTACCATTCGCTGGTCGCGGACAAAAATAGCATTCCGGATGCCCTCACCGTCACGGCGGTCGATGAAAGGGGTGTGGTGATGGCAGTACAGCACAAGGACAATCCGGTTTATGGCGTACAGTTTCATCCGGAGTCAATTATGACACCGCTTGGGAAACAGATGATAGAAAACTTTTTGAAGTGACATTGTTTGCCAACGGCAAAATAAATATGATGGCTATAAAAAATAAGAAAGGCGGATTATAAAAATGATTGTGGAAGCGACAAAAAAATTAGTGGAAAATATTGATTTGACAGCTGATGAAGCAGGGCAGGTGATGGATGAAATCATGAGCGGGGAGGCGGAGCAGATTAACATGGCATCATTTCTCACCGCGCTCCGCATGAAGGGGGAGACCGTCGAGGAAATCACTGCGTTTGCAAAGGGCATGAGAAAGCATGGCACAAAGGTTCCTGTCAGCGGTGATGTGCTTGAGATTGTCGGAACAGGCGGCGACGAGGCGAACTCCATCAACATCAGCACGGCGGCGAGCATTGTCGCGGCTGCTGCGGGGTATAAGGTGGCAAAGCATGGAAACCGGAGCGTTTCAAGCAAAAGCGGGGCGGCCGACTGTCTCGAAGCGCTCGGGGTCAAGCTGGATCTGGAGCCGGAGAAAAACGCGGAGGTGCTCGAAAAGGGAAATATCTGCTTTATGTTTGCGCAGAAATACCATGCGGCGATGCGCTTTGTGGGACCGGTGAGAAAAAGTATCGGGCTCAGGACTGTGTTCAACATTCTTGGACCGCTTGCAAATCCGGCGGGTGCGAATGCGGAGCTGATGGGCGTGTACAGCGAGGACTTGGTGGAGCCGCTGGCACATGTGCTGGGCAACCTCGGCGTGAAGCGCGCGCTGGTCGTGTACGGACAGGACAGACTTGACGAGATTTCCGTAAGTGCGCCGACAACCTGTGTGGAGGTTAGGGACGGCAAATATGAAAAGTATGAGATTACGCCGGAGCAGTTTGGGTTCCATAGATGCAAAAAAAGTGACCTGACAGGCGGGGATGGTTTTGAAAATGCAAAAATTCTGGAACGGATTTTAAAGGGTGAGTGCACGGATGCAAAGGCAGACGCAGTGATTTTAAATGCCGGCGCGGGCATCTATCTGATGGGTGGCGCCCCTTCCATCGCGCAGGGAGTGGAAATCGCACGAAAGACTATTCAGAGCGGAAAAGCATATGAGACGCTGCAAAATTTTGTAAGACTTACAAACACAGTCGAATAGTACTATTTATCACAAAAAGGGGGGAGGAATATTATGATACTTGACGATTTGGCAGCCGCATCCAGGGCAAGGGTGGCGCGCAAGAAAAAGGAGTTACCGCTTGAGGAAGTAAGAAACAGGGCGGAAAAACTTGCGGCAGGCGAGGGAAGATTTGCATTTCCGTTTGAGAAAGCAATTGCAAAAAAGGACGTCCGTTTCATCTGCGAGGTCAAAAAGGCATCTCCTTCAAAGGGCGTTATTGCAGAGGATTTTCCGTATCTGGACATTGCGCTCGACTATGAAAGCGCCGGGGCGGACTGTATCTCTGTGCTGACAGAGCCCGACTATTTCAAGGGTGACGACAGATTTTTAAAGGAAATCAGCAATACCGTTCCATTGCCGACCCTCCGCAAGGATTTTACGGTTGACCCCTATCTGATTTATGAGGCAAAGCTGCTGGGGGCGTCCTGTGTCCTGCTGATTGCGGCGCTTCTTGATACGGATGCCATCAGGCAGTACAAGGCAGTGTGTGACGGGCTGGGCTTGTCGGCGCTCGTGGAGGCACACGACGAACGTGAACTGTACAGTGCGCTCGATGCGGGGGCGCGGCTGGTCGGTGTAAACAACAGGGATTTGCGGACATTCACAGTCGATATTCAGAACAGCATACGGCTTAGAAAGCTGGTGCCGGAAAATATCCTGTTTGTCGCGGAGAGCGGCATTCAGGATGCCGGGGACATACAGGTACTGCGGGATGCCGGGGTGGACGGTGTGCTGATTGGGGAGACACTGATGCGCAGCAGCGATAAGGCAGATATGATTAGAAAATTAAAAGGAATATAAGCATATGGCAAAAGTAAAGATTTGCGGTTTAAGGACACTGGCGGATGTGGAGCATGTCAACCGGTATCAGCCGGAGTATGCCGGGTTTGTGTTTGCAAGTACCAGACGGTTTGTCACGGACGAACAGGCGCTTTTGATGCGGAAGAAACTTGCAGACAGCATTCAGGCGGTTGGCGTTTTCGTGGATGAACCGATGGAGCATGTTGTTCAATTATGTGACATGGGTGTCATAAATATTGTGCAGCTTCATGGGAATGAGACTGAGGATTATATTCGGGCGTTAAAACAAAAAACTGACATATGTGTCATAAAAGCAGTCCGCGTCCAGAGGGCGGAACAGGTGATGGAGAGTATGTCGTCAGTGGCTGATTTTATGTTGTTTGACACATACAAAAAAGGAATGCCCGGCGGTACAGGGGAGCGCTTTTCACTGGGACTATTGCAGGAAGGCATTGCAAAACTGCGCGAAAGGGACTGTACGATAAAGCCTTATTTTCTTGCAGGAGGGCTTGACTGCGGGAATGTGGCGCAGGTAATCCGGCAGACAGACTGCTATGCCGTCGATGTCAGCACCGGCGTTGAGACAGACGGTGTAAAGGATGGAATGAAGATAAAAAGGTTTCTGGAGTGCGTCAGGAAATTATAATGATATTAGGGAGGAAATGAAAAGATGGAAGCAAAAAAAGGCAGATATGGCTTGTATGGCGGACAATACATACCGGAAACACTGGTCCCGGCAGTGCAGGAAGTAGAGCAGGCATACGAAGCATGCAAAAATGACCCTGCATTTCAGGCGGAGTTAAAGGATTTAATGGAAAATTATGCAGGCAGACCCTCGCTTTTATACTATGCGGAAAAAATGACAAAGGATTTGGGCGGGGCGAAGATTTATTTAAAGCGGGAGGACTTAAATCACACTGGTTCCCACAAAATCAACAATGTGCTCGGACAAGTGCTTTTGGCAAAGAAGATGGGCAAGAAACGCGTGATTGCCGAGACAGGCGCAGGACAGCATGGCGTGGCGACTGCTACTGCGGCAGCGTTGATGGGACTGGAATGTGAGATTTTCATGGGAAAGGAGGACACGGACAGACAGGTGCTCAACTGTTACAGGATGGAGCTTCTGGGCGCGAAAGTGCATCCGGTGACTTCGGGAACCATGACCCTCAAGGATGCAGTCAACGAGACAATGCGCGAGTGGGCGTCGCGAATGGATGACACGCTGTATGTGCTGGGTTCCGTCATGGGACCGCATCCGTTTCCGATGATTGTGCGCGATTTTCAGAAGATTATCGGGGAAGAAATCAAGGAACAGCTCATGGAGAAGGAGGGAAAGCTGCCTGACGCAGTGATTGCCTGTGTGGGCGGTGGAAGTAATGCGATGGGTTCTTTCTACGAATTTATACCTGACACAGGTGTCAGATTAATTGGCTGTGAAGCGGCGGGACTCGGTGTTGACAATCCCAAAAATGCGGCGACTATCGCAAATGGCAGCGTCGGTATATTCCATGGCATGAAGTCCTTGTTCTGTCAGGATGAATATGGGCAGATAGCGCCTGTCTACTCAATATCGGCGGGGCTGGATTATCCCGGTATCGGACCGGAGCATGCCAACTTAAATGAGACAGGGCGCGCGCAGTATGTGCCGATTACCGACGAGGAGGCAGTGGAGGCATTTGAATATTTATCAAGGACAGAGGGGATTATTCCGGCGATAGAGAGCGCGCACGCGGTTGCCTACGCAAAAAAAATAGCGCCGGAATTTGAAAAAGACCAGATTATTGTCGTCACCATTTCCGGACGCGGGGATAAGGATGTTGCGGCAATTGCAAGGTACAGGGGCGTGGAGATTTTTGATTGAAAGGAGAAATAAAAATGAGCAGAATCAGCAAAGCATTTGAAAATAAAAAGGCATTTATCGCATTTGTGACAGGGGGAGACCCGGATATCGAGACAACGGAGGCACTGATTCCGCAGATGGCGGCGGCAGGCGCGGATTTAATCGAGATTGGGATTCCTTTTTCGGATCCGATAGCCGAGGGTGTTGTCATTCAGGCGGCAGACGAGCGCGCATTAAAGGCGGGGACGACAACTGACAAACTGTTTGACATGGTGAAACGCGTGCGCGGGAAAGTAGATGTCCCGCTTGTGTTTATGACCTATGTCAACCCTGTCTACACATACGGCACAGAGCGGTTTGCAAAAAGGTGTGCCGAATGCGGTATTGACGGAATCATTGTTCCTGACGTGCCGTTTGAGGAGAAGGAGGAGGTAAACGGTGCCTGCGAGGCGGCGGGAATCGAACTGATTTCCATGATTGCCCCCACTTCAAGAGAGCGCATAGACATGATCGCGCGCCAGGCAAAAGGCTTCCTCTACTGCGTGTCGTCCCTTGGCGTCACCGGCGTCCGAAGCAAAATCACGACGAATATCAAGGAAATGATAGACCATGTGAAAAAGGCGTCTGACATTCCATGCGCCATTGGATTTGGCATCGCGACGCCGGAGCAGGCGCATGAGATGGCATCCGTATCGGACGGTGCGATTGTGGGCAGCGCCATTGTCAGGCTGATTGCGCAAAATGGAAAAAACTGTATCGACCCGGTCTGCCAGTATGTGCGCGAGATGAAAGCGGCTGTGGCTTCGGCATAAAGCGTGTAAACGTTTTGGATGCGTGCACCGGCGTTCATCTTTTTTACACAGGAGCAAAGGTAAGAAGGCATCAGGTTGACAAAATGGAGGTTACTATGAAAAAGAGATTTATTGTGGCAGCAGTGTGTACGGCAATCATCCTGGCAGGATGTGCTGGTCGGGAGAATGGAAGTGACAAGGACGGACAGGAAACTGCCGCGCTTGATTTTAATGATATTGTTCAGGAAGACATTGCAGATGAAGGACATTCGGGAAATGATACGACTGACGGCATAACGGATAATGACAGCAATATAGAATCGCCGCAAAACGCCGAAACGTCCCAAATGCCATCGCAGGAATCAGATGGCAGTGCGCAAAACAGCGAGACAGCGCAGGATTTATATGCAGGCTTTATCAAAAATGAGGTTCCGGTGATAATTGGAGAGGATTATCCGCAGCTGGATTATAAAGAATTCAATTTAGAGCCGGGCAAATCATATACTTTTTCAGAACTGGGCGCGTTTGTAAATGCAACCCATTTTAACTCGGAATATTCGGAAAAGACTTCCTATGATTATGCACAATATACGTATCTTGACTGCCCGGACAGTGATGCGGGAAATCTGCTGGTAAAATTTTCCGGGCTTGAGATTTATTCGCTGAACGACGACAGCTATGCTGTCTATGTGATTACGGAAAAAGAAGGACAGTTATACCTGACCGATTCGTATGAGTGCTGGGTACGAAGTGACACAAGGGCGTGTAAAAATGGTCTGCTGACATTATTCGGCTCAGGCGGGGCAGGAGACCATTACGAGGGCATTTCAGCGGTTTTGACGGATGGAAAGATTGCAGAAATTTATGGGGAAGAGATTCTGACCGGGCAGTGGGCAGGTTATGTCGGTAACGATGCCATGTACAATGAGGTTTTTGCCGACAATATGGATATTATTTTTGCCGTAATGATTTATACAATCGGTGACAAGAGGCTTTATACTTATGATCTGAGTGAATGCACAGACGACCAAATCAGCATATGTGAGACGTACATCAACAGATGCCGCGACGAGGTAGGTATTGAGTGGGTCACGGAGGACACTGTCCAGGAAGCCGTCCGGGAACGGTGCAGCCTGCTTGGTGTCAGCTACGATGCCCTCAGTCAGCAGGAAGAAGCGGAATGGACAGAGATAAATCGGGTTACCGGATAATTTTTCAGCATGGAATGGTATCGAAAAAGAATTGACTTCACATACAAATAATACTATAATAGTAATATTAAAGTAAACTTTTTAGAAAAATTCTATGAAATTTCCGTAACAGTTCAGCCCAGGACTTTGCACTTGCTGCAAAGTCCGTGAAATAGCGTAGTGGCTGGGATGCATCAAGCCACCACAAAGTGGTTTTGCATGGCTTGATGCTCGTAACAGGAAGCCGAAGGCTGAACTGTTACAAATTTCCTAAATAAAGGAAAAGATTGGAGTATACAGTATGAAAAAATTGGAAGAATACGTAAGAGCGATACCTGACTTTCCGGAACCCGGCATTATTTTCCGCGATGTGACAAGTGTCCTGCAGGATGCAGACGGACTGCATCTTGCCATTGAGACCATGCAGGACATGGTGAAGGATCTGGAGTATGATGTCGTGGCAGGAGCCGAGTCGAGGGGATTTATTTTCGGTACCCCGATTGCCTATAACAACCACAAACCCTTTGTCCTGATACGGAAAAAGGGAAAGCTCCCGAGGGAGACCGTTTCCATAGACTATGACCTGGAATACGGCAAAGCAACCATAGAGATGCATAAGGATTCCATTCAGCCGGGACAAAAGGTTCTGGTAGTCGATGACCTGATTGCGACCGGAGGTACGACAGAAGCCATGATCAAGCTAATTGAGTCACTTGGCGGCAAGGTAGTGGGCGTTGTTGTACTGATGGAGCTTGCCGGACTCAAGGGAAGGGAGCGGATAGCAGGCTACAGACTTGACGCAGCGATAACCTACGAGGGCAAGTAGGAAGCGGATTGTATAAATATTTTGTTGGATATGGCTGGTGATGCGAAGTGACAGATGAGAAACAGACAAGGACAGGAGCATATGAGGACTCCCTTATCATAAACGGAAGTAAGGCTGGACCCAGAAAAACGGACGAACGGAAAATCGAATATATCAAGGAATTTCAAAGCCCCGATGAATTATATCAGGGGCTTATTCGACGTGTGCATAAATATCATCCGTCCGATGATATCTCGATGATTGACAAGGCATACAGGACTGCCTGTGTCGCGCACAAGGATCAGGTCAGAAAATCAGGGGAGCCGTACATTGTCCATCCGCTGTGTGTGGCAATCATACTTGCCGATTTGGAGCTTGACAAGGAGACCATTATCGCAGGGCTTCTGCATGATGTCGTGGAAGACACCATTATGACCAATGAGCAGCTCAAGGAGGAGTTTGGACCGGATGTGGAGCTCCTTGTTGACGGCGTCACCAAATTGGAGCAGCTTCAGTATACAGGGGACGCTGCGCCCGATTTACAAAAAAGCCGCGAGGAGCTTCAGGCAGAGAACCTGCGGAAAATGTTTCTTGCGATGACAAAGGATATCCGCGTGATTCTGATTAAACTGGCTGACCGTCTCCACAATATGCGTACATTGAAATACAAATCGCCGGAGAGCCAGAAGCGTATTGCGCGGGAGACGCTTGACATCTATTCACCGCTTGCGGAGCGGCTCGGTATTTCCAAGATTAAAATTGAGCTGGACGATTTATCCTTGAAATACCTGGAACCCGAAGCGTATTATGACCTGGTGGAAAAAATTGCACTGCGGAAGGATGCGCGGGAGAAATATGTGCAGGACATTGTGGACGAAGTGACGGAGCATATCACGGACGCAGGGATTGATGCCCAGATAGACGGAAGAGTGAAGCACTTTTTCAGCATTTACAAAAAGATGAAAAATCAGGGGAAAACCATCGACCAGATTTTTGACCTGTTTGCAGTGCGCATCATTGTCGATTCGGTCAAGGACTGCTATGCGGCGCTCGGCGTGATTCACGAGATGTATAAGCCCATGCCCGGGCGATTTAAGGATTATATCGCCATGCCCAAGGCAAATATGTACCAGTCGCTTCACACGACGCTGATTGGCTCGATGGGCGTGCCGTTTGAGATACAGATTCGGACATTTGAGATGCACCGGGTTGCGGAGTACGGTATTGCCGCGCACTGGAAATATAAGGAAGCAAGTGACGGCAAGGTGTCGAGCGGCGGCGAGGAGGAAAAGCTGGCGTGGCTCAGCCAGATTCTTGAGTGGCAGAAGGACACCTCTGACAACAAGGAATTCATGAAGCTCTTAAAGAGCGATTTGGATTTGTTTTCGGATCATGTGTACTGTTTCACGCCGGCAGGCGATGTGAAGAATCTGCCTGCGGGCTCTACCCCGATTGATTTTGCTTACAGTGTCCACAGCGCAGTCGGCAATAAAATGATTGGCGCCAGGGTAAATGGCAAGCTTGTCACAATTGACTATCAGATAAACAACGGCGACTGTATTGAGATTATGACGTCCCAGAACTCCAAGGGACCAAGCCGTGACTGGCTGAATATCGTCAAATCGTCACAGGCGAAAAACAAGATTTCGCAGTGGTTTAAGAGTGAGCTGAAAGAAGACAACATCATTAAGGGAAGGGAACTTTTCCAGAACTATTGCAAGTCCAAGAATATCAATGTGGCAGAAATACTGGTGGCAGGGCTGCAAAGGGCAGTGATGCACAAGTATGGCTTTAATGACTGGGATGCAGTGCTTGCCGCAATCGGACATGGCGCCCTCAAGGAAGGGCAGGTCATCAACCGCATGCAGGAGCTGTACGCCAGGGAGCACAAGAAGCAGGCAACAGATGAGGAACTGCTTGCCCAGATACAGGAAAATAGTGCGAATAAGCTGATGAAACCCAAGGGCAAGACTGGCATCACCGTCAAGGGGATTCATGATGTGGCAGTGCGGTTTTCACGCTGCTGTGCGCCAGTGCCCGGTGATGAGATTGTCGGATTTGTCACGCGCGGGCGGGGTGTCTCCATCCACAGGACGGACTGCATTAACATTATGAGTCTGTCAGAGCTTGACCGTTTCAGGCTGATTGACGCGGAATGGCAGCCTGAGGAAACGGCAGAGCGGAAAGAGAAGTATCTGACGGAAATTGTGATTTATGCGCAGAACAGGAGCGGTCTGCTGGCGGATATCACAAAGACACTCTCAGAGAAAAACATTGATATCCGTTCCGTGAATACGAGGACAAATAAGCAGGATATTGCATCCATTGCAATGACGTTTGAGATAACCGGCAGGGAAGAGCTGCAAATGGTTGTCGATAAGCTGCGGCTGATTGACAGCGTGATTGATATTGAAAGGACGACGGGATGATATGGCAGATTTAAAGGTAAAGAGAAGGGTACTTAGTGCCTGCCAGACCAATTGTTACTATGTGTACAGGGAAGGCGCGGATGAAATCGTGATTATCGACCCGGGCGATAACGGGGAGGTTGTGTTTGACGACGTGAAAAGCCTTGGGTTTGACAAGGTTGCGGGTATCCTGCTGACGCATGGGCACGGAGACCATACAGGCGGCGCCTTAAGGCTCAAGGAGCTTAGCGGTGCAAAAATATATGCTTATGAGGACGAGGCGGAGATTTTAAAAGATCCGGAAAAGAACTTGTCAGGCTGGTTTGGCAAGGCATATGGTTTTGAGGCAGACGAATATTTTCATGACAGACAGACCTTTACCATGGCGGGTGTGGCGTTTGAGGTGCTCCATACGCCGGGGCATACGAAAGGCGGGTGCTGTTTTTACGCCGCGGAGGATAAGACCTTGTTTTGCGGCGATACAATTTTCAACTGTTCTGTCGGAAGGACTGATTTTTATTCCGGTTCCATGAGACAGCTTGGCGATTCGATTCGCGAGAGAATTATGACACTTCCCGATGACGTGAAGCTCTATTCAGGGCATGGGGACGCAACGACAGTCGGATATGAGAGAAAATATAATCCATGCTTAGGATAGCCAGTGCCTATTCTAGGCATGGATTTTTTCTGTTGTACATCAGGTATTCTCCATTTGCAGTGATGTACAAATTATTCTTGAATAGTTCTTAAGGGGTATAAGGATGATAAATATATATACAAACAAGGAAAATTACCAGTATGATTTACATGCGCTGATGAAGTCGTTTTATCCGGAGCATGATGTGCGGGTGTATGCAGAGACAGAAAGAAACGAGCATCAGGACAGCGGCAGTCATGTGACCGTGCATCTTTTTGACAATGGCATGAATGTAGTGCTTGACATAGAAGGCAGGAAGGAGTATGTGCATACATATAAAAATGACACGGATGTCACAAAAAAGGAGCGCAAGCTTTCGATTTACCAGGACTTGTGTGACTACACGGGAAAGACGCTTCCGTGGGGGAACCTCACGGGCATCCGTCCCACAAAGCTTGCCATGGGAATGCTGGCGGAAGGAAAGGATGATGCGGCGATTGCCGCATGGCTGAAAGCGGTACACGCAGTCAGCGATGAGAAAGCGAAGCTGAGCATTGATATTGCAAGGCGCGAGAGGGCAATCCTTGACAGGATTCATTATGCGGACGGCTACAGTATTTATATTGGCATTCCGTTCTGCCCGACAACCTGCCTGTACTGCTCCTTCACATCCAATCCAATTGCGGTGTGGCGCAAGCGGGCAGCGGAGTATTTGCAGGCGCTTTTTCAGGAAATTGATTTTGTTGCAGAAATATACAGGGATAAAATTTTAGACACCGTCTATATCGGCGGCGGAACGCCGACGACACTGGAGGCAGGGGAGCTGGACAGGCTGTTGCAGCATGTGCGTGACCGGTTTGATTTTCAGCATGTAACAGAGTTTACCGTGGAAGCGGGGCGGGCGGACAGCATCACAAGGGAAAAACTTGATGTGCTGAAAAAGCATGGTGTGACCCGCATCTCGGTGAACCCGCAGACGATGAAGGATGAGACACTCAGGTACATTGGCAGGCAGCACACAGTGGCACAGGTAAAGGACGCGTTCTGGCTTGCGCGGGAGGCAGGCTTTGACAACATCAATATGGACATTATCTTAGGCCTTCCCGGAGAGCTGGAAGCCGACGTGCAGAACACGATTGATGAAATCACCAAACTGAATCCCGACAGCCTGACAGTACACTCGCTTGCAGTCAAGCGGGCTTCAAAGCTCAGCCAGTGGATTGAGGAAAACGGCATTGCGATGCTCCGTAACACGGACAGCACGATGCAAATCGCGCAGAATGGCGCCTATGCACTGGGCATGAAGCCCTATTATCTCTACCGGCAGAAAAACATGTCGGGGAATTTTGAGAATGTCGGGTATGCGAGGGAAGGAAAGTATGGGATTTATAACATTCTGATTATGGAGGAAGTGCAGACCATCGTTGCCTGCGGAGCAGGAAGCATCTCAAAAAGGGTCTACCCTGACGGACGTATCGAAAGATGCGAAAATGTCAAGGATGTAGCGTCTTTCATAGAAAGAATCGACGAGATGATTGAGAGGAAACGGAAACTTCTTGAGGATGAAACTGTTATTTCATATCTTTAATTCCACGTCCACAAAAAACTCTGTTTCGCTGTTGGAAGCCTGTGCCGAACCGCCGTATTTCTCTGCTGCCGCGGCAATGGCGGCAAGCCCGATTCCATTCCCGCCATGCTTTGTGGAATGGTAGCTGTCGTTCGCCTTCCATACCCTGCCGTCAAAGTTGTTGGTGGAAACAATGTACAGCCTGTTATTGTGATGGATTTCTGTGGTCAGCCAGAAATACCGTCTGCCTTCCGGCACGGTGAGACATCCGTCGATGGCGTTTTCAATCAGGTTTCCAAACAGGGAAATGATATCAAATTCATTAGCAGGCAGAAGCTCTGGCAGTTCAATATGCCAGTCTGTGTCGATATCCGCCGAAACAGCCATTTCGTGGTAATGACCAAACAGCGCATTCAGGGCGGCATTGGCACAGTAATTTACAGGTGTGTTTTCCGCAAGGCTGACCTCGTATCCTGCAAGGTGAGACTGGATGCTGTCGATGTCGCCTTTCTTGGCAAGAGTAGAAAGCAGGCGTACAGAATGGCGGAAGTCATGGCGTAGTCTGGCAGTCTGGCGCATATGCTCCTGTAATGTCCGGTACTGGCGTGCCTGCATTTCAAGGAGTTGCGTGCGTTCCTTCAGATTGGCGTGTTCCAGTATGAGTGTTGTTACCTTATAGAAAAGCAGGTAAATGACAATCAGGACAAGTAATGCACAGCCTTCCATCATTGGAAAAAGGAAAGTCATGCGCCCTGCATGAAGGGTGCTGTAGGATTTTGGGACACTCAGTACATTCATGACAAAGAATACCGATGACAGGAAAACAGTTAGGTACCATATTTTTGGCATGTCCAGACAGTCAACCATCTGGTAAAAATACCGACAGGCGGGAAGCGCGAAGGCGGCTGCGACAAGGCAGGATAGTCCAAGCTGGATAAAAGCCGCTTCCACGGAGAAATCCGCCGCACCCGATGCCGGGTGCAGATAAGCGTCAAAGGAATAGGCGAACTGTGCCGGAAAGGTCTGGACAGCGCAGACACCCACATAGACGGCAAGGCACTTGGGCAGGCTTGCCGTCACGGTGTGGCGGTATGGGAAGAAGAACAGGATAAGGGATGTCAGGAGGACTGTATTGACATCAGTCTGCAGCATGGCACAGAGACATGAGCAAAAAAGTGAGTATGGGAGCAGGACAGCCATGCCAAGCAGGATTGTTTTAAGCGGTGTGTACCGCAGCTGGTTCTTCATTGTATAATAGCAGGATGCCGCCGAAGGCAGCAGTACAAGAAACTGTGGCAGTGCCGACAGTAGTCTGATCATATCCATGTTCATCTTCTCTCCCTGATGTCATTTTGTTCGAGGTGTCTGGCAAAGTGCGCCTGACGCTCGCGTATTTTTCTGAAATTGTAATCCCTTGCCGCCTGTTCGATTTTCAGGCGGTCCCGCACACGGATTGGCAGCCTTGCACCGTTTTCCAGCACACAGCAGTTGTCCTCAAATTCAAGGATATAGTCGGCATTTACCGTGATGCCCTTGTTGATGGTAAGGAATCGGGAATCCCCGCCTGTAAGCCCTGCAAATTGCGGCATGGTCATACGGCAGCGTATTATTTTTCCATTTGACAGGGTGAAATCAAGGTAATGTGCGTCCGTAATGACAAAGAAAATCTCGTCAAGGAATATCTGGACAGTTTTCCTGCCGTTTCCTATCTCTATGTATTTTTGCAGCGGGGGAAGCACTTCCAGAATGTCCCCGAGGACTTTGAAGATGCGCTGCGGTGAGAAAGGCTTGGTAATATATTCAAATGCGTGGCAGGAGAAGGCGTCCGGCATAAAGTCCGTGCTGGAAGTCAGGAACACGAGGATGCATCTGCTGTCCGTGCTCCGTATTTTTTGTGCGGCGGCAACGCCGTCCATACCGTCCATGTAAATGTCCATGAATACGGCAGAGAAGCCGCCGTCCCCGAATGTCTCAAGGAATGCTTCGGCGTTTAAGAATGGCACGGTTTCCATATGGCAGCAGTGCTGTCTGCCAAAGTCGCAGACAAGCCTGGTCATCTCGTCCAGATAATTCTGTTCATCATCTACTAATGCGATCTTCAAATTGGTTCCACCTCAATTCCGTATCAAAGTCAACTATAATCATACAGTAAAAAAAGATATTTTTCAAACCTTTCAATACCTGATTTTCAAGATTAGGCTGACGTTCTTGCCAGAAAATTGACGTTCCTGCCAGAAATCTTGTTTTATGGTCGGAATTCGTTATAATATTTGCTTGTCATATGAGATGTGTAAATAGGAATATCTATAAAATAGGGGGGATACATATGGATATACGGCTGCAGTGTGGAGGCGTGGTTTTAATGGCGGTACTGCTGTATTTTTATATACGGCAGAAAAGAATTTCCCTGGATACGGAGAAAGCATTTTTCAGGGCATTTCTGGTAACACTGGTCTGCATAATACTGGATATTTTTTCGATTCTGGCACTGGATTTCCGGGACAGGCTGCCGCAGATGGCTGTCAGATTCATCTGCAAGAGCTATCTTGTGACATTGATGGGCGTGGCGTTCTGCGGGTTATTATATGTCTGCGTTGATATCTATAAGGATAAGGATTACAAAAAGAGCGTGCGAAAATACAAGCTGGCGGCAGTGGCGGGCATGATACTGATTTATGCACTGCCAATGGAATACCAGTTTGCTGAGGATAAAACGACGATTATTTATACATATGGGGGCAGTGTCTACATCACCTATGTTTTTGCGGTGGGGTTTCTGGTCATTAATTTTCTGCTGATGCGGAAAGAGAAGACCAGAATCAATCCGGCAAGACGGGAGGCTGTGCGGCTGTGGATGGTCATATGGATTGGAGCTTCGCTGACACAGCTTTTTTACAGCAGCCTGCTCATTGTAGGCTATATGTCTGCAATCGGTGTCGCAATCCTCTATCTGAAGCTGGAGAATCCGGAAACCAATTTGGACAGACAGTCGGGAATGTTTAACCACAGCGCCCTGATTCAGTATGGCAGGCAGCTTTTCGGGAGAAAAACAGCTTTTTCCGTACTGACCCTTGTTCTGAAAGAGCCTTTACACAAGAGCATGCGCGCTGACCAGACTGGGACTGCTGGCATGGAAATGCTGGAATTTCTGGTAAATGTGCCGGACGCGTTTATCTTTAAGGAGGCAGAAAATGAAATCCTGTTTGTATTTGAAGATGTGGAGAAGGCAAAAGAACAGACACAGCGTATTTTGCAGCGGTTTCAATCAGGATGGGGGAAGGACGGCCAGTTTGGTGTAAAACACTTTTGGATCTATATGGCGGATGCAGGGATCGTAAATAATGTGGATGATATGCTTGACCTGATGCAGGGTATCAGTCAGGATAGCGCCGGACTGACAAAAAACAATCTGATTCTTGCTGACAAGGCGATGGCGGAAGAAATGTATCGTATGAGGGAAACGGAAAGGCTGCTGGCGGACGCCATTGAAAAAGACAGGGTGGAGGTATTTTACCAGCCGATTTTTTCAACAAGGGAAAACCGCTTTACTTCTGCAGAAGCGCTGGTTCGAATCCGGGACGAAAACGGAAAAATTGTTCCTCCGGGTGTGTTTATCGGGGTTGCGGAGCAGAATGGGGCGATTGTGAAACTGGGGGCAATGATTTTTGAAAAAGTATGCCGAATGATCAGGGAAACGGATATCCGGCAGTATGGGCTGCACTATCTGGAAATAAATCTGTCCGTGGTACAGTGCGCATCAGAACACCTCTATGAAGACTATATGCGGATTATGGAAAAATATGGAATTTCCGCAGACCAGATTAATCTGGAAATCACGGAATCGGCATCGCTGGACGCAAAGGCTATGCTGCTCCGGAATATGGAACGGCTGATGGCGCACGGTGTCCGGTTTTCCCTGGATGATTTCGGGACAGGGCAGGCAAATCTGAATTACATCATGGATATGCCTGTGGATATTGTCAAGTTTGACAGGGATATGACGATGGCGTATTTTGAAAACCAGAAGGCAAAATATATTATGGACAGTGCAATTCATATGATACATGGGATGGGGCTGGAAATCGTCTCTGAGGGAATTGAGACGGAAGAGCAGTATCAGACAATGAAAGAGCTGGGAATCAGTTACATACAGGGATATTATTTTTCAAAGCCTTTACCACAGGAGGAATTCTGGAAGTTTATTGAGGAGCGGAATCTCAAAACGGATAGCCGGAACGGCTAAAAAGCCTGCAAGTATTTTGCAAGATTTTTACCTTTTACTGAAACCGAATAAACAGTAACATTGGTTTAGCGTTGGATAAAAATATTGAATCTTTTATATGGCAGTATGCAGCAGTATGTGATAGAATTATGTCAGGACTATATACATGCTGAAAGCATACTGCCATATTTGTAAAAAGAACATATCGGTTATAAAGATATGTTTAAGATTCAATATATAAAGAAAGGACAACGCTATGCAGGAAATCATAAAACCACCTGTGGAGGTACGCTACCAGAAGGAGCTTGAAGCGCTTGCCAGCACAGACTCCGCGGAAGAGAGACAGAAAAGACCGGAAAACTGGAAAATGTCGCCCAAGGCGGTCAGGACATTTATCTTAGGAAGCGAAAAGCCCATCGAATATGAGGGCAGTACATATCTGATTCAGAAAAAATATTTCGGAAATGACGCGTTAGTGGAACGCTGCATTGTCACGCTTGCCGGAAACCGCGGTCTGATGCTGGTCGGGGAGCCGGGGACGGCAAAGACAATGCTTTCTGAATTATTGTCTGCCGCAATCAGCGGAAACAGCAAAAACACCATACAAGGGACAGCAGGGACAACAGAAGACATGATAAAATATTCGTGGAACTATGCACTTTTACTGGCAAAGGGACCGACCAGGGAGGCGCTTGTGCCGTCGCCGCTCTATGTCGGCATGGAAAAGGGGATTCTCACAAGGTTCGAGGAAATCACACGTACGCCTGCGGAGATTCAGGACAGCCTAATCAGTGTGTTAAGTGACAAGGTATTGAACATTCCGGAGCTGGGGGATGACGGCTTTTTGTTTGCGCGCCCCGGCTTTAACGTGATCGGAACGGCAAATACAAGGGATAAGGGCGTCAATGAGATGAGCAGTGCCTTAAAGCGGCGCTTTAATTTCGAGACGGTAATGCCTGTCAATAAGGTCTCGCTGGAAAAGCAGATTATTATGAACGAGGTCAATATGCTTGCACGGGAAAGCCATGTGGACATGAAGGCAGATGAGGATGTGGCAGAGCTTCTCGCCACTACCTACCATGAGCTGCGCGAGGGCGTTTCCTCCTATGGGCACAGGATTGATAAGCCCAATTCCGTGATGAGCACGGCGGAGGCAGTGTCAGTCTATTATCAGACCATGCTGACCGGATATTATTATGGTGACGGGCATCTCGACGTGGAATGCCTCGTGCAGAATCTGGTGGGGGCAATCTCCAAGGAGGATAAGGACGACCTGGAGAAGGTAAAGGGTTATTTCAACACGGTTATCCGCGACAAGGGCAGCAAAGAGGGTGGAATATGGAAACAATATTACGAAGCGAGGAAATGGCTGAAATAGCCAGGATCTGCCTGATTCCTGTCCGCCATCACAGCCCGGCATGTGCCTTCCACGTAAAGAAGGTTATCGGGGAATGGAAACCGGATGCAGTGCTGGTGGAGGGACCGGACAATGCCAATGCGATGATTCCGGTCATGGTTCATGGGGACACGCGTGCACCGTTTGCCATCTACTATGCATATCATGACAAGGCGGGAAAAATATCCGGACAGCAGGAGCATTACAAATGTTATTATCCGTTTCTTGACTATTCGCCGGAGCTTGTAGCGCTGCGGGAAGCACACAGAAACATGACATGTGTGTCATTTATTGACTTGTCATATGGGGATATCCTGTATGCCTCGCATGTAAACTGCAGGGAAGGGCAGGAAAGAAGCGGGAATCCGGAAAGCATGGAAACCTATAACGACGACTATCTTCTGACGCGGAATGCGTATATCACAAGGCTTTGCGAAAAGACAGGGATGCGCAGCTTTGAAGAGTTTTGGGAAAAGTATTTTGAGCTAAACGGAATGGATGAGGACAGCGACGTTTGGTTTTCTCACTTAAATACATACTGCGCACTTGCGCGTGAAAATACGCCGGAGACGGAACTTGAGATGGAGGGCTGCCTGGCGCGGGAACGGCATATGGCTGCAAGAATTGTACAAAAAGTGCAAGGGGGCTGCCGCCGGGTTCTTGTTGTGACGGGAGGCTTCCACACGCCGGGACTGCGGGAGCTGTTATCCGCCGAAAAATGGCAGGAAACGGCGGCATATGCCAAAAGCATTGGGCAGTATGTGCCGCATGAAGATGAAAGTGTCTACCTCATGCCATATACCATGGAAGCGGCAGATGCCCTGAACGGTTATGCAAGCGGAATGCCATACACAGGATTTTATCAGAAAATATGGGACGGCATTGCCAGCCAGGTGCAAAAGCCCTATGAGGAAGCGGTGCTGGACATGATTGTATCCTCGGGCAAGGAGCTGAGAAAACAGGAGGGATATCTTTCCACCTATGATGAAATCTGCGCGTGGCAGATGGCACAGGGACTATGCAGCCTGCGTGGCAAGCCGCAGCCGGGCGCGTATGAATTGCAGGATGCAGTCCTGTCCTCGTATGTAAAAGGGGAATACAATATTGCCTCGGACATGCCGGTTCGCATTCTGCGGCAGCTGATGACAGGAACAGGTTCCGGTGCGCTCTGCACGCAGGCGGACGTGCCGCCGATTGTCCTGGACTTTGAAAAACAGTGCAGCCAGTTTGGAATCAGGACAAATACAACGCTGGAAAAAGAGGTGGTGTTTTCCATTTTTTCCAGTAAGAAGCACAGACAGATGAGCATGTTTTTCCACAGGCTTGTCTTTTTGAAGACACCGTTTGCAGTCCGTGTCAAGGGACCCGATTTGCAGCGGCGTGTGGACAGGAACCTGGTGCGGGAGGTCTGGAAATATAAGTACCATGCACAGGTTTATGCGGCGCTGATAGATGTGTCTGTGTATGGCGCGACCGTTGAGGATGCTGTCATGGGCATCGTCGAGGAACAGCTTGGCAGGGACATCGGGGCAGACAGCGCGGCACTGCTTCTGACACAGGTTTTTGAGATGGGAATGGAGAGCCAGCTTGACAAGGTATATGGTGCCGTCCAGGATGCGATCTTGCAGGATGCGGATTTTTATTCCGTGGCAGATGCCTTGAAGTCGCTGCTGATGATGGAGGAACTGGGGGTACTATATGAGTCACGCATGGAATTCGGGGCGCTTCTGCGCCAGGGTGTCAGGAAGCTGTTAACCCTTCTTTCGGGAATTGCAAGGATACGTGACGAGAAGCTTGATGAGAGCATGGAGGCATTGAAGCTGTTGTACCGGATAACAGGGCGAAAGGATTATGAAACGGAAAGGGAAGACTTTTTTGAGGCGCTGGAACGGATGCAGGGTGACACGCAGATTCACGCGGGATTAAACGGCTGTATTCATGGAATCCTTTATGGCGGCGGGCGGGAAAGTGCACACGAGGTCGGCATGGTGTGCAAGGGATACCTGACTGGCACGAGGGAACAGCTTTTGCAGACGGCGGTATTTTTCAGGGGTCTGTTTTTTGCGGCAAGGGACTTGCTTCTGATTGAAAAGGAGCTGCTCGGGATGATGGATTCCTTTTTGGGGGAGGTCAGCGAGGATGAATTTATGGAGCTTCTGCCGCAGCTTCGGATGGCATTTGCCTATTTTACCCCATCCGAAACGGACAAAATCGCAGGGCGGGCGGCTGCATTTCATCAGAAAAGGAGAGAGGATATCATGGAGAGGGAAGAAATTCTTCCGGAGTGGTTTTCCTATGGAAAAAGGCTTGATGCATATGTGTGGGATAGGATGAGCCGTGCGTATCCAGAGGGATAGGGAAGCGCCTGAAAGGAGAAAAGTGATAGGTATGGCAGATGAACAGGAAATTCTGAACAGATGGCGTCTGGTGCTCGGAAAGTATGCAGCGGGGCAGATATCGTTTCAGGGAGCGGGTGAGGGCGGACTGACAGAGATGGAGGACGTGCTGGATTATCTGTATTCGCGGGAATACGGTGATGAGCAGGAGGTCAGGAAGCAGCGGCAGGGCGGGAGCGGGGAATCACAGCTTACCGTGCCGCGCTGGCTGTCGAAAATCAAGACGCTGTTTCCCAAAAAGACGGTGGAAATCATGGAGCGTCATGCGCTGGAAAAGTACAACATGACGGAGCTGCTGACAGACCCGGAGGTTTTGAGGAAGCTGGAACCAAACAAGGAGCTTTTGAAAACAATCATGCAGTTAAAGCACCTGATGAAAGGCGAGGTGCTGCAGCTTGCAAAGGAAATCGTGCGCAAGGTTGCCGATGAGCTGACAAGGAGACTGGAGCAGGACGTCAGGCGGGCTTTTTCGGGAAAGCTCAATCGGAGCATCAGCAGTCCGGTGAAGTCCATGCGCAACCTTGACATGAAAAAGACCATCCGCATGAACTTGAAAAATTATGACACAGAGACGGAGCAGCTTGTACTGAAGCGGATTTATTTCAGCGCGCGCATGAAACGGTATAACCAGTGGCGCGTTATCATATGCGTCGATGAAAGCGGCTCCATGCTGGACTCGGTGATTCACAGCGCGGTCATGGCGGGAATTTTTGCAAGGCTGCCGATGCTGGATACAAGGCTTGTTATTTTCGATACGAATGTGGTGGATTTAAGCGGGTATGTCTGTGACCCGGTGGAAACGCTTATGAGTGTCCAGCTTGGCGGCGGCACGAATATTGCGAGGGCGCTTGCGTACTGTGAGGGACTGATTGCAATGCCGCACCGCACCATGGTCGTTCTGGTGTCAGACCTTTATGAGGGCGGTGGTTATGGCAATATGTACCGCATAAGCAAAAACATCATCGAGAGCGGCGCAAAACTGATTGTGCTGCCCGCGCTCGACCATGAGGCGGTGCCGGACTATGACAAAGCGGCTGCCGCCACGCTTGCAGGCATGGGGGCGTCGGTCGGTGCACTGACGCCGGAGGAGCTGTCGGAGTTTATTGTGAAAATAATTTAACCTTTGATTTGGGGGCACGCTGAAGCGGGCAAGTGGGAGTTGATGGGAATTGAGTGACTGGAAATCGGTTTTTCAGGAAATAGATGATGATTATTTAATCGGCATATCCAACAAGGGGACTGTGAAACGTGCCTATAAGGATAAGGAGGAGGTTTCATGTGAAATTCTGCCCGGGGATGCGGGAGAGGAGCTGGCGGTAAAGGTTGGCGAGGAGACGGTGCACATCAAAATACCGCTTGGCGAAAGCCAGTGCTCCTGTCCGTCGAGAAGCATCTGCCGCCATGTCATACTCGGAATCCTGGCGGCAAAGGAAGCAGCAGAAATACAGGAACCGGCGAAAGCGCAGGGAACAGCAGAATCAGATGAAGCGCAGACGGCAGATTCGCAAAAAAATGATGGTATGCTTGAGAAAACCATGCAGCAGATTGCGGCATATCCGGTGGAAAAACTCTGGAAGGTTCTGGGAACGAGGCGGCTGCAGGAAGTGATTGTCCGTGCAAGATCCGGCAGCAAGCCGCAGTTTGAGTATACGAGCGTCGTGACGGTGCAGCCGCTTGCGCAGGGAATGACAGTAAAGCTGTTATTTCCGTTGGAATATGCCACATGCTCCTGCCACAAAAAGGAATTCTGCGCCCACAAGGCAGAGGCACTGCTCTGGTGTAAATTGGAATCAGGGCAGCTTTGTATTGACGAGTTGGAACAGGGGAATGTCAGGACGGCAGACTATGACATGGAACAGGTACATGCCGCTGCCGCTCAGATGAAAGTGTTTTTGAATGAACTATTTGATACAGGCCTGTCAAGGACGCCGCAGAATGCACTTGACTATATGGAGCGCATGGCAATTATCAGCCACAATGCAAAACTGCCGGACTTTGAGGGTAGCTGGCGCGCTTTGCAGAATGTGTACGGCAGATACCAGAAAAGGGCTGCGTCAGTCGGGATACAGGATGTCATGGATCAGATTACAAGGCTTTACCTGAAGACGCAGAGGCTGGAAAATGCACAGGACTGTCTTGCGGTGTCAAGACTCGGCGGGGAATTTCGCGCCGGTTATACAGAATCGCCGGACCTGGACTTGACAGGCATTGCGACCGAGCATTTTAAGAGCAAGAGCGGATATGAGGGCGACACCGTTTATTTTTTCGAGAAGAATACAAAAGAGTGGTTTACATATACGCAGGCCGCGCCTGTATTTTATGAAAATGCCGTGGAGCGAAAGGCGTACCAGCAGGAAACACCATGGGGGCTTCCTGTTTTTGTAAAGGATCTTGCATTCTGGCATATCCGCTTAAGACAGGCAAAGTGCGATAACAGGGGGCGGCTTTCATCAAGCAGGGAAACAAAGGGAGAGCTTATCGCGGATCGCAGGAAGGATAAGGGCATATTGACGGCAGAGATGCTGGATGGATGGTTTTATGAGGATTTCGCGCGGCTGTTTGCGGAACGGATAAATATGTCAGAAACAGGGCAGGTCAGTGGAAGACCGACGCTTGCTTTTTTAAAGCCCCAGTCCTGCGGGCAGGCGGTTTTCAGCGAGACAGACCAGAAGCTTTATATGACACTGTACGACGGTGATAGAAAAGAGGTTATCGTGGAGGTTGTGTATTCCGGGGACGAGGCAGAAAAAATAAGATGCCTGGAAAAAATTACAAACGAAAGCCTGCCCTGTTTTTTCGGGAAAATATATCTGCGTGACGGCAGAATCGGGATGTACCCGATTGCGGTTTTCGGAGAAAAGGAAATGGTGTGGAAAAAGGAGATAAGTGAGGATGGATAAGGAAGATGCACTGGAATTGATTGTGACAGACGTGTTAGAAATGTTGGCGGACTTGTTCCAGGGCGGTTTTGACACAGTGCATACAAGCACGCTGGAAGCGATGAAAAGGCTGGCGGCGCGCGCGGATGCATACGGCATGGGACAGCTGGGCGGGTTGCTTTCACAGCTGTCCGGCGGACTGGATGCCCGGCGCCATCGGGTCAAAAAGGACGAGGACGACCTTGCAGGGATTTATACGAAACTGAACTGGTATGTGCGTCTCTGCAAGGAAAAAATAGAAAATGACAGAGGTGTCAGTTATTATGAAGGAGGAAGGGAAATATGACAACAAATCATGAACAGGTAATTCGCATGGTGGTGCAGGACAGACCAGTGACGACATACTATAACGGTCAATCATCACCCGCCATGCCAAACGCGGAAAAGGCAAGGGAATACTTAAGGGGGAACTGTGAAATCTCGGAGCTGTATCCGTATCTGGATGAATACAGGACAGTAATGGATTACTATAAATATAAGCCCGGTTACATTGACAGCGGAAATGATGAGAAATTCTATAACCGGTGCATGGCATTCCTGGCGTTAAGCTGTTTCCAGTTTATAAAAGTCGGAGAGGACGTGGAAGGATTTTTTGGCATCCTTGACAGCGAGAAGCTGGCTTTGGACTGCCAGGTGGCTGGTTTTGCCGCTTCGTACAAATCGTACAGCGAATATAACCGTGGCTGCAGCAGTGAGGCTTTATTTGAGGGCGCTGTAAAAACCTTTACCCGCTATCTGGCAGAGCGGCGGGAAGAAACGTTAGCCGCTTTTTCACAGGCACCGGCAGAAGGACGCCTTCTTGCACTGCGTGTCCTGCGGGGAAACGCCGGGGAAAATAAAACGGAAATCCTAAGCTACGCGGCGGACGGTTCAAAGCTTGTCCGGGAGGAACTGCTGGATATTTTATACGGCAGGAAGGACTGGGCAGAAAGCATGATAGAATTGCTGGATGCAAAAAAGGCGGCGCTTCGCGAGCTGGCGATTCATGTCCTGGCGCACTGGCAGGAGGAGGACAGGACTTACAGGGAAGTGCTTTTACAGGCAATGGAAAAGGAAAAAAATACAAAGGTACTGACACTGCTGCAAAATGTGCTGGACATACAGGAAAGTGACATGCCAAAGGACGAGGCGTCCAAGGAGGAGCTGGTAAAGCAGCTGCATAAGGGCGGGAGGAAGAAAAGCCTTGCATGGGCGTATGAGACACCATTCAGCGCGGTGCGTAAGACAAGCGGTGAAGTGGCAGGCGAGGAATATCTTCAGGCAGTTTTGCTGTGCTATGTTTCACAGAACGGATGCGGCATCAGCAAAAGTGCGGAGCTGCTGGCAAAGGATTTGGTGGAAAATGAGTTTGCTGTATACGTCAATGAGTTATTTGACAAATGGCTTGCGGCGGGCGCGGAGTCCAAAAAGAAATGGGCGCTTTATGCAGCTGCAATCCATGGAGGCGAGGACATTATCCGGAAAATCCAGCATCAGCTGCAGGAGTGGCCGCAGGCGGCAAGAGGGGCGATTGCGGCAGAGGCAGTAAAAGCACTCGCGCTGAATCCGTCGCCGAGCGCACTGCTGATTGTGGACGGCATTTCGAGGAAGTTTAAGTTTAAACAGGTCAAGGCGGCAGCAGGCGCGGCGCTCGAGTTCGCAGCTTCCCAGCTTGGCATCAGCCGTGAGGAGCTTTCCGACCGCATTGTGCCCGACCTCGGTTTTGACGAGAACATAGAGTGTGTATTTGATTATGGCACGCGCAGCTTCAAGGTGCGGCTGACAACAGCCCTTGATATTGAGGTATATGATGAAAACGAAAAGAAGTTAAAAAACCTGCCTGCGCCGGCAAAAAAGGATGACGAGGAAAAGGCAGCGGCGGCATATGAAGAATTTAAGCAGCTGAAAAAGCAGCTGAAAACGACGATTGCAAGCCAGAAGGCACGCCTTGAGTATGCATTGTCCGTAAAAAGGGAATGGGGGACAGAGGCATGGAGGAATCTATTTGTCAAAAATCCGCTGATGCACCAGTTTGCGACTGGTCTGATATGGGGTGTCTACGAAAATGGCGGACTGGTACAGTGCTTCCGGTATATGGAGGACGGTTCGTTTAATACGGTGGATGAGGACGAATACGAGCTGCCCGAAAATGCATGTATCGGACTGGTGCATCCGATAGAGCTTTCTGACGAGGAAAAGGAGGCGTGGAAGCAGCAGCTTGAGGATTATGAAATTACCCAGCCAGTCGAGCAGCTTTGCAGGGCTGTCTATTATGTGGAGGAGGAAGAAAGGGACAGAAAAAGCCTCGAGCGTTTTGGCGGCTGTATTTTAAAAGACCTTTCACTGAATGGCAAGTTGACAGCGCTTGGGTGGTACCGCGGTTCTGTCCAGGATGCAGGAGGATTTTATACCTATTACCGTGAGGACGCAGAGCTTGGCATGGGCGTGGAACTGAATTTTTCGGGAAGCTTTGTCGGCATGATGGACGAGGACGTGACAATATATGATGCCCGCTTTTATAAGTCGGGGACAGTGGAGCGCGGCAGCTATGTCTACGACGAGGCAGACAAGGAGCGGTCATATTTCCTAAAGGATGTCCCGCCAAGATATTTCAGCGAGATTGTGTATCAGCTTGCACTGGCGACGGCATCAAGCACGGAAAAGGACGAGGACTGGAAAAAGAATGTGCGGTTAATATAGGGAACAATAGAGGCAGCCTGGTTTCTGACTGAAAGGCCGGAAATCAGGCTGTGTGTGGGGAATATATGGGAACAACAGAAAACAAATGTGATGTACTTAGGGATATTCTGCGGCGGTGTATTGCCACGGACACGGACAAAACACTTTGTGCCGTGATGGAGTGCGGCATCGAAGGCAGGGCAGATGTGGACAAGGTTCTGGCGGATTTTGATGAGATTTTTGCAATAGCGCCGCAGAAAATTATGTGTGCGGCGGCAATGGCAGGGTACCGTACAGTGCTGGAAAAACAGCTTGAAAAAAATCCTGATGAATATTTAAGGACTATTTGTGCGGATGCAAAGGAATTTCAAAAGTTTTTTTCTTTTGATTTCAAGGAGGCGGAGACCCGCAGCAATGAATTGTGTGCCACTATTTTGATGCTGGATGTTTTAAAAGAGCAAAACTTCGGTTTATACCGTTCGTTTATGGAGCAGTATCATCACGAGCGCATGCTGGATTACTTGTCCGGCAGACGTCTGGAAGAACCGGAAAGGAACATGGTCAGGGAATATTTAATGGGAAACAGGGATATTTCTGTTTTATATCCGTTTGCGGGACAATATTATATTCATGCAAGAACCGTGTACCTTTTGATTGACGCGTATCAGAACCACTGTGCGGATAAAGCGTTTATAAGAAGATGCCGTGTGTGCATGGCGATATGCCTTGCAGATTCTGTCTGGGCCGGGGATGATGCCGGGGAGGTGACGGATGTATTTTGTTCTTTTGACATGGAAAAGATGGATATTGCCCATCAGCTGAAGATATTTGGCAGTCTGTTGAAACAGTATCCGGAATACAGGAACATTTCGGATGAGGTGCTTGTAAGGGGAGCGGCAGCGTGTTTTATGGGATATCTCCGGGAAAGAAGGGAAGAAACGCTTGTTGCTTTCTCGAAGGGAGGGGCTGAGGGGCATTTCCTCGGCCTGCGTGTCATGAGGGAGAATGCAGGACTGAATAAGCGGGAAATATTAAGCTATTCGGCGGATACCTCCAAACGTGTCAAGACAGAGCTTTTTGATATATTAAGTGTGCGGACGGACTGGGCGGATGATATAAAGGCGTTGCTGGATTCACAAAAGGCAGTACAAAAAGAGATGGCGGCGCGTGTAATCTCCTATTGGCAGCAGACGCAGGCGGACACGGAATGTAAAATGGAGCTTTTGCAGTCGGTGGAAAGGCATGTGGATGAATCGCTTCTGGAATGGGCGTATCGGACACCGTTTTGCATGGTGCACAGGATAAATGGAGAGACTGCGGGCGAGGAGTATCTCAAAAAGATACTGTACTGTTATGCGTCATTTTCCCTGTGCGGCATTAGCAGGGATGCGCAGGAGCTTGCAAAGGAACTGGTGCCGGATGAATTTGCGTTTTATATGAATGAGCTTTTTGACAAATGGGTTGACACAGGCGCAGAGGCAAAGAAAAGGTGGGTAATTTATGCGTCGGCAGTCCACGGCGGCGAGGATATTATCGAACGGCTGAAACGACAGATTAAGGAGTGGATAACGGAATCGAGGGGGGAGCTTGCAGGAGAGGCCGTTATGGCAATGTCACTGAATCCGTCGCCGCGTGCGCTTCTGACAGTTGATGATATGTCAAGAAGAGTGAAGCATAAGCAGGTGAAAAAGGCAGCCGAAAAAGCGCTTGACTTTGCAGCCACCCAGCTGGGAATCAGCCGGGATGTGCTTGCTGACCGCATTGTGCCAAGTCTTGGATTTGACGGAAGCGGTCAGAGGACATTTGATTATGGAACACGAAAATTCCAGGTGATGCTGATGCCTTCCCTTGAAATTGAAGTTTATGACGAAAGCGGCAAAAAGCTAAAAAATTTACCAAAGCCGGCAAAGTCTGATGACAAAGGAAGGGCGGAGCAGGCTTATGAAGAATTTAAGCAGATGAAAAAAGAGCTGAAGACCGTAGCAGCCAGCCAGCGACAGCGCATGGAGACTGCCTTGTCAACACAGAGGGAGTGGTGTGTGGACGCGTGGAAACAGCTTTTTGTTGACAACCCGCTGATGCATCCGTTTGCGATTGGCTTGATATGGGGCATATATGAAAATGGCAGTCTGGTGCAGAGCTTCCGCTATATGGAGGACGGTTCTTTTAATACATGGAATGAGGAAGAATACAGACTGCCCGATAACCCACAGATTGGCATGGTGCATCCGATTGAGCTTTCTGAGGGTCAGAAAGCGGCATGGAAACAGCAGCTTGAAGACTACGAAATTGTGCAGCCGATAGAGCAGCTTGAATGCAGGGTATATGATATAAATGCAGATGAAAACGATAAGAAAAGCCTGATGCGGTTTTATGGCTGTGTCATCAATGAACGTTCGCTGGACACAAAGATGTTAGCGGCAGGATGGGCGAGAGGCCCTGCGCAGGACGGAGGCTGGTTCTTTACCTATTATCGCGAGGAAAGGGCGCTTGGCATAGGTTCGGAGCTGCGTTTTTCCGGCAGATATATTGAGATGGGCAGTGGAAATGAGAATGTCACATTGCAGGAGGTACGGTTTTATAAGCTGGGGACGGTAGTGCGGGCAGGCAATGTCTATGACGAGGCTGACGAGGAAAGGGCGCTCCTGTTAAAGGATATACCACTGCGGTATTTCAGTGACACGGTGAGGCGGCTTGCAAAGGAGTTGTTCACAACGGATGCCGTGCAGTAGGTATCCGTAACCATGCAGGCGATTATGCAGAGCGTGGAAATTTATCTATATGAATAACAACCAGATGAATAACAGCCAGGCAGGGTCTTTTTAGAGATAGTTTAGAGACAGCTATGCTACCATAGAATGTATTATGGTACATTTGGAGGTAGGATATGAATAGAAAATCACTGTTTGTAAGACTGTCAATTCTTTTTATGACAGCTGTGCTTTGCATGTCTGTGACAGGCTGCGGCGTGACAGGCACGCTGGAAAATGAAGACGGCACGCTGCCTGACGCGGCATCCGCACAGGATGACATTTCTGACGGCAATGGCATGGGGCGCTACGTAGGTGAAGCGGTTTATGAGGGAAGTGAATTTTATGATCTGACGAAGATGCAGACACTGAATGACGGTCAGATTGTCCTGTTAAACCCTTACAGCATGGAGAAGCTTGTGTCAGAAGATGGGGGCAGCACGTGGCATGTCGAGACGAACGACGCACGTTCTGCCTTTCTTGGGGAGCATGAGCCTGCGGATACAGCCATTGCAAAGGACGGCACGATTGCATGGATTGGCAGGGACGAGCGTGCAGATTCACCGGGCGGGTTTTACAGCGAATATGATTACAACCTCTATGTATACGATACCGACGATACGACAAGGCAGATACCAGTGGAACTGCCAGGCGAAGATTCCCACCTGAGAAGACTGGCGTTTGATGAGGAGGGGACGCTTTACGCATATGCATATGAGGATGGCGGCGGCAGTATTTACCAGATCAATCTCCAGGAGGGTTCGGCGCAGCGTCTTGTGCAGGTGGTAAATTCCAATGAGAGTATGCTGGCGTGCAGGGAGAATATCCTGATGTATGTGACTGCCGAGAAGGTCTTTTTGTATGATCTGGAAAAAAAGACCTTCCTTGAGGACGAGACGCTGGAAAGCTTTCTTGAGGAGAATTTTAAGAGCGGAATGCTGTGGGTAGGTGGAAACTATCATGCGTATGCATTTCTCGGTGCGGGGCGCACCATTTATATTGCAGGGGAAAAAGGGCTGTACCGCCATGCCATCGGCGGCAGCGTGGTGGAGCAGGTGATAGACGGCGCGTTCTCGCCGCTTGGCAACCCATCAGACCACATTGTTGCCATGGCCACAAATGACAGAAATGAGTTTCTTGCCATGTTTGACAATGGAAAACTGATGCAGTTTGTCTATGATGCGGCACTGCCGTCAGTGCCGACAGACAGGCTGACCGTCTACAGCCTGAATGAGGACGAGCTGGTGAAGCAGACGATAGCAGCCTGTCAGGCACAGGCGCCGAACCTGTACATACAATATCAGATTGGAATGGACGAGGACGGCATCACACGTGAGGATGCACTCAAGAAGCTGAACACGCAGCTGCTCGGTGGCAGCGGGCCGGATATCATTATACTGGACAGCATGAATATCAATACGTATGCGGAGAAAGGCGTGCTGGCAGATTTATCTGATATTGTTGATGAAATCAGCCAGCAGGACGGGCTTTATGAGAACATTATCGACAGCCTTGCGGTGGATGGGAAAAGGTATGCTGTCCCGGCGAAATTTTATATTCCAACTCTATATGGGGAAGAAGCATTTGTGGGCGGTGTGGAGGACTACACGTCCATGGCAGATATGGTGGAGCGGGCAAGGGACGCGTATCCGGATACTGATTTACTGTCAGTCTGTTCAGCGACTGGCATTTTAAAGCGGTCGATACCTGTCTGCGCGCCCGCGTGGAAAGACGGCGGGGGACAGCTCAGTCAGGAAAAAGTACGTGCATTCCTGAAGCAGACCAGACAGATTTACGACGCGCAGATGAACGGCACGCCGCAGGCGGATATCGAATACTACCAGCAGAACAGGATTTGGAGGGACGGAACGGACGCGGAGGACAGCAGATATTTTATGTCAGTACAGAGCAGTACCTATCTGATGCGGGAGGCGCCGTTTGCGTATGGTGAGATTGCGACCGCCTGGGATTATGAGGAGGCGCTGTCCATGCCGCAGATGGAAGGGCTGGAAAATACCATGATAAAGCCATGGAATGGACAGAGCAGCGGTGTATACCACCCGGCGTCCATCATCGGCGTGAATGCGGCGGCTGAAAATCCGCATATGGCAAAACAGTTTGTGGCTGTGATGCTCGGTGCGGATGTCCAGAAAGTGATGCCGTTTGGTCTGCCTGTCAACAAAAAAGCACTGCCGGAGCAGTTTGCATATGATGAAAATGAGCTTGGCGAGAATGGTGAAAAAGGAATGTCAGGGTTCACGATGGCAAATGGGGAAAAATTTCTTTATATGATTTATCCCGTGAACCAGGACGGCATTGAGCGTCTGGAACAGTGGATTGCGCAGCTGGACACACCGTACATTAGCGATACCGTGCTCGAAAATGCTGTCTGTACAGAGGGCGCGGCGTACCTTGAAGGAAGGCAGGAGCTCGACGCGGCAGTGGCTGCTATCGCGGAGCAGGTGGAAATTTATTTGTCTGAGTAGTGCAGAATACAGCGAATTGAAGAAACTTCGTCTGATTGAGTAAAAAAATGGAAAGTAGGTGCTGACGGAATTAACCGGTGGTCATAAGGCGATTTTCAAAGCGTTTAATCTGAAAGCCCCTGCTCCCTCCTCGTTATAACTCAATGCGGAATTTAGGTTAATATGTCACGGCAACATCTTGAAGAATCCCGAAAGAGTCTGTAAAATCAATGATTTCACGGCAAGGAAAGGCGCTTACTACACCACTACTACATCATTTTTGAAAGAGCCTTGAAATGATGTAACTATAATACAGGGACGCAAGATGGCAGCTTTCCTAAAAAGAGGATACTGCCGTCTGCTTTATGCATAAAGAAATTAGTTATAAACATCTCAAAGATACTCTTTGTGCATATTTTTACAATTTTAGGCGAAGCTGCACTTCCGCAATAGTTATATTAGTCATGTAAATGCAGAGAACGATTCGGATGATGATTTGCAACAAGAAAACAAACATGAATAGTTGATATTTAAAACAGGACTTGATACTCCGTATGAAAGAAATCGTATTGTTTTCGGTGCACTGGGTACAGGAAAAAGTTACTTGCTAAAAGAGGACGTTAAAGAAGTTAAGAAGTATTTGCCATTACCTTGGAGGCTTAGAATG
>DKUL01000065.1:0-1660 GCA_002490665.1 Lachnospiraceae bacterium UBA7205 | reverse complement strand
CATTCTAAGCCTCCAAGGTAATGGACTATGTTGTTTACACTATATATAACGATTTAGCCGATTGAGAAAACATGCATGAGTCCATCACGGATTCTTTGTGCATCGGCTTCCGTCAGTTTTCCAACCTTACGGTCAATACAAGAATTGTCAAGTTGTACTGTAGTAATCAGCTTTGCAACACTTGGACTTCTAAGGCAATCGTAGGACTGCAATAATACATTGGACTTAACGTCCAAATGAGAAAGGTTGCTAGTGAGATAGCAGCAGATACAGGTGCCGGATGTAGCATTCTGAAAATCCTCTGAAAGGATGATGCCATAATGGTCACCACGCATTCTGCGGGTTTCTTCCTCATTGGTTACAGGATTGTTAATCCATACGATGTCATATTGATGATAAAATGTTGGGTTATACATAATAATTTTTCTCCTTTTGTTTGTGAGTCTTGTTAGTCTACAATGGCGAATGAGCCAGACATCAAGGAGTGTTATCTGCAGATGTTTCCCTCGATGATTTTATTATCGTGGTGAAAACAAAGTTAATCAAAGATGAAGCACGGTTAATTTGGGTTAATTGTGTAAAAGAAAAGAGTGTGAGAAAAATGGCTATCATTAGAAGAAAAACAGAAGAGGAGTTTTACCCTAGATTATGTGGTTCTACTTTGCTATTTACTGTTTTGCGGTTGAGGAAAAGAAGAACGGGAAAACAAGAAGAATGTTTTAAAGACTTTTTAGGAATAATTGACCCTCCGGCAGTGAAGGATGTATATGAGGCATCATTACATAAATACGCTTCTGAATGTAAGAATGCTAAAGAGTTGCCAGTCGAGGGAAATTATGTAAGATTTGGCGATACAGATGTATGTACTACTTTTCGTGATGAATTTAAAAATAACGAAGAAGCAGTACTTGAAAGAATGAAAAATTTTGTAAGTATTTATTTTGAAGAAGCGGCACATAAGTTGTTAATAAAGGCATTGCTTGAATTGATAGAAGCTGATAAATCTATTGAGGAACATAACCGTTCATTATTTGTAAAGCCCGGATTAGTTCCTGCTTTTAAAGATGAAATTTTAAATGGTGAGGAAGAGATTTATTTTTACAATTTCTTGATTGGCGTGTGGTATTACGTCTATCAGTATTTTGATGGACATACTGCAGGTCAGTCTACGATAGAGCATTGGACAGGGAAGACCAAAGATTATACAGCAGACAAAGTAGTTTGTAATTTAGGAAATTCAGATAAGTATGATGGTATAAGAATTTCTTATGAAACAAAAACAATTTTTGACACTCAAGAAGTTATTGAAGAGGTCGCAGAGGGTCCAAAAGCTATCATAATGCCAAATGGAATAGCACCAGATCTTGCTACATTTGACCCGGAAGATGGCGTTTTTGTATTGGAACAAGTAACCAAGCAGGTTGTATCTGATAAATTTTCAAAATATATTGAGGGCGCATTAAGAAATTACGAAAATAAAAAAGGTTTTTTGGATACAAAAGAACGTCCTTTCCGACAATTTTATGTGTGCAATGACGTTTGCCAACGTATGAGGGAAGTTAGGAGAAACACTAATGGTGAGTTAAGACCTGATTATAATGATAAGCATTTAAATCGTGATAGGTCTAATATTATGCTAGTATTTCATCTTTTAATTAAC
>DKUL01000042.1 GCA_002490665.1 Lachnospiraceae bacterium UBA7205 | reverse complement strand
GGGTTCGAATCCCCCCTTCGCTATTTTATGCGCAGGGGTGCGTAAGGAAATTGGCAGCTTTGCTGCACGCACCTTGTGCGGCGGGTAATCGGGTAGGAAAATTCCTACCCATTTTTTATGCGCAGGCCCGCATATGGAAGTTTGCTGTTTCACAGCATGCGTGCCGCACGACGAGTAGGGGAAGAAGAATCTTCCCTCCTCGACTGCTTGATTAATTTACTTTTGGCAGTGACGCAATGCTCTTTGCAAGCTCTTCGTCGGTGGGTACATAATCAGCCATTTCACCGTCGTTAAACTTCTGGTATGCCACCATGTCAAAATATCCCGTTCCGGTGAGTCCGAACACGATATTTTTCTCCTCGCCGGTCTCCTTGCATTTTAGCGCCTCATCTATCGCGACCCTGATTGCGTGGCTGCTCTCAGGTGCCGGAAGGATTCCCTCCACCCTTGCAAATGTCTGTGCCGCCTTGAATACTTCTGTCTGTTCCACGCTTCTTGCCGTGATAATGCCGTCGTCATAAAGCTGCGACACAATGGAGCTCATTCCGTGGTAACGCAGTCCTCCCGCATGATTTGCCGACGGTATAAAGCCGCTTCCCAGCGTATACATTTTGGCGAGCGGACAAATCTTGCCCGTATCACAATAATCATATGCGTAGACTCCCCTTGTGAGGCTTGGGCATGATGCCGGCTCAACCGCGACTATCTCATAGTCCGCCTCCCCCCTCAGCATCTCGCCTGCAAAAGGCGAAATCAGTCCGCCCAGGTTGGAACCGCCGCCTGCGCAGCCGATAATCATATCAGCCCTGATGCCATACTTATCAAGTGCGGACTTTGTCTCAAGCCCGATAATTGTCTGGTGCAGGAGAACCTGTGACAGCACCGAACCCAGCACATAACGGTAGCCCTCCTGTGCCGTGGCAGCCTCGACCGCCTCCGAAATCGCACATCCGAGACTTCCCGATGTCCCCGGAAACTCCTCGTTAATCTTTCTTCCGACATTCGTGAGCATTGAGGGGGACGGTGTGACCTTCGCTCCATAAGTCCTCATGACCTCGCGCCGGAACGGCTTTTGTTCATAGGACACTTTCACCATGTATACCTGGCAGTCCAGGTCAAAGTAGGAACACGCCATGGACAATGCCGTTCCCCACTGCCCTGCGCCCGTCTCTGTCGTGACACCTTTTAATCCCTGCTGCTTTGCATAATACGCCTGCGCGATTGCCGAATTCAGCTTATGGCTTCCCGACGTATTGTTTCCCTCAAACTTGTAATAGATGTGCGCCGGCGTGTCCAGTTTCTTTTCGAGACAGTACGCGCGTGTCAGCGGCGAAGGCCGGTACATCTTATAAAAATCACGTATTTCCTGCGGGATGTCAAAGTAAGGTGTCGTGTCATCCAGCTCCTGTTTTGCAAGCTCCTCGCAAAAAATCGGGGACAGTTCCTCGACTGTAATCGGCTTGAGCGTCGCCGGATTCAGTATGGGTGCGGGCTTATTTTTCATATCCGCCCTCACATTGTACCACTGCCGGGGCATCTCGCTTTCTTCCAGATAAATCTTGTATGGTATTTTTTTGTCCATGCTCTATTCTCACTTTCATAGTTTATATTATACGCACGGCCAGTCTTTTCGACCGCCAGTATTATCTTATGACAGATGATTTGATTATACGCTTTTTCCCCTTCAACTTCAACCACCAAAATGAGATTGCTACAGTGCCCTGATTTTGTCAAACTTGTCATGGAGTTCCGACGCAACCTGTCCAACCATCGTGGCTGATGCCGCTATCTCCTCCGTGCTCGCTGCCAGATTGGTAATCCGTTCATTGACGTTATCCACTACCTTCATAAGGTTATCGGCATTCTCGCGCAGCCTCGTCATGGCGCCTACGATATGCTCCTTGTTCTTGTTGCTGTCATCAGCGGCATTTTTGCTGACATCACTCAGTGTCTTAATCTCCTGCGCCACTACAGCAAAGCCTTTTCCGACCTCCCCTGCCCTCGCCGCCTCTATGGACGCATTTAATGACAGCAGGTTTGTCTTGGATGCAACCTTTGTGATATTCTCATTATTTCCGCCGAGCTGCTCCAGCAGCGTGTTAATCTCATCGAATGACCGTTTCATGTCATCGCAGAATTCAACCACGTCAACCATCGCCATGCTGATGTTGGTGCTCTCCTCCGCGTTGGTATTATTGCCGTCAATCATTTCACCGATGGACAAATTCAGCGTGCTAAATTCCGTGTTTGCCTCTGACACCATCTTCTCAATGGTATCATTCTTTCTGAATATTTCCTCGTTCTTTGCCTCCATTTCGTCAGAGACTGCCTGAAGACGCTCCCTCTCCTGCTCCGCAAGATTCTTGATATAATGGACACAGCTTTCCTTGTTGTTGCATCCATTGTAGATTGCTGTCGCCATATCCTTACAGGTACTGTATCCGCAGGCGCTGCAGTCAATATTCTGCTGCAGCGGAGTATTTTTGTCCATGTCCGCAAAAATATCGATAATCTCCGACGGGCTTGGTTTCTGTATCTCGTTGCCCTTGGACTTATCCGTGTACTCCCTGATAAAATCATTGATATTCAGGTGTGCAAACTGCTTGTTGAGGTTTCTAAGCCGCTGCGCCGGAGATGCGCTTTTTGCCCAGGCACTGCTTTTCCGCCCTGATTTGCTCGCCTCTTTTATCGCGTGGAGCTCATAAAGAATATCATCGGTCCTTGTCTTCTCCTCCTCTACGCCCGTCCCATAAATACATCCCTGCGCACAGTTGAGCGCATCCACCATGAACGGAAGCCGTTTGCCTGCCAGAACCCTCTCCTTGTAGTCCTCAAGAAAATGGTACGCGTGTTTTTCGCCCTCAATCTGCCGGATAAACACTTCCTCACCGCAGAACCAGTAAACATTTTCCTTTAGTCCGCCCGGCATGGGATATATGGAACCCAGTCCGTATTCAATCTCATTTGCCGCCGGCTCTGCCTTTATGTTATGTTTTTTTGCATATGCCGCCAGATGGTCAAACGTGACATTGTAGCTCACATATCCCTTGTTCCTGGGATCATTGATTTCATCCTTCTTGGCTATGCAGGGGCTGATAAATGCGAGCTTGTCCGTTATGTTCAGATATTTTTTTGCGTAAACCGCCGCACACATCAGCGGACTCTGAACTGGCACAAGCTTTGGTATCAGCTGCGGAATATAGTGCTCTATATAATTGACAATTGCAGGACACGGCTGGGAAATACCGCCCTGAAAATGATGTTCTGTTATGTACTTGACATATCCCCATGTAGTAATATCCGCCCCAAAGCTTACGCTTATGATACGGTTTACCCCCAGCTTCTTTAAGCCTCCGAGTATCTGCCTGTATTCATTTGGATAATTTGCCGCAAAGGCAGGCGCCCACAGAACTGAAATCCTTTCCCCCCTTGCAAGCGCTGCAAAAAATTCCTCCGTGTCATCCACAAATTCCCTTGCATGATGCTCACAGGCATCAAAGCAGGCTCCACAGGCAATGCATTTATCCCCGTCCACCTCAATCCTCTGCTCCCCGTTCTCCATTTTTACAGCCCGGTTTGCCACAATGACTGGGCAGACTGATATGCATTTATTACAGCCTATGCAATTATCATTGGTAAATACCAATCCATTCTGGTTTCCGTACATACTGCACACCCCTCTCATTTTGTTAATATTGTGACAATCCTATTTTATCATAAAGTTTTCCCCACGTACATAATTCTTGCCCCTTTCCGCTACCCATCCCTGCATTTTGTAATGATTTCATATAACCGGCTCCCAATCAATTTAAAACATTCACAAATTGTGCACTTATTTATTCAAAAGTATGCATTTTTTGCAACAATCAGCATTAGGATTTACATATATTCGTCATTTTTTCCGTCCAAAATATCGTTTCCTCCGGAAAGTTAAGCAGACTCTTTAGTTGTTTACTACATATTTAACTCTTTTTTAATTCAATAATTAGTGATATTTAAACACAGCATCTTAATGTTATGTCCAAAATATACAACATTTACCTTAATTAAGTTTCCATTTTAACCATTGTTTCCACTCATTTTTTAATGTATTTTAGTTTTAGATGTTATTTGATAGCCGGCTTAAGGAACTGAAAAATCTGACATTTTACAGTTCCTAACTGTTAAGACATCGCAAAAAACATATTCATAATTCTATGGAGGTATTGTATGAAGAAAAATCACAAAACAGTCCTATCCCTCGCGCTGGGCGCTGCCGCCCTGGCTTCCATGACCCTTGCTTCCCCCATGCAGACCGTCAATGCATCTGAAGCCCGTTACCAGCAGACTATTGAATTTGAAGATGCCGCCAACTACGATTCAGCCGGGGACAGCCGAATCGAGTCTTCACAGTTTGGAAATTACTCCGGAAGCGGTTATCTGTACCTTACTTCCGGATGGGGAGATGTAAGCTTTTCTGTTCCCCATGACGGAGAATATACAATCACAATTGCCTCAAATGCTGATTCCTACAAGGAAAATTACCTGTACCTTGACGAAACGGATGCCGGAAAGCTCACCACAGAGGGAAACGGCTGGCAGGAATATACCAGCACCTACTATCTGTCTGAAGGCAGCCATAAATTCGGCGTTTCGGCAGACTGGGGCTATACTGCCCTTGACTATGTCAAAATCGAATCCGTATCTGCCAATGATTCAAAAGCACCAGACGAAACGGATGACACGCAGTCTGCAGTCCAGCAGAATCCTGCTAGCAGCAGCCAGTCCGGAAACCGTTACGAGTTTGAACATGCCAACCGGTTTGAGCAGAACGGAAAAAACAGAATCGAGGACACTGTTTTTTCCGGATATTCCGGAGATGGTTACCTGTATCTCGAATCAGGCTGGGGCGAGGTGCAGTTCACCGTGCCATCAGATGGAACCTATAAGCTTACCATTGTGACAAATGCCGATACTTACAAGGAAAATTATCTGTACCTTGATGATAACAGCGCTGGCACATTAAAAACAAGCGGGAACCGCTGGGAATCATACACCCAGACAGTATATCTTTCAGCAGGCACACACAAATACGGCGTATCTACCGGATGGGGCTACACAGCCCTCGACTATGTGACCGTTGAAGCACAGGGCAGCCAGCCTTCCCCATCCGAGCCGGTGACTCCCTCCGGAAATGGCATGTATGTAAGCAACGGCAGGCTCTATAACGCATACGGAAAAGAGTTTGTGATGCGCGGCGTGAACGTGGCACATGCATGGTATCCCGGCGAGACACAGACCTCCATCAATGCCATCGCAGACCGTGGGGCAAACTGTGTCCGCATTGTACTCGCTGATGGTACGCAGTGGGGCAAAACACCGCGTTCGGAAGTTGAACAGATTATATCCTGGTGCGAGGCAAGAGGGCTTGTCTGTATCCTCGAGGTGCATGACCACACCGGATTTGATGACGTGAACCGTCTCAATACGGCAGTAAACTACTGGCTTGAAATCAAGGATCTGCTCAACGCACATCAGAATTATGTCATCTTAAATATAGCAAATGAATGGCTTGGAACATGGAATAACGGCTCAACCTGGACAAGCGCGTACCAGTCTGCCATCCGCACCCTGAGAAACGCGGGTATCGGAAATGTCATCATGGTAGATACCTCCGGATACGGCCAGGAAACTTCCACATGCATCAGCAACAGCCAAAAGGTCGTGTCTGCTGACAGCACCGGAAACACAATGATATCCATCCATATGTACTCCGTTGCCGGAAAGGATTCACAGACTGTCACGAACAACATCAACTCCATGGTTTCAACAGGCGTATGCTTCTGCATCGGTGAATTTGGCGACTGGCAGAACGGCGGGGATGTCGACGAGACAACCATCATGCGCCTTTGCACGGACAAAAATATTGGTTATGCGGCATGGTCATGGAAAGGGAACGGCGGTATTGACACTTCACTGGACATGGCGAACGACTGGCAGGGCAGCAGCCTTACCAACTGGGGAAATTATGTGTTCTATGCCGACGGCATCGGCATCAGGGACACTGCGCGTTCCGCTTATTAAACCACGCTAAAAATCAATATTTATCTTCACTACTCGCCGCGCGCCCCATGCGCCGCTTCTGCGGCATACTTCCTCTGCATGGGGCTGGGCATAAAAATCCTGATATAAGCGTTCCATACTTATATCAGGATTTTTATTGCAAATACCATTTCATCTGCCAGAAGCCACTTTCTCATAGTAAAACTGTGCCTTTTCCCTGGAAATCTGAAAACCTTTCTGCAATTTTTCAATCACCTTGTCTGCCGGAATGTTCTCTTCAATCTTGTCTAACACAAACACCCGAATTCCCTGTTCTATCCCGCGTTCGATACCCTGTTCAATTCCCTGTTCGATACCCTGTTCAATTCCCTGTTCAATTCCTTCCTTACGGCCTTCCTCTCTACCCTGTTCACGACCTTCCTCTCTACCCTGTTCACGGCCTTCCTCTCGACCAATTTTCTGTCCCTCACTGCGTCCACTAAGAAAACCTTCATTATACCGCTCCCGGTACTCCATCATCAACGTCATATATTCCACCCTCCATTCCTCACACTCTCTGGCTTTTGAAACTTCCTGATGCACCTTTCGGATAAACATATTGTCTTCCGTGATTGTTCCTTTCAGATATCTCAAAAAAGCTTTCATGTCTTCTGTAAGCTTTGACGTATCCCCATACGGATTCACAAAAATCTTTACGGTATCATCCCCAAGCTCCAGTTCCGGGCATTCACTGCACCGGTTTGTAAACGTATATATGGGGAGTCCTTTCTTAAAAAAATCAAAAGTGCAAATAAATATGATGTAACTTTTACCAAGCTCCTTGTAATCAACCCCCTTTTCCAACAGGTTCAAGTCTATCATTCCCTGATAGTAGCGCATCCTTTTTGGCAGATTGCTGTAGGATGTTACCTGCATTTCCAGGTCATACACTGTCCCGGCATCATCTGCCACATACACATCGAGCCGAATACTTTTTCCGTTTGGCGTAACCCCTATGGTCGCCTCCCTTCCTGTAAAGACTACCTTTTTGATTTTCACTCCCAGAATAATCTCAAGCAGCTCCCTGCACAGACTGGGATCCTTCTCCATTATTTTACAAAAGAGAAAATTGTCAGTAATTGTCAGTTCATCATAGTTTTTCTGTTCTGATAGTACCCATTTTTCCTGCATTGCTTTTTCTTCGGTCATTTACATCCTCCTGAAAACATTTGTTTGTATCAGTATATCTTAAAAACACATGTTTGTCAAGAAAATATGTTCTTTTTTTAATCTCTGCCATATTACTATTATAAACAACTTTCATTGTGATGTTAAGAGAATGAATAAAAATTCTGATATAAGGATGAATTTATGTTTTTTCCTGAAGCGGAATGAACAGTAATAGATTATCAAACTGTTTTCATGACAAAAGCCGCCCTGTCGGACGGCTTTTGCGTTTTATGGCAGAAACGGCACACCCAAATGGGTTTGCGCCTGTCTCTGATGTTTTAGAGCGTTTTATTATCCTAAAAGGCTTAATACTCCCTGGTTGCCCTGGTTTGCCTGCGCGAGCATTGACTGCCCTGCCTGTGAAAGGATGTTGGCATTCGAATATTTTACCATCTCGGTTGCCATATCCGTGTCACGGATTGCAGACTCTGCTGATGTCGTGTTCTCCACAACGTTATCCAGGTTATTGATGGTATGCTCTAAGCGATTCTGTACGGCACCGAGGAGCGAACGCTGTGCGGATACGGTTGCAACTGCGTCTGAGATTGCATCAATTGCATAGGTTGCCGCACTTCCAGTGTTGTCAACCACGTTGAGATTCTTGACACCGAGTCCTGCGGAAGACATTGTCTTAATCTCCACGCCGATCTTGTTTGTCATGTCTGCATCTGCACCTACATGAAGCGCAAATGTGAGGGAATTGTCAATCTCCGCCTTGCCATGTGTGATTTCAAAGGTGCCATCACCATTATTCTTAACAGATGAAAGCTTATCTGAATCCGCGCCGATGTTATTGGCTACTTCCAGCTCCTTTGCCATCTTTTCGTAGGCTGTCTTTAAGGAAATGTCTGTCTTGGAATCGGATGCGGAAGGGATTGCGTAATAATAATTTGCATCAACCTTTACATACTGCCCTTCCTTCACTCTCGCTGCAATATCATCAGCTGTCATCGCTGTTCCATCCTCTTTTGTTGTAACCCCCACCGTAAAGCTTTCTGCTGATGCATTTGCACTGTCATAAAATTCAACTGTCTTTCCATTTGTCAACGCTTTGATAGCATCCTGAATATCAGACACTGTCTGAATCCCCTGATTCGCTACAGAACCTGTCTTTTTCGTTGCCGCAATTGTATATGTATCGCCCGCAACAGCCGTATATGCCGTATCGCTTGCCGTGTTGCCTGAACTTTTATATAATCCACTGGTAGTATACTTGACACCATTTAAAAATGCATTTTTTGTAGTATCCACATAAGTATATTCCACACCATTTTTGTCAACGACCTTGTCACCTGCTGCCCAAGTAGGAGCAGCTAAAGTCGCTTTTGACATATCTTTTGTATCATCACCTACAAGCGTAACCGTACCACCGCCTACCGTATTCTTATCTGTCAGCATTGCACCCGCTTTTACTGTCAATGTTATCGCATTTCCAGCAGCATCTTTTACGGCAATTCCTGCCGCAGCTGACATAGCGCCTGCTGCTACATCAGCAGTCAGGGTATACTTTACACCATCCTGTTCAATCACATCATTTGTTTTTGCGGTTACTGTCTTCATATTTGCGTAATCATTTGTTCGTGTCGATCCGACAATATTATAGTCTGTGCTGCCAATCTTTACTGTATCACCCGCCTTGAGCGAATCCACAGTAAACTTTGACTTACCCTTTCCGACTGTCTCAAGCGCTCCTTTGAGTCCTGCATCATGTGCCTCAAGTGTCTTTATGCCCTTTGTGCCGTCACCCTTTAACAGATATGTCTCATTGAACTTGGTTGTCTCTGCGACACGGTCAATCTCAGTTGTCAGCTGTGAAATCTCATCCTGGATTGTCTGGCGGTCTGATTCGGAATTTGTACCGTTTGCCGCTTTGTTTGCCAGCTCGTTCATGCGCTGTAACATATCGTGAACTTCTGTAAGGGCGCCTTCTGCTGTCTGTACTGCACTGATGCCATCCTCAGCGTTTGCTGTAGCCTGTGTCAGTCCCCGGATCTGCTTTCTCATCTTTTCGGAAATGGAAAGTCCTGCTGCGTCGTCTGCCGCGCGGTTTACCTTGTAGCCTGAAGATAACTTCTCTGCTGATTTTGACAATACGCCTGTTGTAATGCCTAACATTCTGTTGGAATTCATCGCTCTAAGATTGTGTTGTACTACCATAAATATACCTCCGTGTAGAAAACGAGAAGATATTCTAAGCTGGTACAAAACACCAGCTAAGAATATCTATGTCTCGTTTCAGGAGAAAATCGGAGATTTTCTCTGAGAAGATATCCCAAGCCGGTACAGGACACCGGATAAATATATCAATGTCCTGTCTGCGTACCGCTAAAATAATCTATTCCTCGTTTGAGTGCTGGGCAGTCCGTTGCCCGCCTTTAGTTGCTTTTTCTATATTTAGTTGTTGTTTGACGGTTCGGTGGGTTACCGAGCCGTTCTTTATAACAGCCGCTGGCTTCACGGCTTTTGGCGCCGGTTGCCGGATGCCTGCGGTTATTATCGTTTTTAACAGAAGCAGTCGTTTTCGGTTGCGGGTTCTTTTTCTGCCGCCCGCTTTTCGATTGCCTTGCCCCTTGCCACGTTTACTTCCTTCGGGGCGTCTATCATGAGCCGGAGCGCCCTGTCATTGCCGCCGAGGAATGTAATCCTGACATCTTTCCCTACCATCAGGTACTCGTTCTTGTTTACTGATAACCGAAGCATGCTGAAACCTCCTTGTTTGATGACATTTTTATGTGCCGCCTTGCCATGCAACATTCTGCCCAGATTGTTGCACCCGCTTTATGCACATTGACGCAAAAAGGAAACATGCAGCTTATTTTTATTGCAGAATGCTCCGTCTCAGCGTAATCTCATATATGGCACGAAACCATATACGGACGTTGAAAAGGACTTCTTCATTTGATATCAAGGAAGGAAAAAATCTATGAGCACAACACAGCCAATCAGAGACAGAAAGACATTGCAGAACTTTAAGGACTATTACCGCAGCACGGAGGAAAACATGCGCAACTACACCATCATAATCATTGGTCTGAACACTGCCCTGCGCATCAGCGACATCCTGCACCTGACTTATGATGCCGTATATCAGAAAGACGCGGTCAGGGAGCATATCGTCGTGAGGGAGCAAAAAACAGGAAAAGAAAACAGAATCCTGCTCAACCACGAGGCGAGGACGGTGCTTGCAAAATACCGCAAATCGCTTGTCAAAACAAAGATGTATCAAAGCGGAAATCCCTATCTCTTCCCAAGTCCCAAAAAAACAGATGCACCGCTTTCCCGTTTTCAGGCATATCGCATGATTACGGATGCCGCCAGGGCAGTCGGAATCGAAGAACACATCAGCTGCCACTCCCTGCGTAAGACCTTCGGCTACCATGCATGGAAACAGGGAAGGGAGCCTGCCGTGCTCATGGCTATTTTCAACCATTCATCCTTTGCTGTCACCAAACGCTACCTGTGCATCGAACAGGATGACAAGGATGAGGTTTTTCGTGATATCTATCAGGGCAGTGCAGCCTGAAACCAGACATGGCATACCACCGTCCAAATCTATATTTGTATATTATTGTTGTCCTGTTCTTTGCCAGCCAGGGCTTTTTTGTGTGAATTTATGCTGAAATTTCTATTAGAACATACTTAGAATTTTTTGAAAAAAAATAGAGAAACGGCTAAAGTTTTACAGTCACCCTACCGATATATAAAATGTAAGCAAGGAATGCAACAATCTGGGCAGAATGTTGCATTCCTTATTTTTTATCCTTTTTTCAATATTATACATCAAGAAAGCAAAAACCCGGCTTTTTCACCGGGTTTTGTTTTAACTTTATAGGAGCGCCCATCTTTTTTACATTCTGTCAGGCGCCGAGAATCCAAGCAGGTCAATGGAAGTCTCAAGCACATCCCTTGTGAGTGCCAGGAGCGCAATCCAGCCTGCTTTTCTGGATGCGTCCTCCTCCGCAAGAATTTTTGTTTCATGGTAAAAATGGTTAAACGCATTCGCAAGGTCATAAATATAAGCACAGATTTTGTGCGGCGCATACTCCTGTGCCGCTGCTTCAATACTTGCATTGTACTTGGCAAGCGCCATCATCAGCTGTTTCTCGCTGTCGTTCACAGGCGCCTTGATGTCCATGCGCACGGCTTCCAAATCACCGCCGTTTTCCACAAACTTCGCAAGGATTGACTTGATGCGCACGATGGTATAGAGGATATATGGTCCGGTATCTCCCTCTGATGATGTAAACCTCTCAATATCAAAAATATAATCCTTGCTCGCCTGATTTGACAAATCACCGTATTTCAATGCGGCAAGCGCGACTGTCTCTGCCGTCTGTCTTGCCTCGTCGTCTTCTATCCCGCTGTTTTCGGCAATCTTTCTTAACATTTCATCATAGATTTCCTGAATAAGGCTTTCAAGACGCATTACACCGCCGGCACGTGTCTTGAACGGTTTTCCGTCGCTGCCGTTCATAGTGCCAAAACCAATATACACCAGTTTTGTCTCCGGTCTTACAAGCTTTGTCTTTCTGGCACAGCGGAAAACCTGCTCAAAATAAAGCTCCTGGCGCTTATCTGTCATGTATATAATCTTATCAGGATTATATTCTGACATACGCATCATAATCGTTGCAAGGTCTGTCGTATTATAAAGCGCCGCACCATCCGACTTCAAAATCATGCATGGTGGAACCTCCTTCGTATCGGTGTCCTCTTTGACATCTACTACTAATGCGCCCTCGCTGATATGTGCATAACCGCCCTTTTTCATACTATCAACCATACCTGGTATCAAATCCTGTACTGCCGACTCGCCATTCCACAAATCAAATTCAACATTTAAACGCTTATAATTCTTCTTCAAATCAGTTACGGAAACTTCTATAATGTGATTCCAAAGCGCCCTGTATCCCCTCACTCCGCTTTGCAGTTTAAATGTGCATGCCATGGCGTCCGCCTTGTACGCCTCATCTTCCTTTGAACGCTTGCTTGCATAAGGATAAATCTCCTCAAGCTCCGCCAGAGTAAACGGCGGCTCTGACGGATATTCTCCTGTATAGTTTTCGTCAAAATATACAAGCCCGGAATTTCTGATTTTAAGCTCATTGATAACCAGGCCCATCTGCAGACCCCAGTCGCCCATATGCACGTCTCCTATTACGGTGTGCCCGATATAACGTAAAATACGCTTTATGCTCTCACCTATGATTGCCGAACGAAGGTGTCCGATATGCAATGGTTTTGCAATATTCGGTCCGCCATAGTCAATCACTATTGTTTCAGCAGTCTTGTCTTCTTCCAGTCCGTATTTGTCTGCTGCGCGCATATTTTTAACATATTCGCCCACAAATTCATTCGTCAGTGTAAGGTTTAAAAATCCGGGCGCCACTGCCTCTGCCTTTGCAAAAACACTGCTGTCCGCAAGCTTTGCGGCAACATCGTTTGCTATCATGAGAGGCGCCTTTTTATACTGCTTTGCGCCTGCCATCGCGCCGTTGCACTGATATTCGCACAGGTCGGGTCTGTTCGAAAGCGTCACCTTGCCAAGCTCGCGATCGTACCCTGCCTGCTCAAATGCATTTTTCATCTCATCGGAAATCATTTCCAAAATTTTTTTCATAGTTCCCTCCGTATCTGTCCCTGTTCCTTTTGATTACTTGTCCGCTGTTCCCTCGAATACACACAGCCGCAGTAATTCTGCCGGTACAGTCCGTACTCCGCCGACAGCTCAATGGACCTCTTATAGCCGTTTTTCTTCTTGAAATCCGAGGGCAGCCACGCTATCTGATATTCCTCGGATAACCGCTCCCCGATTTCATTTAATTTTGCGGCATTTTTTAACGGACTGATGGTAAGTGTCGTCGTAAAATAATCATACTCCAGCTGTCTTGCAAGCTCTGCTGTCTTCCGAAGGCGCAGCTCATAGCAGGCAAAACAGCGCTCGCCGCCCTCCGGACATTGTTCCAGTCCCTTTGCAATCGCGTAAAACGCCTTCGGCTCATAATCGCCCTCCATGACAGCTATCGGATAACCGCTGTCAGGCAGTTTATTGTAAGCTTCAATCAGCCGCTTTTGTTCTGCCACGCGTTTTTGATATTCCTCATCCGCTGAAATATTCGGATTGTAATAAAATACTGTAATTTCAAAATACCGCCTTAAATATTCAAGCACATAACTGCTGCATGGTGCACAGCAGCTGTGCAGAAAAAGGCGCTGTGTCATTGTTACCTGTTCCAGAATCTTATCAAGTTCTCTCTGATAATTTCTCGCATTTGATGTTTTTACATTTTGTGGCATCATTTTATTTGTCCCATATAGCGTTACGAAAAAGTGCCACTTCTGACACTTTTTCCTTTTCGATTTCATCTACAATCCTATAAGTCTGCAATATTCACAAGGGTTAACGGATTTTCGTTTTTATTCTCCAGACTTGTCGCCAGCGCCCTTGCCGTGTCCAATGCCGTAATGCAGTTTACGCCTGTCTCAATCGAAGTCCTTCTTATCAGGAAGCCGTCCCTTGATTTGTCGCGCCCCTGCGTCGGCGTGTCAATCACGAGGTCAATCTTATGCCCCAGAATCAGATCCATGACCGTCGGGGACTCCTGCTGTATCTTGTTGACCTTATTTGCCTTGACGCCGGCATCATTCAGCGCTTTTGCGGTGCTGCGCGTCGCATAGATGGTATAGCCCAGCTTTGCAAAACGTCTTCCAATTTCGATTGCTTCCCCCTTGTCCGCATCCTTCACCGTGATAATCATCCTCTTGTGCCTTGGCAAATCGATGCCGGCGCCGAGAAATGCCTTGTACAGCGCTTCATTAAATGTCTTTGCAATGCCAAGGCACTCGCCTGTGGACTTCATCTCCGGTCCAAGGCTGATTTCGGCGCCCCTGATTTTCTCAAAAGAAAATACCGGCATCTTGATTGCGACATAGCCCGCCTCTTTCTGCAAGCCCGGTTCGTACCCTAATTCCCGGATTGTCTTTCCGATAATCACTTCCGTTGCAAGGTCAACAATCGGGATGCCTGTAACCTTGCTGATATACGGAACCGTCCTCGACGAGCGCGGATTGACCTCGATGACAAACACTTCCTCGCCGACAGCGATAAACTGGATGTTAATCAGTCCCTTTACATGAAGCGCTTTTGCAAGACGCCTTGTATACTCCGCAATTGTCTCCTTCACCTTATCCGTTATCGTGTGCGCCGGATAGACGGAAATTGAGTCACCGGAATGCACGCCGGTTCTCTCGATATGTTCCATGATTCCCGGAATCAGGATATCCGTGCCGTCACAGACCGCATCGACCTCAAGCTCCTTGCCCTGCAGGTACTTGTCAACAAGAATCGGGTGATCCTGCGCGATGCGGTTGATGATTTCCATGAATTCTTCAATTTCTTCATCGGAAATGGCAATCTGCATCCCCTGACCGCCAAGTACATAAGAAGGTCTGACAAGTACAGGATAACCCAGGCGGTTCGCTACTTCCTTAGCCTCCGCCGCCGTATAGACGGTTCCTCCTGCGGCGCGCGGAATCTGTGTCTGCTCAAGAATCTTGTCAAACAATTCCCTGTCTTCGGCTGCGTCAACATCCTCCGCTTTTGTTCCGAAAATAGGCACGCCCATTTTCATCAGGCTTTCCGTCAGCTTAATCGCTGTCTGTCCGCCAAACTGCACGACTGCGCCATCTGGTTTCTCTATATTTACAATGTTTTCTACATCTTCTGGTGTAAGCGGTTCAAAGTAAAGCTTATCAGCTATGTCAAAATCAGTGCTGACTGTCTCCGGATTATTGTTGATGATAATCGTCTCATATCCTGCCTTTGAGAAAGCCCATGTTGCATGTACAGAACAATAGTCAAACTCAATTCCCTGTCCGATGCGGATAGGACCCGAACCAAGCACGAGCACCTTTTTGGGCGGATTCGTCTCCACAGCCTCGTTCTCACCATCAAAGCAGGAATAATAATACGGGGTGCTTGCCTCAAACTCCGCTGCACATGTGTCAACCATCTTAAATGCGGCAACAATGTTATTTGCATAGCGCATTTCTTTAATTTCCGATTCACTCTTCCCGGTAAGTCTGGCAATCACATTATCCGGAAATTCAATTCGCTTTGCTTCCTTTAATAGCTCCACTGTAAGCGGCTGCGTTTCCAGCGCGTGTTCCATCTCCACAATGATGGCAAGTTTGTCTATAAACCACCTGTCAATCTTTGTGATATCGTATATCGTATCGTAATCAATTCCCTTTCTGAGTGCCTCCGCTATCACGTAGATCCGCTGGTCATCCACCTTCTGCATACGCCTTATCAGCTCGTCCCTGTCCAGCGCGGAAAAATCATAGCTCCTAAGGCAGTCGACATGCTGCTCAAGGGAACGGATTGCCTTCATCAGCGCCCCCTCAAAGTTCGTGCAGATGCTCATGACCTCGCCAGTTGCCTTCATCTGGGTGGTCAGCGTCCGCTTAGCCGTGATGAACTTGTCAAACGGCAGCCTTGGCATCTTCACGACACAGTAATCCAGTGTCGGCTCAAAGCTTGCATACGTCTTTCCTGTAATAGCATTCTTTATCTCATCCAGCGTATATCCAAGCGCAATTTTTGCCGCGACCTTGGCAATCGGATAGCCCGTTGCCTTGGAAGCAAGCGCCGAGGAGCGGCTCACACGGGGATTCACTTCTATCACGCAGTACTCAAAGCTTGTCGGATGCAGCGCAAACTGCACATTACATCCGCCTGTAATATTTAATTCTGAAATAATGTTCAACGCCGAGGTGCGCAGCATCTGGTATTCCTTGTCACTCAGTGTCTGCGAGGGCGCTACGACAATGCTGTCCCCGGTGTGCACGCCGACCGGGTCAATATTTTCCATGTTACATACCGTGATGCAGTTGCCCGCGCTGTCGCGCATCACTTCATACTCGATTTCTTTCCATCCCGCGATGCAGCGCTCCACGAGCACCTGTCCCACGCGGGAAAGACGCAGGCCATTTTCAAGGATTTCCTCCAGCTCGAGCTGGTTGTGCGCGATGCCGCCGCCGCTGCCGCCGAGCGTATATGCCGGACGAAGCACCACCGGATAGCCGATTGTGTTGGTAAAAGCCACGCCGTCCGCAACATTCTCCACGACGAGGGAAGCCGCACAAGGCTCACCGATTTTTTCCATGGTATCCTTGAATTCCTGCCTGTCCTCGGCTTTTCTGATGGTTGCCGCCGTCGTGCCGAGGAGTTTTACATTGTGGGATGCCAGAAAGCCGCTCTCCTCAAGCTCCATGCCAAGGTTTAACCCTGCCTGCCCGCCCAGTGTCGGAAGGATGGAATCCGGCTTTTCCTTTTCAATAATCTGCTCCAGAACCTTTGCGGTCAGCGGTTCGATATAAACCTTGTCCGCAATGTCCCTGTCCGTCATGATGGTCGCCGGATTGGAATTCACGAGGACGACTTCTATCCCCTCCTCTTTCAGGGAACGGCATGCCTGTGTGCCGGCATAGTCAAACTCGGCAGCCTGTCCGATGACGATAGGACCTGAACCAATCACCATTACCTTTTTCACATTTTGATTCTTCGGCATTACTTCGTCACCTCCATCTTTTTATCCATCATCTCAATAAAACGGTCAAACAAGTATCCGGAATCCTGTGGACCGCAGCATGCCTCCGGATGGAACTGCACCGTGAAAATATTTTTGCCTGTATAGTTCAGCCCCTCATTTGTCCCATCATTGACATTGACAAACGCAGGAGTCGCTATCGCGGAATCCAGGTTGTCGGTATCAACCACATATCCGTGATTCTGTGAGGAGATGTACACCCTGCCGGTCGCAAGATCCTTGACCGGATGGTTGCCGCCCCGGTGTCCGTATTTCATCTTGTGGGTATCCGCCCCTGCCGCCAGCGCCATCAGCTGATGCCCGAGACAGATTGCAAAAATCGGTATGTCGGAATCATACAGCTTTCTGACCTCGGCAATAATATCCGTACATTCCTTCGGGTCTCCAGGTCCATTGGAAAGCATGATGCCGTCAGGCGCGGACGCGATAATCTCCGATGCCGGTGTCGACGCCGGGTAGACGGTGACATCGCAGCCCCTTATTTTGAGGGAGTAGGCGATATTGTCCTTTGTACCGAAATCCAGAAGCGCCACTTTCTTTCCCGCTCCGTTCAGCGTTTTGACAAGCGACGGCTTTTTCTCCCGGATGCCTGCCTCATAATCGGCTGCTGCAAACTTTGCGCTTCCTGATACCGCACCATTCTCCGAAAGGCTTTTAGACCCTATTAATTCGTATTTTTCCTTACAGGTGACTTTCTCAACCACTTTTCCTGTGGTGTAGGCTTTTAATTTTGGCAGGATGTCATCGATGCTGTACTCTTCATTCGTCGTTATCATGCCGTTCATCGTCCCTTTCTCGCGCAGTATCTTCGTGAGCGCCCTCGTGTCGATTCCGGCAATGCCTGGCACGTTATTCTCTTCTAAAAATTGCTGGATTGAGTAATCTGCTCTGAAATTGCTGAAATTCCTAGATAATTCCCTGACAATAAACCCGTCCGGCCAGGGTTTCTTAGACTCCATATCATCTTTACAAATACCATAGTTGCCTATCAGCGGGTACGTCATGCATACTGCCTGTCCCGCATAGGACGGGTCGGTGAGCACTTCAAGATACCCTGCCATGGAGGTATTAAAAACGATTTCGCTGATAACTTCCCTGTCGGCGCCGATATGAGTCCCCTCGAACACAGTGCCGTCTTCCAAAATTAAAAATGCCTTCATCTTATCACCTGTACTTCCTTTCGCATAATCGGTTTATTATATCACAAGACATTATTGCGTTCAAGAATTATTTACATCATCCCCTTCAGCTGGGCAAACAGGTCAAGGTCGCTCTGCGTAATCTTCATATTCGTATTATATTCTTTGCCGTCCGGGCTGACTACTTTTACCTCGATAATCGTGCCGTCCGCAATTGCCTCACGTCCCACTGCCTGCATAAACGGCACAAACTTGGGATGATTTCTTGTAAACGTGTCCCATGCGCCCTTAAACTTCATAATTGCCGAAAAATCCATCATAAACTTCCATCTCCTTATCATTAAAAAATGTAACACTTGTGTAAAATCGAATAAACACCTGTGTGCATAACAGTAAAAAAGATGAGCGCCAGCGCGCTCATCTTGCAAAAAGCTTCGCTTTTTGTTTAAATGGTCTACGTAGTCGCAATTTCCTATAAGGTAAAAAAGCATCACGCCCGGTGATACTTTCCTCGTATGTATTATGACAGGAAAACAACGCTGTCCGCATCCAGCTCCTTCTCCGTGATTGCCGCCTTTGCCTCATCCGCCTGAAACCTGTTGATGTAGAACGAATATTTCATCCTGCTCTCAAAGCGTCCCTTTTTCACGTCGCGCACCTTATCCACCTTTATCAGATAAGAAATACCATGTTTCAAAAAAGTCTTCTCGATTGTCTTTTTCACTGCCTCATCATATGTCTCCACAAACGCAACCTCACGTCCCTGTATTTTCCCTGCCATTTCTCTTCACTTCCCTCTTCCATGTATGCAGACGGCAAATGCTTTTGTCGTCTGCATACATTTCTATGTTATAGTATAAACTGAAATGCATAAAAAGTACAGTTGACATATTTACTAATAAATTTGTTTGAATTGTTTCTTTTTTTGTGACAATATCGCTGTAAAATTTCATATTTTTTTTATAAATATCCTGTTGAAATTTTCGCGATATTCGTGTATACTTATATTTGCTTATGCAGGATTAGTACATCGGTAGTACATCGGCTTCCCAAGCCGAGGAGGCGGGTTCGACTCCCGTATCCTGCTTTTTTTATGTGTTTTATTCTTTTAGTGCTCCAATGTCTCCGCCTGCAGCCTGTCAAACTCCGCCATGCATTCATCCACCGTAGAGCCGCTTAGCAGCATCCGCACAATGATGCAGGTGTTGCCCCACTGTTCAAGCTTCATACTGGCATTGGAGCCAAGGACAAAGACATTTTCATTAATCCTGTCATTGAGCGGCTTCAATGCCGGTATGCAGTCAACCGCAACATTTTTGGACGGGGAAATAACCTTGTTGGTCTCCGCGTATACCTGGAGCGCCTCGTCGGAAACCATGATGTCAAGCGTGCGCATTGCATCCTCCGCGTGCAGTGCATTTACCCCGACAGCTATCCCTGTCATGGGCATGACCGGCATCTGTCCCATACTGCTCGGGAATCCGATTACCAGCATATTAAAATCAGGATTTCCATATGCAGTCGGCGTATTTGCCGCACCCCAGTAAGCCATGACAATCGGTGTCTTCTGCGCAAGAAAATCCGCGCCTTCCCCATCAATTGCCTCACTCACATATGCCTTCCCGGCATCGATATAACCCCTGTCAATCATTTCCTGCAGGAACTCAAACCCCGGGCGCATATAATCGCTGTACTTTTTCTCTCCGCTGTTGAGCGCCGCGATTTCCGCCTCGGTGTTTCCGCCATTGTACAGCTCCGCATATGCCTGTGCCAGGACAAACGTCTCAAGCCACCAGCGGTTTGCGCCAACCGGCGTCTCGATTCCGTTCTCCTGAAATACCCTGCAGCACTCCAGGAACTCCTCCGGCGTCTCCGGCAGCGCCAAATGATACTTGTCAAACAAATCCTTATTGACAAACAGCCCGTATGCCACAACCTCCTGCGGAATTGCGACCAGCCTGCCATCCACAATATTTGCCGCCTTTACCACGTCGCGGAGGTTCTTCGCACTGTCAAGACCGGATAAATCCATCAGCTTCCCTTCCCCCGCCAGCTTCTGGATGACATCAGGATTGAGCAGATACAGGTCATCCATATCATTGCGCGCCCTGTCAAGCGCAATATCGTCATACGTCTTATCCTGATAGTCTTCTGCCGTGTATGTGATGTAATCCACTGTCACGCCCAGCTTTTCCTCTGCCATGACAACTGTCTTTTCCGACGCGCTTCGCGCCACATTGTCGACATCGGGCTTTGTTTTCTCCATCGGGCTGAACAGGGTCACAATCCGCTCACTTTCTTTTTCAAATGTCATCACATTGTCCTCTGGCAGTCCGCCGCTACAGGCTGTCAGCACAAGTGCCGCCAGTCCCGCAAGGCAGGTCGCCGCCACTTTTTCTTTATGATTCTTCCTCATGTCCATGTCTATTCCTTTCCAGATACGTACTGACTGATTACTTTCTTTAAAAGCTCCACGTCAATCGGCTTCGCCAGATGCACATTCATCCCGGCATCCAGCGCCTCCTTTTCATCCTCCGCAAACGCATTTGCCGTCATGGCAATAATCGGTATCGTTGCTGCATCCCTGCGGTCGAGCGCCCTGATTGCCCTTGTCGCATGATATCCGTTCATCACGGGCATCTGGACATCCATCAGTATCGCGTCAAACTCCTTCTCCGCGGCACGCATGAACCGCTCCACGGCAAGCTGGCCGTTTTCGACAATCTCGCAGTCCGCCCCCTCTATCGACAGGATTTCCCGCAGGATTTCGGCATTAATCTCATTGTCCTCCGCCGCAAGGAAATGCAGTCCCTCCAGGCTGTTGACAGCTGCTTCGTCCCTTGTATGCCCCTTGTCTTTTTCTGCCCTGATTTCCAGAATTTTCTCCTGAAATGCAGATACAAAAAACGGTTTTGCAAGCACTTTTGTATGCCCCGATAAAATCGTCTCATCCAGCCCCGCGTCACAATCGGCAAGGAAAAAAACCGGCATGGTGTCCGGCGCTGTCTCCTGAAGTTCCTTCACTTTGTCAATGCCTTCCATATCCGCCACGTTCCAGTCAACCAGAAGCAGCTGGTAATATTCCCCATCATTTTCTTTTAGCGCCTGCACTGCTTTGTCCGCACTGCAAACCATGTCCGTTTCGACTCCCACTTCTTTCATCAGCACATGAATGTTCTCGCAGGCTTCCTCATCATTGCCCACTGCCAGAATCCGGGAAATTTTGTTCTCTGCCCAGAAGCGTCTGTTTGCCTGCCCTTCCGGTATGCGCAGCTCCAGTTCAACCCGAAACAACGTACCTTTATCCACCTCACTTGAAACATCGATGGTGCCGCCCATCAGCTCCACGATATTCTTGGTAATTGCCATGCCAAGCCCTGTGCCCTGCACCTTATTCGTGGTGCTGTTCTCCGCCCGCGTAAATGCATCAAATATGATGTCCAGGTATTCCGGCGTCATGCCATACCCGTCATCCTGCACTTCGATCCGTATGCGTTCATACTGCGGGGAACGCTGTTTCATCCCTATCATCCGGAACCAGATGTTTCCTTTCTCCTGTGTGTATTTTACGGCATTTGACAAAAGATTAATCAGAATCTGGTTGATTCTTGTCTCGTCACCCAGAAGATATTCATGTTTTATGCCAGTCACCTCGACATGGAACTTCTGCTCCCGCGCAACCGCCATCGGACGGACAATCGCGTCGACGGAAGACACCAGGTCATTGAGCGTAAACTCCTCGACTGTCAGCACAACCTTCCCGCTCTCAATCTTTGAGACATCGAGAATGTCGTTAATCAGGCTGAGCAGATGCTGGCCGGACGCCATAATCTTTTTGGTGTACTCCCGCACCTTATCCGGATTTTCCGCATCCCTTGCAAGCAGCGTCGTAAACCCAATCACCGCATTCATTGGCGTGCGGATATCATGCGACATGTTGGAGAGAAATGTTGTCTTGGAATTGCTCGCAATCTGTGCTGCCTGGAGTGCTTCCGCCAGCTGCCTGTTGTGAATCTCCCGCTCCTGTTCCCGCTCTTTCCTGATTTTATTCTGCTGTCTCTGGTTAAAATAATACAGCACACAGCACAGGAAAAACGCAACCAGCATCACTGCCACGACAATAAAAATATTCTGGTTGACCGTATTTCCCTCCTGCTGTATCGCTTCAACCGGCACATATCCAATCAGGTATAGTGTGCCTTCGTTCACCGACCACATATAAATCAGGGAATTTTTTCCACGGATGTCATGGTTAAACATGATGTTTTTTCCATCGCGTATACTTTTGTCAACCTCTTCCCGGAGCCCTTCATCCGTTATGTCATTTGCGCGGAAAAAGTCTTCCAGGTTGAGATGCCCGGCACTGCGCTCACCCATTCCTTTTGGCTTGAGCACCATGCGCCTGCTCTCGGCATCCATAATATAAAGCATTGCCCTTTTATTGTAGAACCCGCCAGGAAGCGCCCTGTCAAGCGTATCGTACACATATTCTATATAAAGGGTCGCAATCTCCGCCCCGTCTTTCACAACCGGGCACTTCATGGTGTACGCCCACGTTCCCATGTAATTCGTATATGACTGGGAAACCGGCAGCCCATCCACCATTCCCCCGGCAGAAAAATCCAGCGCTTCCCCTGAAAACGGACCATCTGTATTGGATATCCCAGCGGTCTCCCCCGCACGTACCAATGATATCTTTACCATTGTCTGGCTTTTCTGGAAAGTACAGATATACTCCTCAGGATCCTCCCACATTGCGATCTCCTGCGCCATAAGCCGCTGAAATTCGGCTTCCTTATTTAAAACCGCCTCGATAGTACACTCTATCAGATCCAGGCTCTCACTCAGGTTCTGGATTGCCGAAGCAGACATCTCTGTAGATATTTTGCGCGCTACCGAAAACACGACAGCGCCCAGTATACAAAATACGACAATAATGGAGAGAAGCAGGGAAATGCCTCCGTCTGTTTTGCTTTTGTCCTGTCTTTTTTTCATTTTTTATCTCCGTTCCAAGATCAGTGAATTTCCCATACTTATCCCCATAACATCGTTCACGTCCTCAAATGGTCCACACTATCTTTTATATCCTATGATATTATACGCACATTCACATTTTGGTGTCAATACCAGACCACGAGAACTCACCCAAACCCATAACAGTTCAGCCTTCGGCTTCCTGTTACAAGCATCAAGCCATGCAAAACCACTTCGTGGTAGCTTGATGCATCTCAGCCACTACGCTATTTCACGGACTTTGCAGCAAGTGCAAAGTCCTGAGCTGAACTGTTACCCAAACGCTTCTTCCGCAGCTCTGCGTTTGTCTGTTCGACATTCATTCTGGAAAGCACGAATGTGATAATAAAACTGATTATCACAGGAACCCAAAGATACATAAAATAGAGCATCCTGATGCAGGATTCAGGCTGTACCGCGGCAGCTCCGTCAAATCCGCTTGCCGCGAGCATCCAGCCTGCCACCGCGGTTCCAAGGCCACCGCCAAGCTTTATCCCCAGCGACGTGCAGGAATACATCGTTCCGTCCACCCTCTTGTTCTTTGTCAGATATGTATATTCCGAACAGGATGCGATGACCGCATTCATGTCGCCCTGCCATGGTCCCTGTCCCAGCGCTGCCACTGCCGTAAACAGCAGCATCAGGGGAACACTTCCGACATAGCCTGCCACAACCACCAGCGCCCTGCCCGCAGTTCCAAGCATATACCCCCTGAGGTTAAGCTTGTACATCCCCTTCCATTTTGCAACCAGCGTCGGCGTGAATACCAGCGCGATAATCAGCGGAATGTTGACTGCCCATGAAAACACACCGAACAGGTTTTCATTTTTCAGGACATAGGTCATATAGTAGATACCCATGTTAATCATTGCCGTATAAATCTGCTGTAAAATGTAGACACCGCAAATCATCAGGTAAAATTTGTTGGAAATTAACAGCTTCGCCGCAGCAATAAGACCGTATTTCTCTGTTGTACCTTGGTATTCACCGGAATCGGAATCGTTTAATTCATTTTCCGGAAGCTCCCTGACCGACAAAACAGAAATGGTATTGACTGCCAGGCCAATCACCGCGTACAGGATGGCAACCGTCCTCCATCCGGCTGCCCCGCCGCCAAACGCGGACACTGCCCCTATCGTGACGGACTGAATCAGAAGGCTCGTCGCAAAGGCAAAAATAAACCGGTAAGAGCCCATCTGGACACGCTCCTTGCTGTTTTTGGTCACCAGGGCTGTGAGAGACGAATACGCAATGTTGTTCGCCGTGTAAAACACTGCGTTCAGCAGCGTGTACGCGATGAAGAACCATGCGTACTGCGCGGTTTTGCCCAAATCCACTGGTATCATAAAAATCGCGGCAAGCGTAACCGCACACCCGATATACGCATAGAGCATCCAGGGTCTTGCCTTGCCCAGCCTGCTTTTTGTCTTGTCAATCATGGCACCAAAGAAAACGTCCGTCACGCCGTCAAAAAATTTGGATGCCGCTATCAGCGTTCCCACAATGCCGGGGTTTAGCCCGACCGTATTTGTCAGGTAAATCATGACAAACGAGGATAAAAATGCATATACGACATTTCCCGCAATATCCCCGGAACCATAGCCGACTTTGTTGTACCACTTTAAATACCTCTTTTCTTCCATAAAAATCCTCCATATGCTGATATACTTTTTTATTTGCTGGATGGTATCAGGGTCATCCGAAACAGGAATTGCTCCTCGTCGAACCGGTACTTGTCCATCACCTGCGGGCCGCAGCTGTTCGAGCCAATTCCGTGCTGTTTATAATCAAGGCACAGAACCGTACTCCCTGACGGGTTCAATTCATAGTCATGTGCCTTCTGTTCCAGCTCCTCCTGTGTAAAGACTGACGCGTTGAACGAAAATGACCGAGGTGACACTGCTGTCAGGGCAAAATTACCGTTTAACAGCTTCACATAATCACAGTCCGTATGGCTTCCGTTTTCCTGCGGACGGATATATGGCTCATGCAGCTCCGATACCTGTGCACGGTATAATCCATGGCTGGATGCCCTGCACTTGTCCTGGTAGCTTTCCTCCGGTCCCATTCCATAGTAATTCACCCGGTTAAAGTCCGGTTTCAGAAACAGGCGGATTCCAAACCTTGGCAGCGGTGGAAGCTCCCTATTGCGGCACACCCTGATGTCTGCACTGATTCTCCCATCCGTGTCAATCTGCCACGAGGCACTGATATCCATTATCCGCTGAACGGAGTCAGCCACGACTGCCACCACGCTCTCGATTTTTATACCGGATTGTATGGGCCGCAATGTAGTTTCATATGCCCTCGTATATGCCTGGTCATACCGTGCCCTTTTCCACTCCTTCTTGACATACATGTCATTGTCTGTCGGGGCGCGCCAGATGTTAAGCTCCATCGGACGGCTCAGATACGCGTTCCCGCCATAATTCATCCTGGAAAACAGCCCACTGCGTTTATCATACAGATAGGAAAAATCTTCGCCCTCGCAGAGAATCGTGTCATCGGTTTCCTGTACCATCATTGCCGATTTGTGCGGCTTTTCCTGCTCCAGCAGCTTCACCGCTGTCTGATTCCTGCCATCATTTGTCTCTAACAGAATTTCATCAAAGCCCAGCAGATAACCCGCCGGAACCAGTGCAGAACTGTTTCGCAGATGGTAAAAAAGCTTTAAAAAGCTTCTTCCGGACGGTGGGATTGTAATATTCAGGCAAACGCTGCCTGTCCCTCCCGGTAATACCGAGAATGGCGGAATGATGCCTGTCTCCACACAGATGCCGTCACAGTTTACCTCATAACGAATTTCAAGGTATTCTGCCAGATCCGTGAAATCCATGTAATTTTTGATTCTCAGCTCCTGCGTCTCCTGCCGAAATGCCATAACCCTTGCAGGACGGTGCACATTTTTATACTCCAAAAGCCCCATGTGCGGCGTGCGGTTCGGATATACCAGCCCGTCCATGCAGAAATTGCCGTCATGAAGCGCCTCGCCATGGTCACCTCCGTAATAATAAATCGGCTTCTCGTCCGTTATCCTGCCGTGCATCACCGCATGGTCGCACCACTCCCACACAAATCCGCCGCACATGCAGTCATTCTCATGGATTACTGCAAAATAATCCTCCAAATCACCCGGTCCGTTCCCCATTGCATGACAGTATTCACAAAGAATCAGCGGCTTTTCTGGCGTACTTTCAAGGTAAGACGCAATTTCTTCCATGGAAGGGTACATTCTGCTGTACAAATCCAGGTTGGAAAAATCATACTGTTTGTTCCTGTTGCGGTACCGCGCACTCTCATAGTGTGTCAGCCTGGTCTTGTCAAATTCCTTTGTCCACCGCAGCGCCTTCTCAAAATTACATCCATATGCGCTCTCATTTCCCATTGACCAGATAACGACGCTGGCACGGTTTTTGTCCCTGTGCACACAGCTTTTGACACGGTCTGTTATCGCTTCCTCCCACTGCGGATTGTCCGCTATTGACTCGTTCCAGTGGTGAAACTTGTTCGCATCGCTGTTATCTGCATAGTAAATTTCAGATGGGCCATGTGCCTCCACGTCGGCTTCATCAATGACCATAAATCCATACTTATCGCACAGCTGGTAAAAAACCGGAGCGTTGGGATAATGACTTGTCCGGACTGCGTTGATATTGTGCTGCTTCATCAGTTCCAAATCCTTCTTCATCTGCCCCACACTGATACAAGGTCCTGTGACCGGGTCGGAATCATGCCGGTTGACACCGCGGAATTTGATTGCCTTTCCATTAAGCAAAACCATGTTGTCCATGACGGCAATCTTGCGAATCCCAATGTAGTCCGTAATCGTCTCTCCCCCATTTTGTATGACAAGCGTATAGAGATAAGGCATCTCTGCATTCCACAAAACCGGATTGGCTACTTCCAGCATGACATACACTGTGTTTTTACCGTCATTATCTTTTGGAATATCCGTCTCCGCCACAGATGCGCCGCCCGCATCATAGATTGTCACTTTTGTCGGAACAATTTCGTCAAAATACGTCATCCGTATGGATATCCCTGCTGTTTTTTCCCGGATCGCGGTTCTGACAAAATAGTCCCTGACTGTCTGAGCCGGACGCCTGAGCAGATATACATCCCGGAAAATGCCGCTCATGCGAAACTTGTCCTGGTCTTCCAGATAACTTCCGTCACACCACTTTAACACGAGCACTGCCAGCCGGTTGCTGCCCTCCACGACCGCATCGGTGACATCAAATTCGCTTGTCGCGTGCGACACCTGGCTGTAGCCGATATAGGTTCCATTCAGCCAGACATAAAAGCAGGAATCCACCCCCTCAAAGTTCAGGAATACCCTGGGCGCTTCTGCCACGCTGTGGTAATCAAATGTGTGCACATACGCCCCGCATGGGTTGTCCTGTGGGACATACGGCGGGTCAAACGGGAACGGATAACGGATATTGGTGTACTGGTGCAAATCATACCCCTCCATCTGCCATGCACCGGGAACATTAATGGTATTGTAGGCGGATATGTCGTAATCCGGCGCATAAAATGCATCCTCCAGCTCATAAACACTTTTGTAATAGCAAAATTTCCATTTACCGTTCAGCATCTGTATGCGGTCGGAGTCCTCCCTGTTCTCCACAAGGGAATCCATGCGCCCGGAAGCCGGAATATAGTATGCCCGCGCCGGCATCGTGTTTTCGTGCAGCATTTTCAGGTCTTCATAGTATCGTGGAATTATCATCGCGTACCTCCTTTTGTGTTTTGTTTTTACAACGTTTTGTGTTTCGTAGCCCCATTATAAATATTTCATGGGAAAACGTACATAAACTACATTGGACAAAACATGCACGAAATGATACACTGTGATTACAGTCCCTCTTTAATCACTTCCAGACTACTGGCTGTTGTATGCGCCAGTTCATGCAAGGGGTATAAAAATGTATATTAATTCCGCCTATTTAAACAATTCGCTGATAGACTTTAAGGACAAGAGCAAGCCGCTCGTCGTGGGGAGCTGCGGCACATACCATTTGTTTACGCGCCCGAAGCTTCCCACCTACCGCCCGAGGGGGCGGCTTGATTTCCAGATTTTGTATATTGCTGCCGGAAAGGCGCATTTTTATTTTAATGATGAGGGTATCGACACAGTCGTTCCGGCAGGAAACATGGTTGTCTACCGTCCCAAGGAACCGCAGAAATACATTTACTACGGAACCGACCAGACAGAGGTTTTCTGGGTTCATTTCACCGGCAGCAATGTCACGAACATTTTGCGCAGCTATGGAATCAAAGATGACATACGTGTCATTAATATGGGAACTTCCCTGGAATATACAAGAATTTTCAAACAGATGATTTATGAATTACAGCGCTGCCAGTATGATTACAAGGAAATGCTGGCACTGCTGCTGCGGCAGCTTTTTATCTCCATCCACCGCCACCTGTCCATGGAACACAAAATCAAGAATGTCTATCTGGACAAGGAGATGGAGCTTGCCATACAGTACTTTAACGACAATTACAACACAGAAATCAACATCGAAAATTATGCCGCGTCGCGGGGCATGAGCGTCAGCTGGTTTATCCGCAACTTTAAGCAGTATACGCACACGACACCGATGCAATATATCGTCTCCATCCGCGTCACCAACGCACAGATGCTTCTTGAGACGACCAACTACAACGTGACGGAAATCGGCAATATTGTGGGATACGACAATCCGTTGTATTTCAGCCGTATCTTCAAAAAACAAAAAGGTGTGTCCCCATCGGAGTATCGCACCTTGCTGAAAAAATAATATCTTAAAAGCAAAAAACCTTGCATCTGACCATGCAAGGTTTTTTGCTATCTTTTTATTTCCTATCTAAAGTACCGAACCCCGGCTTCAAAAATCTTCAGGTCCTGTTCCCCATAAATGTTCATGGCTACGCCATCGCCGCGGCGCTCCACGTGCGCCATCTTTCCAAGGCACCTTCCATCGGGGGAGGTGATGCCCTCAATCGCGGCGTAGGAACCGTTCACATTCCACTCCTCATCCATGGAAATATTGCCGTCAAAATCTGCGTACTGTGTCGCAACCTGTCCGTTCGCAAAGAGCCTGTCAATCCACTCCTGCGGCGCCACAAACCTTCCCTCTCCGTGGGAAGCCGGTGTCACGTAGGTCTTGCCAAGCTCAGTGAGCTGTAACCACGGCGACTTGTTTGTGACAACCTTTGTGTAAACCATCTTGGAGATATGGCGGTTTATGGTATTATAGGTCAATGTCGGGGAATCCTCTTTCTGTCCGACAATCTCCCCATAAGGCACCAGACCGAGTTTTATCATCGCCTGGAATCCGTTACAGATACCAAGCGCCAGACCGTCTCTTTCATTCAGAAGCTTGTTCACTGCCTCCTTCATCTTTGCATTCTGGAATGCCGTCGCAAAGAACTTCGCGCTTCCGTCCGGCTCATCGCCTGCCGAGAAGCCGCCCGGAAACATGATAATCTGTGCCTGTGCGATAGCCTTTGTAAACGCGTCAACGGAATCCCTGATATCCTCCGCCGACAGATTGCAAAATACCTTCGTCACGACACTGGCACCCGCGCGCTCAAATGCGATCGTCGAGTCATACTCGCAGTTTGTGCCGGGGAATACGGGGATAAATACCGTTGGCTTTGCCACTTTGTTTTTACATATATAAATATCCTTGGTATCATATAGTTTTGTCTCGATTGCATCGGTACCCTTGACTGCCTTTGTCGGGAATACCTTCTCAAGCTTCGATGTCCATGCCTTTAGCGCCTCGTCCATTGAAACAGTGGTATCCCTGTACACAAAGCCCTCGTTTTCACCAAGCACCGTTGCAACAGTCCTGTACGCCGCGCCGCCTGCTGCAAGCGCCTCAAGCCTGTCTGCGGACACTTCTGCAATGATGCTTCCCATTTCGTTTGCAAACAGTGCCCTTGCATCGAGCGCGCTGTCAAATTCCACGCCCATCTTGTTGCCAAACGCCATCTTCGCCGCAGCCGCCACGATACCCTTGGAATCAAGCGCATAGGCTGCCACAATCACCCTGTCCGCAATCAGCTTCGCAATGCTGTTGTACAGATTCATGACCTTTTCGTAATCAGGGATATCGAACGCGTCCTTCGGCAGGTCAAACACGACAAGCCTGTCCCCTGCATGCTTTAACTCCGGCGTGATGATATCCTGCTGTTTTGCAATATCAACGGCAAAGGAAACGAGTGTCGGCGGCACGTCAATCTCATTGAACGTGCCTGACATGGAATCCTTGCCCCCGATTGAAGGCAGTCCGTAGCCAAGCTGCGCGTCATATGCGCCGAGCAGCGCCGCAAACGGCTGGCTCCAGCGGGAGTCTTCCTCTGTCATGCGCCTGAAATATTCCTGGAAGGTAAAGCGTATTTTGGTAAAGTCCCCGCCTGCCGCCACAATCTTTGCCATGGATTCCGTCACTGCATATACAGCTCCGTGGTACGGACTCCAGCTGGACAGATAGGGGTCAAAACCATGTGCCATCATGGTCACGGTATCCGTCTTTCCCTTTAAAACCGGAAGCTTTGCCACCATCGCCTGTGTCTCCGTAAGCTGATACTTTCCACCATAAGGCATGAACACGCTGCCCGCGCCGATGGACGCGTCAAACATTTCCACAAGGCCTTTCTGCGAGCAGACATTAAGGTCGCCCAGCGTGGCAAGAACCGCTTCCCTGATGTTGCCCTGTTCCAGCGCCTCCGCAACCTTTTTGACTGCTGTCTTGTGGAAATAGTTGTCCTCCTTCACAGGCGTTTCCACAAATACGCCAGTCTCCTGATGGGCGCCGTTTGTGTCGAGAAAGGCTCGCGCGATGTCCACAACCTTGGTGCCGCGCCATTTTAATACCAGTCTTGGCTCCTCTGTGACAACTGCAACCTTGACAGCCTCAAGATTCTCCTCGGCAGCATACGCGAGGAACTGATCCGCATCCCTGGGATCCACAACGACTGCCATTCGCTCCTGTGACTCGGAGATGGCAAGCTCTGTGCCGTCAAGGCCTGCATATTTTTTCGGCACCTTGTCCATGTCCACGACAAGACCGTCCGCAAGTTCCCCGATTGCAACAGACACGCCGCCCGCGCCAAAGTCGTTGCACTTCTTGATGATTCTGCTCACCTCTGGCCTGCGGAACAGACGCTGTAATTTGCGCTCTGTCGGCGCATTTCCCTTCTGAACCTCCGCGCCGCAGGTCGTCAGGGACGCCGTTGTGTGCACCTTGGAGGAACCTGTCGCACCGCCGCAGCCATCGCGTCCCGTCCGTCCGCCGAGCAGGATGATGATGTCGCCGGGGTCAGAATTTTCACGGATAACGCCTGCCCGCGGCGCTGCTGCCATGACGGCACCAATTTCCATGCGCTTTGCCACATAGTTTGGATGGTATACTTCCTTGACAAGTCCTGTCGCAAGCCCAATCTGGTTGCCGTAGGACGAATAACCGCTCGCCGCGCCGCGCACCAGCTTTTTCTGGGAAAGCTTTCCCCGCATGGTGTTCTCAACGGGCACTGTCGGGTCTGCCGCACCTGTGACGCGCATCGCCTGATAGACATAGGTACGTCCGGAAAGCGGGTCGCGGATAGCGCCGCCAAGACAGGTTGCCGCACCGCCGAACGGCTCGATTTCCGTGGGATGGTTATGTGTCTCATTCTTGAAATTCACAAGCCACTCCTCCGTGACAATACCCTTTCCGTCCTCCTTGTCAATCTCTATGGGAACGACAATCGAGCAGGCATTAATCTCGTCTGACTTTTCCATGTCCTCAAGCTTGCCGTCCTTTTTGAGCTTGCGCATCGCCATCAACGCCAAATCCATCAGGCAGACATACTTGTCCTTTCTGCCTGCAAAAATTTCATCGCGGACAGCGAGGTAATTTTCATAGGTTGTCCTGATGGGCTCCGTGTAATAGCCGTCCTCAAACGTGACATCCTTCAATTCCGTGGAGAATGTCGTGTGGCGGCAGTGGTCGGACCAGTAGGTGTCAAGCACCCTGATTTCCGTGACAGTCGGGTCTCTGTGCTCCTCATTCTTAAAATAATTCTGGATGTGCTGGAAATCCTTGAATGTCATGGCAAGCCCAAGCGAACCATACAGCTCCCTGAGCGCATCCTCGTCCATGTCCGCAAATCCGTCAAAGCTTCCGACATCGGCGGGTTCCTCAAACGACTGCACGAGTGTCTCGGGCTTCTCAAGCCCTGTTTCCCGGGAATCCACAGGATTGATGCAGTAGCTTTTTATCTTGTCGAACTCACTGTCCGAAATGGTTCCAGTCAGCAGATAGGTGACGGCTGTCTTGATGATGGGCTGCTCGTCCTCCTTTAAGAACTGCACGCACTGCACTGCGGAATCCGCCCTCTGGTCAAACTGTCCCGGCAGAAACTCCACCGAGAAGCAGCGGGCATCCGCCGGCATCTCAATGCTTTCCATATATAAGTCGTCAACAGGAGGCTCCGAAAATACGCTGTTGCAGGCCTTCTCAAACGTGGCATCGGATATGTTCTCCACATCATAGCGGATGAAAATCCTGACTTTTTCCAGTCCGGCAATGCCCAGATAGCCCTTCAGCTCCTCCTCAAGTTCCTTTGCCTTCACTGCAAAGGATTCCTTTTTTTCCACGTAAATACGTTTCACTTTTCCCATTAACTGAGTCCTCCGTATAAATTTAATATGTAGTAACAATTTCACTTTTCATTATAACGGATTCGTCATATTTTTCAACCTATAATATAGAAATATATTTCCACATGCTGAAGTGAAAAGCCTTATTCTAAAAACGATTCACTTCAGCACAATTTTTCTGCCCATGGGAACGCTTTTATTTTTGTAAATCCGCGGCTGGCGCAATTTCACGACAGCAGCGGCACAAACCCGGAAATCCGCTCGCGCGCCACGTACAGCGTACTGTCAGCCCGGGCACTCATGCTCCATTTTACCAGTGTCATGACGCCCTGATCAATCTCTATGCAGGTAATACATCGCGGATGGACACAGCTGCCCGTATTGTAATAAAAGGACGGCTCATCCGGCATTACCGGGCGGTGCGTGTGCCCCGTAATCAGGATGTGCCCGTTTTCTGTCGCCCAGTCGTTCAGGCGCGTCTCACATGTTCTCTTCACATGATAATTTTTCGCCGCGCTGGTCGGGTCAAGCACACCGAGGTTTTCCAGCGGGTTCCACAGATACCGCACGCAAAAGCACGCCACCCGCCAGAATGTGGAATTAAACAGGCTCGCCTGATGCCCATGCGTCAGGTACAGCGCGCGCTGCGGCATGCCGGGCGGGCTTAGTATGAGTCCCTCGTAAAAAGAATACGGAAGCTGTAGTTTCTTTTTCTTTTTTATCATATCGTGATTTCCGTAAAGAAGATACAGCCTGTTCTGCCTGTGCAGCTGCGCAAAGATTTCAAAGACTTCATCATGCACCTCGACGATGTTCTTCATGCTGCGGTTCTCCCAGAGTTCGTCCCCATCCCCAAGCTCAATATACGTAAATCCCCTTTTGTAATAATATTTCAGCGCCGCAAAATACAGATGCTGGTTTTTCAGGAAATTATCAGAGGAGGTTCCAATCCCCCGGTGGCAGTCGCTCATCAGGACATAGCGCGAGCGGTATGTCAGCGGCAGAACCGGGGCATTCCGAAAAGCATGCCCCAGCCGCGATGAAACGCTCACAGACGCCCCTTCCTGCAGCACCGCCTGCGGCAGCAGCGCTCCTTCCGGTGGCAGCGCCTGTTGAAACGGCGCATCCGAAACAGGCGCCGGAACGCTCCCGGAATAAAGTAATACAGACAAAGCACCCTGTCCTCGGTGCACTGGAACGGCTTTGTCACCCACAGGTAGAGCTTGCAGAAAATCTTGTTTTTCCACTGTGAAAAACGGCGCCAGAATCGCGTGCATAGCTTATAGCGTACCTTGCGCGCACGGTTGAAATGCACTGTCACGCAGAATCCGCTGACGGAGAAATTCTGCTCCCCGCAGCCCGCCTTGCGCAGTCCGCTGATAAAGGCAAACTGCATTCTTTTGTCCGGAAACCGGATTGTCGCTTTCATGCTCAATGCCGACGGCCACGCAAAGCTGCCTGTAAAGAACGCGGTAAGCCACCAGTGGTTCTGTGCAACCTTGACACAGCTGCCGTCCTTCCCGCAGAGCACAAACGAGCAGTGCAGCAGTTCCGTGTCGGACGCCGCCTCAAACCGTGTCGTCCTGTACTCCTGCTCGGTGAGAATCCTGTCCGCATGGTAAATGCCGATTTCGCCCCCGGCATTGATTCCATACTGCCCTTTCCAGAACTCAATCAGCCATGTCCTGCCGTCATAGTCAAAATACACCGGCAGCGAATCAAAAACCATCTGGAAGCGCGGCGCCATATAGTCATAAATCCAGGCATACCCCGCCTCCCTCTGCCATGCGTCCAGCGTGCTTGAAAAAAAGCCGCACTCATCATGGAAACAGTAGCCGAACGGCTTGACAAGCTCCCCCACCTTACAGCATTTCTGGCATTTGTCCATACACTGAATCTTACAGATGATTTTCTTTTTCCGGAAATGGAAAAAGACACTGCAGACAAGCGCAACAAGTAACAAAATAATCAGGAAGAAATACATAAGTCATATTCCAATCTATAATTTTATTATAGTTTATGTTGGAATATGACTCATTGTGTAACGTTTTTCAAATTTTTACAACAGCTCCTTGAGCACCCTGTTCACCATGCCAGGATCCGCCTTGCCCTTCATCGCCTTCATGGTCTGTCCGACCAGAAAACCAATTGCCTTTTCCTTGCCGTTTCGGTAATCTGCCACGGACTGCGGGTTCGCCGCTATGACCTCCTCGACGGTTTTTCTCAGCGCCCCCTCGTCGTTCACTGTCCTTAAGCCCCTCTCCTCCACATAGCTTTCCGGGTCGATGTCCTTGTCAAACATCACCTCAAACACTTCCTTCGCCACCGTGGAGTTCACCGCCTTACTGTCCACCAGACCGATCAGCCTTGCCAGATGTTCCGGTGAAAAACAAATATCCTCGGGATCCATGTTCTTTTCCTTTAACAGCCTAAGCGTCTCCCCCATCAGCCAGTTGGAAACCTTTTTTGGCTGTCCGCAGATTGCCACCGTCTCCTCGAACAGGTCTGCCAGATGCTTGGAATCCGTGATAATACCGATATCATACTCCGGGATATCATACTCCTTTTTATAGCGCGCCATCTTTTCCTCTCGAAATTCCGGCTGGCTGTCGCGAATCTGTGCCAGCCACTCGTCACTGATATAGACGGGCGTCAAATCCGGGTCGGGAAAATAGCGGTAATCCTGCGCATCCTCCTTCGAGCGCATTGCGTAGGAATACTCCTTTGCATCGTCCCAGCGCCTTGTCTCCTGTGTCACCTGCTGCCCCGATTCGAGCAGCTCAATCTGCCGTTCCCGCTCGCCCTCAATCGCGTGGGTGATTGCGCGAAACGAGTTGAGGTTTTTCATCTCCGTGCGGGTGCCGAACTCCTTTGCGCCCGCTTCCCTGACAGAGAGATTGACATCCGCGCGCATGGAGCCTTCATTTAATTTGCAGTCCGAGGCGCCAAGATACTGTATCAGCATACGCAGCTTTTCAAGGTATGCGATGACCTCCTCGGCACTGCGCATGTCCGGCTCCGACACAATCTCAATGAGCGGCACGCCGGAGCGGTTGTAATCCACCAGCGAGCAGTCCTCCCACTCGTCATGTATCAGCTTTCCGGCGTCCTCCTCCATGTGAATCTCATGGATTCCCACCAGCTTTTTCCCCTCGGAAGTCTCAATCTCCACATGCCCGTTCCTGCAAATCGGCAGATAGAGCTGGCTGATTTGATAGTTCTGTGGGTTGTCCGGATAAAAATAATTTTTCCGGTCAAACTTGCAATACTGCGTAATTGTACAGTTTGTGGCAAGTCCGACTGCCACCGCATAATTGACCACCTGTTTGTTCAGTACCGGAAGCGAGCCCGGCATCCCCGTACAGACAGGACAGGTATGCGTGTTCGGCGCCCCGCCAAACGCGGTCGAACAGCCGCAGAATATCTTTGTCTTTGTCGCAAGCTCCACATGCACCTCCAGACCAATCACCGTTTCATATTGCTTTGCCATTTCCTCACTCCTTCCTTATTTTCCAAATCGAAGAATGGCTATGCCATTCTTCTAAATGAAACTTAGAAAATCTTAGGTGATGTCTTTTATCACCTTAGATTTTCTTTTCATTTTGTTCATACGTATATGCCGCCTGTATCAGCTTCTTTTCCTGGAAACTGTCCGCAATCAGCTGCAATCCGACTGGCAGCCCCCTGGAATCCTTTCCACATGGAAGGGATATCGCGGGAAGTCCTGCGAGATTGACTGATATTGTGTAAATGTCCCCAAGGTACATTTTGAGCGGGTCTGACAGGCTTTCCCCAAGCTTTGGCGCGGTGGTCGGCGCGACAGGACCAAGAATCAGGTCATACCTTGCAAAGGCATCGTCAAAAGCCTTTTTTATCATTGCCTTTACCTTCAGGGCTTTCAGATAATACGCATCATAATAGCCGGAACTTAACACAAACGAGCCGAGCATAATCCTGCGCTTTACCTCTGCACCGAATCCCTCAGAACGCGTCTTTTTGTACATATCGTGAAGCCCCTCAAACGCTTCCGCGCGATAGCCATATTTGATTCCGTCAAAACGCTCCAGATTCGAGCTTGCCTCTGCCGCCGCAATCGTGTAATAGGTCGGTATCGCATACTCGACAAGGCTTAAGTCAAACTCCTCGACAACTGCCCCCTGGGCTGCCAGCGTCTCCGCCGCCGCAAGCACCGCATTTTTCACCTCGGCGTCAATCCCCTCCCCGAAATAGTCCCTCGGAATCCCGATTTTCATTCCTTTTACATCATTCACCAGCGCCGCCGTAAAATCCGTATCATTTCTATTTATAGAAGTGGAATCTTTCATGTCGTGGGACGCAATGACCTCCAGAACCGCCGCACAGTCCGCCACATTTTTTGTCAACGGCCCAATCTGGTCCAGCGAGGAGCCATATGCAACCAGGCCATAGCGCGAAACCGTCCCATACGTGGGCTTGAGTCCCACCACACCGCAGAAGGATGCCGGCTGCCGGATGGAACCGCCCGTGTCGGAGCCAAGCGCAAAGAAACACTCCCCCGCCGCCACTGCCGCCGCGGAACCGCCCGAGGAACCGCCCGGCACATGGTCTGTGTTCCATGGGTTCCTTGTCACGCCGTATGCGGAAGTCTCCGTCGTGGAGCCCATCGCAAACTCGTCCATGTTAGTCTTGCCAATTATCACTGCGCCTGCTTTTTCAAGATTTATGACCGCCTCCGCCGAGAACGTCGGGACGAAATTTTCCAGTATTTTTGAGGAGCATGTGGTCAGCATCCCCTCCGTGCACATGTTGTCCTTGATGGCGACAGGCACCCCCGCAAGAGCTCCTGTCAGCTCCCCCTTTTCAATCCTTTCCTGTGCAGATGCCGCCGCCCGCAGCGCCTGCTCCCGGTCAATCGTCACGTAGGCATTGATATCCTTTTCTTTCTCATCAATCCTTGCAAGCACCGCCTCCATCGCTTCCGTCGCAGTCAATTTTCCTTCCCTGATTGCCGCGGAAAGCGCCACGGCGCTGTATTCCAAAATATCCATCTTATTTCCCCCATGCCGCTTTAGCGACTCTAATAAAAATGAAAAACGCTGTCTTTTTTTAATCAAACGTTTTCGGCACCATGAACATATTGTCCTTCTCGCCAGGCGCATTCTTCAATGTTTTCCCGCTCTCGTCGCCGTTTGTCACAACGTCCTCGCGGAACACATTCTGCACCGGAAATACATGGGACATCGGTTCAATGCCTTCCGTGTCCAGCTCGGCAAGCTTGTCAATATAATCCAGCATCCTGCCCATGTCCTTCTTCGCCTGCTCCTTCTCCTCGTCCGAGAGCGCAAGCTTGGCAAGAATCCCCACATATTCAATTGTCTCGTCCGTAATCACATTTGCCATATCCAACCTCCTGCTCCTGAAACAGCTCTTTTTATCGTTTTCCCAGGTGAAACTTAGTAGTTCTTGGCTTTGCGTCCTATGGCGCAAAGTCTTTAGAACTACTTTTCACCTTAGGCCCTGATTTTGATATGCACTTCGCGCAGCTGCTGCTCTGTGACATCACCTGGCGCGCCGCACATCAAATCCTGCGCGGAGCCGCTCATCGGGAACGCAATCACTTCCCTGATGTTCTCCTCGTTCTTCAGCAGCATGAGCATCCTGTCAATCCCCGGCGCCATGCCTGCGTGTGGCGGCGCACCGAACTGGAATGCCTGGTACAGCGCACCGAATTTTGATTTCAATGTTTCCTTATCATAGCCTGCTATCTCAAATGCCTTTTCCATGATTTCCATATCATGGTTCCTGACTGCCCCGCTCGAAAGCTCCACGCCATTGCATACGATATCATACTGATACGCCAGAATATCCAGCGGATTTTCACTGTTCAGCGCTTCAAGACCGCCCTGCGGCATGGAAAACGGATTGTGTGTAAAGCCAATCTGCTTTGTCTCGGGGTCGCGCTCGAACATCGGAAAATCATTCACGTAACAAAAGCGGTATGCATTTTTCTCGCACAGGTCAAGCTTCTCCCCGAGCTCAATGCGAAGCTGCCCTGCATAATAGTTTGCCCGCTCCTCCTTGTCCGCGATAAAGAAAATCGTATCGTCTGCCTGAAGTCCTGCTATCGCGGCAAGCTCTGATTTCAGCCCATCCGGAATAAACTTGTCAATCGGTCCCTTGTAGGTCATGTCCTTTGCAACCTCAAGATAGCCAAGGCCGCCCATTCCCATGCCTGTCGCAAAATCCAGTAGCTTTTCATGGAAGCCCTTCGACATCTCGGCGTGCACCTTGATTGCCCGCACCGTCCTGCCGATAAAGGGCTTAAATGAACACTTCTGGAAAAAGTCTGTCACATCGATAATGCGCAGCGGATTCCTTAAATCCGGCTTATCCGTGCCAAATTCCAGCATCGCCTGCTTATAGCTGATAATCGGATACGGCACCGGTGTCACCGCAAAGCCCTCCGGCGCAAACTTCTCAAATGCCGCTGAAAGCACCTCCTCGCCTGCCCTGAACACATCCTCCTGCGTCGCGAAGCTCATCTCAAAGTCAAGCTGGTAAAACTCGCCCGGCGAGCGGTCTGCACGCGCGTCCTCGTCGCGGAAGCACGGTGCAATCTGAAAATATTTGTCAAACCCGGATGCCATCAGAAGCTGCTTATACTGCTGCGGCGCCTGCGGAAGCGCGTAAAACTTGCCCTTGTATTTTCTGGAAGGAACGATATAATCCCGCGCGCCCTCGGGCGATGACGCACACAGAATCGGCGTCTGAATCTCCAAAAATCCCATCTCCGTCATTTTCTGCCGCAGAAAACTGATTACCTGCGAGCGGAAAATAATGTTGTCCTTTACCTTTTTATTCCTAAGGTCCAGATAGCGGTATTTTAACCGCACCTCCTCGCGCGTCTCCTTTGATGTCATAATCTCAAACGGAAGCTGCTGGTACACCTTACCAAGTACCGTCACTTTTTTTGCTTCCAGTTCGATTGTCCCTGTCGGAATCTTCGGGTTGTAGGTATCCTCATCCCTTTTTTCCACAGACCCTTCAATGGAGATACACATCTCTTTTGTAATGCCGTCCAGGAGTGTCGTATCCCTCATGACTACCTGAAGCACACCATACATGTCCCTCAGGTCAATAAAAGACACACCGCCATGGTCGCGGATGTTCTCCACCCATCCAGCCACCTGCAATGTCTGTCCAATATGCTGTTCACCGATTTCCTTCATTGTAATGTCTCTGTACATTTCATATCCTCCTCGTTTACTTTTTAAAGAAAAAAAATCCCGGAATACAAATGTATTCCGGGACGGATAATTCAATGTATACCCGCGGTACCACCCGCATTGATAAAACCCCTGATGTCATATAAGGCTCTACCCTCTCTTACGTTTAACGCACGCCTACGTATTGTCCTAATAGGGTATCCCACGTACAGGATATCGTTTCAGATAATCTGCTCCGGAGTGTTCCCTTCGCCAGCTTCCGCTGACAGCGCTCTCAGTCGGTGACGCCGTCTTCCTGTCGTTTTCACTTGCAAGAGTCTCCTTCATGGCATTTCAAGTCATTTTTATTCCAGAATCAGGTTCGCATGACGCTTAACCTTTTCTTAGGATAGCACATCTCAAAAATCATTTCAAGAGTTTTTTTATATATCATAAGGGACTGTATGTTTCTTTCTAAAACCGCTTAATCTTCTTCGTCGTATTTTTCTCAAACTCTGTCTCGCGCACTTTCAGCCTAAATACCCTCTTATAAAGCGGCGCCGTTTTGTTGTATGCGTCGATGATTTTCTGCAATTCTCCCTGCATATCCTTGATTTTCTTCTTGCCCGCGTACTCGTAATCCGGGAAAATCTCCGCCTCAATCGCACCCTCGCTCTCGCGCACAAGCACCTCCTGCACAAGACGGTTCTCGCCGAGCTTATTCTCGATTTCCTCCGGCGACACGTTCTCACCGTTCGGCGTGATAATCAGGTTCTTCTTGCGTCCGGTCAGGAAGACAAATCCATCCTCGTCCACATAGCCCAAATCGCCTGTCCTTAACCAGCCGTCCGAGAGCGTCTCCTCGGTCTCCTTGGGCATCTTGTAATAGCCCTGCATGACGCTTGAGCCCTTTACCCAAAGCTCCTCGTCCACCACCTTTGCCTCACAGTTGGGCATCAGCCTGCCGACCGAACCATCCTTCATAAATTCGCCGTAATTTGTGCTGATAACCGGCGAGCACTCTGTCATGCCGTAGCCCTGCCAGATGGTGATGCCATACTTTTTAAACATTTCCAGATATGCCGGATTGAGGTATGCGCCGCCGCTGCACACCGTATGGAACTGCTTGCCGAACACCTTTGCCTTGACAAGCGGCGCCGGAATCCATGCAGCCTCCTCAAGCTTTTTTGCAAGCGTCTCAATCATCAGCGGAACCATCAGAATCATATTCGGCTCAAAAAGCTTGATGTTCTTCGCAACACGCAGCAGTGAATCATTGATACAGATAACGGAACCAATAGAAATTCCTTTCAGGATATCCATGCTGAGGCAGTATGCATGATGAATCGGAAGCACGGACAAAATCACGATGCCTGATTCCAGCCCCATGTCCAGACAGGTTGCATTCTCAGCCAGATTCCTGTGCGTAAGCATGACGCCCTTGCTCTTGCCCGTCGTGCCGGATGTAAACATGATGGTCGCAAGCTCCTCCGGCTTGGGCGCATAGTCAAAGCCTGCGCTCTGCGCGCCAATCAGGTTCCACATGGAAAGACCATTCTCAATTCCTTCCGGCGCACCCATACAGATGATATTCTTTAATCCCGCACAGCGCTTTTCCGCCATCTGCGCCACTTTTGCCTTCGCCTCGTCATAGACAAGCGTCGTGACGTCCGCGCGGTCAATCAGCTCGCATAAATCTTCATCCGGAAGATTCGCATCCAGCGGTACGGCAACACTTCCGCTGTCCACAATGCCAAAATAAGCAGTCACCCAGGAGTAGGAAGTGGGGCCGATTACCGCGATATGCTTTCCCTGCTCACCAAGCGCTGCCAGCGCGGCTGAAAAACATTCCGAATCATTTTTAAACTGTGTATATGTCTTTGCCTCGACTTTCACTTCCTTCTTGCCGCCATCCTCGCTGCTCTTCACCTTGTAGCGAAACGCGTCCTGCCCGCCAAAATTCTTTTCCGCTGCCGTTAACAGCTCCCATATTGTATGATAAACCTCACCCATATTTTTACCAAGCCTTTCTTTTGAAATCAGACTATTCAGCCAGGAGACGGCTTTCAGGAAAAAAGATGTCAAGGCTGCACACAGCAGAATGGCGCAGCCCTGAGAGTGCTGACTGAATAGTGACAATTAATGCTGTCCTAAGGAACCATTAAGAAATTCTTTCCAGATAATCGACTGCTTCCTGTACGGTGCGGATATTCGCCGCCTCCTCAACTTCTATTTCCAGTTCAAGTTCTTCCTCAAGCTCGCCCAGCATACTCATAAAGTCAAAGGAACTAAATCCCAGATCCTCCATAAAACGGGACTCCGGTTTAATATCCTCCTTCTTGACTTCCACATAATTTGTTATAATACCTGCTACCTTATCAAACATTGCCAACCCCTGCCTTTCTATACCACTTTATCATCCATTCACCGCCCTGTTCCAGTTTATCACAAAAACAAATGGATTTCACCACAAACCGCATCCAAAGCCCTTCGCCTAAATCAGTTTTATCACAGCACCGATTTTCAGGTTCGGATTCTCGATTCCCTTAAACATAATCTTGCACATGTAGTAATAAAACAGCTCAAGCGCCTCCCTGCTGTACGCCTTTACCTGGTGCTCAAAGCTAAAGTCCAGCCCATTGTCCTCTGGTCTGTGCATTACGGTCAGATAAAGACCATCCGCGTAATATCCGTTGCCATATCTCTTGGTCTTGTACCGGATGTCTCCCAAATCAACCAGACCCTTTTCGCGCAGTGTCGCCGGCTGGTATGTGAGTGCCACTGTTTCATAGCCCATTCCCAGAGGTGTCTTATAGACCTCTTTCTTATAGTTCATGCACTCCACCGGGTCAAAATTAACATATCGGAAAATCTCATTCTGCTTGTCCCTGATTTCAAAAATCCCCTCCAAGAAGGTCTTTTCCTCGGAAATAATTGTCCGGAACGGAAAACTGTGAATACGTGTACCGCCGGATTTCTTCTCAAGAAGCGTCGCCCTACGCGCATACGCAACCATCATGGAAACGTCATCGCAGCTGTTCATCTTCTGTAAATACGTGCGGATTCCCATAATAAGCAGGCACTGCAGTGAAACATGCTGCTCCTCGCAGAACCTCATCAGACGCTCTGTCGGTTCTCCCTCCAGATGGAAAATGTCAATATCTGCCACAAAACTGTCAGAACCCGTAGGCGCTGCCCTGAGATTTGGATTTTTCATCCTGCGCCTTGCGTCATCCAGGCGCTTCCTTCCCTCGATACCATTGTAAATCGGCTCCGGTGCCTCGAACATTTTGTGGAAATATTCCCGGTCTCTTGCCTGCGCCTTGCTGCCTGCCTCGTAGGCAAAATCCTTCTCAATCTGCTCCACATAGGAACGCATGTCAGCCGGATATGGCACATTCTCAAAGTTCGCATTACAGTACAGCTCTATGACATCCTTCATAAACCCAATCAGGGACTGCGCATCAAGGAATCTGTGGTCACCCACGATATACATTCCCTGAAAACCGTCCGGCGTCTTGATAATGACAACTTTATTCATCGGCTCGTCCTGTCCAAACGGTATGCGCGTCCATGCTGTCATCTCGGCTTCTGCCTCCTCCATGGTCTTTCCGGTAAAGTCCACGTAGTCAATCTCACGCTCCTCCTTGTCCACGATATACTGGTACCACTGCTTCTCCTTCTCGTCATAGGCAAGCCTTGCACGCATGGACTCACAGCGCTCATATGCCTTGTAAATCGCCTTTCGAAGCTCATCCACATTCAGCTCAAACTCGATGGTGAGACTGCTGCCGACATTGAGAATCTCCTTTGCGGGACAGTAGTCTGCGTAATAAAAATGGTACTTCTGCGCAGCCGTTAATGGGTAGGTCTTATATCCTTTTCTTGTTTTCATTCATTTCTCCTTCTCTGGAATTACATGATTTCCTGAAAAAATTCGTTCAATGCCTGCTCATACTTCTCTGTATCCTTGTAGTAGCTCTCCGCATGGGCAGCACCCTCCACAATCAGCTTTTTCTTTGGTGACGCACAGCAGTCATAAATCTCATCGCACATCCGCGCCGGAACAAACGTATCATTGGAGCCGTGGATAAACAAAATGGGAACCTTGGCGCGCGCCACCTCACGCTTTGCATTGCACTCATCCATACCATAACCCGCAAGCTTTCTGTTCATGATGTCCGCTCCCTGAATCACCGGAAACGCCGGCAGATGGTACATTGAATTCAGCACATGTGTAAAGACTTCCTTTGGCGAGGTAAAACCACAGTCAGAAACAATGCCCTTCACCTGCGGCGGCAGCTCAAGCCCGCTTGCCATCAGTACAGTTGCACCGCCCATCGAGGTTCCATGAAGTATAATCTCAACATCCTCCCCAAGCTCCTGTATCACCCAGCGAATCCACACAAGCGCATCCTTCCTGTCAAGGCAGCCAAATCCAATATATTCGCCCTCGCTCTCACCGTGCGCCCGCGCATCCGGCAGCAGCATCGCATACCCTCTCTTCAGATAGTAATCCGACAAGCCAATATAATCAGACATACCCTTGCTTGTATAGCCGTGAAAACAAATTACAGCCTTCTTTTTACCAGCTGCCACATCCGTCTTGTCCACATATTCGTCCAGCGCCGGAAAAAATGTCGCATGGAGCTTTAGATTGTCAAACGACATCCGGGATACTTCCCTGTGATCCTGCGCCAGCATAAACGCCTTTCTATCCTGCATGAGCGGCGCGTACTGGCTCCAGTCCGTCCCGGACATTTTCATCGTCCGCTCTACCTTTGCATTGCCCCGCTTCATCGTCCTTCTGTAAAAATATGCCGTCTCTCCCACGCCTGCCGCTGCAAGAACCCCCAGACAGGTCATTGTATTTTTGAGTATTCCCATCGTCTACGCCTCCACTCGGTTTTTATTCTGCCTTCTCCTCAGCCTCTGTTTTCTTTGATGCCTCTTTGGCTTCCTTCTTTGCTTCCTTCAGTTCTTTCTTCGCTTCCTTTTTTGCTTCCTTGGCTTCTTTCTTTGCTTCTTTTTTCTTGCGCTGGATAATGTCGTTGAGCTTCAGTGCCTTGTCAATATTGCCCTCAACCCTGAGTTTCTGTGTCGTAAATGCCCAGACAGGATCCATTTCGCCATCTGCAATCTTTCTGAACACCTCGGGCGTGCTGATAAACATCGCATCCCTGTCGTAATACTCATACGGCTCCACAAAGAGCACGCCGTCCTTGACTTCGACATAAAATGCACCGCCTGCTTCCTCATCCTCGATATTGAACTGATATGCGAGATGCTCCTGGATATCACTCACATCTGCTCCCATAAATTTCCCCTTGACCTCATAAAAAAAATCTGCGTATGTCATTCTCTTTCCTCCATATAAATAATTCAATCCTGATATTTTGAAACTTGCGCCGACTGCCGACGGCAAAAAAGCCTTTTCGACATTTTCCGACCAGCAGTCGATTGCTGTTTGTTATATCCTATCACATTTTTCGACCGGCGGTCAAGTGTATTTCCCCCAAAAATTATCACCGTTTCCGGCTCTTTTTTGTGACAATATTTACAATTGTCCCCCCGACCCAAACATGTTATACTTGTTTTAATTACCCTTATATTTAATGAACAGATCCGCCACGACATTTCTGTTCCATATAAGCCCAAGAGTCCCGCTGCGTTCCACAAAGCCGATTCACATACATCATATTATTTAGAGAAAGGTGGCATCGTCCATGCCTGACACAAAAAAGAATGAAAAGAAATATGACCTGATACTGGACGCACTCCAGCAGCTTCTCGAAGAAAAGAAAATACAGAACATCTCTGTCAGCGAGATCGCGCAGAAGGCAGGAATCGGAAAAGGAAGCATCTACTACTACTTCCCCTCCAAGGATGCGATTCTGGACGCCCTTATTGAACGCAGCTACGAAAAGCCGCTCCTGACTGCCCAAAACCTTGCCGCGCAGACGGATGTATCGCCTTTTACACGCATGGCGATGCTGTTCCAGGCATGCCAGAACTCCTCCGCTGCCTTCATCCAGCAAAATGACAGCTCCTCTGGCAATGCCAGCGCACAGGATCTCGCCTTTCTACACCACAAATACCTGTCTCATGTCGTGTCCGAACTAAAGCCGGACCTGACAGAAATCATCAAGCAGGGCATCCAGAATGGCGAAATCCACTTTGATTACCCCGCCGCCCTCGCGGAAATCGTGCTGATCGTGATTGCCGTCAAGCTGGACAACTCCCTGCTTCCCTCCACACCAAGGGAAACCGAGGAGACCTTGAAAGGGCTGATTTCCCTGCTTGAAAAAGGGACGGAGGTGGTGCCCGGAACGCTCAGCTACCTGTCACTGGTTCCCTTCGAAAAATAAATTTGAGCAGGGGAAGCACTTTTCCCCTGCTCTTCTTATGGCATTGTCCGCTGCAGCCTTTTCACCAGATAGGCAAACTCATCCTTGTAATCATCCTCGTCGGTATCCACCTCCTTGAGCAGTGCGCGGACATTCTCAACAGAAGCCTCCCCCTTGTACGCACTGTCCCGCAAAATCAGCCCGAACTCCGCAACTGCCGCCGCAAAATAGAAATCCTCCGGCGGCTCCTGTGTATAATCCTCCTCCTTCACAGGATATTCCTTCAGGATACTTTCTTCCCCTTCCGGCTCCTTGTAGCGTATTTTCAGGTTCAGCCACTCCCCATTTCTGACACCATTGTCATTTTTATTGTCCTGATACTTTAGCTCCGTCTCCGGTATTTTCTGGTCGGAATCTGACGGTACAATCTCATAGAGCGCCGTCACCATATGCCCTGCGCCGATTTCCCCGGCATCCTTTGTGTCATCATCGAAATCCTCCGTCGCGAGCGCCCTGTTCTCATACCCCAGCAGGCGGTATCCCTTGATATATGCCGGATTAAACTCCACCTGCAGCTTCACGTCCTTGGCAACCGTGACAAGCGTCGCACCCATCTGCTCCACAAGCACCTTTTTTGCCTCGCCGACAGAATCAATGTATGCATAATTGCCGTTGCCGTGGTCGGCAAGCGTCTCCATCTTGTTATCCTTAATATTTCCTGTCCCAAACCCAAGTACCGTCAGATAGACACCGGACTCCTTTTTTTCGGTAATCAGTGCATCCAGTTCGCTCTCGCTGCTGGGACCCACGTTCAAATCGCCGTCTGTCGCAAGAATCACGCGGTTGTTCCCGCCCTTGATGAAATACCGCTCTGCAAGCTCATATGCCGTCTCAATGCCGTCCGCCCCATTCGTGGAGCCTCCCGCTTCCAGCGCATTGACCGCCGCAATAATTTCTTCCTGGTTGTCCCCGCTCTCGCCCTCCAGAACCACGCAGTCCGCGCCTGCATAGGTCACGATGGACACGGTGTCCTTCCTGCCGAGCTCCTGCACCAGCATGGTAAAGGATTTTTGCAGGAGCGGCAGCTTGTCGTCCGTGTACATGGAGCCTGACACGTCCAGCAGGAATACAAGGTTCGAATCCGGTGCCTCGCTAAAATCAATCTCCTGCGTCTTTAGTCCGATCTGTAACAACTTTGCATCCTTATTCCATGGACAGTCCCCGATTACCGTCGTGACGCCAAACGGTTCCCCTTTCCTGGGCAGCTGATAGTCATACGAAAAATAATTCAGCATCTCCTCGATGCGGATGGCACCCTCCGGAATCTCCTCCATGGAATAACCATTCTCAATCATGCGGCGGAGATTGCTGTACGACGCCGTGTCAACATCTGCCGAAAATGTGGAAAGCGGGTCATTTGCCACAGACTTAAATCCCGGCTCCTCCACCGCGCTGTACTCCTCCGTGTTCCAGTCCGGCATCCGCATATCACTCGAATCAAACGCGGCGTCAGCAGACATATAGGCATTCATCTCGTAAACCGGCGCCTCCTCAGCAATCTGCATCCCTCCGTCCACCGCGCCTGCATCACCCCTGTCATAGGCTGCAGCATTGGACACTGTGTCACTCTGTACGATGTCCTTCGGCGCGGAATCTGCCTGCGGTGTATTTGATACCCCCTTGTCCGCCCCGCCCGAAGCTGCCCCGCACCCATAAAGTGACACGGTTGTCATAATCAAGCCCAACAGTACACAAACATTTTTCTTTCTCATAAATTTTCCCATCCCTTCCGTTTTCTGAAGCGTCTATAAGCCATGTATTTCCGTCATCCTCACTCAGGCGAAACAAAAAGGTCTGTTTCGTCCCTGCTATAACAGATACGAAACAGACCTTGGAATTTTATGGATTTTATTTACAAATTATTAAAAAATTATTCATATATCTCATATGTCTTCCCATCCCGCACAAAAACCGGAATGATATCAATCGGTGCCGGAACCGTCACTTTCTGACCACCCTCATACGTTGTATGGGTGTAGGCGTCTGTCCACTTTGCCCCCTTGGGCAGATAGACCATTCTGCTGTCCACACCAGCCTCCATCACGGGCGCAACCAGCAAGTCCGGTCCAAACATATAGGCATCCTCAATCTCCCAGCTCGCCGCATCACCCGGAAAATCATAAAACAGCGGACGCATCACCGGAGAACCGTTTTCGCTCGCCTGCTGCATGCACATGCGGATATACGGTCTTAGCCTTTCCCGGATAAACAGGTATTTTTTCAGGATTTCGTAATTCTCCTCGCCAAAGCTCCACACCTCGTTGTCCTGTCCGCTCGTCAGCTGGCGCACGCCGTTTCGAAATTCCTGCTCCCGCTCATACCACGGCGAACGCTCGCCATGCATACGGAAAACCGGACAGAACGCCCCCCATGCAAACCAGCGCACCAGAAGCTCCCGAAATGCCGGGTCACTGATATCGCCGCCCAGAAAGCCGCCAATGTCGGATGTCCACCACGGAATCCCAGCCATGCCCATATTCAGCCCTGCCTGCAGCTGTTCCCGCATGGCGCGGAACGAAGAACAGATATCCCCTGACCACGTCAGTACGCCGTATTTCTGGCTTCCCGCCCATGCGCAGCGCACCAGGCTCAGAATGTCCGTCTCCCCCTGCGCTTTCAGGCCGTCATAAAAGCCCTTTGCATAGCCTACCGGATAGATGTTGGAGCATTGCAGCGCCGGACCCGCGTAATACCGGTAGTTGTCAAAATCGTACGGTCCATACTCCGGCTCCGCCTCATCCAGCCAGAAGCAGCGGATTCCATAGCGGTAATAATTCTCCTTACACCGCTCCCAGACAAACTGCTGCGCCCCGGGATGCGTTGCGTCATAAAAAACAGTATTCCCCATCCATGTCATATGGTTTTGGTTTCCGCGGTCTGCATTGACCAGATATCCCATGTCACTCATTTTGCCAAAGTTCTCACTGCGCTCGTCCACTGTCGGCCAGACGGACACCACCGTCTCAATGCCAAGCTCCTTCAGCTCCCTGACCATCGCCTCGGGATCCCACCAGTCAAGCGGCTCAAACTTGAAATCACCCTGCATCGTCCAGTGAAAAAAGTCAATCACAATCGCATCCATCGGAAGCCCGCGCCGCTTATGCTCCCGCGCAACCGCCAGCAGCTCATCCTGTGTCCGGTAGCGCAGCTTACACTGCCAGTAGCCAAGCCCATACTCCGGCATCATCGGCGTGCGCCCTGTCGCAAGTGAATACTGTGCCTCGATTTCAGCAGGCGTATCGCCCGCCGTGATAAAATAATCCAGCTTTTTCGTGCTCCTTGCATACCATTCAGTCTTGTTCGTGCCAAAGGATGCCGTCCCGATTGCAGGATTGTTCCAGAAAAATCCATATCCCCTGCTCGACACCATAAAGGGCACGCTCGCCTGCGAATTTCTGTGGGCAAGCTCAAGGACTGCACCCTTTTTATTCAGGTTTTTCTCCTGATACTGCCCCATGCCAAAGATTTTCTCGTCGTCAAACGCCTCAAACCGCGCCGTCAGCTCAAAGTCCGTTCCGCCCTGAATCGGTTTTAGCTCCCTTGCCACAATCCGCAGCGGCACACAGTAACGGTTGATTCTGTCACGCGTGCGCCAGTACTCCTCCGTCAAAAGTTCACCTCTCTGGTTATAGAAGGAAATCCATCCCTCATGCGACACCTTTGCTGTAATCTTCCCATTTGTGATGGATGCCTGCCTTGCCGCCTGGTGGTACTTTGCATACGCGTCGCTCCGATACCATGGGTCGGTCACGTCAATCTCCTCAAAGACAATCTGCGGCGTAATCTCCTCCACCGGCTCTGTGAGCGCCCAGTCATTTGCGTCCATCTGCGCAGCCGCACTCATGCGCACGCGCAGCGAATTTGCCCCCCACGGCTCAATCCACACAAAGCTTTTGCCGCTCGCTATCACCAACTTGTTATTCTCCTGATAAATCTGCATCTGTTTTCCATCCTCCGTTTATTTTCACTCACACTCACGCAAATGCTCTCACAATTCCGCAATCTGCTCTCCGTACTTCACTCCGTTTGAGCCTGTCGCAAGATAGAATCTGCCAAACACGCGGCAGTCCCCATCGATGCTGTTCACCTCACCATACATCTGCCTGTCCGTATTGAGCCGCTCATAACTTTTCCCCTCGTCAAGCGTCCTGTAAAACCCATATATGCCGTCAATACATCCGTTCAGGTAAACAGCCTTGTTCTCTTTATAATAATCACTCTCCGGCGACAGCAGACCAAGCCCCATGCGAAACACCAAGTCGCCCTCCCTGCTCAGGCGCGTCGTCTTTATGACATCCGTGTCAGAATTATATTCCAGCTTCCACAATCCAGATTCACCAAGCGCCATGTAAAAGACTCCCTGCTTTCCGGTCTCGCCGCGCACCTCCGTCTTGTTGGCGCAGTCAATCTGTCCAAAATGTACTTTCGGAAAATCCTCCGGAAGCATGTGCTCATAAAACGTACGACCGCCGTCCCTGCTGACATAAAAATCCGAATGCTCGCCAAACGCATAAAAAAGCGTACTGTTTTTCCGGTCGGAAAAGACCTTGATATCGCCCTCTGTCTTCTGCGTCCCATCTAGCGCATATATCTTACAGCGCGAGAAACTGACACCCATGTCATGACTTGCAATCAGGCGGCTCACGGGCAAATCAATCCCATCTGCTACCGACCACACGATATTTTTGCAGTCGGGCGACATCGCCACCCATCCGGAATTGACGTTGGGACGCTCTATGTTTTCCAGCGCCCTGTCCAGCTCCGCACTCAGCCCAAAGGGCATCGCCAGCCTCATGAACGTGCGCCCCTGGTCTCTGGACAGTATCAGTCCGCCCTTTGTCTTCCCCGTCCAGTTACCGCGCGGCGTGACGACAAGGACATCCGGATTCTCATCCGAGAAATCCGCGTTGATACACGTGATATACCGGTTTCCATTCTCGTCCGCAAATGAATTTCCACAGGGCTTGTCCAGCTCCGTAAAGGCAAAACCGCCAAGGTCGCCCAGAATGTCAATCACCTGAACCGCCCCCTTTGGCATACTGTACACATTCAGATGTACCGTCTCCTCAATACCATCGCACCAGTCCGTAAAGCTGCACTTCTCCTTATCTTTCAGATTCCTTGTACAGAATACGCCTGTCCCTGAATTAAACCATGCCTCATTGTCATCGAACGGATTGACCTTGATATCGCTGAGCCAGTGTATCAGTGAATGCCCTCCATTGCATTCCGGACGCATATATGGTGCGCGGAATGTCATTTCGCCGTCCTGCAGGTCGTATAAAACCTGCTGCCAGCTCTCCCCATAATCATACGACCGGAAAACACTGTCCCCATCATCCTTTACGATTGTGGTGCACACAAGCATTCCCGCCGTCTGCGCCGACACATCAATACCCGAAAAACCAAAATCAAGCGGTTCCCCTGCCGCAATCCCAGCAAGCCCTGTCCCAGAAGCCCTGCTTGCTGCCACAGGCGTAATATCCCTGTACGCTTCGCAGATTCTGCCGTCCGCACCAATCTCATAGCGCACAACCCTGCCGTCAATCGTGTCACCAGAATCACAGCTGTAACCGTTTTCGAGGACATAGGAACGCCTGCCCGTGGACGCAAAGGTCACATACAGATACCGTCCGTCCACCGCACACCGCTGCGCCACCAGCCCGTTCAGCCGACATCCCTCTATCACACTGCCCTGCGGCTCCGCAAGCGGCACAAATGTCTCCCCCTTGTCATAGGAAACATACAGGCTGTGCCCCCGCATATTCTTTTCCCTGTCCATCGAAGTCACACCGGCAGTGGAGACAACCAGCGCACTGCCAGCCTGTGCGGCAAATGCAAGGTACTGTTCTTTCAGCGCTGTCAGCCTGCGCCAGCTCCTGCCCCGGTTGTCCGTGACCCACAAGCCCTCCTGCTGGCTTGCATAAAACAGCCAGTCGGAGCTGTCCCGGTCCACAACCAGCCGCTCGCCGGTTCCCCTGCCGTTTAAATTGCCATATACCATAACAGGTATCTTCTCATACCGGAAGTGTTCGCCAAAGTCCTCCGATACCGCCAGCACGCCGGACTGATTTTTGTTGATGCCGCAGGCAATATACAGCATTGCAGGATTGTTGTCGTCCAGCGCCATGGCGATTGGAAACGTCTCGCTCAAATCCTCCATGGTAACATGCGGAATCAGACTTATCCACCGTCTTTTTTCTGCGTCAAACCGGTACGTGCCGCCGATATCGGTTCTGGCATACAGGACATCTCGCTGTTTTCTGTGGTATAAAAACCCCGTCACATATCCCCCGCCCGGAATGGGAAGATTTTTGTATTCATATGGAATCTGTTTCATGGCTGTGCCCTCCGTTTTTCCAAGGAACTGAACAGTTCCTTAGTATCTTTAACCAGAGTCTATCATAAAGCCATAAAGATAAATACCTGATAAATTCGTTTCATTTTCTGTAAGTATTATACATTTCCTATAATTGCGTCATCCCCCCCACGAGAATCATCCTGTTGTCCTCGTAAATCTTAGGAAACTGTTCCATGCCAAGCGGATTTTCACCGCGCCCTGCCTCGATTGTATATCCAGGGCGGTTATATGCCTCGATAAACCAGTCCTTGTACCCCGCATAGCCGGACGCATAGGGCGTTTCCTCCACCTGATAGCCGCTGACCCGCCCAAAGTAATTGGCAATGCGCCTCGACTTCTCCGGTTCATAGTCGAGGTATTTCCAGTATATGACCTCTCCCTGTGTATGGTAAGCCAGTATCAGCTGGAAATCATGCGCAGTCGTAAAGTGATACATATTGATGCTCTCTGCTGCCGACAGTGGCGCTTCCCCCACATAGTCACGCGGCGCAGGCGATGTGTAGCCCTGTGCAAATTTTATTTCCCGCGCATTTTCCCACCCTGCCGGGAACTGCAAATTCAGGTCAATTCCGTTGATATTCGCTTTCCAGCCGTCCGGGTACGGTATCGCCGGATAATCGCCGGATATAGCCCTTGTCTGTTCCAGGTATTCCTCATTCCTGATGATTCCATTCACAAGGTCCGCACCATCCGGATTGACCATCGGAATCAGATACAGGCTAAATTCATCAAAAAGCGTCCCGGTATCCTCACCGTAAAGCTCCTCTCCCTCCGCGTATGCTTTCGCATACGTCTCCGCAAATTTCAGCAGTACCGGTGTCGTAATCCACTCATTTGCATGAAAACAGGCATTATAGCAGACCTGTTTTATTCCGTTTCCAAACTGCATGTAACACACTTCCCTGCCCATAACACTTTTTCCGATGCAGCCTGTAACCAGGAACGGGTAACGAATCTGCAGCCCCTCTATAATGTACGCTGTCAGAACCGAAGTATATGGGACGCGCTCATCCACAAGCGCAAAAGAAAAAGGAACGTAAACCTGCGTTCCTATTGGTAAATTCATGGCATCCAGCGACGGATTCGCCGTCAGTATGGCAGATACCTGTGTATCATATGTATTGGCAATCCCCCACAGTGTCTCGCCCGCCTTTATCACGTGTGTCGTATATCCCTTTAGGTACGGAATCAGTTTTGTCCACGCAGCCCTGTCCGCATAGCATCCGACACCATCTCCCAGAAATCCCCTGAGTGCATCACAGGTTTCCCTGTCAAACTGGCCGTTTATTCCGTTCAGGTAACCTGCCCTGTTCAGCGCCAGCTGCAGATACTGTACAATAACCCCAACATCCCCGACATAAATATTCCGCATAGATTCTATTTCCATTGCATTTGCATTTATATAATCTATGCGGAATATCTGAAATTCATACTTAAATAATCTTTGCGAGATTCTCCTGAATCCCTTTCACAACTTCCGGCTTGTTCATGGAATAAACATGGATGTGCTTTATCCCATTTGCAATCAGGTCAATAATCTGGTCGGTGGCATAGATAATGCCTGCCTGCTGCATCGCCTCCGGGTTGTTCCCGAAGCAGTCCACAATGCTCCGGAAACGCATCGGTACATTGCAGCCCGAAAGCTTTACCGCGTTTCGAATCTGGACTGCCCTGGTAATTGGCATAATACCAGGAATCACGGGGACACTGATTCCTGCCTCCCGCACCCTGGAAAGGAAATTATAGAATATGTTATTGTCAAAAAACATCTGTGTCGTCAGAAAAGAGCATCCTGCATCCACCTTCTTCTTTAGATTCCGAATATCTTCGAGTGTATTCTCCGACTCGACATGCCCCTCGGGATAACATGCCCCTCCAATGCACATGCCGCCAAATTCCCTGATGTCCTCCACAAGCTCCGATGCATAATGGTAATCCGTAAACGGCTCTCCCTCAAAATCCTTTGGCTTGTCGCCGCGCAGCGCTAGTACATTCTCAATCCCCGCTGCCTTCATTTCCCCCAGCGCCTGACGGATTCCTTCCCTGGTGGCGCCCACGCACGTCAGATGGGCAATCGTCGTGACGCCGCACTCTTCCTGGATTCCCTTCGCAATCTTTAACGTGTTGTCACGCGTGCTACCGCCCGCACCATAAGTCACGCTCATATAACTGGGCTTTCGCATTGCGACGCCATATGCCGCTTCCCGCACGGACTCATAGTTTGCAGTAGCCTTCGGGGGAAATACCTCGAAAGATAATGTGATGTCATTTTTTAGCAGTATCTCATTCAGTTTCATATCGTCTCATCCTTTATATTTTTTATCCTAATTTCTCTTCAAAAACATCTTCCGGAACGGGCTTGCTATAGCGATAGCCCTGTGCCACATACGCGCCGATTTCCATCATCAGCTCCGTGTCGTTGTCATTTTCAACACCCTCACAGACAACCTGGGCATCCAGATCCTGTGCAAGGTTCACTATATTTTTCATGATTTTGACCTGCCGCACACGGTTTTCATTGTTTAACAGGAAGGAACGGTCAAGCTTGATAACCGATGCCGGTATCTGCTCAAATACCCCGAGCGACGAATATCCCGACCCGAAATCATCTATGGAAAGACGGATACCCTTCTGGCGCAGCGCCTCCACAGTCTCTTTTACCTTGTGCTGCTGAAGTTCTTCCATGACAAGCGTCTCAGTAATCTCCACTTCTATGTACTCTTTTGGAATCCGGTACTTGTCCATCACCGCCTCGAACTGCTCCGGAAAATTGTCTTTTATAAAGTGAATCCTTGAAAAATTACACGAGATTGGCACCACGCGCCTGCCGGCATCCATCCGTCTCCGCAGCAGCTTACACGCACATTCCATGATAAAAAAGTCAATCTCCGTAATTTTTCCAGTCTGTTCATAATATGGCACAAAATATCCCGGCGCCTTGATTGCACCATTGTCGGTGGGGTCTTTAAAGCGCACCAGCGCCTCGGCACCCACAATCTGCTCACTCCTGATATCCACCTTGGGCTGGTAATATGCCACAAAATCCTTTTGAATGTCAACGGACTCCAGGAGCTTCTCTTTATCATGATATTCTTTTAACTGGGCCTTGAGATTCTCGTCGTAAATCCGTATCTCATTGCCATAGCTGTTCCGCAGCAAATCCGATGCCTGAATCGCAGAAGAAATTACAAGCTGCATATCCGTGCTTCCCGGCGGAATACAGCAGACACCCATTGTAATCGGCATACGCATATCCGCAATCTCACCCAGCCGCTGTGTAATCGTATTCTCAAGCCCTGCCAGCCTGTTCTCAAGCTTCTCGACGTCATCATATTTTACAAACAGCACGAAATGGTCACCGTGACTTCTCGCATAAATCTCCGTTTCACGTTCAATATTTTCGCCCAGTATCTTTACAATCAGTTCCAAAAGCTTCTGTCCCGCATGCCATCCATACAACGTATTGTAACGCCTGAACTGACAGATATCCATGTACACCAGTGCATATTTCTGGTTCTTATCAGATGAAAGCTTCTGTGCCGCCTTGTATTTGAGATAGTTCAGGTTCCAGATATTGAGTTCGGAATCCGTATACATCAGCTTCTGAATCCGTTTGCTGTCACGCAGCATATGCATCATCACAAGCACAATTGCCACTGCAACCAGTATGACAATAATCAGAATCAGCACACTGTGCGTCCTGATAAAATTCTCGATACTGTTCTGGGCAAAAAAGTTGTCCTTCAGCATATAATCGCTGACCATCTTGTCACTTACTTCCAGCAGTTCCTTGTTGAATATGCTCAGAAGCAGCGGATTTCCCCCATCCTTTACCGCCATGTAAATAATATGCGCATCATTGAGCACGCTTCGAATCTCAAGCCTGTTGAGCCTCAGGTTGGAGCCTAACAGGTACTCCGTCAGATAGCCGTCACACATGGCAGCATCCGCCTTGCCTTCCTTCACTGCATAGAGACAGTCCAGCTGCGAATCAAACGTAAGGATCCGTGCATCCTCGCTGACCAGGTCTGCTGTCGCCCGGTTGTCGTCGCCGCTCTTTACCGTGGCAAGCACCTGGATTTCATTTGCCTTGCTGTCACGCTTCATGATGATGACATGCGGCACTTTCGCATATGCTTTTGTCACGGCAACACCTGACTGTTTCATATTCTGCGGTGTGTCACCGCAATAGTTCAGCAAATCGATTTTTCCATCTGCCAAAGCCTGCTTTGCCTCATCCATATTCTCCATCCTGACATAGTCAAACGTCAGTCCGGTAACCACGGATATCTCATCGAGAACCTGTTTTGCAAGCCCATGGTATGCACCATTATTTTCATAGGAAAACGGATAGTAGCCGTCAAAGTAGCCGACCGTAATATTTTTCTTTTCCGCAATGTATGCTTTTTCTTCCCGCGTCAGCAGAATCGTCTGGTCCAGTCTGCTGTCATAGTACTTTACAATCAGTTCATTTTCAAGCTCCGGACGGTTCATCTTCAAATCCGCAATTCCCTGGTTCAGCTCCCGCATGACTTCGTTGTTGCCCTTGTAGGATATGTAGTAAATGGGCATCGGCGCAAATCTTCCGATAATCCGTTTCCCTTCCCTTATCTCTGTCAGGGAATGTACCATCGCATCGATTTCCTGTTTTTCAAGGGCATCGAGTAAATCTGCCGTACTGTTATATTCCCGCACTACCGGACTGCCAATGCCGTGGTCAGAAAGGTACTCATAGAACTCATCTTTTCGAATATAGGTCTTCACAATACCATAGGTAATGCCGCCCATCGCATCAAAGTCTTCATATGGAAGGACGCTGTCCCCATTTACCGCAATCGCCCCAAACGTATATCCGCTTGCAAGGTTTGCGTACTGATAAATCTCAGCCCTTTTGGATGAATACTGTGCAGAGCCGACCAGGTCAATTTTCCCGTCGGCAAGCAGCTGCAGTGCATCGTCCCAGCTCTCGCATTCCACGTATTCGATATCCCAGTTCACATAGTCCCGGATTGCCTCAAGGTACTCCACATCCATACCACCGTATGTCCCATCCTCGTTTTTTTCATTGAAACCATCCATCGGAAAGAAACCGACTTTTACAACACGCGTCTGCGCACCATATACCTGCGGCATGCCAAGCCCTGCCGCCATACCAGAGATGCACAAAATAACCGCTAAAATCAACAATGCCAGCTGTCGCCTAAAATTGATTGTTCCTTTTTGTCCATTGTACATTGCATTAACCTCATTCATATACCCAAAAATTACCGATACAAATTGATTATATCACCATCATCCTATAATTTCCACCACTTTTCCAACAACAATCACTGCCGGAGACGGAATCTTAGCCGCCGCGGCACGCCCCGCAATGTCCGCAAGCGTCCCGCGGACAGTCTCCGTCGTTCCATCAAAATTTCCATGCACGACAGCCGCCGGTGTTATGGTATCTTTTCCGGCACGGACAAGCCCATCCGCTATCTGTTCCAAGTGCGTCAGTCCCATCAGAAATACCAACGTACCGTCAAGCCTTGCAAGTGTCCGGAAGTCGATATTCTCCCCAGGTGTTCCGTTTCCGGATGCCGTATGTCCGGTCACCACATGAAAGCTTCTGCTGATTTCCCTGTGTGTCACTGGTATCCCCGCCATTGCCGGAACTGCAATGCACGAAGTGATTCCCGGAATATAATCAGCGTGTACCCCTGCCTTGCGGAGCGCTCCTATTTCTTCCATCCCCCTGCCAAACACAAACGGGTCTCCGCCTTTTAATCTTACCACCAGACCGCCTTCCCCCGCCTTTTTGACCAGAAGGGCATTAATCTGTTCCTGCGTCATACTGTGCTTTCCACACCGCTTCCCCACATAAATCAACGCACAGCGCTCCGAAACGTGTTCCAGGAGTCTCTTGTCAATCAAATCATCATACACAACGACATTTGCGCACCGGATTGCGCGCAGTCCTTTTACGGTAACCAGATCATACGCACCACAGCCTGCACCGACAAGCACAACCCTGCCGCTGCCTGTTCCTGTGTCCAATCCGTCACTGCCATATGCCTGCAGCCGTTTCCGTGTTTCCTGTTCGTCAAAAACCGCATCCCTGTCCATGCACGCCCTTGCCATATCCTTCAGGAATGCGGCACGCCTGTCATCGTCCCGAATATACTCCTTTGCCAGAGGACGCAGGCTATTTAGATACGTTAATATTTCTTCCATGTTTGCCGGAATCAGAGAGGCAATCTGACTCCTTACTGACGCTGCCACTTCCGGACTTGCCCCTTCTGTAGAAATGCCGATATCCAGTTTTCCTGCCTTGACAAGCGCCGGAAAAAGAAAGCTGCTTTCCTCCCTGTTGTCCACAACGTTGACAGGAATACCCGCCTTGCGGCAGAGCCTGCCAATTTCAGCGTTAACCTTCCTGTCATCACAGGCCGCAATCACAAAATCCATGCCTGCTATGTCGGAGGACTCAAACGCCCTCTTTATGACACAGATGTCATTATTCAATCCGCCGCTTTCCGAAACAAATCGCGCAAGCTCCGCCGAAAGTTCCATCGCCACAATTCTGACTGCCGGTTCATATGGCAGAAGCTTTTTCAGCTTGTGGAGCGCAATTTTCCCACCGCCTGCTATCAGGCATCGTTTCCCCCTGATATCCATAAAAAATGGAAAGTATCCCATTGTGTGTGCTTCCTCTCTTTCCGAACAAATACATTTATGTGCAGTAATGCAGGAGGCAGATTATCCGCCTCCTGACTTGTATTTTATATATGATAACATTTTTCTTCAGGGTTCGCAATTACCTTAAATCCATGATTACAGATTATCTTTCCAACACCCTGTTGCTTATCTTTCCAACTTATATTATAATGAAGAAAAAAATATAAACTCAGGAGGTGTCAGATGACAAAACGAAACACATCAAATACGCCAAAAACGAAACCCGCCAAAGCAGCGCCAAAGGAAAATACTCCGTCAGAAGCAGTCAAGGCAGAATCTGAGGTTAAATCTTCCGAAGAGAAAACGGAAAAAAATACCGCAGCAGAAAATACCAAGGCTAAAGGCACCAAGACCAAAAGTGCCAGGACAGAGAATGCCCCGAAAAGGAAATCCGTAAAAACAAGTGAAAAGGCAGTCAAAAAAACTGAGAAAAAACCATTGAAGCCGGAAACCGCCGAAGAGTCAGCCGCTGAAGAACAAAAGACGGAAATACCCGCGACACCCAGAAGAAGTGTCGCATTTATCGGTTCGGAATGTTATCCGTTTGTAAAGACCGGCGGATTGGGAGATGTTATGTATGCCCTCCCCAAAGCTTTGATCAAACAGAACTGCGATGTAAAAGTAATCCTTCCGCGCTACAAATGCATTCCCCAGGAATATCAGGAAAAAATGGAATACAAAGGCTCTTTTGAAATGGATCTATGCGCCGATGGCAGGTCATTTTATGTGGGGATCATGGAATATGTCTGGGAGGGTGTTGTGTATGATTTCATTGACAATGAAGAATTTTTTGCCACTGGAAATCCATATACGAATCTCGTCGACGACATTCCGAAATATTGTTTCTTTGCAAAAGCAGCGCTGGCTGCACTGAACTATATGGACTGGATTCCTGATATCATCCACTGCCACGACTGGCAGGCTGCCCTTGTTCCCGTGTATCTGAGAATAAAGTTCGTGGATACAAAGCTTACTTCCGCCAAAACGATTCTGACAATCCACAACCTTCGGTTCCAGGGCATTTACAATATTCCCACGATCCGGTACTGGTCCGGACTGCCGGATTATGTATTTAACAAGGATGCATTAAAGACAGGCTATGAAGATGCCAACATGTTAAAGGGCGGGCTTACATATTCCAATATCATTACAACGGTCAGCAATACTTATGCCGGTGAAATCCAGAACGCATACTATGGCGAGACACTGGATGCCCACCTGCGATATCATTCCAACAAGCTGCGGGGTATCGTAAATGGCATCGACTATGATATCTGGAATTCATTTACGGATGACAGGCTGTATGTAAACTATGATATTACCAATGTACTGGAAAAGAAAAAAGAAAACAAACGCAGACTGCAGGAAGAACTGGGGCTGGTTCAGGATGACCACAAATTTGTCATCGGACTGATTTCCCGCCTGACGGACCAGAAAGGACTGGACCTGGTCAATTCCATTATGACGCAGATTATGGATGAGCATACGCAGGTTGTCGTACTTGGCTCCGGGGACAGCAGATACGAGGACTCCTTCCGGTATTATGAATATGCCTACAAGGGAAATGTATGTTCCAATATCATGTATGATGAAACAAGGGCTCACAGGATTTATGCGGGGGCAGATGCCCTGCTGGTGCCTTCCCAGTTTGAGCCTTGTGGACTGACACAGTTGATTGCCATGCATTATGGCACGATACCAATCGTCCGTGAGACTGGCGGATTGAAGGATACCGTTGAACCGTATAATATGTTCTCCAATATGGGAAATGGTTTTACTTTTGACCGCTATGATGCCGGCCTGTTACTGGATGCCATAAACAGGGCGAAAAGTCTGTATTTCTTAAACCGCTGGTGCTGGGATGAAATGGTTCAGAGAGATATGGATAAAAACCTGTCATGGGATAATTCCGCTAAACAGTATAAGGATTTATATCTGGATTTAACCTCATAGGAGACAATGAACGAAAACAGAATGAACCACATCATGTGCAATGGAGCCGTTTACAGCCATGGGCTATTGTGCATGATGTGGTTTTCCTATACTCTCTATTCCTACCGAATCCATACATCCACTGTTTTTTCTTTTCAGCCATGTGTCTCTTTTCGTGGCATACAGCGCCTTAAAAATATCAATATCCTCCAAGGTCGTAATCTTAATATTTTTGTTGGAGCCACACGAAAAATAAAGCTCCTCTCCCAGCTCCATCATCAATGTATTGGTATAGACCGCATTGGTAATTCCTCTTTTCAGAGCCTCCTTATGCGCCCACAGCACCCTGCCGTATCTGTATGCCTGTGGCGTCTGCACACGCATAATGTCATTCCTGTCAATGCCTGCGTGCCCGCATCTTCCATTCTCTGTCATCATAATCGTCTCCTGACACCGTATCGCTGAAAGTCCCGAACCACATTCTTCTGCCTTTGCAATACAATCCGTAATAATCTCCTCCGAAATCATCGGTCTGACCGCGTCATGTATGACTATGATGTCATCCTCCTTACAAATCGTTTCCAGTGCCAAAAGTGCATTCCTTGCAGAAGACTGCCCATTTTCGCCGCCATCAACCACCCAGCGCAGCTTATCGATGCCTGCTGCCGATGCATACCCCCTTAGCACATCATGCCACCCATCAATGCAGGAAACTATAATTCCATCCACCCCGGGATGATTCTGAAATGCCTCTAAAGTATATATGATGATAGGTTTTTCGTCTATGCTGATGAACTGCTTGGGCACGGACTGCTCCGTCCTTGAACCGCTTCCCCCCGCCAGAATCAATGCTATATTCATGTTAAATATCCCCACTTTTCATGGCATACAATGCCTTAAACATTGCCACATCCTCGACCGTGTTAATCTTGAGATTTAAGTCGGAACCTTTTGAGAAATAAACGTTCCTGCCCAGTCTGGAAATCATGTTGTTCGTATCATTTTCATTGTGGATGCCTTTCTCCAGAGCATCCTCATGCGCCTTTTTCAACTCTCCGAGAAAGTATGTCTGCGGTGTCTGGATACGCCGGAACGCATGACGTGAAATGGACAGCTTCCCTGTCACCCCATCATCTGTCATCATGACATTATCCATAGATGTCACCGCCGCAATGCCCATCCCTTTTCTTTTGCATGTGTCAATACTGTCCGAAATAACATTATGTGATACCAGTGGACGAATCGCATCATGGAGTATAATGATATCTCCTCCATCACATTCTTCTGCAAGCCTGTCCACTGCGCGCCTTGATGTCTCCTGCCCGAAACCGCCGCCTTGTATTACCCATTCCAGTTTGGTGATATCAAACTGTTTTGCATAAGCCTCCACCATACTTTCCCATCCCTTAAGGCATGCCACCATGATTGCGTCAATTTCCGGATGCTGCTGGAAGGTTTCCATTGTGTATACAATAACAGGCCGGTTGTACACATTGACAAACTGCTTTGGTATGTCCATCCTAAAAGTAGGATCTGCACCAGCTGCCAGTATTACTGCTATGTTCATTCTGTGTTCTCCTTTATATACAATTTTTAATAACAAAAAGCCTGACATAAAGTAACTTCATACCTTACATCAGACTTTATTAAAAACACTTTATAAGGTTGCCTTATACAACCGCCTCGATAATCGTTTTGTTTTTGGTCTTTATCTCACGCACACCCGTTTGCTTGTTCTTATTAAAATTAAAGCTTAAAAGATATCCTTTGTCCTTATGATAATATTCCAGGTAATCCGTAAGCTGCTCCTCGCCCCGCTCATTGTATTCATTCCCATGCCAGATTTTCAGCTCGACGATAAACTGCTCACCACGATAGTCAACAATAATGTCTGTACGCCTTTCGTCCCTTGTCTGTGCCTCAATGTAATAATTACCAGTACCATTGATGATAGGCTTCAGATATATCAGAAAAATCTTTCGTCCCTGCTTCTCAATAAATTTTTGGTCTTTTTGTCCGCAAATCTCAGTAAAATACTCGACAAACTTTTTCAGGACAAGCTCCATGTCAAGCATGTTATCCTTTATAAAGCTAATCCTGTCACTGCCACCCTGCGCATAGACATCGCTATTGATTGCTTCCTTTGCCATAAACATATTTAAAAGGCACATTTCAAACATCCTGTTTGCTATTGCCACATGTCCGTTCTCTTCCTTCAGGAAACCAAACATGCTGCCCAGACTAATAGATTTCTCTTCAAGGCTAAACGGTATTTTCTTCCCGCAATATATGATGTTCTCCACTATTTTATAAAGGTCCGCATATGTGTCGAGCTGCTTTGCCATACTTTCAAACAACAATGTGCTTTCTTTTAATATAATCTTTACTGCCTCTGCCACTCCATCTTTTGTCCATGCAGTTTTCAAATCTTTAAATATACCGTCTTCAACCAGGTCTTCATCAATGCATTTGCAGATTGACGATACAAGCACAGGATACCCTGACGTGTACTGGTATATTTCCTCTGCAACCACCTGTATATCCATCCCTGTATGCTTGTCATTTTCATACTCCCCCAGCATGGATGCGATCTGTTCTGCAGAAAAACTCATGTCAATCTTAAATTTTGCGGCAATATTCCATGGGCTGTTATATTGGTGTTCCGATTCAGGACGCAATTTCAATTTCAAGTTTTTTATGTCATATACTCCTGCAAGGATTACGGATTGGAATATGGGCGTTTCCTCTCTGTTCAGATAATATTTCCTAAGAATTGCAAGAAATTCTATAAACACCTGATTATTACCCGCGCTGTCAATCTCATCTATCATTAATACAATCGGCCGCGGACTGTTTTCGCATAGACTACTCAACTGTACAAACAAACCATTTAAGCTGTTATCATCTTTTTCTATAAAATGTGTTAATGGTTCAAGTAACTTATCTAATTTGCTTAAACTGCCGGTTTTAAACGCTCTGATAAACACTTTCGCAAACGCACGCGCAAAAGTTGCCGCGTCTGCAAATTCCTCCGTTCCAAGCTCCTGAAAATCAAGGGACAGAACAATATAATCATTTGACAGATATTGTTTCAGTGCCTTCAACGTTGTTGTCTTGCCATATTGACGTCCTCTGTTAATGACAAAATAACTGCCATAATCAACATACTTTTCCTTAATCTGTTTTAATCTGCCATCAAGTTTTACCATGTAATGTCTTTGCAAATTACAAGAACCTGTTATATTAAACCTGCGTTCCATCTCTTATACCCCCAGTGTCATATGAAGTAATTATACCATCATTCTAACATTGTATTGGAAGTATGTAAACAATGGAAATTTTAGTACTAAACGCTGATGTAAAATATGAAATTATCAATGTTCTGATATCAAGCTAATACTGATTTCTTAGTATTTGTACCGTCTTGGAAAGCCCTTCCCTTATCGGCGTGTGTGCTTTCCATCCCAGCCGTTCAAGCCTCGTTCCGTCCAAAAGTGCCTTTGTCGCCGTGGAATACCCTGCCTTTTCTGTATCGTCAGGTAATTCAAAAACAACTTTCGTTCCGGCTGCCCTGGCAAGTAAGCCTGCAAGTTCTTTTAATGTGATGTCCGATGAAGCATCAACGATGTTAACCGCACTCCTGCTTTCTCCTTTCAGAAGAAGATACAGCGCCGCCGATGCTGCGTCAACAGCATATGTATAGGAATAAAGCTGGTTTCCTTCGCTTTTTAGTACAATGTCCTCCCCAGCCGCCGCTTTCCTGATAAACTGTGCAACCGCCTTGGAATCATCCGGGGACATTGTCGGCCCATATACTCGTGAAAACCTGCCTATCACAAAATCCTGCCCTTTCTGCGCTGCAAATGCATTGCACAGCGCCTCCCCCAGCCGCTTGCTCTCAGGGTAGCCTGCGCGGAGCGTGTTGCAGTCTATGTAACCAGAGTATGCCTCGTCAAATTTGTCCGTATCATTTCTGTTTTCACCATAGATTTCCACCGATGAGAAGAAGAAAAAACGCTCGCAGCGATGGCTTGCGGCATAATCCAGCAGTTGACAGGTTCCCTGCACATTTGCTGTGATTGTCCCGATCGGATCTGTCGCATAGGCGCGGGGATGCGTATTGCTCGCCGCATGAAGGATATAATCCACACTGCCAACCTCTGGCAGCGGATTATTGATATCGTGGGATATCCATGTGAAATTGGGATTATCCCAGTATGCACAGAAGCGTTGTTCTGCTTTCTGCCTGTCTCGACTGACAGCATAAATATGAATCTGCTGACCATATTTGGAATTGCGTTTCATCAGTATGTCAACAATAACTGATGCAATCATACCCGTGGCTCCTGTTATTATAATTGACTTATTATTCATCCGTTCCCATGAAATATCCAATTCTGACACATACATGATATCCGTCTGGTATTTTTCATTTTTCAGTATATTCATAACCAGTCCCCTAATACTTCATCAATCCAGTACTCTATGTATTCCCCAGGATTACACCGCTCCTGAATGATCCTGCGGCATCTGTCCCCATATGTTTTTAACAGTTCCCTGTTGTCTGCCATCATTGCAATGCAGTCTGCAATCCCTTTGATATCCCCAACATCACAGATATATCCGTTTTTTTTGTCCTCAATAAATTCCCTCGCCCCGCTCACATCCGTAACAACAGGCACACACCCATATCCCATGGCTTCAAGCATGGAAAGGCTTGTCCCCTCATATTCTGAGACATTGACGAATACATCCTGATTTTTCCAAAACGAGTCCATTTCACTTTTGGGCAGCCTGCCTGTCAGATGCACCCTGTCCTGCAGGCTATTTTCACTGACATACGCACTTATCGGAATGGTACATTCCCCTTCACCTGCAATTTCAAAAATGTAATCCATTTCTTTTTTTTCCAGTGCCCCAATTAACTCCACAAGAAGGTCTGCACGTTTTGCCTGTTTTACGATTCTCCCTGCATACCCTATCCGCAGTGTTCCCATCCTGTTTTCCGTCCTTCTCCATGATGCATCGGTTCTTATCGGCTGTTCCTTCACATAATAAGCCCCATGGTCAAAATCATACAGCTCCTGCATATGGCTGCGTATCTGCCTGCTTACACAGAAAATCTTATCCGTATACTTTCCCATCATCATATGTGCATCAAACAGGTTTCTGCTGTCGCTGTGGATTACTGACACCACCTTTACCATGTCAGGATATTTTCTTTTTACGATGGCTGCTGCCATAAACGCACATCCTGCAAAGTTATTGATAAAAAAACATGGGAGCATACCTTCCATGAGTTGTACCATCTGCATAACCGTATCCTCTTCGGATATCCGTACTGTCATGCCCTCATATACTTTTTCCAGTTCAGGCTGTCCACTGCATCCCAGTAAAATGACTCTGCTTCCTGCCTTATTAAGTCCCTGCGCCAAGTTTGCCGCCCAGAGCTCGCTCCCGCCCCATCCGATTCCTTCATACATATCAACCAGAATGGTCTTCCTGCCGCCGCCGTCAGAATTTCTACGCTCATTTTTTAGCAGCTTGTGTTCGCATAAATCATATAATGTATCCAGGCCGATAATATTTTTTTCCATCCCCATACCCGCAAGCTGATTCCTGATGGCATCTTCATGGGTGTTTGAAACAATGATTCTGCAGCCGGGAAATGTTTTCAGTTCATCTGGCGCAATGACTTTCTTCCCATAAAGATCCGTACCCCATTTGGAAGGGTCATTGTCTGTAAAATAATTGAATTCCATATCCAGATAATCAAGCAGGGCCTTATATTTTTTGGCATATACGCCTGCACCGAACAAAATAAGCACACTCATCCGCCATTTCATTCCTCCGTTTTCAGTTTTTTGTTTTTTGTATCAGTGATATGCAGTCAAGGTCCTTCACTCCCCAGTCAATCACTTCCTGCTCAACGATTTCAAACCCTGCACGGTATGCAAGGTACGCAAAAATATCCCGGCCCATAAAGCTTCTTCCATTCGGAGCGCTGGCAAAGGATGCCCTATAATCCCCTGTGTAATTTGAATGATGAATCAGCGCCATCCCCCCCGGCACAAGCACGCGGCAGATATCCCTGAGGTACTCGTATATATCCATCATCTCAAAATGTACCATTGCATCATAACTGAATAACGCAGTGTAACTGTCTGACACCAGTTTCTCCATGTTATAACCATTATTGCAGTAATAAAAAATATTTTTCTCATTCCCAAAACGTTTTTTGCACGCTTCAATGTTTTCCTCCAGGATATCCACAAGGGTCACCTTTCCTGCCTTATGTATGTACCGTGGCACATGTCTTCCCCTTCCGCACGCCAGTTCAATGACATTTTCCAAGTCCAGCCTTTGAAATCTTTTCAGGAATGGTGAACCATCTCCCCAGAATCCTTCCAGCATTTCTTCTGCGGACTCAAAATAACCGTCCATTCCACTAATATGGAAAAAAGCACAAAAGTCCCGGTTCAGTGAAACCCTGTCCTTCCCAAACAGGCCTGCCATGTCATCAAAACAGAGCCACTTTCCGTTCTGCCTCTCTATCATCTGTCGGACACAGTCCACGTCCGCATCCGTAATTGAAACCAGAAATGGCAGCCTGTATCCGCATGCTTCCTCAAAGGACATAATTTTTTTACCGTCAAACACTGCCATGCACTTATAATTCCTATCACAAAATCCGGCTACCACGTCTTCTTTCCCATGTTTTTTTAAGTAATTGTAAATACCCCTTCCCCTTGCACCGGCCCCATATATGATAACCTTCTCCATCTCGTCCCCCTCTGTAAAACTCTATGATACCGTCTTTACCCAGTCCGGAAGCGGCACCGTCTCCAGTACGTCCTGCCTCACCCAGTCAATTTTTTCCTCAGGAATCCCGCTCCTTGCCATTTCATCCTTTATTCGTACAGCCAGCTTCTCATTTAAAATTGCAATGACGACAACATCAAATTCCATATTGTATATTGTTTCCGGGCTTCCTACATCAAACCCCTGTTTTCTATATGCTGGATAGTGCAGGTCAGACCACCCGGCCACATCTATATCCCGCTTCCTGTCACAATGTTCCCTAACTGCCCTGCCAAATGTTCCGGCACCATATACCGCAATACGGTTTCTTGCAGTGACCTTCAAAAAAGGAAACAGTGTCATCTTCATACCAAAGTCTCCATATGCTTTTGTCAGCAGGATAAACCACATATAAAAATGAAGCTGTTTCTGTAATAGTTCTCCGACAGACGGAAAATTCGCAAATTTCATATGTAGCAGTCTGTATATATTTATGAAATTACTATGCGGTACTGCTTCCCTGCCCTTTACCATGGAGCCCTGCCGCTGTCTGTAATGATAAAGTGGCATATTCGTGACATATACCGATTCTGCATCCAGTAAGCACGGAAATGTACATGATACGTCTTCACCATAACTAATCTGGTCGCTGACTTTATTCTGGTTCTCCACTATCAGGTTCCTTCGTACCAGCTTGCTCCAGAGGGATGCCATCAGACCAAAATCATAGAAATTGTTATCCATAAACATTGATTTATATAGCAGGTCTTTTTCATTTTTGGATGCATACAATCCTTCCCGGACATTGTTTTTCCTGATACGCTGGTACTCCCCATACTCCTCATAACAGGCAAAAGCAATAACATCTGCCCCCTGCCCTGCATCAGTTAATTTCCGGTAAGTGTCCGGTTCAATCCAGTCATCACCATCCACAAAGGTTATGTATTCCCCGTTAGCCACGTTTACCCCAGCCTTCCGCGCACTTACAAGGCCTCCGTTCTCCTTATGAATCACTTTAATCCGTGAATCCCGAAGGGCGTACACGTCGCATATATTTCCGCCGGAATCTGACGAACCGTCATCCACCAGAATCAGTTCAATCTCTGTGTACGACTGGTTTATGATGCTGTCTATGCACTGCGGCAGGTATTCTTCAATATTATATATTGGCACAATTACACTTATCATTTTCCCTTTATCCCATACATTCCAATGCCGTCATCAGTTCCATATCAAGACACATATAGTTTTCAAATCCCAGCCTCTTTATATTGGATACCATTGCAGGCTGTGTCTGCTTTAATACAGCTATAATAACAAGTGCATTTTCCCTATTTTCTGTCAATTCATCTATCCTCATGCATTCTCTCCCACAGATTTTTGTTTCCTTTGGATATCCCGTTTCCGCAAATACAATCTCCAAATCCGGACTATATTTCTCTAATTGCTGTAGCAAAAGATTGCCATAATATCCAGCTCCATATATGATTATCTGATCTGTATTCTTTATTTTTTTCCAAAATGCATTTGCAAGCATTTGACACTGGTTGTATATCAATTTTTCAATAACTGTTATAGTTTTTAGCTTTACATCCTTATCAACTGCATATTCATTTAATTGGTGCAATAATTCAAATAGTTCAGTATTACCACTCATGATTCCACTGATAATATATGGAGTAACTGCGTCAACCTGTATAAACATCTCTCCAAATAGTTTTTGCAGCTGATGCTTTTCAGCTATTTCTAAGACATCCGTTATTCCTTTTACGAATCCTACTGTTTTTTCTATAGAAGAAAGTGTTTTTTTATAAATTGTTCTATAACAATACCAATCCACTGGAATTACAAAATAACTACATGCCGTTATCAATGCCTTGGACAAAAAAGGCGGATCCTGAAATCTATAGTATGATGGAAAAAAAATGTTATTGTTCATCAAAAATTCTCTCTGATACAGATAGCTTCCATAATTGTAGCAATTCTGTTCTTCTCTGAAATCAATCCATTTTCCAACAGTCCGTCCGTCAAAATATTTCTGATGCAACTTTGCCCTTTCATATATATTATTTTTATAATACCCCCAAAATGCACCCGTAACGCTGCTCAAATTTTCATCCGACGCACATACTATTTTTTCAAGGACGAATTTGTCATACCAAAAATCATCTGCATCAAGAAATGCAATATACTTCCCACAGGCTTCTTTCATTCCCCTGTTCCTTGCCGGACCAGAACCCTTGTTTTCCTGTATTAGTACCCTGACTCTTGAATCATTTTGCTGGTATTCCTGTAAAGTCTGTAAGGAATTATCTGTGGAACCATCATCTATACATATAACCTCAAGATTCTTCAATGTCTGAGTCAGCACACTGTTAAGACATTCTTTTATGTATTTTTCCGCATTATAAACCGGTATAATTACAGATACTAAAAGCACTTTTTTCACTCCTTTATAACCCAGTCGTTTAATACTGGATTGTTTTCCACTCTCCACTCCATGCGTTCTTCACTGCCACAATATCTACATTCATCCACTGGCTGATTATGCAATAAATCGACTACATCCTCCCAGTTTAAGTCATTCCTATAGATGTCAATGCCGCCTTTAAATTCTATTCCGATATCATAATGCTCAAAAAGCACATTTCCAAGTGCCTGAAACGGACACTTATATATTCTTCCATTGCGTAAAAAATGACATTTACTTTCACGGCACCTTGCAAGTGCCTCATGTATATCCGCTTCTCCCGTCAAGTCCAAATTTTTACCAAAATCGTGCACTTCATTACGAAATGTATAAATCACTTGATGTTGCTCAAGAGTATCCCTTATTTTTTGTTCCAATAAAAGTGTCGGTTTATATCCTGAAATGCTTATCATGATATCATTTTCCACACAACATTCAAAAAACTCTCTTTTCTGCCGTGGTATTAATAACCCATTTGAAACAAGAACAATATCTGAGTACGGTAGTACCTTTCTTGCAAATTTCATGTATTCCTGAACACGACTACTCAGCAGGACTTCACCTCCTAGCAGATTAAAATTATTCACATATACATGCTCCGAAATCTGGTTCAGGTCTCTGCAAAAAATTTCGAATGGCACTTCCTCATTCTTACTGAACAAATTAGAAAAATGACTACATCCCCGACAGTTCAAATTACAATAGTCTACGACATTTGTTTCCAGACTTCTCAAAATCGGTTTATCCAGATATTCAGCATCATTCCATACAATGTTCCTATCTGTACGCAAATCATCCTGCAAATGCAGCCCTGCATTCAACACTCTGTTTTTGACAAAACCATATTGAACGCAATCTGAAACAACAATATCCTTATACCTTTCAATGCTGTCAACAAATGCAACTAATATATAATCTACCTCATTTGATAATTCGTCCATGATTTCCCGTGGTGAGACAATCGGAATCCCATCAATTACACTTCCCCACAAATCCGAATCATTATCTACAAAACAAATTATGTCATATCGTCTGTTACTTTTAATATTATTATATACATATTGTCCAAATTTTCCTGTTCCTCTTATTGCTATATTCAATGCATTCCTCCAAAATATATAATTTTAATTTAACTTTTCTTCCCATATCTCATAATCTGTCTGTGCCTTTTCGTAATCATCCATTCTTCCAATATCAATCCAATATTCCTTAATATCATACTTTTCAATTGGCAGATTATTATTCAACATATACTGCAACAGACTATCTATACCAAAATATTGGTCATACGGAATATATTGCAATATATCAGGCTTTAATATATAAACCCCCGCCAATGCATAAGTCACAATATTAGGTTTTTCTTCTATCTTTGTAATACGATTTCCTTGAAAGGAAATATTTCCAAATGCATAGGGCAGCACAATCTCTTTTACTCCTGCTACAAAAAGAGAATCCGAATTATATGCATAATTATACATTCTCTCCATGTCTAACAATGTTAAAATATCCCCATTCATTACCAGAAATGGTGCATCTAAAAGTTTATCCTCTATCAACTTTAAGGGACCTGCTGTTCCGAGAGCCTTATTCTCCTGACTTACTGTTACTTTCACACCATACTGCGAACCATCTCCCAAAAATTTTTCTATATATTTCGATTTATAGTTTGTGGCTAAAATTATCTCCTTAAAACCACTTTGAGCCAATCTTTCAATCTGTATCTCAAGAATTGCTTTTTCTCCAATTGGAAGAAGAGGTTTTGGTATCGCATCTGTAAACGGCTTTAATCTTGTTCCCAATCCGCCTGCAAGTATTACTGCTTTTTTTGCCATCATCTCATCTCCCGTTTCAAATATTATAAATATCTGCTTTATACATACCCAAATTTTTTTCAAAAAAAAGTATCGTCTCTCGGATTCCTTCTTCCAAGGAATATTCCGGAGCCCATCCTGTCAGCTTTCTTATTTTTTCGTTGCATCCCAGCAAACGGTTAACTTCACTGTTTATCGGACGTATCCTTGCCTCATCAAAGACTAGCCTCGCCTCTGGATTTATTTGTTTTATAATCACTTCTGACAGTCTCCCGATGCTAATCTCCTCTTGTGTTGCAATATTTATTTCTTCTCCAATTGCCCTCTCACACTCAGAAATATGAATAAAACCATTAACTGTATCCTTAACAAAATTAAAATCCCTTGTTGGCGTCAAGCTACCCAATTTTATTTCATTTCTTCCGGACAATAATTGTATAATTATTGATGGAATAACAGCTCTAGCTGATTGTCTTGGTCCATATGTATTAAATGGCCGAACAATGCTTATCGGTATCCCAAAACTTTTATAAAAAGCTTCTGCCAGACGATCTGCTCCTATTTTAGTTGCAGAGTATGGAGACTGTCCCTGACAAGGATGTTTTTCATCTATTGGAACATACTTAGCCGTACCATATACTTCCGAAGTTGACGTTACCAATACCCTTTGTGTATTACATTCCTTTGCTGCCTGAAGAACGTTTAATGTTCCCTTTATATTTGTATCGACATATGACTCAGTTGAATAATAACTATAGGGAATCGCAATCAATGCCGCTAAATGAAATATTATATCTTGTCCTTTGACTGCCTCTTTTACCCTGTACGAATCTCTTATATCTCCCTGTAATATTTCGATCTCACTTTGGATATCTGCATCCAGCTTGTCCAACCATCCCCATGTATTAAATGAATTATAGTAAACAAACGCTTTTACTCTATGACCTTTTTTTACCAATTCTTCCGTTAAATGGCTTCCTATAAATCCATCCGCGCCTGTTACCAAAATATCCATATACTCACCCCTCGTATTCTTAATTCCCATTTTCATAATATTACATCTTCAGATTAACAATACTCCTTATATTTTACATATAAAATCATATGCTGATATACATACTATTTTGCTATTGATTTCGCTTAACTCTTCTTGAATTTGTTCCCAATCCAAAAGTGGTGTAATAATGCATAATCCCCCATTCATGTACTGTAACTCATCCAATTTATATATACTTTCTTTCATTCCAAAAGTATCAATATCCTTGTATTTATCAATAAAAAACAACCGTTTATTCTTTAAAGACATTTTACTCCTTAGAACTGCAGCCAATTCACCCACTCCATAAACATATATATTAGCATAATCCTTCCAAACGTCGTGTGTATCTGCAATTGATTTAACTACTGACAACTTTTTATAAATGTAAGCCCGTTGTTTTAATATATCTTGGTATACATCAAGTACCTTATCAAACGCTTCCATAGTTTCATATGTAATATTTTTTACTTTATCAACACATAATGCACTATTGTAAAGCATTTCCCAATTCTTATTATCATCATAAATGAATTGGGCGGTTCTAAGTACATCCTTATTTTTCTGTATTAAGTATTCCTTGGGCGCATCCAATAATTTTATTAATAATTCCAATAATTGTTCCTTTCCCTTTACCGAATACATAAATGCACCATGTTCTTTTAAAATATGGTAGTCCAACCATGTTCCGTTAATGATCAATTTATTGCAATACAGATATTCCATAACTGTAGATGCACATGCATCCGTAATTTGAAAATTAATAAAAATATCTGTTACGATTCGTAGAACTGCAACATCCCTAACATTTAAATACTTTTCTAACAAAATCGCCTCACATCCTAATTCAGTGAGTATTTGTTTAATCATTTTAATATAATTTGGATCTTTTCCGTATGTAAACGGTAATAAAACGCATATTCTTTTCTTATATGTATCAGGCAGGCGTTTTATGGAATCAAGCATTTTTGTGTGCTGGTGTGCCTGATTAGCATTATACCCGCAGACAATTTTAATTTTATCTGCCGGAATATTATTACTTGATTCAAATGCTTTTATTTCATTGTCTGTAATTGTATCGACTTCTGATACAATAGGAAGTTTAAATTTTATATATCTGCTTTTGTTTCTAAATTGACCATTATAATATTCATTTAAATTATTAAGCAGACTTTCAGAATCAGCAACAATAAAATCCGCTATTTTATTAACAATAAATTGGAGCTGTCTATTATGAAATCCGCCGCGATACCAGTCACTTCCCCAGTAGTTTGCGATCAGCACCTTGCAGCGAGATACAGCCGCCATTCCTAAATAACACGCCAAAGGATCTAAATAGTGTATATGGCATACATCAAACTCTCCAAACGTCTGTAATAAAAGGCTGCTCTTTGCCATGTCATATGCATCCACACCACTGCTAAATTCAATTGAAGCAACTGTTATATTGTTTTGAGCATAAAATTGATAATATTCTTTTTGCTCATTATTTATTTTTCCCACACGATTAAAAATTACAATATCGTTTTTCTTATTTTCCAGTAACGTATTTTTTACAAAACTATATATGTAAAAAGAATTAGGATCCGCTATCAATAAAATTCTCATTCTACCGTTCCTCCATACTCGTCAGATAAACATTAATTCCACGAACAGATATTAATGATGCGGTAAGCCTTTTTGCTAGAACGCACTTACTATTTCTCTTAACGATACAATCGGGCAACTAAACTTTTCTTTAAGCTCTTCCTTAATTTCATCAAAAAAAGTAATTGCTGTTACCACAACTGCATCAATCGGCTCAAGATGATCCGTTGGCAAAAAAATATCTACTTTGCTGTTAAATATATAATCTGCTCTTTTATCAATACCATATTTTACCTGAACTGTAGAATTTTCTAATTCCGCTTGAAGACTTTCTCCCACATGACTCATTCCATATATCGCAATCGTATGATATCCTCTTTCTATAAACCAATCTGCCAGTTTTTTATTTTGCTGCTTTACACTCACCCATCGGTTCATTAACATAAAAAGATTGCAATGTCTGTCTGATAACTCCTGTAATATTTTTATTTTTTTTTCGTCTAATATTTTTGTTGCAAAAACTCCTATGGAAACACCTGCAAATAACACAATTGATTTTTTTATCATTTTATTTTTCCCCATTGCATTTTCTAAAATAATCATTTAATTTTATGCCCAACATTCTTTCCAAAAGTTTTGATTCATATTTTTGATATACACGATTCCTACTAATAATCGTGTCCTGAATTCCTTCTAATATCTTTTTTCCCTTATGAATATCCGATGATAATCATTTTCACAGTATCGAAACCAAACCTTCTCTGCCTCTGTTGTTAGTTGTATGCCAATATCGTGCAGTATCTTCCGTCTGGTAATATTGGCATTCTCCTTTGCCTCCTGGTATTTTTTTCTGGAAATCTGCTTATTATGCACCCTATACTTTAAAAGGAACTCTGAAACATTCGAAATTCTTCCTATGCAGGATGCTCGATATGCAAAATCATAATCCTGTGAATATCTCAGCTTTTCATTATATTTTATTTTTTTTTCTGTAAATAACTCTCTTCTAAATATAAAAGTCGGATGCATCATTACCGTATTAAAAATCATGCCAATTTTTAATACATCATGTTGCGGACTTACTTTGCATACTCCACTGCTCTCTCCAAAACATTTCATCCATGCCCCGGACAATACAATATCAGGATGCTGTTCCATAAATGATAGCTGTTTTTCCAATCTTTCAGGGTAAGCTACATCATCCCCATCAATCCTCGCAATATATGCTCCATTGGATTTCTTCAATGCTTTATTGAGATTAACTGTTAAACCTTCATTTTCTTCATTTCGATAACATTTTATCCTTGAATCATGATACTTCAAAATATTTTTTGATGTATTATCTGTTGATGCGTCATCAAAAATAATTAATTCCCAATCAGTATATGTTTGATTCAAAATACTCTCTATCATTTCGGAAATATAACTTTCACAGTTATATACCGAGGTTATGATTGATACCAGCATTATTTAGCCTCCAAATTGTATAATAATGTATAAGTCATTACCGTTCCTTTATCTAATCCCTATCCAATCCGACGGACATATATTTCCATCATATTCATCACGTTTTGTCCAAACTTGGGGATATAAAACTATTTTTTCCGCATTATTATTTAGCCAAGCTGCCCACCAGCTAAACGAACTATTTGCAATTATATTATGCTTGCATAAACTCATAAGATACATATCATACCAATCTTCATAATCCGTAAACATTTCCTTTTTTATACAAACAACATTTGAAAAACGCACCTTATCCTCTACCCATAAAATGTCATCCGAAAATATATAAAACACAATATCTTTCATCAAGCTTTCTAAATATTTTACGGCCTTTTTATAATACGTATACGTACATATATTTCCATAAATACCGCTATTCTCTAATTCCATATAATCTCCGCGCCTTATATGTACGGAAACTGAATTGCTATTTAAAATCATTTGTTTCATTTTATTCAAACCGGAATCTTTCTTTTTCATAAATTTTAGATGAAATAACAATTCTTTTTTTACGCTTTGTGAATAAATGTAATTCATCCAATAACCTTCCAAAAAAAATCCTTGGCAAGTACCAGCCGATATGACTTCTTTTGTATGACTGTCCTTAATAACTCTTCCCCTGTCCTCCAGTTCCTTTTTCTCCATTGAATTACACAAAATCACATCAATATCAGGGAACACATGATTTAACAGAAATTCCCTTTTATCCTGTAAAAAATATGCCGACAAATCAGCCCTGACATTGTTTCCTTCATTTTCTAAATATTTATAAAAGGCATACTGAAACAGCTGATTTCCAAGTCCCCCCATAAATTTAATAATTGTTCTGCCTTCGCACCTCTCTTCGCAATCATTATAATTTTGTATATCTTCATTTATACCAAAAACCAGTGACCAAGTAATTTGATATCTTTCAGCTAATTGTTTTTGAATTTCCTTCCAGTGCAGCTTATTAGCAATTACTATTCTTATATTTTTATATTCACTGCTTTTTAAAATATCCGGATTACACACTCTTATTCCGCAAAATGTCATGTTCCATTTATCTGCATCATTATCTAAAAAAAATAAAATCTGATGTTGTTCGTGATAATATTCCCACGCAGCCTTTCCAAATCTACCAGCGCCAAAAATAGCCAGTGTCTTCATTCAACTTTTCACCTTCTCTGCTACCATCATATTTCCAAAACACAGGACTTCATCTGAACCATTGTCTTTTTGCGACAAATGCATTAAAATATCTATACTCTTCAAAAGAGTACTCACTTCTTCAGGTTGTAATTGTTCCGCACAATAACGATCAGCCATATATTCTATTCTTTTCAATTCCTGACATAAATATTTAAAAAAATTACCATTCTTAACAAATTCTATTATCTTAAAACCTGATTCCTTTAAGTACTCCTGATACCAAAATTCACTAAATCCATTATAAAAAAAATATGGTGCCATATGTGAAAGGCAGCATACAGGCGCTGATAAAATCAATCGTCCTCCTGCCTTTAAAACCCTTGAGAATTCTTTCAATGCCAGCATGGGATTTTTAATATGTTCAAACACTTCTGTACAAAGGATTGCATCTATTGACTCATTATCCAAGGGCAGATCAACAATATCGCAAATTATGTTTACTCCAGCATAATCCCACAATTCTGTCTGTAGCCCATCTTCTATTTCATGCGGGACATATTTTCCAAAATCTTGTGCAATATATTTTAAATGCTTACAGTATGGTCTATATCGTTGTTCTCCAGCTCCAGCATCTAGCAAGACTTTCCCTTCTGGAATTTGTGTAAGTTTATCTATGACCCATTGATCCCTTACCTCACTATTTTTTAAATCAGCTGTAACATCTTTCAGGGATATTATTTTATTTTCATTAACTTTCCCTATTACGTCCAATACCTTTTCTTTTATCGCATCATAATACTTTGAACTGGTTATATATATATAGTCATATTCCTTATCCAAAACATCCTCTAACCTAACTGTTTGAGCATCCGTTTTGTATGTATCGCATAATGCAATTATAGTAAATTTATCCTCAATGTATTTTTTCTGTTTTTCATACTCCCGTCCAAGTCCATAGACTATAACGCGTTTTTTGATATTCAAACTTCTTCTCCCTTTCAATAATCAAAAGATATTTTTTATAGACACATCATCAGGAATATCGTCTAAAAACCATTTATTCTCTCTTAAAAAGCTCGCACCGAACCTTGCATCATAATAATGATTATTGCTAATATGAATATTTCTTTCCAATATATTCCTATAACATTTCTGTAAGGTTTCATCCCATTCCGTATATGCATAGTCTCCATCCAGCCTTCCCCGCATCTCTTCCGCAATATCAAGCAGTTCTTTAGGCGAATTGCAATGAAATTCTACACCAATATCACGGTATGCATCAAACAATTCATATGACTTGAATTTTCCTTCCATAAATAACATTTCGTCTAAAGATAAATATCTATTTTGCTTCTGATACCACAATTTTTTCGTAATGATTAGGTCTCTTTTAGATGTTGTTGGTGCAACCGTATCGCCTCCAAATGAAATAACACATGAATTTACCATTACCACTGGAATATTAAACAATAATGCTATAAACATAATTCCCGAATTACTTTCCATAAAAAATTTACTTTTTGATATTAAATAAAAATCCAATTTTTCTGTACGAAACTTATTTGCATAATCAATAATACCCTCCATTTCTATGGAATCTGCCACCTGATAACCCATTCTGACCAGAGGAATTTTTTTCTTAAAATACACATCACTTAATAACTTATAATCCACAACTGGCATGTTTCTAACACTTGTCCTATATCTATACTTATCTGTGTCACTTTCTAGTCCTCTATATTTGTAATATTCATTATCTCTGTTGAAAATACAGACAAACTCTTTATGCAGCTGCATTTTATCTACAATTTCCCATTCTTTAACATCCAGTTCCACTTCAAAAGGTAAACTATATGGAATATCTTTATAATCGGTATCTCTTTTTTTTATTTCTGACCAGCTATAATCATCCGAAAATACAATGCCTTCCCTGTGATATTGCAGAACCCATCTCCAAAATTCATAATTGCCTTCTGTTATTATCTCAATTTTTTCTCGAATTTTTTCATAAAAATATGTATTGGGCAAATTCGTACGATCATGTTCGAAGAAAATTGGTGTCATTACGTATAAAACATCATCTTTTTTTTCAATATTCCACAAAAAATAAGTCAAACCCATTATTCCAATCGTCCTCATATCATACTGGGCAAATATTATTTGCTTATATTTATGGCACATTACTTCATAATCGGCTTCAAATCGTGTAATCTTACTATTTTCAATACTACTTATATGTTCCAAGAACATATACATTACAGCATTGTTCTCTATTTTATTAAAATATGATTTGCTTTCTGCCAAATCAGGCAAAATCTTTTCAACACAATCCCTATACGTTATATGAAAAAAACGGGCATCATCTATATAACCAAGCTGATGGAATTTATCCATTACTTCTTTATGATAAATTTCATTTAGAGAAAGAATAATTCCCATCTGATCAGATAAGTCTACTGATATTTCATCCAGCTGCCATACTTTAATTCCTAAAACATTCTCTTCTTCTTTGTTTGATACAATATAGCCTACAATATTTATTCCATATTTTTGCAGAAATGTAACTGCTTTCCTCCCCATGTTTCCTGCCCCATAACAGTAAATATGTGTATGTCTGCTGCAAAACTCCAATAATGAATCATAATGACTCATAATATCACCCAACTTTACAAAGCTAATTATCTTTATTTACCAAAAATTCATTTATATCACTTTTGTATTTCTTATCAACAAATATTCCATTAATCTCATTCTCAGAAACTGCTAAATAATCATTCTGCACCAGCAAACTACACATCTGGTCTCTTATCTGGATCTTTTCCCCATATGCTGTTAATTCCGCAATAATTATCTTTGGCCTATACTTCTGCATATCCAATTGGCTAAGGACTTCATAATTAAGGCATTCAATATCAACCGAAAGTAAATCAGGTATTTCACCAATATCTTCAAATAGGTCATTAATTGTTATTGTATCTACTTCACATTGATCTTGAATTTTAAATGCATCAACATCATTGCAGATATCTGAATCCAGCTTTTCATATATAATTGTGTTTAATGTTGATGATTTTAATTTGTAAAAACTTTTTCTCCCACCGTCTAAACTTACTGCTTTACAAATCAACTGATCTCTTGGTCTGACCACCTCAATTAAGTTTTTTAAATCTTTATTGGGCTCTACAAGTATTCCTGAGCTGCCTAGCATATAAAACAAGTAAGTATTACTCAATTTTACGGGATGATGTGCCCCTATGTCCAAATATCTCAATTCATTTAATTTTACTCCTATTTTATTCAAAAGTAATAAGCATATCGCATCCTCATTTACTTGCGCCTGAAATATGCCTCTCGAATTCCATTGTAAATGAGTAATTATTATTTTTTCTTTAGGAATACCAATTTCATCTACCAGTTTATTTACTATTTCCTGTTCAAAAAGGCTGCATACCAGTATAAAATCGTAATCTACATTCTTTAATTCTTTGCAAAAAATATAATTACAGTATCCTGCAGCTTCTTTGCTATTACTGCTTGTAACTCCAATCACATCATAGTTTCTATAAATATATTCTTTATACCTCTCAAAAGTACTGCCTAAACCATATACTATAATTTTGTCCATTCTAACCGCCTTTTAATTTAACCTCGAACTATCTGCTACTTAATATTTATAATTAACTACACTAACATATGGTTATTTTATTTGAATATTATCCAATGTTACATCATAAGTGTAAAGTGGTGCATATTCTTCATATTTTCTTTCACGGAACACCAAATCAAATTCACACAGTCTGTTTTTCGGAATATAGATACCACATATATTATTATTTGTTACATACACGTTCCTAAATTCTTCACCAATCGCATTCCTCACTGCCCTGACCACATCTACAGAATATTGATTATTTAATCCAATAAAGTCATGCCAGATCACAATGGCATCCTCTTTTTTACATCGGAATATATTTTTTGTATCACTATATACGCCACTATAACTATGATCCCCATCTATAAAATAGAGATCTACTGTATCAGCATGTTTTAAAAAATCAAATTGTTTTGAATCGCCATAATAATGTATTATCTTTTTATTATATGCAAGTCTTTCTGAATAATCTGGTATTTTCCAGAACTTACACGCTTCTCTTTGTGAAGATTCTCCGCCTATATCTGCTGTAACACTATACAATTTTTCACAGCAATCTGTTAAATTATTAATACTTTCTCCTATATATGTTCCTATCTCCAAATACTCCTTCGCTTTGGAAATTTGAGCAACTGCTTTTATAAAAACATAATCCAAAATTCCAGAGCCGCCTCCTAAAAAGGTTAATTCTTTACACTGTAGCTTTGTACTATTTGCAGATAAAAATCGTCCCAGATCAATAGTCCTCTTATCCAATTGTTTTTCTAGATCTATCCAGTCAATACTTGTTCTTTCTATCTGAATCTTATATAACTCTATATCAGTATCAATTATTCCCAACTTTCTTATGTCTTCAACAATTTCTTTATGCCAGCGCTGCATGGTACATACTATGATTTTTATATCATTATAGTTTTTTAATACTTTAGGTTCATAAACTTCCACATTATTATATATTTGCCCATATTTTTCTTTATCTACAAAAAATAAAATATCATATGAGTGTTTCAAATATTCATATGCAGATTTTCCAATCTCACCGAAACCATATATCACTGCTTTTTTCTTCATTGTTTCCTCCGCTGATTCCCTAATACAAATTTTATTGAAAATTTATTCCTGTAAGGATTTTTACACCGTAGTTCATATATTCCTGTTTCCTCAAATCATTATCTGTGGTCTTGACGTAATTTATCAACGCTTTTACTGATATTATATTCTGTTCTTTAAACTCTGTTTTGCCACATCTATACAAGCGTTCTAACATATCTTCAATTTCCTTTTCCTCAAATGCCACCGAAAATGTTGCATATGTCAATTCCTCCACATTTATACTGGCAATTTCCCCATCTGCGTTTCTTTGTATCCATAATGTATTTTCATCTATCTTTTTTGAAAAACTGCTTGTGGAATACATTCCGCTTCTATAATTATTTTTCCAATCCAAAACAGGATCCAAAAAACTGTTTTTTATAATTCGATACTGTTCTGTTTTTTTATCAAAAATCGTCATTTGCCCAGCTAACGCTGGCGTTGATATGATGCATTTATCAAAAATATGCAATTGACTATGAACTGAGCAAGTTTCAAACAAATTATAATCCAGCTCATTTGGTGCTTTAAATCTTTTCAACTTTCCATTCATACTGTTGTATTGAATCAAGTCACCCATACTCGCTTCTGCCAGCCATATATTTTCATTATCTATAGCAATACCTGTATATCCTTGGACGTGTGTTTCTATTTCTACCAACTCATATTGTTCATTAATCATATTTAATTTAATTAATTGATTTGAATCACAAGTAGTAATCCATAAATACTTATCCTGCGCTGCACACTTTAAAATTCGAATACGCTCTCCTGCTTTTCCCCCATACCAATCTACGTTTATTTTATGCACTCTTTTTTCTTTATCCAGCACTAAGATTCCAGATTCCACCAAACTCGGCAATATGAAAATTTTTTCTTCAAAAGAAAAAATCATATGATAATATGCATACTGGTTTTTACAGCCAAAATCCACTAACTCCACGTAATCCCGTTCCATATCATATACTGCTATATGTTGTGCATGACTCGGAGACAAAATAACTTTGTTTCCAAAAGCTGTTAAACTATGAAATCCGTACACTTCCATTGTTGGTAAATTAAATTCTTTTTTTATTTTTTTATCTGTTATCCCCAAACTGTAAACCGTATTCAGATACGGAAACCAATACCGCTCTTTTATCTTCACCGGAGCCTCATACAAAACAATCTTTCCATAGTTATTTCTATTCATACTGCACATCCACCACTTGTTTAATTTTGTCTGCCTGAACTTAATCAACTTTTATTATTTGATCATACGTCTTTACTATTATTTCATCTATATAATTGTTTACATTATCAAGGTAATCTATATTAAGCATCTTTAACTTGTCCAAATTTAATATACGATTAAAGAAGCCATTATATCCGACGCATCTGCCTTCCATGCTAATGCTTGCTTTCATTCCAACCACATTTTCAACTTTAGCAAGCAAATCCTCTATACACAAACGTCCTTCATCTGCAATATTGATAGCTCCTGCCACATCTGCTGTCTTTAACCGGCTCAAATACCTTGCCCCGTTCTCTTTTAAGACTACAGAAAACATACAATCCAGATTATCTAAAAAAATATCTTTTCTATTCTTAACTGCCTCAATATAAGTATCTAATCTTTTAAGATGATCCCCCATTCCCAAAACGATAGGAAGTCTGGCGCGTATTTCCCTGAATTCCTTACTTTGGGCTATCACAGCCTCTGCACCTTGTTTTCCATACTTATAAGCCGGTCTATATCCCACAATGCGCTGAATTGTTTCAATATCGGCATCTATATATTTATATTCTTCAGCCCGAAATTCATCCTCTTTAATATTCAGTCCCAAACCATATACCCTATAGGATGAAATCATTATATATCTGTCAGCAGTGATTGTCCTCAAAATATCTTTTGCATTTTTTGGGGAATAACATATAAAATCATACACAATATCAAAATGTCTGTTCTTCAATACCTCTTTTAGGTTTTGAAAATTATTTCTATCTAATAGCAGTGATTGAACATATTCTTTTTGAGACTCACTAATGCCATGTCTGTTTGCAACCGTAACATCTTGATTTTCACTTATCAGTTGTTCCACCAATGCCTTTCCAATAAATCTACTTCCGCCTATTACCAGTATTTTCAATGTTTTCTATCCTCTAATCAATACAGCTTCCAAATATTTTTATCAATATATCCTTTACAGATAATCCATTTGTTTCTTTAATCTCATCATGGTTACCATACCCCCTTGCAAAACAATCATTAATTCCTATCCGTACCAATTTTCTAGAACTCCCTAACTCAGCCATTACCTCTGCAACAGCCGTTCCCAATCCACCAATTATATTGTGTTCTTCCAGTGTATATATAATACCCGTATCTGCTACAGCTTGTTTTATGATCGCCTTATCAAAAGGTTTCAAAGAAGTCATATTAATCACTCGTATCGAAATACCTTTCTTTTCGGCCTCTTTAGCCACCTTTATTGCTTCATAAGTTATTGTGCTGGTTGAAACAAGTGTTACATCATTCCCTTCATGTACAATTTTTGCATGGCCAACTTCAAAAGGATATTCCATTGAATATATTTCCCTCCCACTCTCCCTCCCCAGCTTTATATACACAGGTCCTTGAACTTTTACCGCCTCACGAATCATCATTTGTACTTCTATTGCTGATGCAGGAGACAATATTGTAAGATTTGGAAATGAGCGCAGCACTCCGACTTCCTCTGTCGCATGATGCGTCGGTCCTAATGTACAATAATCCAATCCTGTACTATACGCAATTATTTTGACATTTCTGTTTTGCAGGCATATATCATCCCTAATGAATTCATTCGCCCTGTATGCCAGAAAAGGAGCATTTGCATATGCAAACGGAATAACGCCAACATCTGAAAATCCGGCAGCAGCAGCTAAAAGAGTGGACTCAGCAATCCCCATGTCAATATATTGTTTCTCACACCCGCTCTTTTGAAACCTTTCTGCAATATTCATTGCATCTGACCCCAAAACTACTATATTTTTATCATATAAGGCTAATTCGTTTAGGATTTCATAACATGCATTTATCATATCTGCTTTCCTCTATCCTTAATTCTTTTTTGGCAATTTTCCACTCATTTTCATTAATCTTTCTCGCATGCCAGTCTTTATTATTTTCCACAAAGCTTAAGCCCTTGCCTTTTATCGTATTAGCTATTACCACCTTTGGTTTATTACTGCTAACATTTATTAATGCATCTATAACTTCACCTATACTATGTCCATCTATTTCACGAACATCATAGCCAAAACTGAACCATTTCTCAAATAAATTTCCAAGTGAAATAATATTTTGAGTATAATCCGTTCCCTGTATTTTATTATTATCAATAATGACAGTCAAATTATCCAACCCATGATGCGCTATACTCAGCGCTGCTTCCCATATGCTTCCTTCCTGTAATTCCCCATCTCCGACTATAACATATACTTGTGAATCATATCCTCTATACTTTATACCCAAAGCAACTCCTTCCGCATATGCCAAACCATGTCCTAATGACCCAGACGAAGACTCCACTCCTGGAATATTAAGCAGATAATTAGGATGACCTCCCTATATTGTCAAGTGATT
>DKUL01000045.1:30631-30786 GCA_002490665.1 Lachnospiraceae bacterium UBA7205 | reverse complement strand
TTCTTTTTCAACATTCAGGATATTTTTGAAATATTCCTGCCTTGTTAATTTTACTAAATTTTTAATTTCATGTCTACTTTCTTTTATAATTATTTTTTTTCCATCGGTTAACGTAATAACAGTATCGGGTGTCTCCTCCACCGTCTCAATCAGGT
>DKUL01000045.1:28723-30339 GCA_002490665.1 Lachnospiraceae bacterium UBA7205 | reverse complement strand
TCTCCTCCACCGTCTCAATCAGGTTTGTATTTACCAAAATCTTGGAACCGTTAATTTTTGTCACTTCTATCATCTCTTCATTACCCTTTCTATGTAAATGTAATATTTTTCCCATGTGCATTTGCAAATGCAACGAGCTTTTTTTTGTATAATTCTGCCTTTTCTGGCTCCTGTGTCTGCTGATAAATCGCAAAAATTCTCGTGTAAGCATCATAGACATCCTCGCCGAGCTGTTCAAAATCTGCCGCGTCCGTAATGCCTGTCAGGAACCCTGCCGCAGTCTGGTAGTCCTTGCATATATGCGCTGCCTTACCGAAAAGGTATTTGAGCATCGTAGTCTTTAAGTATTCCCTGTTCATGTCGAGGAGCCTGTATGCATAATCTGCCTTTTCCATTCTGATAAGGCAGTCTGCATATGACTCGAGACAGTTTGTCAGGAATTTTTTCTCCGGAACACGGTTGACCTCAAGACACATGTCATACGCCTCAATCGCCTTGTCATAATTTCCCAGCACGTTGTAGGACTGACCGATCTGGAAATAAATGTAATCGTCCATCTCCTGATTCTCGCCGATGGAACCAAGCAGAAGCTCCAGGTTCCGCTGCTGTTTCTTTTGCATTTCTTCCTCCGGGATATTGTAACCGTAATGCTTTACCTTTATGGGAAGGTGAAATGTCTCAAGCGTGACTTCGTCATAGCTTACTGCTTTTTTTGGTATAATCTGCTCATGAATCCGGAAACGGTACTCATAAAAATTCTTATTGAAAAACCGGGGCACTTCATCTATCTGGATGATTTCCTTCCCATCCACATTGTGGACATTCCTGATTTCCACCACGCCGACACACCTGGCATACTTCTGCATACAGGCACGCAGCTTCGCCACATCAATCTCTTCTACATGTTCATCACAGTCCAGTATCAGAATCCAGTTGTTTGACGCCCTGGACACTGCAAAGTTCCTCGCGGCGCTGAAATCGTCACACCATTCAAAGTCATAAAGCTTGTCTGTATATTTTGCGGCGATTTCCTTTGTCCTGTCCGTGGAGCCTGTATCTGCCACTATGATTTCCATATCGTATTTCATGAGCCGTCTGAGGCACTGTTCTATGTATTTTTCCTCATTTTTCGCAATCATGCATACACTAACCGGTAATTTCGCCATCTTCTGTCCCGCCTCTCTGATTTTATTATTGTATCTCCCAAAAATACAGGGCGGTCTTTACCGCCCTGATGTATCCAGCCGCTGTCCTTAATGCGCTGGCAACAGTTCCCTGTATTCGAGGATTTTGACAATTGTAGCCCCCTGATCCTCCAGCTTTCTAATCTGATACTTGGTCTTGTAAAACCCGCCTGCCACCTCTCTTGATATCTCGCGCATACTCAAATCCAGTCGCTCATAATTGTCCTGCAGCTTATCAAGCTTCAAGTCCATCATGCCAAGTCTGGTGTTAACCGTTTCAAGTTCGGATTCCTTGATAATCTTCTCAATACCTATTACCCTCGTATCAAGATCTGTCACCTTCGTTTCAAGATCTGTCACTTTCGTTTCGAGACCTGTTACCCTCATGTCAAGATCTGCCAGAGCTGTCTCCACTCGGTCAAGTCGCTCCTC
>DKUL01000045.1:0-28400 GCA_002490665.1 Lachnospiraceae bacterium UBA7205 | reverse complement strand
TCGCTCCTCCACTCGGTCAAGTCGTTCCTCTACTCTATCAAGCCGCTCTTCCACTCGGTCAAGCCGCTCCTCTACTCCGTCAAGCCGTTCCTCTACTCTGTCCATTTTCGTTTCAAGATTAGACAGTCGTGTATCAATCTGATCCAGCCTCGTATTGACCTTGGCAAATTCTGCCATAATCAATTTCATGTTCTCATCCATACGCTTTTCTCCTTTTTGTGTGATTTTTTGTAACTGTCCTTAACTCCTACTGTAATAACACAAATATTTTAGGCTTTTTCACAATAAAAACATATCCGTTAACAGTATAGCACATATCAGAATCAATGAAAAGCCGAACAAAACAAAAAAGATAAAGCCGACAGGCGCGCCTGCCTGGCTTTATCTTTTCTGTTATTGTTCGTTGCTTATTATCTCTTAAGGTTTACAAGTTCCTCGAGCAGTGTATCGGATGTCGTGATGATTCGGCTGTTTGCCTGGAATCCTCTCTGGGTTGTAATCATGTCTGTAAACTGCTGTGAAAGGTCTACGTTTGACATCTCGAGGATACCGCTGTTGATGGAGCCGATGCCCTCTGCCTTGATGTCCACAATAGATGCGTCACCAGAGCTTGCAGTCGTCTGGTAGAGGTTATCCCCTGCGTTCTCAAGTCCCATGGCATTGGCAAACTTCGCCACACAAATCTGTCCGAGTGTCGCCGCCATGCCGTTGCTGTAGCTTGCTGTGACAATGCCGTCTGTTCCGACAGAGACACCGAGCAGTTTTCCGACCTTACGTCCGTCAATTCTCGCTCCGTCTATAGTGTTTTTCTTCTCATTATCCACATTTGATGTCTCTGACATATCAACTGTGAGGTTTTCAAACTTTGTGTCAAGGGAAGACAGATTCAGAGTAAAGGAAGATTCTCCCTCTGCGCCTACATAACTAAACTGCCCATCATCTTCATTATACTTGATCGTCCATGACGTTGTACCGCCGTTCTTCAATGTATCTATGTTCACTTCAGCCTTATTCGAATCTGTAATACCCAACAGGCTAATCTTGAACTCTCCCTTTATAACCTGTGAAGAAATCTGTGGCGTATCCGTCATGAATGTATTTGTTTTATCTCCCTTTGTACCCATACTGAGCAGCTTCATAATCGCCTCACCGTAAGCGCTTCCTGCACTTACCTGGGTTCCGCTTCCGTTATCCGCATTGATTGTGGCTCCTGTGCCATCCTTAAATTCATACTTTGTTACAGAGTCACCATTATCATCTGTGTAAGTCTGTTTTACGGATGTTACCGTTCCAGTTGCTGCCTTGAAAGTATATGTCACTGTTCCATCTGTATTTGCCGTTCCTGCCGCATCATAGAATGCAACGACAGCTTCTTCCGGCAGCGTAATCGCATCTGTCACCGGGAATGATGTTGGCTGCGCCTTAACAAAACCGGTTCCTCCGGAGAAGTTGACTGTAAGAGTCATCCCTCTCAATTCACTGTTTTCGAGAACCTTACCATCCAAATCTGCATCACTGTCGATAAATGCACCTAAATCAACCGTTGCCCAGTCACCGGCTGCACCCATTGTATGTGTACCTGTTGTTGTGATACCTGCAAGGGATGACGTACCTCCATTCACCACTTTTCGGACTTCCGTCTCCAGCTTTTCAAGCAGCTCAGGCGGCATTTCGGATGATTTCAGCGTCTTCTCACCATCAGGTGTCTGATACTTAAACGAAAGTTTTGATGTATCCACCTTGTATATTGTATTAGAAGGTGTCCACTCATTCTCTGTATTGAGTGTCGACCTTACTGTCGTCTGTTCAGAAGTTGCAGGAAGAATACCAAACTTCACATCATACGTATATCCTGCCTTGTCATAAACCTGAATATTCGCCACCCTGCCATTTTCATTCTGAAGTTCAGGACTGTTTGAATCAAGGATTCCGCTAATCCTTCCCTGCGTTGTCGCAGATGCCTTGAATTCATTCATTGCCCTTGTATTAATCGGCTTTAATCCGCCTTTTACAACATTTCCTTCATTGTCAACACCCCAGCCCTGTACGATATAGCCAGTGCTTGCCATACAGAGGTTGCCGGCATCATCCACGTCGAAGGAGCCGTCCCTTGTGTAAAATGTACTTGTACCGTCGCTTACCACGAAAAACGCCTCGCCGGAAATCTTAAGGTCAAATGGGTTTCCTGTTGACTGGTTCGCGCCTTCCTGTGTGATGGTCGTGTTGATGGCTGCCGCCTTGACGCCAAGACCGATCTGCCTCGGGTTCGTACCACCCGTATTGTTCGCCGGATTTGCCCCTGTAGCCGCCTGTGTCGTCTGATAGAGCATATCGGAAAAGTTCATCTGCTTTGCCTTAAATGCTGTTGTGTTTACGTTTGCAATATTGTTACCAATAACGTCCATTCTTGTCTGGTGTGTCCTTAAACCTGACACGCCAGAGAAAAGTGATCTCATCATAATTAAGTGACCTCCTAAATCATATTACCGTCTTATCTTTTCCCCATCCGTCATTCCGGGGTTCCAAGCCTCCTTAAAAGGTCCGGCTCTGTCTCACATCCTGTATTTAGATAATTACGGCTCCATCAATATTTGTATAAATATTTTCGTCTGCTTCTGTCTGATCCATCGCTGTGATTACCGTGTTGCTCTTGGTGTTTACGATAAACGCAAGCTGGTCTACCAGCACCAGGGAATCCCTGATTCCTTTTTCGCCTGCCTTTTTCGTACCGTCATTCAGCCTTTCCAGTTGTTTGTCGGTCAATTCGATATTTCTGTCATTGAGCCTGTTTGCCGCATGCTTTGAAAATTTTACATTCTCCGCTGGCTGCTGCTTCTGTACCTGCTGCTTGTGGAGAATCTCTTCAAAACTCATGCCCTGAGGCGTCTTGCTTCCTGTGTTAACCTTCTGCTGTTTTAGATACTGATCCTGTAGCTGTTCAATGGAAAGGAACTGACTGTTGTTAATATTCATCCTTCATTCCCCCCTGCCCTAACGTCTTTATTCTGGATACCTTTCTGTCCTGTCATGCGGTTTCCGTATCGTCTTTTTCATCCTCGTTGTCCTTGTCGTCCGACCCGGATTCCTTGTTTTCTGTCAGCTGGTTGAGCTTGTCGAGAATCGCGTTCATCTTGGTGTTGAAGCTCTTTAAAATATCGTCAAGCGAAGCCTTGTCGTCCTCATTCGCCGCATTATCCTCAAACTTGACACCCAGCTTCTCAAGCTCAAGCTTCCACTCGCCAAACTTCACAAACTGGTCGTAGCCATATGTCTTCATGTAGTTCTTCTCGTAATCATTCATGGTGTTATAATAATCAAGTGCACCCTGGATGACATTCTGATATGATTTGTCCGCAAAAGCGATATCCGGAAGTCCGTCAATCATTGCCTTGAATGTGCTGTACTTCTCATAAGCCTTAGAGTAATCCGCACTGACAACCGTATCCAAATCACTAATGGAATATTTGTTATCATCAATGACAAGCAATGGCTTTCCGTTCTCCATGACAACATAGTCAACAGTTCCCTGCTTGTAAGTCGTCTCACCTGTCTTTTCGCTCGTTACCTTCATGATAACTTCCTTGCCAATCAGTTCGTTCGCGCGCAGCATGTCGACAGACTCTGCCATCTCGCTCATCTTCTGAACCTGTGTGAACGTCGCATACTGTGACACCCACTCGGTATTGCTGGTCGGCTCCAGGGGATCCTGATTCTGCATCTCGGCTACCAGGAGTGTCAGGAACATGTCACTGTCCACCGTGTTTTTGTTTTTACCCTTTTGTGTGAGGGAATCGCCCGAAGCAGTCTGTGTCTGCAATTTGCCATCCTCACCAACCGGTGCCATTATACTCATATTTCCACCTCTCTTTTCATCGCATAAAGCGCTTTCCCATTATGCCCGTAAATCCATCGAATTTCCGTTTGCCGCCATGATTTCCATGGCAATCCTTGTCGCATCATCTGCGCCCGCCAGCTCCTGCTCAAGTTCTCCGTCCTCTCCCAGTGCCCTGAGGTTGATGCTCCGTCTGCGCGTTCCCTGAACCCGCTCTGCCTTCTGTTCTTCCGACTGCTGCTGTCCGCTTCCTTCCTTGTCAAGGTTGCGTTCCATCTCGTGGCTTGCCACTGACACTTCGATTGCCTCAATCTTGACGCCCTGCTCCTCGAGGTTTGCCTGAAGCTGTGTCGCCTGTGCCTCTATCGCAGCTTTCACGGCCTCATTCTGTGTCGTAAACTGTGCCGTCACAACTCCGCCCTTTGTCGTCAGCGATACATTCACGGTACCAAGGCTTGCGGGATGAAGCTGTAGTTCCATCTCGGTAAGGTTTTCATTCTTGACAATCTTTACCATGTCTGCAAGCTGCCGCATGATGTTCTCTGTACTTTCGGAAGTAAACTTCTCCACGCCCTCAGCGGCTGCACTGCTCACTTCATTCACATTGTTCTGGAAGTTCTGTGATGTATTGCTCTGTCCAAAATTCTTTGATTCCCTGTTCTCATGGTGCTTCGTGTCGCGTTCCGCATTCCGTGTCCTGCTGTCCGCCAGGGTCTCCATCGGATTCTCCTGCTGGTTTTCCGGAAGTGTATCGTACTTTTTCGCCGGCTGCGTATTATCCTCCTTAACAATAACCGGCTGCGCCGGAAGCTGCTCCACATCTGGCTGTTCCTGTTCGTCAGACGGCATGATTTCCACATTCTGGGCTCCGTCTTCCGTTTTCTGGCTTTCAAGCTCCTGAAGTTTCTGTAGTACCACATCGAGTTCCTCGCTTGTAAGCCCTGTGTTTTCAAGCAGGTCATTTACCTTTGTGTCGACCATTTCTGTGATATCCTGCAATGCCGTATAAAGTTCCTCATCTGCCACAAGGCTGATTACGGAATCCTCGCCGGAAATTGTTGTTACAAGCTGTGCCATGTTGTCGGAGTTGAGCAAATCAAGCGGCTGCATCTTCAGGTCTTCCATTCCGCTGAGCAGTTCCTCGTCCGTAATACCAAGAATCTGCTTTATCTGTTCGATAATCTGCTCCAGTGCATTTGCAATCTCGTCAATGGTCATTTCATCCACCGGCTCCTCTGTCTCGGCCGCTTCCGTCGGGACTAATTCCGTCTGGGCGGTATCCTTGACTTCTGTCGTTGCTTCCTCCGCTGGCGCTTCTGTTTCCGCACACTCTTCAGCTGCCGTATCTTCCCTTACCGGTTCTGCATCCTTTGGCTCTGCCGTTGTCTGCTTATCCGGCTGCCGGGCTGATGTCTGCTGCACGGATGTCTCTTTTGTGCTGTCTGCTTTGTCGGACTGCTCAAGTTTTTGTGCTGTCTTTCCAAGTACATCTCCAAAGTCCTGTGTCTTCCCTGCCGCCTTTTGTGTCTTCGCCACTGCATTCACGGCAGGGTTTCTGTCAAGGACTGTACTGTTTAGGGTTGTACCCGTCATTCCCATTCCTCCTTTCTTTTCATTGTCAATGTACAATTATCTATTTTACTTCACAAATTGACTGGATTTCCGCAAAAATTCAGTCAATTTGAAAGTTACATAAATTATATCGGATAAGTTATCAGAAAACTTTAGTTTCCCGGATTCATTATCTTGGTAATTCTTGCGGCTACGGCAGGATCCATCTCTCCCATAATCGCTCCCCTTGTGGCTGCCGGAAGATTTGACAGGATGTCTGCTGCCAGGTCAAGATTATCGGTCATGGCTCCGAGGATGCCCGCAGCCTTTGCGGCATCCATGTTGCTGTATGTCGCCACATAATCCTTCATCTTGTTGTTGACTGCCTCCTCCTGAATGACCTGCTTATAGAGTGCCTCTGCAGTGGTCGGATCCATCTCCTCATAATACGCCCGGTATTCCGCCGCCCCGGGACCATTTTCAGCATATACAACCTCCTCGTAGAACTGCTCCTTGATTTGCTGGAACGCTACCTGGTTCTTTTCAAAGGTCTGTAAGCGCTGCACCTCCGCCTTGAGCGCATCTATCTGCTCTGCATATGCAGCGTTGGTATTCTGTGCCTGTTCAAGCTTCTTTTCAAGCTCCGTTATATATTCCACGGCGTCCTTAATGCTGTTATAGCCGCCGTAAGAGTTCTCCCTTGTTGACTCAATTGTTGAATCCGTCGGAAGAATCTTGTTAATCACAGGGATATCCTTCAGCATTGGTGTCAGTACATTGGAGCCGAAACCGCCGACATCCATTTTTACAAGCAGGCACAGTATGCCAAGCCATATCACTATGATAAATATCGTGACAACCACTACGGATGCATTTGTACCGTCTATCTGCTCATCTAATTCCCTCTCCTGATTTTCCAGCTCTTTTGCGCGTTTCCTAGCTTCCTTCTTCTGATTCTTCTGCTCCTTTTTAAACGCCTTCTGACTTTCCCTTAGCTGTTTCAGCTGCATCTCCGGTGCGTCGGGGCTTAAATTTTCGTCCTTACGTGCCATAATCGCTAACCATGCCTTTCCATAGATTTTAGGTTAAGAGCTTCTTATCTCTTGCTCCTCCATCAATTTCTGTCCGTATGTATACGATGTAAGCTGGTCAATCTCCTTGCTCTCCGCTGCCAGCTCATCCTTCATAAATTCCTCAAATGCATTCTCCTTGAGCTTTTCGTGTGCCTTGCGCTCCTGCATAAGCTCCTGCAAGGCTGCTCTTGCCTTCTCAACTATCTTGGCTGCGCGCGCAACCTCCTTCATCTGATCCGCAATGTATTCGTCCATCTTGAGAACTGCCATTTTGTTCTCACGGATTTTCCTCACGTCTATCAGCTCCGTGCGAAGCTTCACGCCCTCCTGCATATAATAAAGCTTTCTGACATGCAGCTCATCGAGCTTTTTCTTCTCCGCGTCAAGCCGCATATTTGCCTCTGCAAACTCCTGTTTCGCCCTGTCCTCAAGTTTTTCCTTGATATCAAGGATTCCCTGCATCTTATAACGGAAAACTGCCATGTAACTACCACCCTTTTAACTTTCAGAAAACATCTGCTCTAATTGTTCCACTGTCTCCTCAAAGCTGATTTTCTCGTCGGTCGCCTGCAGCAGATACTCATTGACCTCGTCAATCTTGCTGATTGCCCGGTCAATGTTCGGGTTGCTTCCCCGCTTGTAGGCGCCGATATTTATCAAATCCTCAGCCTCATTGTAAGTAGCCATAATATTTTTTAATTTGCCTGCTGCCGCCTTGTGCTCGCTCGAGGCAATCATGGACATGCATCGCGATATGCTCTGCAACACATCAATCGCCGGATAGTGATTCCTGTTTGCAAGCTTTCTGGTCAGCATAATATGTCCGTCAAGTATACTTCTCGCCGTATCGGTAATCGGCTCGTTGAAATCCTCACCTTCAACAAGAACCGTGTATAAGCCTGTAATGGAACCATTTTCCGCACATCCGGCACGCTCGAGAAGCTTTGGCATCTCCGAATACACACTGGGCGGATATCCCCTTGTCACCGGCGGTTCGCCCGTCGCCAGGCCGATTTCCCGCTGTGCCATCGAAAAACGCGTCAGTGAATCCATCATCAGAAGGACATCCTTTCCCTGATCCCGGAAGTATTCGGCTATGGCTGTCGCCGTCTTTGCTGCCTTATTACGCTCGAGAGCCGGCCTGTCGGAGGTTGCCACGACCACAATGGACCGGCGCATTCCCTCCTCGCCCAGGTCGCGCTCTATAAACTCCCTGACCTCTCTGCCACGCTCGCCTATCAGCGCTATCACATTGATGTCAGCCCTCGTATTTCGCGCAAACATGCCCATCAGGGTCGATTTTCCCACGCCGGAACCCGCAAAGATTCCGATACGCTGTCCTTTTCCTACTGTTATCAGCCCGTCAACCGCTTTTACCCCGAGAGAGAGCACCTCGCTGATTATCGTCCTGCTCATCGGGTCAGGCGGTGTCGCTTCCAGCGGATATCGTTTCACGGTTGTCGGTTCCGGCACAAAGCCGTCAATGCACCTTCCCAGTCCGTCAAGCGTCTTTCCCAGCAGACTGTCCCCCACCGACACGCTGAGCGGGTAATTCATATTCTCGACAATACATCCCAGTCCGATGCCCTCCGTGTCCTCATAGGGCATCAGCAGCGTCTTTTTATCCTTAAATCCAACCACCTCGGCAAGAATCCCGTGCTGTTTTTCCGAGTCGGTATATATTTTGCACATATCTCCAAGCTTTGCGTCCGGTCCCGATGATTCTATGGTAAGACCAACCACATTTTCCACCTTGCCGAGCTTTTTGAAAAAACTTTTATTCAGTACTGTCTGATATTTCCCAAAGGAAATTTCCATTTCCATGTTTCATCCCCCATGCTGTCATCAATCCAGTCTAACCCTCATATGACAGAAGCCGCAGCTCTTCATTCAACGCCGCAAGCTGTGTACCCAGGCTACAGTCAAACACGCCGTTCCCGGTTTCTATCATACATTCATTTTTATTTAATGTCACATCCTCAAGGAGCTCCACATTCTCAATCGCAATGTTCGTGCCCTTGATGAGCTCCCTTTTCTGCATGCTTGCAAAGGGATAATCCTCCTTTGACACATGAATCAGATAGGTGCTTCCGCTCTCAATGTTCCTCATGGTATTCTGTATGAGATACACGATAAGCTCCCTTGAGTTTTTGAGACTGACATGAAAGATGTGCTCATAAATCCCGGTCAGCGTGTCAATAAACATCGGCTCCACTTCCTTGAATTTCTGCTGGTATTCTTCCTCAAGCTGCGCACTTTTCATCTCCAGGTCCGCCAGGGCATGCTCCCGCTCCTCTGCAACGCTGTCAAGCCCGTCCTGGTGTCCCTGTGCAAAGCCTTCGTTCTGTCCCTGCTCAAAGCCCTCCTGATATCCCTGGCTCCTGCCTTCTTCGATTGCCTGAATCCTTGCCTGCTCTATCTCGGCAAGCGCCTCCTGCCGCATGGCTTCAATCTGTTCCTGCGCATCGGCAATCAGTTCTTCCCGCATTGCCTCCGTCTGTTCCGATGCAGGATTTTCCATTCCCTGCATCCCATTGTCGAAATCCTGTTCTGACCGGATGATGTTGTCCCCATCATCATGTATCAGTTCCGACACTTCCACCGCACTGATTCCCTGCGTAAACCCTTCTGCAAAATCCGGCTCCTCACCACACTGCCGCGCAAGTTCTATCGCAAGCTCCTTGAGCTTTGCCTCCGCGCGGGCATTGGAATCTATAATTCTTGTATTGGCTGGGTTCACGACAACCCAGCCTGATTTTAAAATACCGCCATTAGACAACTAACTCGTCACCTCCGCCTCTAGAAATAACGATTTCCGCAGAATCCTCAAGCTTTCTGATGATGTTTACAATCTTCTGCTGCGCTTCCTCAACGTCCTTCATCCTGACAGGTCCCATAAATTCCATGTCTTCCTTTATCATCTCAGCAAGACGCTTTGACATGTTGCTGAAGATTGCATTCTGCACTTCCTCCGTGGAACCCTTACATGCAATCGCAAGGTCATTGTTGTCAACATCCCTGAGCACACGCTGGATGGCACGGTCGTCGAGCAGCAGGATATCCTCGAATACGAACATCTTCTTTCTGATCTCGTCCGCAAGTTCCGGCTCTTCCACTTCGAGTGTCTCCATGATGTGTTTTTCTGTTCCTCTGTCTACTGTATTCAATATTTCTACAACTGCATCCACACCACCGATAATTGTGTAGTCCTGATTTACCAGTGATGAGAGCTTGGACTCAAGCACACGCTCTACTTCCTTGATGACATCCGGGCTTGTTCTGTCCATTGTCGCGATACGTCTCGCTACTTCAGCCTGCTTCTCGGGTATCAGGGCGCTTAATATGGTAGCTGCCTGCCCTGCCGACAGGTAGGAAAGTATCAGCGCAATCGTCTGCGGGTGCTCATCCTGTATAAAGTTCAACAGCTGGGATGCATCCGTCTTCTTGACAAACTCAAACGGTTTTACCTGTAATGACGCCGTCAGCTTGCCAATGACATCCATTGCCTTGTCCGCGCCAAGCGCCTTTTCCAGAAGCTCCTTGGCATAGCCGATACCGCCTTCCGCGATATACTGCTGTGCCAGGCACACTTCGTAAAACTCATTGATTACTTTCTCTTTTACCTGTGGCGTAACGCTTTTGGTATTCGCAATCTCAAGTGTCAGGTCTTCAATTTCCTCTTCCTTCAAATGTTTGAATATCAGGGAAGATTTTTCAGGTCCCAGTGCAATCAGCAGGATTGCTGCTTTCTGTATCCCCTTTAACTCTTCAGTAGCCATTACAAGTTACCCCCAATCCTCATCAAGCCAATTTCTTAAAAGCGTAGCCACCGCTTCCGGATTTTCCTCCACAAAGCTCTCTATCAGTTTTCTGGCTTCCGACTTCTGTTCAGTCTCAATGCTCTCAAGCTCATCAATGTTGGACTGCAGCAAGTCTTCCACTGCAAGTTCCTCTTCCTCCTCGACCTCTCTCTTGGTTCTCAGGCTCATGATTACCACAAAAGCAAGAAGTGTAAGGATAATTACGATTAAGACAATCTGGATAATGTCTTTGATTTCTACAGAAGACTGAATCGTGTCAATAAACTGAACCTCCTCATAAGCCACAAGGCTTACATTTCTGGTCGGAATGCCAGTCGCATTTGCCACCATACCCACTAAGTCTTCATCTATCTCAAGCTTAACCCGCTCATTGTTGGCAAGCTTATATTCTTCCCATGAGATACCGTCGAGCAGTCCCTGAAGCCTTACGTCTTCCTCCCTTACCACGCGGTATCTCACTGCCGCTACCGACACGGAGCTGTCATTGTACACGATTGTGCCTGTAGCAGCAGTTGTCTTGGTGATTTTCTCATTTGGAAGATAATCACTCTTTCTTTCATATGTAGTGGCTCTGGTGCCATTCGACTCGTCAATCATGTAATCCATCTCTGAATTGGAGTCTGTTCCGGGCACACCGCCCACCCCGTCATTTGCAGTTGACTGGTATACTTCCTCGTGGGCAAGCAGTCCCTGGTCATGCTCATCGTCCGGTGTGGAGTAATTGTGCTCTGTGATTTCTTTCTGTGAGAAATCCATCGCCACATTTGCACCGACTTCAATCTGGTTGAACTCATTTGTCCCGAAAAGCACCTGCCTTACTTCCTTCTTAATCAGGCTTTCCGCTTCCTGCTTAAGCATCATCATATTGTCGGCCTTCTCAATGGATGAGTAAGTTTCCTCTATGGGAAACCAGATTTTTCCTTCAACATCTGTAATTGTCACATTGTCCGTAGTGTCATTTCCAAGTCCTGTCGCCACCATCCTTGCGATGGCTGCCGCATTCTCCTCTGTAAACTGTTCGCCATCATTGAGTTCCAGAAGGACACTTGCATAAGTCTCAAGGTTCTGCGCGATTAACGTGCCATTGTCCTCGGGTATTGTAAGCTGGCAGGAAGCCGTCTTTACCGCCTTCATGCTTTCAACGTCTTCTTCTATCTGTTCTTCCATGAAAAGCTTATAGCGTTTCTGCTTGTCTGCCTCTGTTGTCGAAAAACTTCCTTTCAGCACATCATCAATCGTGTATGCCGCTGTTGGTATATTGTTAGCCCCAAGTAAAAGGTTTGCGTCAGACTGCTGAGTATTCAGCACATCAAAACGCAGTCCGTCGGATGATATTTTGTATTCAATCCCCTGTCCGTCAAGCAGCTCCTTCACAGCAGCCGCTTCCTTGGTAGACTCACAATTTACGAAATCCTTTACGTACTGTTTTCTTGTAAGCACTGCCACCAGTATTGCCATGGCAAGCAAAATCACGACACCGATTCCGATAATCAGTGTTTTCTGCTTTGGCTGGAATTTATTCCACCATTCCTTGATTCGTTCCAATAGCTTTTTCCCAAAATCCAATACCTTGTCAACCATTTCAAGTGTCTCCTTCTCCCAAAAATCCCTTGTAATCCTTTACCCTTTTTGAATGACTGCCAACCCTGCTGTCTGTTAAATCTGTATCTGCATAATCTCCTTGTATGATTCCAAAAGCTTATCCCTGAGTGCAATCGTGTAGTCAAGCGCTGTCTGTGCCTTCCCGACTGCCATTGTCAGGTCATGTGTATTCTCCGAGATACCCATTGCCCACTTCAAAATCTCGTTCTCCTGATTTGACAATGCATTGTTTGTGTCATTGATGTTGCTTACTGCCGCATCAAAGATGGAGCCAAAAAGATTTGCCGGCTGCTCGCTGTTTTCCGTGTTTGTGCCGTACAAGCTGTTTCTGACTGCATCTGAACCAATCCTGTAAAAACTGTTGATATCATTTGCTGCTGTTACTGTCATTGCGATTCCCCCTATACTCCTTCAATCCCCATTTATATCAATTAAAAATTCATCTCCAGCCCTTTGCTCGCCATCGCCTTTGTCGCCTCAAAAGCTGCCTGGTTTGCCTCATAGCCGCGGCTTGCGTCAATCATGTTGGTCATTTCCGTTATCACGTTCACGTTCGGATAATGGACATATCCGTTTTCATCCGCATCAGGATGCTCCGGGTCATATGCCATGACCTCCTCTGTCCATGTATCCTCATACACGCCCCTTACCTTGACGCCCGTCCCAGGACTTGACAGCTCTGCCGAGTTCGTGCATCCAAGCGGTCTGCCAGTCAGGTTGCTGAACGCAGTGTCAAGCATATGCGAGAACTTTCTGTTCTTGACATCCGTCTTTTCCTGGAATGTGACAACTTTCCTGACATACGGCGTGCCATCCTCAGTCCTGGTTGAATGTGCATTTGCCATATTCTGTGAAATAATATCCATCCGGTAGCGCTCGGCCGACATTCCCGATGCACTGATGTCAAATGAATCAAATATTCCCATTTAGCATCCCTCCTATTTCATTACCGATTTCAACTGCGTGAAATTCCTGTTGAGCAAATCCATCATGCCATTGTACTTTATGGTATTTTTTGCCTGGATTGCCTCCTCATTGTTGATGTCCACATTGTTTCCGTCATACCGGAAGGAAAGCTCCGCATAGTCTGTGTAAATTTCGGGGGTGAGCGCCTCCAAATCAAGATTCTTTACCCTTGCATCCACCGTATCCTCACTCGACCTTGCAAACGCGTGCTTGAGCTCCGTCTCAAAACGGATATCTTTTCTCTTATAATTTGGAGTGTTTACATTAGCGATGTTGTTGTTAATGATGTCATTCCTTGTTGCCGCTGCATCCAATGAAGTTCCCAGAACGTTAACGTAATCAAACACACCTGAACTATTTAACATTTCTACTCCTCCTTTTATTCATGTGCTGCTGCACTTTACGTAAATCCTATGTAAACCCCTGTCTTTTTGGACAAATTTACATAACTTATTACCTTTCTTATTCTATTATAGATTATTTTCAGAATATTTCAAGTATTTTTTTCATTATTTTGTAATATTATGTGAATTTGACCGCCCTTGTTATGTAAATTCATTATTTTTACCCTGCAAAACAGAAAAAGAGCTTATCTTTTCTCATTAAATAAGTAAGATAAGCTCTTTGTTGTGTTTTTTCATTCTTTTTCTATTTTTCAGACAATTTGTGCCTGCCCTAAACCGGCGTACCGCCATGCCTATTTGTTGAGCTGCCGTTTCAGCGCATCCACTTCCTCAAACACGACATCATTGAGAACCTTGATGTAAGTCCCTTTCATGCCTGACGAGCGGGACTCGATAACGCCAGCGCTCTCAAATTTGCGGAGCGCATTGACAATAACGCTTCTCGTAATGCCAACACGGTCTGCTATCTTGCTGGCGACAAGGATACCTTCCGTCCCGTTCAGCTCATCGAAAATATGCGTGATTGCCTCCATCTCGGAAAAGGAAAGCGTGGATATTGCAGACTTGACAACTGCCACCTTGCGGCTCTCCTCCGCATTCTCCTCGCTCACCGCGCGGAGCATCTCTAGTCCTACCACTGTCACACCGTACTCGCACAGAATGATGTCATCAATATCATACTGTTCATTGCACTTATATATAAACAATGTACCCAGACGCTCCCCGGCAATCTCAATCGGGGTGATAACCGCCTGATATTTCCGAATATCCTCACTCTCAAATCCAAGCGTCGCAAGGTTCACGTTCTCTTTTGTCGACAGCACGCCGAGAAGCCTTTCATTTAACATCGGGTCAATAAAACCGCCCACGTTATCCTCGACAAGCTCCTTTAGTTCATCCACTCCCTCGCAATTGCCAACGCCCAGGACCTTTCCCTTTTTGCTGATGACCAGTACATTTGAATTGACAATGTCCCGGATTACCTTGCAGATATCATTAAAAACCACCTTGCTGGAATTATTATTGTGTAAAAGTTTTCCTATTTTTCTCGTTTTGTCTAATAATTGAACACTACCCATAGCCAACCTCCAAGTTCTTTTTGCAATTTCCTTACGCTTTCAAACGGACCTTACCGCAAGTGCAAAGCCCCGACCTGAATTGCTACACTAAAATCCATTTATAAGGAAGATTTTAACACAGAATGGCTTATTTTTCAATAGTTGCAGTCAATAAAACAAAAATCCATTACAATTTTATATTATTTTTATAATTGAAAAATAATATGTATTTTTCAAAAAATAGGCAAAAAAGATGAGCGCAGCGCGCTCATCTAGCAAAAAGCTTTACATTGTCGCAATTTCTTACTGTGCCGCTTTCTGGTTTTCCTCAATCTTTTTCACATATCCACACTGCTCGTCAGCACAGACAAGCTTGCTGCCTTTCACAAGCATGATGCCGCCACAGCGCTCGCATTTCTCCTTGGAAGGTTTCTGCCATACCATAAAATCACAGTCCGGAATCGCTTCACAGCCGTAATATTTCCGTCCCTTTTTCGTCTTTCTGATGACGACCTCCTTGCCGCATTTCGGGCAGGGGACACCAATCTTTTCAAAATATGGTTTCGTGCTCCTGCACTCAGGAAAGCCGGGACACGCAAGGAATTTTCCGTGGGGACCGTACTTAATCACCATATTCCTGCCGCACACGTCACACAGTTCATCCGAAACCTCGTCCGCTATCTCCACCTCGTCAAGTTCCTTTTCTGCCTTTTTCACCGCCTCGTCAAGGTCCGGATAAAAATTAGCCACCACCGTTTTCCAGCTGATGGCGCCATCCTCCACCTTGTCAAGCAGCGCCTCGAGGTTTGCAGTAAAATTCACGTCCACAATCGTGGGGAAGGCATCCTTCATCATGCTGTTCACGACTTCGCCAAGCTCGGACACATACAGGTTCCTGTCCTCCTTGACCACATAACGCCTTGCCATAATCGTCGTAATCGTCGGGGCATACGTACTCGGACGCCCTATTCCCAGCTCCTCAAGCGCCCTGACAAGCGACGCCTCCGTGTAATGGGCAGGCGGCTGTGTAAAATGCTGCCTGGGGTCAAAGGATTCCAGCGTGAGTTTTGTGTCCTTTGTAATTTCCTTCAAAAGCGTATTGGACTCTGTCTTCTCATCATCTGCTTCCTTATACACGCTCATAAAGCCGTCGAAGTCAAGCTTGGACGCCGATACGGTAAACTGGTGCCCTTTCGCGTCAATTTTCACCGACGTCGTCTCATACTTTGCCGGCGTCATGCGGCTTGCCGTAAATCGTTTCCAGATAAGCTGGTAGAGGCGCAGCTGATCCCTGCTGAGGGACTCTTTTAAGCCTGCGGGCGTATTGCTGATATCCGTGGGACGAATCGCTTCATGCGCATCCTGGATTTTCTGCTCCTTTTTCTTTTCCGTCGTGACCTCCGCCGCGTATTCCGCACCATAATTTTTTGTAATATAGTCTTTTGATGCGGCTACTGCCTCATCAGATACCCTGGTAGAATCCGTTCGCAGGTAAGTGATAATTCCGACTGTCCCCTGTCCCTTAAGCTCCACTCCTTCATAAAGCTGCTGTGCCAGGCGCATTGTCTTTTGTGTCGAAAAATTCAGCGCCTTGCTCGCTTCCTGCTGTAACGTGGAGGTTGTAAACGGCAGCGGCGCCTTTTTTATCCGCTCGCCTTTCTTGATTTCTGCAACCGTAAACGCTGCCTGTTCAAGCTCCTTTAAAACCTTATCCATCTCCTCCCTGGAATGAATTTCTGATTTTTTGTCACCCATGCCATGGTACTTCGCCACCAGCGGCTTTTTTTCCCCCTTGATTTTCAGCGCCGCATCCAGTGTCCAGTATTCCTCCGGGATAAACGCATTGATTTCATCCTCCCTGTCGCAGATAATGCGCAGCGCCACGGACTGAACCCTTCCCGCACTCAGCCCCCTCTTGATTTTTGCCCAGAGAAGGGGGGAAATGCGGTAACCCACCATCCTGTCAAGCATACGCCTTGCCTGCTGTGCATCCACCAGGCTCATATCAATTTCCCGGGGATTTTTCAGGGATTCTTTTACCGCATTTTTCGTAATTTCATTGAATGTGATACGGTATACCTTTTTTTCCTCAAGCTTGAGCGCAATGTACAAGTGCCATGAAATAGCCTCCCCCTCACGGTCAGGGTCGGTTGCAAGATATACCTTATCTGCCTTTTTTACTTCCTTTCGAAGCTTTGCCAGAATATCTCCCTTGCCTCGAATTGTTATATATTTGGGTTCATAATTATTTTCCGCATCAAATCCCAGCTGGCTTTTCGGCATATCGCGAACATGACCGTTACTTGCCAATACCTCATAATTGGCACCCAGAAATTTCTTGATTGTTTTCACCTTTGCGGGTGACTCCACAATTACTAAATACTTTGCCATACTGTTACCTCGTCTTCATACTTTATTTCAATTCAGATTCCCCCATGGGAAAACAGCAGCTGTTACCTTTGACTTACGTTCACCACTATAACCCAATTTTGAAACCGTGGCAAGTAATATTTTCAAAAATCTGTCAAATTGTTTTGTTTTTCGTTGCTATCTTCTGCTATAACAACAGCTTGTACTGCCTGTTCTGGCTGGCAGCAAGCCCCTTGAGTTCAAGCTCCACAAGTCCCTGGCATATCTGTGGCACTGACAGCGCGCTCCTGTTTTCCCGAAGCCTGGCGACAATCTCCTCCTGTGTGACTGGCAGACTGGCAAGAACGGCATATATTTCTTTTGCCGTTTCTGAAATTTTGCTGTCTGCCAGTTTCCTTTCTGTACGCCCATGCCGGCTTGTCTGGCGTTCCCAGTGCATATCGCTGATTATGTCGTCAGGTGAGACCGCTATCATGGCTCCCTGCCGCAGCAGCCTGTTGCATCCCATGCTGAGTGCGTCCGTGCATCTTCCCGGCAGCGCATACACTTCCTTTCCCTGTTCCAGTGCCATGTCAACTGTAATCAGTGTGCCGCTTTTTTCGCACGCCTCCACCACGACGACCACATCGGCAAGCGCACTGATAATCCTGTTCCGCGGGGGAAACAGGGCAGGTCTTGGCTCCATCCGGGGCGGATATTCCGACAGAACGCCGCCTTTCTCCTGAAGCTGCCTGTAGAGCGGTTCATTAACCCTTGGATAGACAACATCCACACCGCATCCAAGCACCGCAAAGGAGCTGCCGCCCGCCTTCAGTGCCGCACGCTGGCTTATCCCGTCAATCCCAAGCGCCATACCGCTGATGACATCCACACTGGCTGACGCGAATCCCGCCGCAAACAGTTCTGCCATGTACGTGCCATATTCACTGCATTTTCTGGAGCCTATCAGTGCCACTGCCGGAACACAGCCATCCGGCAGCCTTCCTTTATAAAAGATGCCAAACGGTGGGTCGGGGATATCCACAAATTTCTGCGGAAAATCCGGTTCCCGGCAATACGTATAGCTTATCCCGCTTCCTGTCACATAATTCCATACCTTCTGTGGGGAATACCGCCTTTTATGCTGTACAAAGCGCTCACAAGCCTTTTCCCCTGCAACGGCTGTTATATGCCGCTCAGGCATGAGATAAACATCCTGTGCCGTTCCTGCGGCTTCAAGCAGCTTATATTTCGTTCCTCCCGCAAGCCAGTATATCGTGTCCAGCCAGCATGCATATATCTTGTTTTGTTCTCCCATCTTCCATTCTACTTCTGTCCCGTCCAAATTATTCCTGTGTGCAACCATACAATTTCATCCTGTAAAAATTAATTCCTGTCGTTCATCCGATAGCATACCGCCTCACCCAGGTGCGCCGTGCCAATGTCATCCTTACCGTCCAAATCGGCAATTGTCCGCGCAACTTTTATTACTTTATGATACGCCCTTGCCGACAGATTCATGACGGTAAATATTTCCTCCATCATTGCCTGCTCCTCTGTTCCAAGAGGACAGTATGTCCTGATATCGCCTGCCCTAAGTTCCGCGTTAAAATGATAACCTGTTCCCTGATACCGTCGGTTCTGACGTTCCCTTGCCCCCATCACGCGCTCCCGGATGTCGGCGCTGCTTTCATTGTGCATTGTGGCTGACAGCTGCCTGATGTCCACCCGCGGCGCCTCTGTGATGACATCAATTCTGTCCAGTATAGGACCCGATATCCGTGAAAGATATTTTTTTACTTCCGTCTCGGAACATGTACACTTGTTTCTGTCCGGAAAATGACCGCAAGGGCAAGGATTCATGGCGCCCACCAGCATAAAGTCCGCGGGATATACATAGCTTCCAGAAGTCCTTGCTATATGGATGCGCTTGTCCTCAAGGGGCTGCCGCAATATCTCAATTGTGCCGCGCCGGAACTCAGGAAGCTCGTCCATAAAAAGTACGCCCCTGTGCGCCAGCGAGACGGCTCCGGGCTTTGGTATGCGCCCTCCGCCGGCAAGCGCCTGTGCAGAAATGGTATGATGCGGGTCAAGAAATGGTCTTTTCGTTATCAACGCATTTCTGTCATCGAGCTGCCCTGCCACACTGTATATCGTAGACACCTCAAGACTCTCCTCCATGGACAAGTCAGGAAGAATCGTGGGTATCCGCTTTGCAATCATGGTCTTTCCGGAACCGGGCGGCCCAATCATCAATACATGGTGAAATCCTGCAGCCGCCACCTCCACTGCGCGCTTTACAGCCTCCTGACCATTTATCTCTGAAAAATCCAGCGCTTTATCCGTCTGGCTGCCTTGCCCCATCAGGGTTCGCCGTGCCGGTGCTATCAGCTGCGGCCTGCGCTCCTCGGTCTCTCTCAGATATTCTATGGCTTCCGAAAGCGTGGACACGCCGATAATCTCGATATTGTCTATTATGGCGCCTTCCCGCACATTTGCTGTCGGTACCATGCACCTTTTCACGCCCTCCTGTTTTGCCCTCTGTACAATGGGCAGTACCCCTTTGACCGTGCGGACTGCGCCATCCAGCCCAAGCTCCCCTACAATAAGGGTGTTTCCGATGCCTTCCTCCGGAATCAGACCCAGTGATACAAGCACCCCTATGGCTATCGGCAAATCATAGGCTGCCCCTTCTTTTCTCATCTCAGCTGGCGATATGCTGACTGTTATCCGCATGGGCGGTATTGCAATGGAAGCATTTTTTAATGCCACCCTGACGCGCTCCCTTGCCTCCCGCACTTCGTTGTTTAACTGTCCGACCATCTCAAATCCCGGCATGCCTTTCGATGCATCCACTTCGACTGCCGCAAGCATGCTTTCAATGCCGTTGAGGGCGCCAGTCACTACTCTGCTATACATTTCATATTACTCCTTTTCCGTCCAAACACCCATGCCATGTGCCGGCACTGCTGCCCGGAAATGCTGGTGTTTCCAGCTGACTGACTTTTCCAGTAACTGTCCAAGGACATATATAGCACAGCCAGGACGTTATTACAACGCAAATGTAAAAATTAGCACCCGAAATGTAAAAATTAACACAGTTTTTCCTGCTCCAGACCAGCTTTCAGTTTTCCAAGCGCCTTTTTTTCTATCCGTGAGACATAGCTCCTGGAAATTCCAAGCAGGCAGCCAATATCCCGCTGTGTCATTTCCTCTCCTGTAAAGCTTTTTCCTGTCACCCCGTAACGCATTTTGATAATTTCCCGTTCCCTGTCATCAAGCCGCTCTTCAATCAGCCGCGACAGGCATTTTAGTTTTTCCATTGTATCCATGTCCTCAACCACGTCACGCTGTTCCTGCTCACACACGTCAATCAGGTTTATCTCATTTCCCTCCTTGTCTGTTCCTATCGGCTCATACAAAGAGACTTCTCGCGTGACTTTCTTTCTTGCCCGAAACATCATCAAAAGCTCATTGTCAATACATTTCGCAGCATATGTGGCAAGCCTGCTTCCCTTCTCTGCCTTGAAGGTATTTACTGCCTTTATAAGTCCGATGGTGCCTATGGATATCAAATCTTCCATATCCTCCCCGCACCCCATGTATTTCTTGGACACATGCGCCACCAGACGCAGATTTCTTTCTATCAGGGTCTGTTTTGCCATATGGGCTGCTTCCAAATCCTCGCCGTTCATTATTTCCAGATACTCATTCTCCTCCTTGGCGGATAAAGGTTGCTCAAAGGTCTTCAAGAAATGCCCCCGGGACTCATTTATTCTATTGTATGAAACAGATTCCCCTTAAGTGCCTTTCCAACTAAAAAAGATGAGCGCCGGCGCGCTCATCTAGCAAAAAGCTTCCTATATATATTGTTATCTCCTTTTAGCCCTCCTGGCGCAGATAGTCCGCATACCAGCATACCACATTCCCAATCCGGAAAAGCTCCGACTCCCTGCTGGTACGCCTCCATTCCTCCTTATACTCATAAATCCATTCTTCCAGTTCCACGGCCAAATCTGCCGCCTTTACAGGAAGCAGCGGAGCGTAGCAGTGTTCCCTTGCACTGACGAGCGCCCCCAGCTTCTGCAGCAATATCATACCATCTATCGCCATCAGATAAGGCGGCACACACGCCTTTCCGGCGCTGTCCAGTTCCGGGAGAATACTGTACAGCTCCTTTGCGCATGCTTCCAGTCCCCTGACTGCCTCTGGCAGGCCGGACAGCTCCGCGCTGTCTTTGACGCCACCGTGCCCCTCCATAAAAGTCACTGCGTCATGCCACTTAAAAATCCATGTCCGGGAAAGCTTCTCTATAATGGAAACAATCTTTTCACTGCGGTCGCGGAATTCCAAAAATGAAATCTGCCGGTTCAGTTCCTCATATTCCGGCACTTCACTTCCCCAGGAAAAAGCTGCGCCATAAATCATCCCGGTAATACCGAAATCCGGATGATTGACATGCCCGAAGTCCCCCCAGTCCGTATTCAGTATGCCTGCTGCCCCACACTCCCTTGCATAGTGGCACATCCGTCTTATATTCTGATAAGATACGTCTATCTGGTTGACCAGCTGGTTCCAGCCGCTTACGCCCGGACAGCAGTACTGCACCGCCCCTGCCGCGGCAATCCTGCGCACGGATTCCCCGCTTTCGTCCGCCCCATATCCCCAGCTTAAACATATCGTGCCTTCTGGCAGTTCCTTCAGCAGCTCCGGACATTCACTGATGATATCCCCCCAGAACATAGGCTGTCTGTTATGCTCCTTTAAAAATATGCACAGTTCCTTTACAAAGTCCACATAAAGTCGGTGTACGCCCTTCTCTTTTGCCAGATTCCGGCTTCTCCCTTTTCCAAGGTCAAACGTCTCGTCCGCGCAGATATTGAATTTATGGGAAGAAAATAATGCCATATATTCTTCCATCAGCCCTTTCACAAAGCATAAGCTGTCCGGGTTGGAGACATCCAGCGTATGATGGTTCATCCTGTCCACAAAGCCAAATGGCTTCTCTGCCAGTTCCGGCATCTCACACAGATGGCGGAAGGATTTCGTGCGCAATACCTTGTACAAATGCCCGAAAGAAGCGATTGCCGGCACAAGTTCTATCCCCCTTACCCCGCAGTAGCGGTCAAGTTCCAGTATATCCTCCGCCGTAAGGGGTGTATCGTCGCGCCAGACCTCGCTTAAGTTTTCAAACAGAAAGCTGTGCTCGATATAAAGCTGTAACTGGTTCATTTTATAAAAAACCATATGGTCTGCCAGTTTTTTCAGATAATCCAGCGTAGGTATCCGTCCCCTGGTTACATCATAGAAAAGTCCCCTCACCGGAAAGCAAGGATAATCGGAAATCTTCAGGCAGGGGATACATGCCCCGCCCTGCCTTATTATCTGGCGCAGTGTCTGTATTCCGTATATCATCCCTGCCATTCCCCCGGCACTCATCCATATGCCTTTCTGACTGACAGTAAGGGTATATCCCTCCGGTTCCGTCAAGGCATCTATCCGAAGTGTAATATCCGCTTTTTTCGAACTTCCCTGCCGGAGCTTCAGCCTTATGCCTGTATCCTCCTCCACTTCCTCCTGCAGCATCTTCATATAGGGATAACAGTCCACACCGCCTGTTTCTTCCGTCACGATGCATCCGTTATACCGAATTGTGTAACATTCCCCATACCATTCTTCCTGTTGCGGTCTTGGCAATAAATACATTTTTAGTCTCCCTCCCATTTTCTTGATGTCCGTCCATGCTTTCCCCATCAGTACCTGTCTGCCGCCATGTTCGGGTCAAGCTCCCAGCAACATTCCAGCAGCATCTGTTCCTCCTTTTCCTGCGCAAAGGCAGATATTTCGGCTTCCTTTCGCACGTACGCCCTACCTCTTTCAAGGAAATGCAGGGGTTCCACCTGCTACCCCGCACGCCCTTTGTAGATTACGCCACCAGTTTACAAGTTTTTTAGTAAAAAAATGTCGTATGGGAATTTCTGTTGTAGCAATCCTATACGATAAACTTATTATACAACAAAGACAGCCTGATTAGTAGACTTCATCAGAATTTTTATATTTATTTTGAAATATTCCCTGCCATTTATTGCGCCGATTGCCTTTCCGCCTTTAGGAAGTGTAAAAAAATAACTTTTAAATAGCGCGTAGGATTTTTCTTTGAGCGGTGCCATCGGAGAAAAAGACAAGCAATATTAAAAGTTATTTTTGGACAGTTCCTTAACATGGAAACACATTTATAATTGACTTTTGAAGCAAGGTTTGGTATATAAAAGAATGATATTGCAACAACAAATATGATATAGAAGTGAGATGAGTATGAATTTGGAAAGCTATAAAGTCCTGATGATAGATGATGATGAAATGATAGCCACGGCTACTTCCGAATATTTCAATATGTTCGGCGTAAAGACTTCCTATGTGACAAGCTATGCCGACGCGGTCGCTTTTCTTGAAAAACATGATGTTTCACTGCTTTTGCTTGACATCAATCTTGGCGAAAAATCAGGCTTCGACCTTTGCAGGAAGATACGTGAAAACTATGACCTACCGATATTTTTCATCAGTGCCCGGACAAGCGACGATGACGTGCTCATCGCCCTCAACATCGGCGGCGATGATTATATCAAAAAGCCCTATACGCTAAACGTCTTGCTTGCCAAGGTGAAAGCTGCCGTTTTCAGGTACGATAGGACGCGGGATACTGCGCATGCTGTCCAAAATTTTCAGCAGAATGAGGACGGCCTTGTGAAACTGACAGGTGAAGTGTACCTTAACACAAATATGCACAAAATTATTGCAGACGGCAGGGAGATTCCCCTCAAAGCACTGGAATACAAGCTGCTGTATTACCTTTACACAAACAGGGGAAAGGTCGTTTCAAAGGATGATCTGCTCAGAGATGTGTGGGAGAATGCGTATATCAACGAGGGTACAATCGCCGTACATATCCGGCATCTGCGTGAAAAGACCGAGGACGACCCCAAAGAACCACAGCTCATAAAAACCGTATGGGGTGTGGGCTACATGATGGAAGTGACAGCACTATGAAAAGATATTACAGATTCGTAGTGCTTCTTGTCCTGCTGCTCGCTGTCGGGCTGTCTGCTGTTGTGAAAATCACCGACACTGATGATTTTTCACAAAATAATAAGGACGTGCTTCTGCTCAATGAAATTTCACATAAGATGGTTCTGGACGATATGCCGCCTGAAAACACCGCTTCGGAACGGGAATATGTCATACTTGACATCAACGGAAATGTTCTTTATGATAACCGTTCCAACTGTTTGGAAGTGATAACCGTTGAAACGGCAATGCAAAAGCGCTATCCCTACACCTACATCATAGAAAATAATCAGATAACAGGCAGTGTCGTACTCACAGACAGCAGGAAGCATTTTGACCGTCTGCGTACAGATATCATCGCCGTTTACTGTGTATGCGGTTTTCTCCTGATTGGTGCGGCGGCGGCTTTTGGGGCGTATATCCGCAAAGCGATCCTGCGCCCATTTGCCAAGATGAAAGAGTTTGCATCTTATGTGGCGGCAGGCGACCTTGACCGGCCTCTTGAGATGGATAAGGGCAATCTGTTCGGCGCTTTTTCGGAGAGCTTTGATATTATGCGGGAGGAGCTGAAAGCGTCCAGAGCAAGAGAGCATGAGCTTATCGCGTCGCTTTCCCACGACCTGAAAACGCCTGTGACAGGGATTAAACTCACATCTGAGCTGATGGCGGCGGTATTCTCCCAAAATGAGGGGCAGGAAATCACCGTCACGGAAGATATGATCGTGAAGATGAATAACATCTATAAAAGAGCGGATGAGATCGCGCTGCTTGTAGGCGACCTGTTTTCTTCCGCTTTGGAGGACTTAGGCGCGTTCAAGGTAAACTGCGCGGATGAAAATTCCACTGTTATCGCAGCGCTCGTATCCGAGTACGATGACAGAGGGCTTGTGCGTATCTCCGAAATACCGCAGGTCATTGTGCATATAGACAAGCTGCGTTTGTCGCAGGTTATTGGGAATATCCTATTTAATTCTTACAAATACGCAGATACGCCCATTGACATTTCTTTCCGTCTTGATGAACCCTTTCTTGAGGTGTTAATCCGTGACAGCGGCCCGGGCGTTCCCGAAGACGAAATCGCGCTTATCACCCACAAATTTTACCGTGGAAAGGAACATGGCGACAAGGAAGGCAGCGGTTTAGGCCTGTATATCGCAAGGATACTCATGGATAAAATGGGCGGGGAGCTGTCTGTCAGGAGTGAAAACGGACTGTGTGTAACGCTGCTTATTCCGCTTAGTTAAGTCACTCAGTTAAGAAAAAGACAAGAATTTAACAAGAATTTGACAAGGAAATCATAAACGGAATCATATATAATAACTATCATAGGATACAACAATTATGATGAGAAAGGTAGTGTTATATATGATTCCTATTTTGCATACAGAAAAGCTGTGCAAGTCTTTTTCGAACGGCGCTGTACAGCAGCATGTTATCAAGAATCTCGATTTGGAGATTATGGAGGGCGATTTTACCGTCATCATGGGCGCTTCGGGTTCGGGCAAGTCCACCCTGCTCTATGCGCTTTCGGGAATGGATAAGCCCACTTTGGGAAAGGTATTTTTCGGTGACACCGAGATTCAGGACTATACGAATGATCAGCTTGCGGTGTTTCGGAGAAAAAACTGCGGATTCGTTTTTCAGAGCATCTATCTGCTTGAAAATCAGAACGTCCTTGACAATGTGTTAACGGGCGCATTTGCCGTACAGAAAAACTCCCCCGCGCTGATCAAAAAGGTAAAGGAACTGCTCGCAAAAGTCGGGCTTGATGAGGCAATGCAGAAGAAATATCCAAACCAGCTTTCCGGCGGTGAGACACAGCGTGTCGGAATCGTGCGCGCTGTGATAAACGAGCCGAAAATTCTTTTTGCGGACGAGCCTACCGGTTCACTCAACTCTGCATCAGGCAAAGACGTTCTCGACATCTTCACCGGAGTACACGAGAACGGCCAGAGCATCGTGATGGTAACGCACGATATCAAAACCGCACTGCGCGGGACACGAGTCATCTATCTGCGTGACGGCAAAGTTGTCGGCGAACACAGAATGGCAAAATACGGCGAGGACGATTTAAAAGAGCGCCGTGAAAAGCTGACAGGATTCCTTGATGAGATGGGGTGGTGACTTATGAAGATATTCCGATTATCCTTATTTAATCTAAAGCGAAACAAGCGTGAGGCGGCAGCCATTGTCTTTCTCACCCTTGTTACGACATTTCTCATGGCAACCTTTGCGGTCAGCATTACACAGATTGGCAGCGCATTTGACCGCGCCTTTGAGGAGACAGGCTGTGCTGATTTTATATTGTTATTTCAGGCTGATAAATACCGTGATATCTATCGAGATATTCTGGAAGAGGAATACCATGTGACCGACGTCCGGGAAAGCAGTGTACTTTACGGTGCGGGTGCATCGGCACTATCAAAGCATGGTGAAAGTATCGCCTATAATATGATCTTTGTGGACGAAAACACAGAGCGGAAGATGGAAAATTTCCAAAAACTGAATGCCTTCCCCGATGATGAGATTGAAAAGCTGTCTCATCCAATATGGCTGCCCCAGTATTTTGAGATCACAGCCGGCTATACACCGGGGGAAACCTTTACTTTTGTTTCAGGCGGCAGGGATTACCCTTTTACCATAGCCGGTTTCTACAACACGGGTTTATATAATTCCAGCAGTATGTTAAAATGTATCGTTTCGGATGATGATATGGTGCTGTTGTCCGCTGTCTATGAGGAATACCGCTTGATCGCATTTGACACGGAAAAGAAATTCTCCTATGAGGAATACTATGAAAAATGCTTCGCAAAGTCAAATGAGAATGTTTTAAGCGCAGTAATACCATTAGATAAAGATGCGGAGAAACTGGTAGAAACCGCTTATCTTGCTGTTTTTCTGTATATGAGCGTATTTTTTTCCATTGTCACCATGATATCCGCACTCTTCCTTATCCTTCACAAGATCTCAAAGGATATTGAGGAACAGATGGTGCAGATCGGCGTGCTGGAAGCATTGGGCTATACAAGCCGTGCGCTTTCTCTTTCTTACATCTGCGAATATATCCTTACAGGGGGCGTTGGCGCGGTCATCGGCGGCATAACGGCGGCAGCCTTTTCCCCGGTCATGGATACACTCACAAGGGGGATGATGAACCGTGACGTGCATACGGATGTGAATATTCTTCGCATTCTTATCGTGGTAATAGCGACCATAGCGCTCGTCACGCTCTTTGCGCTGTCAAGGGCGGCAAGAGTAAAAAAGCTCCCTCCCGTCGTGGCATTTCGCAAGGGCATAAAGACCCACCATTTCGGGAAAAATATACTTCCACTCGAAAAAATGAGACACAGCATCAATATCCGTCTTGCCTTCAAGGGCATAGGTAACGATCTCCGCTCGAATATCGGTATGGGTATCTGTATGATCGCCGCAGGCGTTGCCATCATGTTTAGTGTGTACACCTTTGACTTTTTCAAGAGCGGCTATAACGGCCTAATAGGCGTTTTGGGAATGGAAACTCCCGACATAAACATCATTATGATGAACGGAGTGAACGGGGAAAAATTTTGTGATGAGATCCGTAAGTTCCCCGAAGTGGAAAAGGTTCTGCTGACGCGCGCAATGGGGGATTACGTGGAAATAAAAGGCTGTAATCAGAGTGCGGCTGTCTTTTCTTACGCCGATTTTTCCCTCACGGATAATCTCCGCCTGAAAGCGGGACGTTTCCCCGAGTACGACAACGAAATCATGATCTCCGCAAGGAGGGAGAATACAGAAAACCGGCACATAGGCGACAGTATCATCATCAAGGGCGATGTCTGTGAAAAAAGCTATATCATAACAGGCATTGTAACCGCCATGAACAACAACGGCATAAGCGTCTACATGACCGAGGACGGTTACCGGCGCATACGCCCAAACGACCGCCCGAACGCAGTGGAGATCACGCTCAAAAACGAGGAGGACCGCCCTGCCTTTACGGATAAGCTCACCGCTCTATACGGTGCGAGCGCAAAGGACACAACATATGCACAGACTGTACAGGGAAGCCTTGAGGAACGTATCAGGGCGAAAGCGGACGAGAAAATGGCGGTGCTGATCTCTCAATACGGCGTTACCGACGTTGACTATGCGATCAGAATAGGCGACACCGTCATCAGCGGAAACAGCAGCCGTTTCGTAATAAAGGAGATATCCTCCATGAAGGATTTTTTGAAATCCCAGATGGCATCCATAGCCGCGGTTACAAAGACATTCTCGTTCTGCGCCGTGATATTCATTGCCGTTGTGGTGGCGGTGATCTTGGGCATCATAGCCGTATCCGCCGTAAAAAGACAACGCAGGGAATTTGGTATCATGAAAAGTATGGGTTACACATCAAGAGAGCTTATGATACAACTTACCCTGCGTATTCTCCCAGTAACGATTGTTTCCTCCTGCATCGCTGCGGTGTTGTCGGTATGGGTACAGCGTGCTTTTTGGATGGCAGCGTTTGGCGTACAGATTCCCGAAAGCCTGCCGCTGATGATTGGCACGACGGCAGCGCTTGTATTATACTGTCTGATCGTCACCTACATCAGCGCAGGCAGTATCAGAAAAATATCCGTGACTGAACTTATGACAGAATGAAAAGATTGAAAATTAAAATTTTCAATCGCGAGATTTGTGTCTGCGCGTTG
>DKUL01000068.1:3763-5411 GCA_002490665.1 Lachnospiraceae bacterium UBA7205 | reverse complement strand
GCAGGCATCTAAGCGGATGTCCCCACTGTCAGGTGCAATGTCAGTGGTTTTCTGGGTAATCGGGAAATCTACCTTCTTAATGGGGACATTTAATATTTTTTCCAGTACCCTGCGGCATATTTCCGTGTCGCTCATTACCTTCCCAAATAAAAAACTGTCTGCAAGGTTCAGTTCCTGAATAGTGTTCGTTTTATTTGCCATAAATAGCATACCTCTCTTTCTCAAATTATAGCATGATTCTGCTGTTTTGTCAGTTGCGATTTGAATTGTTTTATGGATTGCGTACAGAACCTGTATATAGAATAAGTACCCGGTGACTGCTCGGATACTTGAAAAAAGCTGCCGTTTTTCAGACAGCTTTTTCAAGATTTAAGGCAATAAGGAAACTTATGCCGACAGCATTTCCATAAATTGCTGCTCAGTCAGGATTTTAACGCCGAGCTGCTCTGCCTTTGCCAGCTTGCTGCCTGCCTTCTCGCCGCATATCAGGTAATCCGTCTTTTTGGTAACGGAGCTGCCGGGCGTGGCGCCAAGGCTGATGATTTTGGCGTTGATCCCGTCGCGGGTGAAGTTCTCAAGTTTTCCTGTCGCTACAATGGTGCATCCTGCAAATGTGTTGTTCGTTGTTTTGTTCATATTGTTCTCCTCTCTGGATGCCTCTGCATCCAAACCGTTTTCAAAGTGTAATTCTTTCTGTAAGCTGCCCCATAACAGGAGATGATCCGAATTGCGGAACCACTCATGGAGGTTGCTGCTCATTGTGTCCCCAATCCCCTCAAGGCAGGTAAAGTCGAAACGATCCAGCGCAGCCAGCCTCAGCTCCCGCAGGCTGCCGTGGAAATGTCTGTCCAGTATCCTGCTGGCAGTCCTGCCGATCAGGGGAATGTCCATTGCCACAACAAAGCGTACAAAGGTTGTGCTGCGGCTCTCATTGATGGAAGCAATCAGGTTTTCATAGGATTTTTCACCGAAGCCCTCCAGTGCAATAATCTCATCCCGGTAGCGGTCAAGGTGGTACAAATCCTGATAACTCTTTAAGGCGCCGAGCCGGATAAGCTGGTCCAGCGTTGCCTCGGAAAGCCCCCTGATGTTCATGGCTTTCTTTTCTGCGAAATGCACGAATTTCTGAAGGATGCGGCTGCCACATTCGGGATTGTCACAGTGGAGCGTCTCTACCATGCGTCCCTTGTCGCCTGCCCTGGAATGGGTGCGTGTGGGCTGCCCACAGCAGGGGCAGGTCTGCGGCGTCATGTCCTGATAGTCACCACGGTCCAGATTTTCCCATGAACTTTAGTTCATTCACATGGGGGATAATCATGTTGCGCTTGGAAACCAGAATACGGCATCCGGGGTGCAGTTCCAGTCCCTTGATAAATGTCAGGTTGTGGAGGCTCGCCCTGGATACCTCACAGCCGTCAATTTCCACTGTGTCAAATACTGCGACCGGGGCAATCTCGCCGCTGCGTCCTGTCTGCCACTCAATGGAGCGGAAGACTGTTTCATAGGTGTCATCCTCAAATTTGAAGGCAATGCCGTCGTTGTAATGGTGTCCGGTTCTGCCGAGGCTTGCGGAATAGGAAAAGTTGTCAAAGCGCAGCACCATCCCGTCGATAGGGATGTCCGAAATCTCCGCAAGGTCTGTCAGCGT
>DKUL01000068.1:0-3430 GCA_002490665.1 Lachnospiraceae bacterium UBA7205 | reverse complement strand
GCTGCGGCTGTCCCGGATGTCGGTGAACTCATCCATGCCCTCAAGGATGTTAAAGGCAAAAAAGCTGATTTCCCGTTCTTTGCAGATGTTTGCATCCAGACACCGGATAGAGCCGGCGGCAAGGTTTCTTGCATTGCGGTAGGGCTTGCCGTCGCTGCCTGTCAGGGTATCTTTCAGGCGCTCAAAGTCGCTTTTATGGATGAACCCTTCGCCGGTTATTACAAGGCGTTTCCTGTAAGGAATGGAAAGCGGCACATTCCGGAAAGCGGAGACATTGTGGGTAATGAGTTCCCCTTCATTGCTGTCGCCTCTGGTGGAGCCTTCCACAAGTTTCCCGTCCTCGTAAACGAGTTTTACGGTCAGACCGTCCAGCTTCAGCATGAGCAGGGCTGCGTGTTTCTTCAGGAAGGCAGCCAGCTCGCTTACCATCTTGGTCTTGTCCAGTGAGAGAAGCGGGATGGGGTGACGAACCTTTTTCAGACTGCTGACGGCTTTGTAGCCTACGGTCTGGGTGGGGGAATTGCTCAGGATGATCCCCGATTCCTTCTCCAAGCGCTCCAGTTCGTCGTAAAGATGGTCGTAGACGGCATCTGACACACTGGGGGCATTCCTGTTGTAATACTCATCGCGGTACTGGTTGAGCTTATCCACCAGTTCGTGGATGCGTTCTGTTGTCTGTGACATTCGTTTTTACCTCTTTTCTTTTAGATTTTGCCAGTGAATTTGTGAATTTCCACTTTGCCCTCCTTTCTTGAACGAAAACAGGCAGGAGATGAGGCGGCTTAAACTGCCGAATCATTCCTGCCTGCGTACAGATATGCTGTATGATAGTCTGTTAAATGATGTTACAGACATAAAAAGAGCCAGAAGGCGTAAAGTGACCTGCACTTTATACTTTCTGACTCCGTACAAACTTAAACAGCGTGTGCTTTCCGTTCCGAAATTGCACAAAATTCAATAACAAGTTTATGATAACACAAGATATAGGAAAAGTCAAACATAAAACACAAGATATTGTATAAGCAGAAAGGCTTTGGAAATTTCTTTATCCATATATTATTGCAGTGAAATGATGTGCAGAATATATATCAGGCAAAGGATAAGAACAAAGTTTTCCATTTCTTTCTGTTGACTAAGTTTTGATTTCTGGATATACTAACAATAAGTAAATAATAAGTTTACAAATTGAAAGTGGGTGAGTGCCATGCTGTATGAATATCTGAAAGGGAATTATGAACTGGGGGAACCAATCTTTTCCGGGGATATTTCCATTCCCGGATTGTCGGAAGAAAACCTCCGGTATCATTTAAAGCGGCTTACGGATGACGGCATCCTGTGCAGGTTTGAGGCAGGGATCTATTATTTCCCAAAAACAGATATGTTTGGGGAAAGGATGACTTTGACGGCGGATACGGTGGCGCTTCATAAATATGTGAGGCGCAGGGGGAAAAGGGTAGGGTATTATTCAGGATATACCCTGGCAAACCGTATGGGGCTGTCTGCCCAGGTGCCGCTTACGGAGGAAATTACCAGTAATTTTGCACCGGCGCAGATTAGGGAACTGACCATAAAAAACCGGAAATACATCCTAAGACGCCCTGTTGTGGAGGTTACGGATGAAAATGTGGCTGTCCTGCAGTTTCTGGACTGCCTGAAGGATTTGGAGAAGTGTGCAGAGGAGGAACCGGAGGTCTGCGGACGGATTCTTACTGACTACGCCAGAGAGCACGCTCTTACAAAATCAGCAGTGGACAGGTTCCTTGCAAGTTATCCGCTGAAAATATATAAGGCGATTTATGAGACGGGGGTAGAGTATGTATCTGCACAGGGATAGGGAAACATTTAAGGATATGGTTGAGCAGGCTGCTGACAGCAGCGGGAGGACACCGGCTGTAGTGGAAAAAGATTATTATGTGACACTGATCCTGAAACTGCTTTCAGAACAGTTGGCTGAGTGTGTGTTCAAGGGAGGAACGTCCCTGTCAAAAGGTTTCCACGTGATAGACCGTTTTTCTGAAGATATAGATATTACATTTAAGGAACATATCGGGGAGAGCAGGAGAAAGAAATTGAAAAATGTTGTTTTGAAGGGGATCAGTGAGGAACTGGGTATGCCGGTTGCTAACTGGGAAGAAACCCAGAGTGACAGGGACTACAATGTCTACCTGTTTTCTTATGAATCCGTGTTTGTCCTTCAGGATGACCGGCTGCCACAGTATGTAAAGCTGGAGACTGCCCTGGGTTCTTACTCTTTTCCCACACAGACGGTTGAAATCCGCAATTATATTGGAGATTATCTGGAAGGCAGGGGGAGGGAGGATTTGGCGGAACAGTTTTCTCTGGGCAGATTCTCCATGAATCTTCAGTCTTTGGATCGAACCTATATAGATAAAGTCTTTGCCCTGTGCGACTATTATCTTCAGGGAAAGTCAAAACGCTATTCCCGCCACCTGTATGATATTTATAAGCTGACTCCTCTGATAGAATTTAATGATGGATTTGCCGTGCTGGTACGGGAAGTGCGGGAACACCGTTCAAAGATGCGGATATGTCCGTCAGCGGATGAGAAAGTTAATATACCGGCAGTTATTTTTGAATTTTGCGATAATGCTTTTTACAGGGAGGACTATCAGGCTATTACAGATTATTTTGCGGAAGATGTGGTATCTTATGATGATGTAATAGGGCAGATGCGGATGCTTGCAGCCAGTAATCTGTTTGCAAAATAATGTAAATGGGAAAGGGAGATACAGCATTTGCTGCATCTCCCAGTTGTTTCTATATGCCCTCTTAGACATATGCCGACTGAGGGAGTGCGACACTTCCTCCTCCCTTTATAACCGTCTGGTGGTAATCCAGCTCGGTGATGACAGCCTCTATGGTTTCAAAGGCTGCGGACAGCTCCAGATACCGGGTGATGAATCCGATGACTTCTGTATAAAGGAGCATCTGCTGCTGTTTGGTCAGCCGGTTCAGGGCAGAGATCCGTTTCTGCTTTTCCGCCCATTCATCTGCGCAATAGATATTCTCATGTTCCAGCAGTTCTGCCATGTCGGTGTCATACAGCATAGCCGCCGCCGTATTGAACCAGGCGGTAGCTGTCTGGCTGCAGTCATCCTCACCGCAGAAAGCAATCTTTTTAGCAGGCATCTGATACCAGAGTCTGCTTTTTATATCCTGAAGATCGTTATACAGGTCGGCAGCCACATTGCATAATTCATTGATCTGCTCGCAGTAATGGTCCCAGTAAGGGCTGTTTTTCTCGTTGCCGTTGTAACAATAGTCCATCATCTTATCCAGTCCGTCTGAGATGGACCAAAGATCCAGCTTTTTTTAAAGTGCCATTTTACAGTTCCTCCTCTAATATGGGTTTACAAATTCATGGATGGAAACATAATCGCTATCAAAAATATCCTTCAGTTCCTGTGCG
>DKUL01000002.1 GCA_002490665.1 Lachnospiraceae bacterium UBA7205 | reverse complement strand
ACATGATACGGATGCTTGCAAAGAGTGTACCGTTTGCAAATCATCCGCTTGCCCTATTGGAGGACGGATATGCCTGTAAACTTTATATAGAATTATTGCTTAGTGTGATGCAGATGGATACAAACGGCATTACAGAAAAAATGGTGTATATACAATGGATTCTGGAAGAATCACGGCTGGATATGGAATTGGAAGATGCATATGCTGAGAGTCTTGAATTGGGAAAAGATATTTATTCCGAGATTGGGGAGGTTCTACGTACGGATTTCGGGCTGTTTTTTATTGTAGATGCACTTATTATTGCAAATTTTGTTGAGGAGGCAAATGGGGAGGCTATAGAGTATATCGCGCAGTTATGCGTATTGTTGGGAGTGGATGCATCATATATGGAGATAGGCGTTATATTAGCTAAAATTGCGCTTTATCAGGACATTAAAAATACTAAAAAAACAGATATTGAGAAAGTACTCCCATATATAGACGATTTTGAATATTGTATTGGTAAAAACACAATAGAAAAAGCGTTTTGGTTGTTCAGATACGTGTGTGTTAAAGTCTATAATGACGATTTGTGGGGAGGGTATTCTTTGTCATGGAAGGTGAAGCAGATAAGTAAGGTAAGCAAAGGGGATAATATTGCGGAGTATCGACCCAAGCAAGGTTCTACAACATATGTAAAAGCATCGCAGGATGGCACACTTTTTCAATTTAAGGTGGAAAAAGGATATTCTTGCGGAAGCGTTGGGGTGATATCACACCCATCTGATTCTGGTAAAAAGATTGAGCAATGGCTGACAAAGAAGTATGAAGGAGAGAATGTAACATTTGAGTTCATTGATGAAAGTAATCGATTTTGGTGAAAAATGACATATAACCACAGAAAGAGGAAAGCAAAATGGAAATATTACAGATAAACAACGCCCAGTTTACTAATTTCATAGAGGATGTTCAAAAAATCATAAGCAATCTGTCAGAAAAGGCAAAGCAGGAAGACATTGCCGGGCTGGAAAAACTTATTGCAAATTTCCGGTTAAAGACAGAGGACTTTTTCCGAGAAGAAAGAAAACTTAATATCGGTGTGGTAGGACAGGTGAAAGCCGGAAAATCCTCTTTTCTGAACACACTTCTTTTTGACGGTCAGGAGATTCTGCCCAAGGCATCGACACCAAAGACGGCAACACTGACCAAAATGGAATATGCAGAGGAAAATGTGATTCAGATAGAGTATTACACAGAAGATGAGTGGTCAGTTCTGGAAGAAAATGCGGGTGTGGATTTGGATGACGAGATATATACATCTGCCAGAGAAATCGTTTCAATGGTAAGAAAAAATGGTGTTGAACCGCACATGTACCTGCAGCGCAAGAAAGAGGAAATTCATTTTGATACATATGAGGATTTAATCGCGCATCTGAATGACTATGTGGGGGAGGACGGAAAATTTACGCCAATCGTGAAAGCAGTGACGCTTTTTCTGCACAAGAAAGAGTTTGAGGGACTCTCGATTGTGGATACGCCGGGACTCAACGACCCCATTGCGTCGCGCACCATTCGGACAAAGGAGTTTATGGAGGTTTGTGATGTTGTGTTTTTCCTTAGCCAGTCCGGAAGCTTTCTGGATAAGAGTGACTGGATTCTGTTTTCCAGTCAATTACCGCAAAATGGCGTGAAAAGGCTGGTGCTGATTGCAAGCAAATATGACAGCGGTGTTCGGGATGTTCTGCGTATGCCCACAGAGGAGGATGATATTTTTGGGGAGGATGAAAATACGGCGGACAATATCCCAAAGGCGGGTAAAATCATTCAGAGGAAGCTGAGACGGCGCGCAAAAGCAAAAGTGGAGGAATTTACCAGGGATTTGCAGGCAAGGGGGAGCAGCTGCGAGCTGATTGAAGTGATTGCCAAATGTGCGGAACCGATTCTGGTGTCGTCAATGGCATATAATATGTCAAGAAAGAATGCGGATGAGTACAGTGCGGAGGAAAATAATGTCGCCTCTGCGCTTAAGCCGTTTTCTACAGATTTGCAGGAAGACCTTCGCCGGCTTGGCAATTTTGAGGCAGTTCAGAAGGTTTTTGACGAGGTGGTCAGGGAAAAGGAAGCTATTTTGGAAAAGAGAGCCAAAGGGTTTATACCGGATGCCGAGGAGAAATTGAGGACACTGCTGCTGGGATACAAGGAGAAGGCGCAGAAGCGTCTGGACGTATTATCAGGAAATGACAGGGAAAACCTGATAGAGCAGCGAAGCGTGATAGAAGGACAAATTAATAATGTCAAAGCCGATATTACTGTGGTGTTTAGCGAACTGTCCGCAAAACTTGAGTCAAAGAAAGCGGAGGGGGTTCGGGAGCTTCGGTCGGCAAGCAAGGATTATTCGAGTCTAAAAGAGTATACAGGGTCGAAAACCGTGCAGGAAGCGCATACCGTGTCGGATTCTAAGTGGTATAAGCCGTGGACCTGGGGGAAAAGCCATACAGAATACACAACCCATACGGAGCACTATTCGTACTGTGTGGCGAGCGATGCCATTGACAATCTGCGCAAATATGCCATGGAAGCAACGAATCAGGTTGAAAAAGTATTTACGGAGGCAATACAGGTAAAGGAAATCAAGCGGAAGCTGCTGGATGTTGTCATAAGAAATTTCGACATGGGCAGTGAAAAGTACGACTCTTCATTGATACGAATCATGGTGGAGGAGGTTGTGGGTGCGATTGAGTTCCCGGTATTCCATTTGGACTTTTCAGATGCCATGAATGAAATTGCAGGAAGATTTACAGGAAGGCTGACCTCGGCATCCGAGAGAACAGCGCTGGTGCAGGCACAGGCAAAAGCAATATCAGGAATTTATGATGAACTGAGCACAAAGCTCACTGCGAAAGTCAGAGAGCTGAGAGAATCCATGAATGCGATAAGCAGGAATGTGCAGGATTCCCTGCTGGCGGAGATGAACAAGGAATTTGAGATGCTGATACAGGAATGTGAGGACAAGGACGCGGAGATTGCCGCGTATCAGGCTTATATAGAACTGCTTGGGCATGAAATGGCAAAACGGTAGGAGGGCGGATATATGGGAAATGCGCTTGAGGTGGTTAGAACCGGACTGGATAAAAAACTTGTGTGCTCAATTGACAACGCCACCAGTATCATCACCAAGAATTATCTGGATAAATTGGAATCCTATAAAATCCTGTCTCCTTCTGCGATGGACACAGACATTGACGTGAAGGAAATTGGGGCGTTTTATAAGCTGACGAAGCTTGTTTGGAATAGGGAAGAAAATTTTCTGGATAAGCTGACAACGATTGTTAATGTCGTGTATTCCATTAAAAGCACGCTTGTTACAATTATCACAAGCGATGGCGGAGCGATTGAATATTATATCGGAATCTTGTCGAAGGAATTCCGCAGAGACGCCATGTCGGATAAGGAGCGCAGAAAAGCGGACAGAATGGCATTTTCGGGTGCTTTGTCCGGCAATATGGCAGGAGCGGAGATTCAAAGCCTTACCCAGTCAGAGATAGAAGTATTACAGAATCATATATTTGGCGGACAAGGGGGAAAGAGTATCTCGTCCGTGTCAGGCATTGTGGCGCCAAGAAATGAAAAACAGTCGGAAATAACTTCCTATGTACAGGGAATAGAAAACCTCGTCGATTCCCTGAGAGGAATGAAATATACGATATTGATGATTGCAGACCCGATTTCGTCCAGTGAAGTACAGGTTATGAAACGTGGATACGAAATGCTTCATACACAGCTGTCAACATTTCGCGGCAGTTCCATGACCATGTCAGAGAGTGATGCACAGTCCCTGTCGAAGGCAAACACGGAGGGAATCAGCAAAGGAATTTCTATGGGGATCGCGATGGCACAAAGCAAGACAATGTCTAACGGAAGGTTCTCTTCGGTATCTGTAAATGGTGGGGTTGATATCGGTATTTCAGAGGTGTTTCGTGTAAACGCGGGAGCAGGGTATGCAAAGGGAAAAAGCTCGGGTATATCAGATACGTCAGGGAGAACGGATACAAAGACAGAATCCAGCCAGCGCAGCAAGTCCCTCACGGAGACAGTAGGTTCATCAAAGACAATTGGGAAAAGCTTACAGATGAATTTTGAAAATCGGACGGTACGTGCGCTGCTGGACAAAATTGACCGCAATCTTGAACGCCTGGACAAATGTGAAAGCTTTGGGGCGTTTGAATGTGCGTCTTACTGCCTTGCAGATACCAGGGAGGAGGCGCTTGCAGTTGCAGGCAACTATAATGCAATCCTTCGGGGAAAGGATTCGGGAATACAGGCATCCCATATCAATACATGGTATCGGAAGGATGAGACGAAATTAATTTCAAAGTATTTGGAGGTATTTGTTCATCCTCGCTTCAGTAATACAGTAAATGCGGATGATGGAGAACAGATTGTTGTCTCGCCAGCTTCTGTAATAAGCGGTAATGAACTGGCAATACAGGTAGGGTTTCCCAAAAAATCCGTAAATGGCATTACGGTGATTCCGATGGCGGCATTTGGGAGAAATGTGCGTTTGGTTCCGGAAAATCAGAAACTTCCCATAGGAAAACTGTATCATATGGGAAAAGTTGACGGAGACTTTTCTACAGTATCGCTGGATTTGGAAAGCCTTACCATGCATACCTTTATCACAGGATCTACTGGTTCCGGAAAATCCACAATGATTTACCACATGCTGGATACACTGATGCAGAGGAATGTAAAGGATGCGCAAAACCAAAAGATTAAATTTTTGGTAATCGAGCCTGCGAAGGGCGAGTATAAGAACCGGTATGGGAACAGAAATGATGTTTATGTATTTGGCAGTAATCCTGAAAAAACGCCGCTGCTTCGGATAAACCCATTCAGCTTTCCGAAAGAAATCCATGTATTGGAACATATTGACAGGCTGATTGAAATTTTTAACGTCTGCTGGCCAATGTATGCAGCCATGCCCGCAGTCCTGAAAGAAGCGGTGGAGCGCGCCTATATGGCAGCGGGATGGGACTTGACACAGTCAAAATGCCAGTATAGTAACTCGGATGAGGAGTTTTTATATCCGACATTTGCGGATGTCCTGCAGCAGATTAACCTTGTCATGGAGGAATCCGAATACTCAGCAGACAGCAAAGGGGATTATAAGGGGGCGTTATGTACAAGGATAAAATCCCTTACCAATGGAATTTATGGGCAGATATTTGCGCCAAATGAAATTCCCGGGTACAGGCTGTTTAATGAAAATGTAATTGTTGATTTATCCCGCATTGGTTCTTCCGAGACAAAGTCCCTGATTATGGGAATTCTTGTGATGAAGCTTCAGGAGTATCGAATAGGTACAGGGGAAGGAATGAATCTTCCGCTCCGCCATGTAACGGTATTGGAGGAAGCGCATAATATCTTGAGGCGAACCGCGCAGGATACAGGTCAGGAAAGTGCAAACGTGGCAGGAAAGGCTGTGGAGCTGCTGGCGAATTCAATTGCCGAGATGCGTACTTATGGGGAAGGATTTATAATTGCGGATCAGTCTCCTGGACTTATGGACATGTCGGCAATCCGAAATACAAACACAAAGATTATTCTGCGTCTGCCTGATTTGTCCGACCGTGAGCTTGTCGGAAGGGCTGCGGGATTGTCGGAGGAACAGATTCTGGAGCTTTCCAAACTGCCCGTGTTCGTGTCGGCAGTTTACCAAAATAACTGGCTGGAACCCGTTTTGTGTAAGCTGGAGCCTGTATTTCCATTAAAAGAAGAAAAATATATGTATTCGCGTCCGGAGAAAAGGAAAAAACATGACTGGAAAAAATATGTGCAGTTGCTTGTTATGCCATTAAAGGAGAAAGGTAAGCTTGACGGCAGATATGTAAAAGATCTCCGGGATGAAATATGCCGGTTAAATGTTTCGGCAGAGACAAAGGTTGCTTTTATAAAATATCTGGGGGCATCGGATAAGAAGGATATACAGTATTACCGGAGGACTGCGCTGTATGGTTTCTTTTGTTCCGAGAGAGCGTTTGCGCTGTCGAGACAGTATGAGAAGGAGTATTTGCTTTGGTACCAGCATATGCGTGAAGTACTTTTGCCGGATATACAGGGATTTGCCAGTACTGACCAGCAGTGCATTATTGTGAACCTTGCGATGGAAAATACTATGATGAGAGAGAACACGCAGGCAAGGCGTCTTTTTGAAGACTTGATGCGAAACATGTGAGGAGGAATTTGCTTTGGGATTTCATATGAATGAGACAACCGATATGCCTAAAAATACAGAGTCTGGGAACCGGGAGATTTCGGATGAGGCGATGCGCAAATTTGATAAATTGATGGGAGACGATGATCTGCCGGAAAATCCGGCAGATTTTAGGGACTCTGATTGTCTCTTGGAAGATCCGGAAACAGAATATTACACAAGTTACGAAGAGCGACTAAAATGTACGCCAGCAGAAAACTGTGACTATGGACGTTGGGAAGGCGGACGAGGGGAGTCACTTTTTATTCCATACAACAAAGAAGCGGAATATGCGCTGGAAAGTTTTGATCAATGGGGAATTCCTTATAAAAATGGGATTGCGGACTTTGGTAAAGTTTCAGAGGAAACTGTGGATATCGATTGTATGACAACACACCGCCATTCTATGATTGATCTGGAGAGTGGTGAAAGGATTACAGGTAACTTTGAGAAAGCAGATGCAAAATGTGCAGAGAAGTGGAATGAAATTGAAAGAGACGGAAAAAGTGACTGGACTGCAAGGGATGTTGCAGTATGGAGAAGCGAAAATGGTTATACATGGCATGAGGATAATAATATGAAAACCTGTAATCTGGTTCCACATGCAATTCATAATGTATGTAAACATTCTGGCGGGGTTGCGGAGTGCAGGAGACGGGATATGGAAGATATAGGAGGCGGATTTGATGAGTAAAGAGAAATTTTTGATATGGGGAAGAGCATTTGAGTTGAATGTTCAGTATGATTGTTATGAGGATGAAGATATCTTACCAGCACAGAAAGAAGCTTTCGCGCTTTTCAAAGGGGAAGCGGATCACATCTTAAATTCAGACCAGGAAATAAAGAAATACTGCCTGGAAAATAATGGGGCAGAAATCGGAGGGGCGATAGATAATATTTTTAAATATGTAATTCCTGTCAGTATTTTTGTAAAAAGAGATGAAAAGAAACATGTTGTCGCAGTTATGTGCAATTATAAGTTTGATATCGAACATGGGATTGCGCTTTTATTTGTGAATGAAAAGCTTGTCCAAATAGGCTCACAGGACATTGTTTCATAGATGCTGTTTGCGAAACGCTCTAATAATGTAGCTGAGTGGATGGAATGAGGTAGATGAGATATGCCGCTACAACAAATTTTATCACCAATAATTTTCCCACATAGACAAATCCTGTCCATCCCAATCGCTATAATAATAGTATCACAGGAAAAACAAAGAGAATCCAAACTCAGTAAATTGGAGAAAGGGGTAATGATGGGAAAGGCAGAAGAAACAAAGCTATTGGAATACCTGCTTGATGAGTGCATGTTTGTCCAGGCAGGTCTTGATTATGACGATTTGCAGTTCAGTATCCGCGTGGTTCGGAAGGCATCCGCCATGGGAGGAATCTTTTCCATCCATCGGGCAGACTGCACAGGGGATGAGAGAGCCATCATCGGCGTCTCTGTCGCGGATGTGCAGAGATGGACAAAGGAATATGGGGAGATAGCCACACAGGAGATGCTGTGCTATGGAATTGGTCAGGAGATGTATTTTCTAAAGGACATGGAAAGACGCTGTCTGGTGGAGGAAAGTGATGAGGGATTGGCGGGACATGGCGTGTGCTATTTGCAAGGGGAAAAGGAACATATTGATGGAATGCACAGCACCCATTTTTTTCACAGGTCTTCTCCAAATCAGATAATTACGCCGTCTTATAGCATCGCGGAGGATGCCGATGCATATGCGCTCTGCATTCTTGGAATGTCACCGGAACACTATCAGAAACTATTTGACAATATTGTCCGGTCTACGGTCAGAGAGATGGTTTTGATTCCTGCCGAGTATGATACGCTGTTAAAAATGGTAAGGGACAGCTATACAGGAAGAAAAGAGCGTGTTGCTGCGCGGCTTGCGCAGATGCAGGGCGAAGATGTGCCATACCTCGAGGAACAGGTATCAGTATGGGCGGATTGTCTTATGGACACCTGTAATCTGGCATATCTGCCGGTTGATGGTGAACCGGGCAACAGCATATAGGGAGAAGGAGAAGCGGAATGATTTGTTCAAACTGTGGAAAAGAAACAGCGGATGTGTCAGGAAAATGTCCAGACTGTGGTGCTGTCTTAAAGGAAAACAAGTTTCCGGCTGATATGGCAAAGATTGAAGAAGGGCAGTTGTGCCGGGAGTGTGGCGCGCCCTTACGCGAAAATGCCAGATTTTGTACTAAGTGCGGTACGAGGGTACAGGTAAATACGCAGGATATAAATGTGCAAAACAGCGAAGAGGAAGTAAAAAAGCCTGATAAAAAGAAAACAGTTCCCGTCATAACGGTACTGACGGTTAGCGTTGTCATTGTAATTTTTTTCTTATTCAGTATTGTTCCAAAACGAAATGCGAAGGGATTTCTTGTAGATATGCAGGAAGAAGTCGTGCAGCAGGAAGACGGATCGCCGATTGTTAAGTCAGACAACGACTTGGAGATAGACAAAGAAATTTCAGAAAAAGAAGTGTCGGAAAAAGAAATTTCAGACAAAGAAATGCCAGAAAAAGTAAATTCAGAAGAAGATGCTTCATGGAAAAGCATCGCCGAAAACACGATGACAAAAACGCAGGAAAAACCTGAAATTATACAGCTTGATTCCAAATACATACGCAGTATCTGGGCATCATCAGAATTGACAGACTCGACAAAGACCTACAAGGCGGAAACACTACTTGACGAAAATAGGGAAACCTGTTGGAGTGAGGGTGTAGACGGAACTGGAGAAGGGGAATATGTCTATATTGAATTTACGTGCCCTGTTTATCTGACAGAAATCGCTTTTTTGAATGGCTATATGAAAAATGAGTCTGTCTATCACGCCAACGGAAAGATAAAACGCGCAAAAGTGAGTGTTGATGGGGAGGAGTTTGAGGCAGTTTTTAACGACTGGCAGTATGGACAGGTAGAATACAGCCTGTATTCGGACAATTTTGTCTTTGATGAGCCTGTGCGGACGCAGTATTTGCAGATAACAATTCTGGAGGGGCAGAAAGGTACAAAATATGATGATATCTGTGTCACCGAGACAGCCCTGTGGGGATATGCGGAAGAAGGGACTGCGGCAGTGGACCAGCCCATGATGGATGAGCCAATTTCCATTGATGATTTATATGGTACCGTGCTTTTTGATTATGAAAGCGCTTATGGAAGTGACTGCGCGTATGCCATTTATGACATGGATGATGACGGTGCCGAGGAGCTGATTGTGTCATGGGGCACCAGTGCCGCAGACTGGACGAACACGGTTTATACGGTGGATGACAATGCAAACGTTGTCGAAGTCGGAGAATTTTACGGTCTGGTATCCCTGTACGAAGCGGAGAATGGGGACGGCATTTATTCGGTGTATGGGCATATGGGGTATCAGCAGGTGGAGTGGGTTACAAAGCATGGAAATGAGCTGTGTGCAGAGACGATATTGTCAGAGGAAACAGAGGAGTATTATCAGAATGACAATCCAATTCCGATGGCGGAAATTGGGGAAGGCATTATGTGCGGTGAATAATGGGAAAGGGGGCGTGAAGATATGAGAGATATGGAGGAATTGATACAGAGCGATGCACTTTTTGCCATGTGCATGTGGCTGCTTTTCATTGTGATTGTGTGCAGGGTCGTGTGGTGGATATACAGCAATATTCTGGAAAGGAAGCTAAACATCAATAAAGGAATCCCGCTGACAGGCTATACGCCGGAAGAGGTGGCGGTTATCGTGCGGAAAAACCTGGTCTGTCCCTTTGTCGAGGAAATCGGGGAGGACGAGCAGGGCGGCATGTTTTTTCAGTGCAAATCCGAACGGTATTTTTCCAGAATCGAATCCGGCAGATTTTCTATTCGGCAGACGAAACGGTCATGGGTAAATCCCGATTTTCTTTCAGAGGAGGGCTGGGAGCTGCAGTTTTGTATCGGGGATATTTTTTCCGAAAATCCGGGGCAGGACAGGGAAACGTATGCAAAAAGAAAACAGATTATGAGGTGGGGAAGTTTTGCAAACTGGATTGTAGGCGGCATATTTTTTCTGTGTTTCGCATATATGTTCTTCCAGATGGCAAGAGGGGAAGATATTTTAAAATCAAGGGGTGTCTGCCTGGCACAATTTACGGCTTACAGCAGTGACCACACGATTGATGAGGCGCTGTGGGCATCCTGCGTGGAAGGGGAGTGGAGCAGCTTCAAGGAAGAGGGAATAACATATGCCTGTTTTGCGGGGACAACCTATAACGGAGGAACTATAAAAATGATATTTCAGATGGATATAGCAGGAACCTGCGAGATTATATCCATCCAGGTGGATGGGATAAATTATGCCGGTACGATATTTGGAGGAGCGATAATGGAAGGAATGTATTCCAATATAAAATAAACCGCCATTCATCATCCCTGGGGCTCCGGAAATTGTATATTTGGTTCCGGGGCGCCCAGCTTTGATATGTTTTCCGCACTCAATGCCTGGAATGGGATATCCGTAATTTCTTCTGCATTATTGAGGTAATCATTTCTCCAGTTTTCAAAATCTTTGCCGTCTATAGGGGGCATGTCATAATGTCCGTCCCAGTCCACTGGCAGAATATAGTAAACAATTCCATCCCCATCGGCATCGATGCTGACTGGAAACGGTTCGCCTGCTGAATTCACTTCAACGCCCCTGCTAATTTTATCCCAGGCGTCTACTGCCCCCAATTCTTGGTATTCATCTGTATCGCTATTATAGGTATAAACAGAATATGGCCAGAAATCTCCGGCTAAGCCCTGGTTATGGGACCAGTCAGCCTCAATTACGCCGTTATCATAATAACGCATTGATGGGAATTCGTTTAATTCAATATGTGTGCTTCCATTGTTATATCCCCATATGTATTCCACAGTTGAAGCCATTGCTCCGCCATCAAAGGAAAGTAATAGTTCCTCGTATCCATCACCATCTATATCAAAAATGGCAAACTCCCCATTTGTATTCCCACCTGCATTAGGAAATGCAAATTCTTTTCCATCAATCTGACCAAGATAATATACATCCCATAGTATTTCGCCATATGCCTTGTTTTGTTCCGTATACTCGTTATCAGGAATATCTTCCGTTTCTTCCGTTTTAACTCCGCCTGCAGAACAACCGGCTAACGTCCCCATGACGAGCATCATCAGAACCACAACACGCGGCAGTGTACAAAATCCATTCTTTTTATTGCCCTCACGCATAATCCTTTTCCTCCCCATAAAATCTCATCAATAATACCATGTTCCTCACGCTCTAGTTATCTTACCACAAATGCATACACAATTACAGTAAAATATACTTCATCTTTTTGACCTGTTTTTTGGAATCATTTTCTGAAAAGACATGGTAGCAGTTCGCTGCTGTCATGGTATAATATCGACAGATATTATACTTGCCCGAATGGGCATGATCTTACCATAATTGCGAAGCAATTATGGTATAATATCGACAGATATTATACTTGCCCGAATGGGCATGATTATACCATAATTGCGAAGCAATTATGGTATAATGAATTACATATCATTTTCTTGCTATTATGAACCGTTTTCCATATAATAAGGACAAGGGGAGCAGGAAACGCGGGAGGAAATATTTTATGGGAATTTATCTGAATCCGGACAATAACGGTTTTTGGAAGGCTGTCCGCTCTGAAATCTATGTGGATAAGACAGGACTGATTCAATATACAAACAAGTGTATCAACACAGAACAGCAAAATATCTGTGTCAGCAGACCCCGGCGTTTCGGGAAATCAATGGCACTGAAAATGCTTGCGGCATACTATAGCTGTGCCTGTGACTCAAGGGATTTATTTCATGGCTTTCAAATTGAAAAGGATGCGTCCTTTCAACAATATCTGAATCAATATAACGTGATTTACCTGAATATGCAGCAGTTTTTAATTGAGGCATCAGACGCAAAGGTAACAGAATATCTGGAACAGGAGGTTATGGAGGAGCTTAATGAGGCGTATGGGGAGCTGTTAAAGGGGCGAAGCATAGGGCTTGCAGCCGCAATGAGAAAAATTTATGCCAAGACAAAAACACAGTTTGTCTTTCTGATTGATGAGTGGGACTGCGTGATGCGTGAGCGGCAGGAATCTGAGGAATTACAGAAGCAGTATCTTGATTTCCTGCGCAATCTGCTCAAAGACCAGCCTTATGTGGCACTTGCCTATATGACAGGGATTCTGCCGGTTAAAAAGTATGGGGAACATTCTGCACTGAACATGTTCTGGGAATATTCAATGACGGACCAGAAGGCATTGGAAGAATACACCGGATTTACGGAGAATGAGGTAAAAGGATTGTGTGAACAGTTTGGCATGGATTTTTTAGAAGCTGGGAGCTGGTATGATGGATATGTATTTAAACGGTTTTGGCATATTTACAATCCGAAGTCTGTGGTGGAGGCGATGCTCTGTCAGGATTTTTCCAATTATTGGACATCCACGGAAGTTTATGATGCGTTAAAAATTTATATCGATATGGATTTCGACGGTCTCCGGTCTGATATCGTGCATATGCTGGGCGGCGGGCGTGTCAAGGTCAATACACACAGCTTTAGGAATGATATGCGCAGTTTTGGCTCAAAGGATGATGTGCTTACGCTGCTGATTCATCTGGGATATCTTGCATATGATGCAAAAGAAAAAAGGGCATTTATCCCAAATAAGGAGATTATGGAGGAGTTTGAGAATGCCATAAGCGCTGGTGGCTGGTCGGAAGTGATGCGTGTTTTAAAGGCATCGGATAAACTTCTTGATGACACGCTGGGCGGCGATGCGGAAAGCGTCGCGGAAGCGCTTGACCGGGCACATACGGAAGTTTCCTCCATATTGACTTATAATGATGAAAATTCGTTAAGCTGTGCTATCGGGCTTGCATATTATAGCGCAAGAAAAGACTATAAGCTTATTCGGGAGCTACCAACAGGAAAAGGCTTTGCCGACATCGTATTCCTCCCATTACCCCATACAAATAAACCCGCGCTCGTAATTGAACTAAAATATGCCAATACAGCCCGGAGCGCGATACAGCAGATTAAGGAAAGGCAGTATACACAGGCACTGGAAAATTTCAATGGTGAAATCCTGCTTGTCGGAATTAACTACAATAAGGGAAATAAGGATAAACCACACAGCTGTATCATAGAGAAAGTGCAGAAGTAAGATCATATAAAAAGGTGCAAAGCCAACTGAAGCATTCAGTCCTTTGCACCTTGCATTATTTAGTGGATAAATGAAATCAGAACGTAATCTCAATCACACTTGCGCCCTGGTCAGGCGTCACGATGGTATCATTTCCCTCAATGGTCAGGAATCCGTTTTTGGCTTCCGCAGCGCGCATGTTTATCATGCGGATGGTATACGGCTTGCTGCCTTCCACCGTAACCAGGATACTGTGCCCCTGTCTCTTGATGGAAGCAGAAAGCTCCACGGTATTGTTCATGCCGTACACCTCCGTGTCAATCTTAACACCGTCATGGACAGCATAGACGCGCAGCTCGCAGCCGTCAGCGTAGTCGTAATCCGGCCGGTCGTCATGCGCGCCGACTGCCACGACAGAGTTCTCACGCACCATCAGCGGAATGCTCAGGTAGCCATGCTGTTCCTCAATCCATGTGCCGCCCCTGTATTCCTTTCCGGTAAAGAAGTTCGTCCAGATACCCTGCGGCAGATAGTATTCCGCCCTGCTCTCGTCATTGAATATCGGTGCGACAAGCAGGCTGTCGCCAAGCATATACTGCTTGTCAAGATAGTGGCATGTCCTGTCCTTCGTGAACTCGAGCACCATGCTCCGCATACTTGGGATGCCCTCCGTTGCGGCAGTGATGGCAGTCTTATAAATATATGGCATCAGTTTTGCCTTCAGGCGGGTGAAGAAGCGGACAACATCGACAGCTTCCTCGTCATATACCCATGGCACACGGTAGGACTGGCTTCCGTGAAGCCTGCTGTGCGAGGAGAGCAGGCCAAAGGCAACCCAGCGCTTGTAGACGTCGGCCGTGGAGGTGTGCTCAAAACCACCGATGTCATGTGCCCAGAATCCGAAGCCTGACATGCAAAGCGACAGTCCGCCGCGCAGGCTTTCCTCCATGGACTCATAGTCTGACCAGCAGTCACCGCCCCAGTGCACGGGGAATTTCTGGCCGCCGACCGTCGCCGAGCGTGCAAAGAGCACCGCCTGTCCCTTGCCGCGCTTTCTCTCAAGCAGCTCATAGACACATTTGTTATATAAGTAAGTGTAGTAGTTGTGCATTTTTTTCGGGTCGGAGCCGTCGTAGTAGATGGCATCCGTCGGGATTCTTTCGCCGAAATCCGTCTTAAAGCAGTCGACACCCATGTCGAGGAGGATTTCAAGCTTGTCCTGGAACCATTTCCATGCTTCGGGATTGGTAAAATCGACGATTGCCATGCCGGGCTGCCACATATCCCACTGCCATACCTGACCGTTGGGACGGCGGATAAAGTACCCCTTTTCCATGCCCTCCCGAAAGAGAACAGACTCCTGCCCGATGTATGAATTAATCCACACACAGATGTTCAGCCCCTTGTCCTTGATGCGTTTGAGCATTCCGACCGGGTCAGGGAACACCCTGCTGTCCCACAGGAAATCGCTCCAGTGGAATTCCTTCATCCAGAAGCAGTCAAAATGGAAGGTACGAAGGGGAATTCCCCGTTCCAGCATGCCGTCGACAAAGCTCATGACAGTCGCTTCGTCATAATCCGTCGTAAACGATGTGGAAAGCCACAGCCCGAAAGTCCAGGGTGCCGGAAGTCCCGGTTTTCCTGTGATGTCCGTGTACCGTCTCAAAACGTCCTTTAATTCAGGACCGTTTATCAGGAAGTAGTCAAGATATGTGCCCTCCACGGAAAACTCAGCCTTGGTGACCATCTCCGTCCCGATTTCAAACTCGACATTTTCAGGATGGTTGACAAAGACGCCGTAGCCTTTGTTTGAGACATAAAACGGAATGTTCTTGTAGCACTGCTCGGTGCTTGTCCCGCCGTCGGCATTCCAGATTTTCACACTCTGCCCGTTTTTGATAAACGGTGTAAAGCGCTCGCCAAGGCCATATATTTTTTCATCAACGCCAAGACCAAGCTGCTGGCGCATATAGGTGTCAAAATTATCGCCGCGGTCATAGGCAAGCCCGCTCCAGTCTGTCTTCATCAGGGCAAGGTCCTTTGCCTTGGATTCCGTAATGAGCTTACCGTTTCGTGTATACCGCATATACCAGTTCTTTTTGCCAATCTCGAGGGAAAGGGAACCGCTGTAAATGATAATGCGCTCCTCCGTGTCATCAACCTTGAGCGGCCTTGCGGCAGCGTTTATCTCAAATGCCGGAAATGTCTTAACCGCGCCGAGATGATGGTAGGTCTGGACACGGATGACCTCGTCCATGGGAGCGGTGATGACAAGTGTCAGGTTGATGCCGCCAAGTGTGTCGCCCCGGTGGCTGATGCGGACAGTCGGGGCACAGATTGTCACCTTGTCTGTCTCAACCTTTGTGAAATATGCCTGCTGTGGTGCGAAGCATTCACAGCCCTCCTGCTGAAGCCAGCAGCCGTTACTGAATTTCATTATGACCTCTTTTCTGCGCCGGTTCCAATATAGAATGCAAAGCAGCTGCACCCGGCACTGTGCAGGCTTATATCTGTATCATACCATATATTAAAGAAAAGGAAATGAAATAATTAGAGGATTTTAGCATTATTTTTTAAATAAGTTGGTCAAGATGATATTAATATGCTAAAATAAATATAAGTACAGTCTGGAAAAAAATGAGATAAAGGAGGAATTTGTATGAAACTTATCTTTGTAGGAGCAGACCACCAGGTGACCGGAAGCTGCCACTTTTTGCAGGCATGCGGTAAGAACATCCTTGTTGACTGCGGAATGCAGCAGGGTTCCAATCCTTTTGAGTGCTGCGAGATTCCTGTGGATGATGCGCTGATTGACTACGTGTTTCTGACGCATGCACATGTGGACCACTCAGGAAACCTGCCGCTGTTGTATGCGAGGGGATTCCGCGGGCAGGTGTTCACGACGGAGGCGTCTGCCGACCTGTGTTCGATTATGCTGCGTGACTGCGCGCATATCCAGATGCAGGAGGCAGAGTGGAAAAACAGAAAGGCAAAGCGGCACTCAGGGCTTGAACCGGTTGAGCCGGCGTACACGATGGAGGATGCGGACGGAATTATCAGAAACCTTGTTCCATGCGCGTACAATCAGGATGTCGAGATTAGCGACGGCATCCGGATTCGGTTTACCGATGTGGGACATCTGCTTGGCTCTGCCAGCATTGAGGTGTGGCTGACCGAGGGCGGCGTGACCAAAAAAATCGTATTTTCCGGCGATATCGGAAACAAAAACCAGCCGCTGATTAAGGATCCGATTTACACAAAGGAAGCCGACTATGTTGTCATGGAGGCTACCTATGGTGACCGGTATCACGCAAAGCAGAAAGGCGGATATGTATCCGACCTTGCGGAGGTCATCAACAAGACCTTTGCGAAGGGCGGAAATGTTGTCATCCCGTCCTTTGCAGTGGGCAGGACACAGGAAATCCTGTACTTCCTAAGGAAAATTAAGGCAGATAACATGATTCCTGATTTCCCGCGCTTTGAAGTGTATGTCGACAGCCCGCTTGCCGTGGAGGCGACCGGCGTGTTCCAGAAAAATATTTATACCTGCTTTGACGAGGAGGCAATGGAGCTGGTCAATAAGGGCATCAATCCGCTGAATTTCCCGGGGCTGAAGCTTGCCATTACCAGTGAGGAGTCAAAGGAGATTAACTTTGACGAGACACCAAAGGTCATTATCTCCGCAAGCGGCATGTGTGAGGCAGGGCGAATCAGGCACCACCTAAAGCATAACCTGTGGCGGCCGGAATGTACGATTCTCTTCGTGGGATACCAGGCAGCAGGCACACTTGGACGCATCCTGGTCGAAGGCGCCGACGAGGTAAAGCTTTTTGGCGAGGCAGTTGAGGTCCGGGCAAAGATTACACAGCTGCCGGGACTAAGCGGCCATGCGGACAAAAATGGTCTGATTGAGTGGGTGAACGCTTTTGAGGAAAAGCCGGAAAAGGTATTCATTGTCCACGGCGAGGATACTGCGTGCAGCCTGTTTGCGGACTGCCTGAGGGCAGAGCATGGGCATGATGCATATGCGCCTTATTCCGGCACAAGGGTGGATTTAATAACAGGAGCTATTGAATTTGAGGCATCCCCTGTCGCTGTCAAGAAACGCCTGCGCAGTGTATCTGATGTATTTGCGAGACTGCTTGCGGCTGGACAGAGGCTGATTGCCGTCATTTACAAGAACGAGGGAAGACCCAATAAGGAGCTGGCAAGATTTGCAGACCAGATTAACTCGCTTGCGGACAAATATGAGTAAACGAAAGGGGGAAATGACATGAATATCATAGCGGCTGTGGACAGCAACTGGGCAATTGGCTGCCAGAACAGCCTGCTGGTGCGTATACCGAGGGACCAGCAGATGTTTCGGGAGATGACGGAGGGAAAGGTGATTGTGGCGGGCAGGAAGACACTGGAATCCTTTCCGCAGAAGCAGCCGCTGAAAAACCGGGTCAATATCATTTTATCGAGGGATAGAAGCTATGTGGTCAAAGGTGCCATTGTGATTCATTCCGTTGGCGAACTGATGGAGGAACTCAAAGGCTATGCTGACGAGGACATTTATGTAGTGGGAGGGGCGAGCGTGTATGAGCAGCTCCTTCCTTACTGCAATACGGCGCACATCACGAAAATTGACTATGCATATCAGGCGGATGCGTTTTTCCCCAGGCTGGACGAAATGCCGGAGTGGGCGCTTGTGGCTGACAGTGAGGAACAGACCTACTTTGACCTGGAGTACTATTTTTTAAAATATGAGAGAAAAAATAGCCGGAAATGTTGACTTTTGCATTTTTTGGTATGATAATAAAAGACTAAGGAACGCTCCCGAAATCCTGTGATGGGCTGTGATGGGGCATTCATCAAAATGAGGAGGAGGACTTGAAAATGGAAAAGAAAGATTTGGACTGGTCAGGTCTGGGCTTTGGCTACAGACAGACTGACAAAAGGTATGTTACGAACTTTAAGGACGGCGCGTGGGACAATGGCGTGCTTACCGAGGATGCCAATATCGTGCTGAACGAATGTGCGGGTGTCTTACAGTATGCACAGACTTGTTTTGAGGGGCTGAAGGCGTACACGACACAGGATGGAAAGACCGTCGTGTTCCGCCCGGACCTGAATGAGCAGCGCATGCATGACAGCTGCGTGCGTCTTGAGATGCCGACGCTTCCCACAGGACGTTTCGTGGAAGCTGTTAAGCAGGTAGTCAAGGCAAACGAGGCGTATGTGCCGCCCTATGGTTCCGGCGCGACGCTCTATGTGCGCCCTTATATGTTCGGGATGAACCCTGTAATCGGGGTGAAGCCTGCTGACGAGTACCAGTTCAGAATCTTTACGACCCCTGTGGGACCATATTTCAAGGGTGGTGCGAAGCCGCTTACGATAAGGGTCAGTGATTTTGACCGCGCCGCGCCCCATGGGACAGGCCATATCAAGGCAGGGCTTAACTATGCCATGAGCCTGCATGCGATTGTCACGGCGCACAAGGACGGCTTTGACGAGAATATGTACCTTGACCCGGCGACTCGGACAAAGGTTGAAGAGACAGGCGGTGCGAATTTCCTTTTTGTGACGAATGACAATAAGGTTGTGACACCAAAATCAGACAGCATCCTTCCATCCATCACACGCCGTTCCCTGATGATTGTGGCAAAGGATTATCTCGGGCTCGAGGTTGAGGAGCGGGAAGTTCTTTTTGATGAGGTCAAGGATTTTGCGGAGTGCGGGCTTTGCGGCACGGCGGCAGTCATATCGCCTGTTGGAAAGATCGTAAAAAAAGGCGAGGAAATCTGCCTTCCGTCGGGCATGGACGAGATGGGGCCTGTGACCAAAAAGCTTTATGATACGCTGACAGGCATCCAGATGGGACGCATCGAGGCGCCCAAGGGCTGGATTGTGGAAATATAGTGCCGGATAACGGATTGTAAGAGTGCGGACGTCCCTGAAATCAGGGAGCCGCACTTTTTCGTTTGTTGCAAATATGACTGGAAAATGATAAAATAAATAGAACGATTTCTGTGTCCGTGTCTGCAGGGAAGAATGGGGGATGTTATGAAGAAGAAAATTTGCGGAGCATTATTTTTGGCATTGATGGGAGTGGTTTCGGGATGCGGAAGCGAAAAGAGTCCGCTGAATCCGGATGAGCCGGTATCGATTACGGTATGGCATTATTACAACGGCACACAACAGGCGGCATTTGATACCCTGATAGAGGAGTTTAACAATACAGTGGGCAATAAAAGGGGAATCTACGTGCAGAGCTACAGTCAGGGTTCTGTTTCCGACCTGGAGTCCGCTGTCAGGGATTCCATCAACGGAAAGGTAGGCGCGTCGGAAATGCCGGACGTGTTTTCTGCGTACTCGGATACCGCGTATGAATTTGAGCAGAAAGGCGCCCTGGCAAATTTGTCCGCTTATCTGGAAGAGGGCGAGCTGGACAAATATATCCCCTCGTATATTGATGAGGGCTGTATTGCGGAGGATGGAAGCCTGCGGATTTTTCCGGTTGCCAAATCCACGGAAGTCATGATGATTAATCGGACGGACTGGGAACCTTTTGCCGAGGCGACAGGGGCATCGCTGGAGAATCTCAGCACGATAGAAGGCGTCGTGGATACCGCGGCGGCATATTATGAGTGGACGGACAGCCTGACACCGGATATGGCGAATGACGGAAAGGCGTTTTACGGTCGTGATGCGATGGCGAACTATTTCATTATCGGGATGAGGCAGCTTGGGCTGGAAATTTTTCAGGCGGACAAGGGGCAGGTAACCTTTAACCTGCCGGAGGACAGCATCCGGCGTATCTGGGAAAACTATTATGTGCCCACGGTCAAGGGGTATTTTGGGGCGTACGGTTCCTTCCGGTCAGACGATGTGAAGACAGGCGAACTGATTGCCTATACGGGTTCGACGGCTTCGGCGATATATTTTCCAGACAGGGTCGAGGATGAGGGCGGAAGCTACGACATAGCATATGAAATTATGGCAGCGCCCATATTTGACGGCGGGGAGCAGTATGCTGTCCAGCAGGGGGCTGGCATGGTCGTGACAAAGAGTGACGAAAAACATGAGTATGCGGCAGTCGAATTCCTGAAGTGGTTTACGGAGCCGGAAAACAACCTCCGGTTCAGCTGTATCTCAGGGTATATGCCGGTATGGGAGGATGCTAACACCACTGAAGTACTGGATAAGGTGATAGCGGAACAGAATATCGAAGTGGCGGAAAAAACCTATGATTGCATAACACATGTTTTTGATAATATGAAGGATGGAAAATATTATACGAATAAAAGCTTCCAGAATGGTTCTGCCGCAAGGAAGGTGCTGGAATATCATCTTTTTGACAAGGCGAAGGCAGACAGGGAGGCGGTGGTACAGGCTCTTTCGGAAGGAATGAGTCTGGAAGAGGCAAGCGCACCGTACACGACAGAAGACGCGTTTCAGGAGTGGTATAGGTCGTTTTGTGCAGCATTAAATGATACGATGGGACAATAGCAGGATATGGGGCTGAAATTAAAAAACCAGAAAAAACATACTGTTTTTAAAATGTTTTTAATACCGCTGATTGCAATTATGCTGATACAGAGCCTGCTTACGGTGGGAACGCTTGCAGCAAGGCATACGCTGGGACTGATTCAGGATTACTCGGTCGGCATGATGGCAAAGATTGTGGAAAACAGAAAAGTGATTCTGCAAAATGAGATGACACAGCGGTGGAATTCCATACTGGACGAGGAGCCCGTCATGAATGGGCTGCTGAAGGAATATCTGACAAAAAGGCAGCTGACATTGCAGCAGCTTTTGCAGGACGATGCCGGCTGTCAGGAATTGCTTGCGACATTTTTTCCGGAGTGTCTCAAAACCTTGCAGAACAATCTTGCATCCGGTGTTTTTTTGGTGCTGGTGGACGGCGACAGGACGAATGCGTCAGAGTTTGACGGCTTTTTTATCAGGGATTCTGCGCCTGAGAGCAAAAGTGCAAATGGGACTGACATGCTGCTGGAAAAAGGTTCAAAAGAGTTATCCAGAAATTATAATGTACCGCTTGATACGTGCTGGACAACACGTTTTCATATGATGGGACAAAACAACAGGGAATCGGACAATTTCTTTTATGAACCATGGCGCGCGGGGGCGGAAAATCCTGACGCCGGGACAGAGGATCTGGGATACTGGTCAAAGCCGTTTGTGCTTGAGGATAATCCGAACGATTCGCATGAGATGATTACATACTCCGTACCACTCCGCCATGAGGGACGGGTGTATGCGGTACTTGGCATAGAGATTTCAACTGCGTACCTCTATGATTTCCTTCCGGTTTCGGAGCTCAACAGCAGCCAGCAGGGCGGCTATCTGCTGGCGTATGATGACGGCACCGGAAATTACACCATATATGCCGGAAAAGGGATGTTATATGGTATGGTGGAGGCGCAGGGAGATGTCTTTCATCTGGAACGCACGGATTATGCCATGCTCAGGGAGGTAAAGGGCATTATGTCCGGCAGGCAGAAGGTATATGCGGTGACATGTCCTTTGAAGCTGTATAATAAATTCGCCCCTTATCGGGACAAGGACTGGGTGCTGGTCGGACTGAATATTGAGGAAGAGCTTTTTGGCATCAGCCGGCAGATTTATATATGGCTTGCGATTGCGATACTGACTGGGCTTGTGTTTGGGGTTGTGGGAATCTATATTATTGTCCTGCACCTGACAAGACCGATTAAAAACCTGATGGAGTGTATTGGCAGCGAGAGCCGGGAGCTTGGGGACTTCCGCATATCAGGAATCCGTGAGATTGACGCGTTGTACGGCGTAATCAGGGACTTGACTGAAAGGCAGAAAAAATCGGAGACCACGCTGCTCGAGGAGAAGGAACGCTACCGGATTGCAGTCGAGAGCACAGATGATGCGTTCTTTTCCTATGATATCCGCAGCCATCAGGTCGATTTGGTAAACGAGCACAAAATGAACGGTATCTGGAAATGTGACGGGGATAATCTGATTGATTTAAACCTGATAGCATATGAGGACAGGGATATGGTCAGCACGTTTTTTGGCAATATTCCAGACGAGGCTTCACTTGAATTTCGCCTGATGCTTCCCGGACAGGAAGGATATACATGGATTGGCTTGTACGGAAAGGTGGTCTGTGATACAGACGGCAACCGTTATAAGCTGATAGGAAGCATCCGCAATATTCAGAAGATAAAGGAACAGGAACAGGAGCAGCTTGCAAGGCTTACTACAGACGGGCTTACGGGTGCATATACGTACAACGCAGGAATGAAAAAACTTGAAGAGTGCAGGAGGATGCAGCCCAAAGGGTTTATGGTTTTTCTGAATATTGCCAATATACGCAGTCTGAGCAAGGTAAACGGCATTGTATTTGGGGATTTGATTCTCGAGCAGGCAGGAGACGTAATCCGTGAATGCGGGAATGCACTTGTCATCCGGCATAATATCAGTGAATTTGTAATATGGCTTTCACATGGCACGCGTGCGCAGGCACAGGAATATGCCGCAAAGCTTGTCAGTGGGCTTGAGGGAATGTTCGATAATACTGTATTAAAGCTGGATGTCTGTGTCGGGCTGGTACAGGCATCAGAGGGAATGTCCAATAAAGGACAAATTCGGCGGGCGAAATGTGCCGAGGCAATGATTCGGGAGAATGCGCCGGTGAAATATCTGTTTTATGAGGATATTCCCAGAAAGGAGCGGATGGAACTGCCTCCGCTGAAGGCGCGGCAGATTATGTCGAGCGACTATGGTGAGGAAGCTTCGTTATCCCTGATGGCACTGAACCTTTTTGGAAAGGGTTCCGACCTTCCAGCGCAGATGGCGCTCATCTTGGGCAAAATCGGTCGGCGATATGGGGCGGAAGATGTCCTGACAACGATAATCAGGCATGATTTCAGCGCGAACTATCTGGAATATCAGTGGCATCGCGATGGGCAGTCCGCGTTAAAGAATGTGGGTCAGTACACACAGGAAGAATGGGAGCTGTTCCAGAAGTGGCTGGGCAAGGGGCAGATACATTCCTTCACCGTAGAAGAAAGCGCGGAAGCAGTGATACGAAAGTTCTTAAACATCCGGAAGGGGCAGCAGGGGATTGTGCTTCCGCTATATGACAATGGCAGCTATGCCGGGAATGTGTGTATTGCAGGAATTGCCTCTGAAATTATCCAGGATGGCGAGGTGAGCCAGCGGATGATAGATATCGGAAGTGTGATACAGAGCCAGCTCAACCAGCAGCAGCATGACCTTGCAAGCAAGGCGAAATCGGAGTTCCTTTCGCGGATGAGCCATGAAATCCGCACGCCGATGAATGGGATTATTGGCATGACGGCAATCGCGCTGCAGCAGAACCAGAGCCGGGAACGGATTGAGGACTGTCTTGGAAAGATTCAGAGCTCGTCCAAGTATATGCTCGGCCTTATCAACGATATTCTTGACATGTCGCGGATTGAGAGTGGAAAAATACATCTGGAGCCTGAAAATTTCGACATGCATGAACTGGCAGGAACCGTCAGGGAAGTGATAACGCCACAGGCAGAAATGAAGGGTGTTGCGTTTGAACAGGATATTCAGCTTGAACACAGATGGTTTTATGCCGACAGGCTGCGCATAAGCCAGGTATTGATTAATCTGCTTGGAAATGCGGTAAAATTTACGCCAAAGGGTGGCAGGATTCTGCTTAGAATCCATGAAAACGGAAGTGACGGGGAGCTGACACATGTCTATTTTGAGGTGCAGGATACCGGAGTGGGCATCCATGCCGAGGACCAAAAGAGGATATTCCGTCCGTTTGAGCGGGTGGCAAGCACGTCCAGCGTGTCCAAGCAGCAGGGAACCGGACTGGGACTCTCCATCAGCAGCAGGCTGATCCAGCTGATGGGAAGTGCCATTGCGCTTGAAAGCGAACCCGGAAAGGGGAGCCGGTTTTACTTTGATGTTGCCATGGAGCGCGGGCAGAACGATGCGGGGGAAAAGGAAACAGAGGAACAGGTTTCCTTTGCAGGTTTCCGTGTTCTTGTCGTTGAGGACAATGAGCTGAATGCCGAGATTGCACAATGCCTTCTTGAGGACTTCGGCTTTGAAGTGGAGTGGGTTCCGGATGGCGCGGATGCCGTTGAAAAAATCAGGAACACCGAACCGGGCAGGTATGACATTATCCTGATGGATATTCTGATGCCTGTGATGAATGGGCTTGACGCGACGCGCGCCATACGCGGAATGGGACGGGCGGACTGCCGGGAAATTCCAATCATAGCGATGTCGGCAAATGCGTTTGATGACGATTTAAAAAAATCCGTGGAGTGCGGCATGAACGGATATCTCTCAAAACCCGTGGATGTTGACAGGCTGTACCTAACATTGAAAGAAATATTGTCTAAAGTCAAACAATAAGGTATACTAGGAGATAAGTATGATTTTTAAGGAGTGGAACAATGAGTGACAGCAGGGAGAAGCCGGCATATCTTGAGTTCTCATGTCAGAGCATAGGATTGTGCGTGGAGCCGGGGGATATTGTTGAGGAAACCTTTACCATATATGCAGCGGAGCGGTATGCAGAGGGAAAAATATATTCTTCAGATACGAGGATGCGATTATATGAGACAGAATTCCACGGTGTGCAGACACAGGTTACATATTGCTTTGATGGGACAGCGGCGCAGGCGGGCAGCAATATCCGGGGAGAGTTTGTCCTGATATGCAACTGTGGTGAGTATGCGATACCATATACAGTCAGTGTCCAGCGCCCGCAGCTCCAGAGTTCCTTAGGACCCGTTAAAAATTTGTTCCATTTTACCAATCTGGCACAGACAGACTGGAAGGAGGCAGTGGCGCTGTTTTATTCCAGGAACTTTGCCTCCATCCTGCATAAAAGTGACAAAAACGTGCTGCTCTCGTATGTGGGGCTGTCAAAGGATGCGGAAAATGAACAGAATGTAGAAGAATTTCTGATTGAAACAAATAAGAAGACACCTGTTATATATATGCTTGACATAGAAGGATTCTTGCTTGAGGACGTACAGGACAGTATTGTGAAACGAGTTGTCATTACGAAGAGCGGGTGGGGGTACAGCTGTGTCAATATAAAAATAACAGGTGAATTTATCAGCACGGACAGGCAGCTTCTGACCAATGCGGATTTCATAAATAACGTGTGTGATTTCGATATTTACATTGATGCGGCAAAGCTGCACAAGGGTCTGAACAGCGGGAGTGTTATTTTTTCCGACGCGTGCAATGACTATACGGTTCCGTTTGACATCCTGATGGAGGATGAGCCTGAGAGAAAAAATGACAATCGCAGACAAAGACACGCGTTATGTAACATGGTGGATGCCTATGCGGGCATGCGCCTGAACAGACTGACAGATGTGCAGTGGACGGCGTCCTTTGAAAAGGAACTGGAAGTGCTGCTGGAAATTGATGAGGACAGCATCCTGTATAATCTGTACAGGACGCAGCTCCTGATTGCGAAGGAGCGCTTTAACGAGGCGGGATGGTATCTTGACATGCTCGAAAAACGGCTGTCGAAGGAACCGGGAAATATTTTCCAGAACTGCTATTATCTGTACCTGACTACCCTGATTCAGTGTGAGGAGGACTATGTGAGGGAAGCCAGCGACGAAATCGAGACAATATATGCCAACAATCCGGCGCAGTGGAGGCTTGGCTGGTTTGTGCTGCAAATGAACGAGGAGCTGTTGCGCAGCAGGGAGCTTCGGTGGCAGTTCATGGAGGAGATGTTCCAGAACGGCTGCACAAGCCCGCTGCTGCTGTGTGAAGCCGTCCTGCTGCTCAACACGAATCCGACGTTCCTGCTGAAGCTGGACAGATTTGAAGAACAGGTGTTATGGTACGGCGCGAGACAGAAGAAATTAAAACCGGAGCTAATCGAGCAGCTTCAGTATCTCGCGGTGCGCAAGAAAGAGTATTCGACGCTGCTGGTCAGGATATTCGGGGAGATATACCGTACCTATAGGTCGCCGCAGACAATTGCGTCCATCTGTCATATTTTAATCCTTGGCGACAAAAAAGGGGTGGATTACTATCCCTGGTATGCGCTTGGCGTGGAACATTCGGTGCGGGTGACCGGGCTGTATGAGTATTATATGATGTCGCTGGAGCTTGACAAGTACGGGGACATCAGGGAGGATATAGAGATACCCAAGATGGTGCTGATGTACTTTGCATATCAGAGCAGCCTGGACTATGAGCGGAACGCGTTTCTGTATGCCTATGTCATCCGCAACAAGGATAAATACCCGGACTTGGAGCAGAGCTACCGCATTGCAGTCGAACGGTTTGTTGTGGATCAGATTAAACTGGGACATATCAATGAAAATCTTGCGTATCTCTATAAAACCATGCTGGCGCCGCAGATGATTATGGATGATACGGCTTATGCCTACACGCCGCTGCTTTTTATGCACCGCATCTATGTGGACAATCCGAATGTAAAGAACATTGTTGTCATTCATGAGAAGGTAAACGGTGAGAGCTCTTATCCGGTGGAAAACTGCGTCAGCATGATTCCGATATACGGAAGCGAGTACAAGCTGTTTCTGCAGGATGAATATGGAAACCGTTTTACAAAGAGCATACATTATGAAAACAAGCAGCTTATGGAACCCAAACAGCAGCTGGAGTATGTCAGCGGCTATATGCAGGGGCGCCTGAGCTTTGACATTTACCTGTGCGAGGTGGAGAAAAATTATGTGGTCATTTCGCAGGACAATGTCAAACGATTCAAAAACCTGGCGGAGTCGCCGCTGATTGTGGAGAACTTTAAAAAAGAAATCCGCACGAAGCTTCTGCGGTTTTACTATGACAATGACATGATTGGCGAGCTGGATGCTTTTCTGGAAGACATAGAAGCGGATCAGATGGAGGCATCCGAGCGGGCGGAGTTCATCAAATACCTGATATCCAGGGGAATGTTTGACAAGGCATATTACTGGATTAAATCTTACGGGGTGACGGACGTGGATCCAAAGTCCGTGGCACGCCTTGTCAGCAAACGTATTGTCAGCAGGGAGTTTGAGTATGAAGAATTTCTGGTGAATGTGGCGCATTACATTTACAAAAATATGAAATATGATGAAAATATCCTGCGTTATTTAATGATGAATTATGATGGAAAGGTTACGGAACTGCGGAAACTGTGGAAATCCGCAGTCGATCTGGAGCTTGAGACAAGGCTGATTATGGAGCGCATTCTCCGGCAGACCGAATACACGGGTGTCATGGTGCAGGACCGCGACGAAATTCTGATATCCTATGCGCACTGTGAGGAACATGACGCGGCGCTGGTCAATAAAATCCTTATGGACATGGCGTATGATTATTTTGTCCGTGAGGCGATTGTCTGTCCGGAAATTTTCGACATGCTGTACCAGAAGTATGCAAAGGGAGAGCTGACCGACAGGAGATGCAGCCTGGCGCTGTTAAAATTCTGGGCAGAAAACAGGCAGGACATGGAGATACCGGACGATACCGTAAGACAACTGATACAGGAGCTTTTGAAAGAAGAAATCTACTTTCCGTTTTATGTCAGGTTTGTGGATATGGTGCCGGAGCTGCATTACATCAAGGACAGTATCTTCATTGAGTACCGGACGCAGCCACAGAGCCAGGTGTATATCCACTATGCATTTGACGACGATGCTGCGGACGGGGAGCATACGGACAGTACTGCGGACGAGACGGATTATGGGCGTTATGACATTAAGGCGATGCAGGAAATGTACGCAGGAATATATGTGGGGATGTTTCAGCTGTTTCATGGGGAGACATTGCAATATTATATCACCGAGAATTTTTTTGAAGAGGGAAAAGCCCCGCAGGAACGCGTGACACAGAGCGGCACGCTGGCAGGAAAGACAGAAGAAACTGCGGATGGCGGCGCCTTACCTGACCGGTTTAATATACTGAATGACATTATGATAAGTATCAGCCTTCAGGATGGCGCGACTGCGCAGCAATTGACAGAAGATTACTTATATCAGGATTTCTGTGTCAGGGAGTTGTTCCGTGTGCTGTGATGACACACATGCCGGAGGTATTCTTGAAAGGAAGTTATGGGATGCTAATTGATAAGACACTGGACGAGCTGACCAAGAAGAACAAAATCGTAGTCGGCTTTGACCTTGGAAATGATGATTCACAGATAAGCTATTGCAGATACAACCAGAGCATGCCTGACACAGTCAGTCTTGTGATGGGGGAGGAACAGTATAACATACCGACGCTTCTGTGCAGGCGGTTTGACAAAAGACCCGGTGCGGAGGAAGGCGCGGCATGGTCTATCGGAAATGATGCGCTGAAGTGCGCGAAGGAAGGGCAGGGAACGCTGGTCGAGGACCTGGTGCTGCTGGCGAAAAACAATGTCAGCGTCAAGGTGCAGGAGGAAGAACTTTCTGCGGCGTATCTTCTGGAGCTGTTCGTGAGAAAGGCATTTGCGGTTTTATATGCATATGCGGGGACGGAGGACATTGCGGCAGTTGCATTTACACTGAAGGACATGAATACAGGCATCATGGAGATGCTCAGGGACATTGTGACGCACATCGGAAAAAAGATGGAGGTGTACTTCCTGAGCCATGAGGACTGTTTTTTCCAGTATATGATTCACCAGCCGCAGGAGATGTGGATTCATGACGTCCTTCTGTACGATTACAGGAGTGACGGCATCAAAAGCCACATTCTTTCCATGAACAGGAAGACGAATCCGGTTGCATGCTTCATTGACACGTCGAGATATCCGCAGATGAGGATTCCCGATTTGTCGGATAAATCCGAGACGGCAAAAGGAGCATTTTACAAGCAGCTTGACACGGCGCTTCTCGAGATTGTGCGGAAGAACTGCGAGCAGCGGATTATTACGTCAGTTTTTCTCCTTGGCGATTCCTTCTCGAAAGAATGGTGCAGGGAGTCGTTAAAATATATGTGCCGTGGGCGGCGCGTGTTCCAGGGGAACAATCTTTTCAGCAAGGGAGCGTGTTATGGCGCGAGGGAGCGCGCCTACCCGTCAACACTTTCCACGACATATGTATACCTGTCCGAGGACAAGCTCCGCGCAAATATCGGAATGACGTGTGACAAGGGACAGATGGAGGTCTACTATCCGATTCTTGATGCAGGCACCAACTGGTATGACGCGCAAAAGGTTTTTGATGTGATGCTTGTCAAAAATAACGCGATTACACTGAACATAGCGCCGGTGGACGGAACCAGGACGAGAGTGGCAAGAATATCGCTCGAAGGGCTTAAGGTGCGGGGAAATAAGACAAACCGTGTAGAGCTGCGGTTTTACATGGAGGACGCCAGCGCGGTGCAGATAGAAATCAGGGACAAAGGATTTGGGGAATTTTTCCCGTCGACAGGCCAGATATGGAAAGAGTGCCTGCCGCTGGAAGTTATTACATGATGAATACGATATTATACGCATGGAGGAGTTATGTAAATGAATAACGTTTGTTTATGTATAGGAAATTACGCAAAAACTCCATTTTATTTAAAATTTTCCGACATATCATTGTATTCTATGGAGGAGTTATGTTATTATTTTATGGAAAGGGTGCATCTGCTGGATGACTCGGTTGTCTCGGCAGAGCTCGTAAACTGGATTCGTCATGAATGCGGGCTTGTGGAGCTTGCGGACGAGCTGGATGTATATGTTCGCAAGCATGTGTCAGTCGCGGCATTTGTCTCGACGATATTTGAACGGACAGGGATGTATGATGAAAACACGGTAAAACAGGTCGACCGCGTTCTGAAGGAGCAGTCAAGCCTGAATACGATTGAGCGGTATAAGAAACGTGCAGAGTACTTATACCAGCAGGGGCGTTTCCGGCAGGCGCTTGCCATTTACAGGGAACTGGTGGATTACATTCCTGCAAGGGACAGTGCAGGCAGGGCACTTTTGTACTACAACATGGCATCCATCTATGCGATGGACTTTGCATACAGGCAGGCGGCAGATTTGTACTATGAGGCGTATCTCCTGCATCCTGACAGGCAGACAAGATGTGCGTATATCCTTGCCAGCAGAAAGGCGCTTACGGATTATGCGTATGGCACATTCAAAAGGGATAATCCGGACTGGGAGGAGGATTTTATAAGGGTGGAACAGCTGTGTGCGCAGGCTGACGCAAAATGGCTGGACTCCAGGGAGCGGCAGCTGGTGACGGAGCTTGCCAACTTAAAGCTAAGCGGCCAGCTCGATACATACAGCCAGCAGTCGCAGGCGCTTATCAGACAGTTAAAAAAGGATTACAAGCGGCAGACAAAAAGTTAGATAAGGGGAAACAAGAGGAAAGGGGTTACCTACATGGGATTATTGGGAAAGATTAAGGGATTTTTCAAAAGAGAACCGGAGACGTATGAAAATGTGTACGACTGGGAGGAGGAGACCTTAAAACGCGACAATATTGACATGCATGACAAGAAACAGCGCGAACATTATGTGAAGGCATGCCTGGAACAGATGTCGGAGGCGGCAAGGGAGCTGGATGCGCTGGGGGGCGAGTATAATCTTGTCACGTCCTACCTGACTGACATGGAGGAGATAGAGGCTCAGAAGGAGGATGTAAAAGAACAGCTGCGCACATATGCAAAGAAAATTCTGGACATTGGAAACAGCAAGGAAAGGCTCGATAAAAAGCGCCATATCATGAAAATGGAGGACTACGTGCGCATGGAGCGCATCGAGCAGTATATGCCCGATGGATACAATAAGCTAAAAGAGGCCGAAGATTATCAGGTGCTTGTGAAGAAAGACATGGGAAGGCTTGAGGGTGAGAAGCATGCCTATTATTTCAGAAGGAACGAGCTGATAAATTCCCAGAAAAACATGAAGGGAATCACGGCAATCTGTGTGGGATCCATGATGTTTCTGATTGTGCTGCTGGCAGTGATAGGATCGGCGTGGCACCTTGACGTGTCAATCGGGTATGCCATCGCGGTGCTGGTGGCGGCATCGGCGCTTGCCCTTGTGTTTGTGAAATTCCATGAGGCGCAAAGGGAGCTTGTGAAAGTGGAAAAGGGCATCAATAAACTTGTACTGCTACAAAACACGGTGAAAATCCGGTATGTCAACAATACGAACCTGCTGGAATACCTGTATGTCAAGTATGACGTGGACAGCTCGAACGAGCTGAAGAAGCTCTGGGACAAGTACCTTGAGGAAAATATCCAGCGTGAACAGGAAAAACAGATGCAGCAGGATATGGATTTCAACCAGGCGGCGCTCGTCAAGATTCTGCGCAGCTGCAACCTGGCAGACCCCAATATATGGCTTCACCAGGCAGAGGCACTGATTGACAACAAGGAGATGGTGGAAATCAGGCACGGACTGATTATCAGGCGCCAGAAGCTTAGGAAACAGATGGAGTATAATGCCAAGGCAGCGCAGGAGGCACAGGATGAGGTGAAGGATATTGTGGACAAGTATCCTGAATATGCAGAAAAAATATTAGATTTAGTGTCGGATTATGAAAAAGCACTTGCATAAAAAGAAAAGAATCGGTATGATACAGTTGGGGCTGTTTTTTAATAGCCGCAGCTGTTTTCTTTTTCTGCACAGACGCGGAAGGGAAACGTGCTGCAATCAGTTTTATCATTGAGAAAACGCATGGAAACGAGGAGGAAGAAACAATGCAGGAATTTGCACCAATTAAAGAAGGTAAAGTACGTGAGGTATATGACAACGGGGACAGTCTGATTATTGTTGCGACAGACAGGATTTCCGCTTTTGATGTGATTCTGAAAAACAAGATAACCAACAAGGGCGCAATACTGACACAGATGTCCAGGTTCTGGTTTGATTTCACGAAGGATGTAGTACCGAACCATATGCTTTCCGTGGATGTCAAGGATATGCCTGAATTCTTCCAAAACGATAGATTTGACGGAAATAGCATGATGTGCCGGAAGCTCGAGATGCTTCCCATCGAGTGCATCGTGCGCGGATATATCACGGGAAGCGGCTGGGCAAGCTACAAGGAGAACGGCACTGTATGCGGTATCAGGCTTCCGGAAGGGCTTTCGGAGTCCGAGAAGCTCCCGGAGCCGATCTATACGCCGAGCACAAAGGCTGACATTGGGCTGCATGATGAAAATATTTCTTTTGAGAGAAGCATCGAGGTGCTTGAGGAGAAATATCCGGGAAAGGGTGCGGAGTATGCCGGAAAGATAAAGGATGCGACCATCGCCCTCTATAAGAAATGTGCGGAATATGCGCTGGAAAAAGGTATCATTATCGCAGACACCAAGTTTGAGTTTGGCCTTGACGGGAATGGAAATATCGTGCTCGGGGACGAGATGCTGACACCGGACAGCTCGCGGTTCTGGCCTCTGGAGGGATATGAGGCGGGAAAGGGACAGCCTTCCTTTGACAAGCAGTTTGTGCGCGACTGGCTCAAGGCAAATCCGGACAACGACAACCTTCTGCCGGAGGAAGTTGTCACGAAGACGGTGGATAAGTACAAAGAGGCATTTGCCCTGCTGACAGGCAAGGAATTTAAGTAGTGCTTCACAAAGAGGAGTATTTGGAAAAATTATGTACAATGATGATATAGACAGGAATATAGACGAGACAGGGCTGAATGAGGAGTGCGGCGTCTTTGGCATCTATGATTTTGACGGACACAATGTCGCCTCCACGATTTATTACGGGCTTTTTGCGCTGCAGCACAGGGGACAGGAGAGCTGTGGCATTGCCGTGAGTGAGACAGGAGGACCAAAGGGAAAAGTGACATCCTACAAGGGAATGGGGCTGGTCAATGAAGTGTTTACGCCAGACAATCTTGAACCGCTGAAAGGCGATATCGGCGTGGGACATGTGCGCTATTCCACGGCGGGCGCATCCACGCGCGAGAACGCGCAGCCCCTTGTACTGAATTATGTGAAAGGAACACTTGCGCTCGCCCACAACGGCAACCTGATTAACGCGCCGGCGCTCAGGCATGACCTGGAATACACGGGAGCCATCTTCCAGACAACCATTGACTCGGAGGTCATCGCCTACCACATAGCGCGGGAACGCCTTAACACCAGGACTGTCGAACAGGCCGTAAACAACGCATGCCAGAAGATAAAGGGCGCTTATTCGCTTGTCGTGATGAGCCCCAGGAAACTGATTGGCGCGCGTGACCCCTATGGGTTTAAGCCGCTCTGCATCGGAAGAAGGGAGAACAGTTATATCATAACTTCGGAAACGTGTGCGCTGGATACCATCGGTGCGGAGTATGTGCGGGATGTGCTTCCGGGAGAGACGGTGACCATCACACCTGATGGGGGGATTGTCTCTGACATGTCACGCGCCCTCTCAAAGGAAGAGGAGGCAAGGTGTATCTTTGAGTATATCTATTTTGCCAGGCCGGACAGCCATATCGACGGCGTGAGCGTGTATGCGTCACGGATTCAGGCAGGGCGTTTCCTCGCCATGGATTCCCCGGTGGAGGCAGATTTGGTAGTCGGTGTGCCGGAGTCCGGAAATGCGGCAGCGCTCGGTTATTCGCTGCAGTCCGGGATTCCATACGGCACTGCATTTGTGAAAAACGGCTATGTGGGCAGGACATTTATCAAGCCAAAACAGAGCAGCCGTGAGTCGAGCGTAAAGGTAAAGCTCAATGTCCTCAGGGAAGCAGTGTGCGGGAAACGCGTGATTATGATTGATGATTCCATTGTGCGCGGCACAACGTCCGACAGGATTGTGAGGATGCTGCGCGAGGCAGGGGCGAAGGAAGTGCATGTGCGCATCAGCTCACCGCCGTTTTTATGGCCTTGTTATTTTGGGACAGATGTTCCCGAGAAGGAACAGCTGATTGCACACAACAGGTCGGTAGATGAAATCAGGGATATCATAGGAGCCGATTCGCTGGGATACCTGGATATCGGCAGGCTGAAGGAAGTCGCCGGCGGGCTGGGCATCTGTACGGGGTGCTTTAATGGAAAGTATCCGATGGAGCCACCGACCGGGGATATCCGGGGTGATTTTGATAAATAGGTAAAAAGGAGAAAAAATATGAGTACAGACAGGTATACAAGTCCCCTTTCCGAGCGGTATGCAAGCAAGGAAATGCAGTACATCTTTTCGCAGGACATGAAGTTCCGCACATGGAGAAAGCTCTGGATTGCCCTTGCGGAGACAGAGATGGAGCTGGGGCTGAGTGAGAATGGGAAACCCGTCATCTCACAGGAGCAGATTGACGAGCTGAAGGCACATGCCGAGGATATCAATTATGAGGTGGCAAGGGAGCGCGAGAAGCTTGTGCGCCATGATGTCATGAGCCATGTGTATGCGTATGGGCAGCAGTGTCCAAAGGCAGCGGGCATCATCCATCTTGGGGCGACTTCGTGCTATGTCGGGGACAATACAGACATCATCGTGATGGACGAGGCGCTCAAGCTTGTGCACAAAAAGCTGGTCAATGTCATTGACGAGCTGGCAAAGTTTGCGGACAAGTACAAGAACCTTCCAACACTTGCATTTACACACTTCCAGCCTGCCCAGCCGACGACAGTCGGAAAACGCGCAACGCTCTGGATGCAGGAATTTTTGATGGATCTGGAGGATTTGGAGTACGTTGCGGGAAGCCTCAAGCTGCTGGGCTCGAAGGGAACGACGGGGACACAGGCAAGCTTCCTGGAGCTGTTTGATGGGGACCAGGAGACGATAGACAAGATTGACCCCATGATTGCCGCAAAGATGGGATTTAAAGAATGCTATGCCGTATCGGGGCAGACATATTCCAGAAAGGTTGATACCAGGGTTGCGAACATTCTTGCAGGCATTGCGGCATCGGCGCACAAGATGTCAAATGATATCCGCCTGTTACAGCATTTAAAAGAGGTGGAGGAGCCGTTTGAGAAGAACCAGATTGGTTCGTCAGCCATGGCGTACAAGAGAAACCCGATGCGCTCGGAGCGGATTGCATCCCTCGCGAGATATGTCATGATTGACGCGCTCAATCCGGCCGTCACATCGGCAACACAGTGGTTTGAGAGGACGCTTGACGATTCGGCAAACAAGAGGCTGTCCATTCCGGAGGGATTTCTTGCCATAGACGGCATTCTGGACCTGTGTCTCAATGTCGTAGATGGGCTTGTCGTGTATGATAAGGTCATCACAAAGCACATCATGGCAGAGCTTCCGTTTATGGCAACGGAAAACATCATGATGGACGCAGTGAAGAACGGAGGAAACCGTCAGGAGCTCCACGAGAAAATCAGGACACTCTCAATGGAGGCGGGCAGGAATGTCAAGGTGGAAGGAAAGGACAACAATCTGCTGGAGCTTATCGCGGCCGACCCGGAATTCAACCTTACGATTGAGCAGCTTCAGGCGACGATGGATCCTGCAAAATATGTAGGCAGGTCACCGGTACAGGTCGACAATTTCCTCACCAATGTGGTGAAGCCGGTGCTTGAGGCAAATCAGGCAGAGCTTGGCATCAAGGCGGAAATAAGTGTTTAAATATTCTTTACTTATCTATGAAAAAGATGTATGATAATTAACGGTATTCAATTGCGAATATATACAAAGTTTATAAAGAACCGGAGGTATGTCAATGGTAAAGGCAGTAGTAGGAGCGAACTGGGGAGACGAGGGGAAAGGTAAGATTACCGATATGCTTGCACGTGAAGCAGATATCATTATCCGTTTTCAGGGCGGTGCAAACGCAGGTCACACAATCGTAAACAATTATGGCAAGTTTGCGCTTCACACCCTTCCTTCAGGAGTATTTTATAACCATACGACCAGTATCATAGGAAACGGAGTGGCTTTGAATATTCCGATTCTGATGGATGAGATTCAGTCCATAACGGACAGGAATGTTCCAATGCCCAAAATACTGGTATCGGACAGGGCGCAGATTGTAATGCCCTACCACATCCTGTTTGACCAGTATGAGGAAGAGCGTCTCGGCGGAAAGTCTTTCGGTTCCACAAAGTCAGGGATTGCACCTTTTTATTCGGATAAATATGCAAAGATAGGCTTCCAGGTGAGCGAGCTTTTTGACGAGGAGCTTTTGAAAGAAAAGATTGCTCGCGTGACAGAGCAGAAAAATGTCATTCTGGAACACCTGTACCACAAGCCGGCAATCGTTCCTTCGGAACTTCTTGAGACGCTGCATGGGTACAGGGATATGATTCAGCCGTTTGTCTGCGATGTCTCTGCCTACCTTGACGAGGCGATTAAGGCAGGAAAAAATATTCTTCTGGAGGGACAGCTTGGCACATTGAAGGATCCGGATCACGGAATTTATCCGATGGTAACATCCTCATCGACACTTGCCGCTTACGGTGCCATCGGTGCGGGAATACCGCCATATGAGATTAAGGAGATTTATACGGTATGCAAGGCGTACTCGTCAGCAGTAGGCGCGGGTGCATTTGTGTCTGAAATATTTGGGGATGAGGCAGATGAACTGAGACGCCGCGGCGGAGATGGCGGTGAGTATGGCGCCACAACAGGACGCCCGAGGCGTATGGGATGGTTTGACTGTGTGGCATCCAAGTATGGCTGCCGCCTGCAGGGAACCACAGACGTCTGCTTTACTGTTTTGGATGTGCTTGGATATCTCGACGAGATACCCGTATGTACCGGCTATGAGATTGACGGGGAGGTCACGACACAGTTTCCTGTCACATCAAGGCTGGAGAAGGCAAAGCCTGTGCTGACGACATTACCTGGCTGGAAGACAGACATCAGGGGAATCAGAAACTATGATGAGCTTCCTGAGAACTGCCGCAAGTATGTCGAGTTTATAGAAGAACAGATAGGATATCCGATAACGCTTGTGAGCAACGGACCGGCGAGGGATGATGTCATCTACAGGAAAAGTGCACTAAAAAAATAACATAGCAGGATGGGAAAGCCATCCAAGGGAGGACAAACGTATGAAGAAGAAAGCATTGTCACTTATTTTGGCTTCTGCCATGGTTTTATCCTTGGCAGCATGCGGTTCCGACGGTGGCTCCGGGGATAACACGGGCAGTGCCGGAGCGGAGACATCCAAAGGAGATACTACAGGCGCGGAGACACCAGACGACGGGGCGGCAGATTCCAATACAGCATCTGCTTCCGACATGAACATTGCAATGATTACGGACTCCGGTGACATTACGGACCAGAGCTTTAACCAGACAACTTACGAGTCATGTAAGGCATGGGCAGAGATTAATGATGTGCCATTTACCTATTACAAACCGGACAGCGATTCCGACGAGGCAAGAAGCGCGAGTGTCGACCAGGCAGTGGCAGGCGGCGCGAATGTCATCGTAATGCCGGGCTACATGTTTGCGGCGGCAGTTGTCACACAGCCTGAGATGTATCCTGATGTGAAGTTTGTGGCGCTTGACGTGAGCGCAGGCGATATCTGCGAAAAGGGTGTGGGGGAAGGATATACTTACAACCCGGCAGACTACAATGTGACAGACTACTACAATGAAGCCAATGTTTACTGCTGCACATATCAGGAGGAGCTTTCCGGATATATGGCAGGCTATGCGGCAGTAAAATCAGGTTATAAGCATCTTGGATTCCTCGGCGGCATGTCCGTTCCCGCAGTTACCCGGTTCGGATATGGTTATGTACAGGGAATTGACGCTGCGGCGACAGAACTTGGCATTGCAAACGAGGTTGAGGTAGAATACGTATGTGGCGGACAGTTCTATGGCGATGCGGACATCACAAGTGCCATGGATACATGGTACGGCACGAAAAATGTCGAGGTTGTCTTTGCATGCGGCGGCGGTATCTACACATCAGCGGCAGAGGCAGCAGGAAAGGTGAACGGAAAGGTAATCGGTGTGGACTCTGACCAGCAGCCTGTCATTGATGGGAAGTATGGAGAAGGAATGACAATCACTTCCGCAATGAAGGGACTTTCCGCGACAGTCAATACAATCCTCAACGATATCAGGGATGGAAAGTGGAGCGAGCATGCAGGAAAGATTGAGAACCTCGGAATGGTATCGGAGAATCCGGAAGAAAATTATGTACAGCTCCCGATAAAGAGCACACAGTGGAGTGATGCATTTACGGAGGAGGATTACCGCGCGCTGGTGAAAGGAATGTACAACGGCGAAATCAAGGTTTCCAACGATATTTCAGCGATGCCGTCAACAACCGTCAAAGTGACCGATTACGGCAGTATTAAATAAACAGACACGAAAAGGGGAGCATCATCACTCCCCTTTTTCATAAACAGGTTCTTAAAGTCTTCTTGCACTTGATATGGCGGGAGACTATCATCATACGAAAGGAGGTATGGAAGGAATGGCTGAGTATGCGATTGAAATGCTGAACATTACAAAGAGGTTTCCGGGAATCATCGCGAACGACAACATTACTTTACAGCTGAAAAAAGGGGAAATCCATGCGCTGCTCGGGGAAAATGGCGCGGGAAAATCCACCCTGATGAGTGTTCTTTTCGGGCTTTACCAGCCGGAGGAGGGGGAGATTCACAAAGATGGGAAACGTGTTACCATCAATGACCCCAATGACGCGAATGCCCTGGGAATCGGCATGGTTCACCAGCACTTCAAGCTTGTGGAATGCTTTTCTGTTCTGGATAACATTATTCTCGGGGTGGAGACCACAAAAGGAGGACTGCTTCAGAAAGAGGAGGCACGCAAAAAAGTAGTTGCCTTGTCTGAAAAATATGGTCTTTCGGTAGATCCTGATGCCGTTATCGAGGATATCACGGTCGGTATGCAGCAGCGGACGGAGATACTGAAAATGCTATACCGCGATAATGACATCCTTATTTTTGACGAGCCGACAGCAGTGCTGACACCACAGGAAATTCACGAGCTTCTGACAATTATGAAAAACCTGGCGGCTGAGGGCAAGAGCATTCTCTTTATTACACACAAGCTGGCAGAGATCATGCAGGTGGCAGACCGGTGCAGTGTGCTCCGGAAAGGAAAATACATCGGTACGGTATCCGTAAAGGATACGACGCCTGAGAAGCTCTCGTCCATGATGGTAGGGCGCGACGTTAATTTTGTCGTGGAGAAGAAGCCGTCAGCGCCAAAGGACATCGTCCTGGACATTCAGGGGATGACAGTGGCATCCAGACGTCACAAGAACAATGCCGTCAACAAAGTTTCCCTTCAGGTGCACAGGGGAGAAATTGTCTGCATCGCCGGAATTGACGGAAATGGACAGACAGAGTTTGTCTATGGACTGTCCGGTCTGGAACCGCTCAAAAGCGGAATGATAACTTTAAATGGAACAGATATCACCCATATGCCGATTCGCAGGCGGCTGACGATGGGAATGAGCCATATTCCGGAGGACAGGCATAAGCACGGACTTGTCCTTGACTATTCGCTCGAGGATAACATTGTGCTGCAAAGATACTTTGAACCACAGTTTACCAACCGGTTCGGTTTTCTGAAACGGAAAGAAATCCGCAAGTATGCAAACCGCCTGATTGAACAGTATGATGTCCGTTCCGGACAGGGCGCGGTGACGAAAGCGCGTTCCATGTCGGGTGGAAACCAGCAGAAGGCAATTATCGCAAGGGAAATTGACAAGAATCCGGAACTGCTAATCGCAGTCCAGCCGACACGCGGGCTGGACGTCGGGGCAATCGAGTATATCCACAAACAGCTGGTTGCGCAGCGGGATGCCGGAAAAGGCGTGCTGCTCGTCAGTCTGGAACTCGATGAGGTAATGAATGTGTCGGACAGAATCCTCGTTATGTACGAGGGAGAAATTGTGGGTGAATTTGACCCCAAGAAAGTAACCGTTGAGGAGCTTGGTCTTTACATGGCAGGCTCAAAGAGAGAGGGGGCGGCGAAATGAGTGACGGACAGCAAGGGAAACAAAAAGGAAGCCTGCTGCGCAACAGCGCTTTTCAGACAATACTGGGCTCACTGCTCTGCATTGTCATAGGGCTGCTGGTCGGCTATGTTGTCCTGCTGATTATCAATCCGCAGGGCGCCGGAAAGGCGATTGTCGCCATCTTAAAAAATTTCCTTTATTATCCGAGTGCCGTGGCGGCAAAAAAGTACTTTGGGACAACACTTGTGAAAGCATCCGCACTTTTGATGTGTTCCCTTTCCGTACTGTTTGCGTGGAAGGTGGGTCTGTTTAATATTGGTGCGGCAGGGCAGTATGTAATCGGTGCGGGTGCATGTCTCTACTGCGGATTAAAGTTCGGCATGCCGTGGTACCTGTGCCTGCTTGCCGCAATCGTGGCGGCTGCGCTTGTCGGTGCCGTTTCAGGCGCGCTCAAGGCGTATTTCAATGTCAATGAAGTAATTTCCTGTATCATGCTCAACTGGATCGGGCTGTATGTCGTAAACATGCTCCTGACAGATGTGAAGGAGCAGACGACGCCATACACAAAACCGCTCGCCAGTACAAACAAGAGTGCCCTGCTGCCCAGTATGGGACTGGACAGGCTGTTCTCCAACAATGATTTTGTCACGATAGGGCTTCTGCTGGCTGTCATTGCGGCTGTCGCCATCTGGATTCTCCTGGAAAAGACAAAATTCGGCTATGAGTTGAAAGCGACCGGGCTGAATAAGAACGCGGCAAAGTACTGCGGCATGCGTGAAAAAACAAATATCATCCTGACAATGATGATTGCCGGGGGACTTGCCGGTCTCGGAGCGGGCATTTTTTACCTGACAGGGATTGAGCAGTGGATGGTTCAGCAGACGTCGGTTCCGGCGATGGGATTTAACGGGATTGCGGCGGCATTTCTTGGCGGTTCCAATCCGATTGGGGCGATTTTTGCCTCTTACTTTATCCAGCATATTACAAGCGGCGGCACTTATGTGGACAAAACAATGTACTGCTCGCAGATTTCGGATTTGATTTCTGCGTTTATCATCTACCTGTGTGGTTTTGTGTTCTTTTTCAGGGTCCGTCTGAACAGATATCTCGATAGACGGGATGAGCGGAAAGGAGGCGGGAAATAATGTTGTTATTGATTCAGTATACATTGATATTTGCTTCTGTTTTGACGCTTGTCGCGCTCGGCGGATGTTTTTCGGAACATAGCGGCGTTATCAATATCGGTCTGGAAGGTATCATGGTTATCGGTGCACTTGGCGGCGCGCTTACAATGAAATACATTCCTGCGGGGACGGCTGCCGGAGTCACAATTCTGGCTGTAGTACTGGCAAGTGTCATCAGCGGAATGATTTTTTCCATGCTGCTCGGGATTGCCGCAATCAAGTTCAGCGCGGATCAGACACTTGTCGGAACGGCATTAAATCTCCTCGGACCAGCGATAGCAGTTGTTCTGGTGCGGGCGGTGAACACAGCGGAGAGCGTGGACAATGTGTCCTCTACCGTCGTATATGGACAGGCGAAGAAGGCTTTTCTCATGAATATCGGTTCGTTTGAGTTTAACTGGTTCATGCTGATAGCGCTGCTTGTGCTGATTGCCTCCTATATCGTGCTGTACAAGACAAAGTTTGGCCTGCGGCTCTGTGCCTGCGGCGAGCATCCACAGGCAGCGGATTCTGTCGGAATCAATGTCTATAAAATGCGCTATGCAGGTGTGCTGATATCAGGTGCGCTCGGCGGACTGGGCGGGCTTGTCTACATCACGGCAGGCGTGAGCGAGTGGAAGTTCGAGAACGGAGTGGCAGGCTTTGGGTTCCTTGCCCTCGCAGTCATGATTTTCGGACAGTGGAAGCCAGTCAACATCGGGCTTACGGCAGTGCTGTTCGGAATGTTCCGCGCACTTTCCAATGTCTATATGGGATTTGACGCGCTGGTGGCACTCAAGCTCCCAAGTACAATTTACAATATGCTGCCTTATATCATTTCGCTGGTGGTGCTTGTGTTTGTGTCAAAGAAATCAAGGGCGCCGAAAGCGGAGGGAATCCCCTACGACAAGGGTGCGAGATAACATTTCAGGAGAGGAGATGGAGATATGTATGACAAGTTAATGACCTGCCTTGCCAGTGTCAGGCAAAAAATTGATTTCCAGCCGGAGGCTGCCATTATTCTGGGTTCCGGACTGGGCGATTACGCAGACGGAATCAAGATTGCGGGTACAGTGGAATATACTGATATCGAGGGATTTCCAGTGTCAACCGTAAAGGGGCACAAGGGACGTTTTGTGTTTGGATATGTCGGGGAGACACCGGTGGTAATCATGCAGGGGCGTGTCCACTACTATGAGGGCTATCCGATGCAGGAGGTCGTGCTCCCGACGCGGCTGATGGGGCTGCTCGGTGCCAAAAAGCTCCTCCTGACCAATGCGGCCGGCGGAATCAATGAGACCTTTCAGCCGGGTGACTTTATGATGATTACCGACCATATCACAACGGCAGTTCCAAGCCCGCTGATAGGTCCAAACATCGAGGAGCTTGGCACCCGGTTTCCGGATATGAGCGAGGTGTACAGCACGCGCCTGCGGAATGTGATTCGGGACTGTGCAAAGGCATGCAGCATTGACATCAAGGAAGGTGTCTATGTGCAGTTTACAGGACCAGGCTATGAGACGCCTGCCGAAATCAGAATGGCAAAAGCGTGGGGCGGCGATGCCGTCGGCATGAGTACGGCGTGCGAGGCGATGGCAGCGCGCCATATGGGACTGGAGGTCTGCGGCATTTCATGCATCACGAACATGGCGGCAGGGATTTCCAGACAGCAGCTCAGCCATCAGGAAGTGCAGGAGACGGCTGACCGTGTATCGAAATCCTTCAAGGAACTTGTCACAAGGGTTGTCACAAATATGTAATTGGTGTGTTTAAAGGAGAAAACTATGGGAAAATATAAACGCATATTTACAATCGTCATTGACTCGCTTGGCGTGGGGGCATTACCGGACGCGGCTGATTATGGGGACGCCGGGACAGATACACTGGGGCATATTTCCCAGGCAAGGGAGATGTTTGCTATTCCCAATCTGCAAAAAATCGGCATGGCAAACCTCCACTCGCTGAAACAGGTCGAACCGGTGGAACGTCCGATGGGATATTATGCGTATTTGTCGGAAGCAAGCACCGGGAAAGATACCATGACCGGGCACTGGGAGATGATGGGGCTCCATATCACAAAACCATTCAAGACCTTCACAGAAAACGGTTTTCCAAAAGAACTTCTGGATGAACTCTCCAGGAGGACAGGGCGCGTGATTATCGGCAATAAAAGCGCGAGCGGAACGGAAATCCTTGACGAGCTGGCAGAGGAGGAAATTGCAACCGGCCATATGATTGTTTATACATCCGCCGATTCCGTCCTTCAGATTTGCGGGAACGAGGAGACATTCGGGCTGGATGAATTATACCGCTGCTGTGAGATTGCGCGTGAAATCACAATGAAGGATGAATGGAAAGTCGGACGGATTATTGCCAGACCCTATGTCGGCAGGAAAAAGGGTGAGTTCAGGAGAACCAGCAACCGCCATGACTATGCGCTGAAGCCGTTTGGAAGGACAGCGCTCAATGCCTTAAAGGATGCCGGATTTGACGTGATATCGGTCGGAAAAATCTTTGACATTTTTGACGGCGAGGGGCTGACGGAGTCCAACAAGTCCAAAAGCTCCGTACACGGAATGGAGCAGACGATTGAAATTGCAGGCAGGGATTTCGAGGGGCTTTGCTATGTCAATCTCGTGGATTTTGATGCCTTGTGGGGACACCGCCGCGACGTGGAGGGGTACGCACAGGAGCTGGAACGGTTTGACGAGAAACTGGGAGTGCTGTTGGAGCTGCTTGGCGAGGATGATCTGCTGATTATCACGGCAGACCACGGAAATGACCCGACACACACCGGAACCGACCACACAAGGGAAAAAGTCCCGTTCCTTGCGTATTCTCCTTCCATGTCAGGATTTGGAAAACTGGATGACGCGGATACCTTTGCGGTGATTGGTGCGACAATCGCGGATAATTTCGGGGTTGCAATGCCAGAGGGGACAATCGGAAAATCGATTCTTGGAAAATTATGCTAACGATAACAATAGCACGGCAAATCTTTTTGCCGTGCAGTATAAAATAAAGTAAGGACATTGGAAAGGACCAATTATGGAAAAGAAAGACGTATTAAAAATTGTTGACCATACACTGCTTAGCCAGACTGCCACATGGGCGGAAATCCGCCAGATTCTTGACGACGCGATGCAGTTTGAAACGGCGTCAGCGTGTATTCCGGCATCCTATGTAAAACGTGCGTCAGCGTATGTGGACGGAAAGCTGCCGATATGCACCGTAATCGGCTTCCCGAATGGGTACAGCACAACTGCCGTAAAGGTATATGAGACAAAGGACGCAGTTGCCAATGGGGCGGAAGAAATCGACATGGTAATCAATATCGGAGACCTCAAGGATAAAAACTACCAGGCGGTGGAAGACGAGATACGCCAGGTTCATGAGGCGTGCGGCGGAAAGCTTTTAAAGGTCATTATTGAAACCTGCCTGCTCACGGAGGAGGAGAAGATTAAAATGTGTGAAATCGTCACGAAAGCAGGGGCGGAATACATTAAGACATCGACAGGATTTTCCACGGCGGGCGCGGTATTTGCCGATGTCGCACTGATGAGGGAACATGTCGGGAAAGATGTGAAAATAAAGGCGGCTGGGGGAATTGCGTCTTTTGAGGATGCGGAGGAGTTTATCCGCCTTGGCGCTGACAGACTTGGCACAAGCAGGCTGGTAAAGATTATGAAATCGTGAGGGTGGCAAGGAGCTACATGTTTTGTGCCAGTGCTAGATAAAGTTTTGACGCTGATGCGGAGGCATCGTCTAGAAATTTAATGAAACAGTATAAATCCCCCAGCAGAGCTGGGGAGACTAACAAATGCTGGAGGCGGTGAGCAGAGTACAAAAATAGAAAACTCCGCTGTATAATGAATGTAGGTCTGGTAAACAACATCATATACAACGGAGGTGTCCAATGGACGATTTAACATGTATGTGTCGATTCCGCCCAAGATAAGTGTGTCAAAAGTGATAGGTCGAATCAAAGGGAAAAGTGCACTGATGATATTTGACAGGCATCCAGAATACCGTGAGAAGTACAACAGACACTTTTGGGCAAGGGGATACTATTGTGAAACGGTAGATAATGTAAACGAAGAAACGATCAAGAGGTACATAGGAGAAATAGATTGGATATATTGGAGGGAAATCAAATGGCTATTACAGTAAACATTTACTATAAAGGTGTAAATGGAAATGCAAAAAAATTTGCAGAGGAAATGATTGCAAGCGGGGTGGTTGATGATATTCGTGCAGAAGAGGGAAATATCAGGTATGAGTATTTCTTTCCGTTGGCAGATGAAGAAACAGTTCTTTTGATTGATAGCTGGGAAGACCAGCGTTCGCTAGATATTCACCATGCTTCACCTATGATGGGAAAAATTGCTGAACTCCGCGAGAAATATGACCTTCATATGAAGGTAGAGCGTTATATATCCGACGAGGGCGGAATTTCCGTAGCAGATAAAGCGTTTATAAAGGAGTAGTTTTGTATACTGTTGTTTATCAGATACATGGCAGGACCAAAAGGTGAAAGCACGCTTCGGAAGTAATTTAAGCTGATCAAAGAGACAGCAAAATTGTTAGCGGAATGTTCCAGAGCCGAAAATATGAATGAGCCGGAATATATCTTCTGCTTGCTCCTAAACAAGCCGGAGAATCCA
>DKUL01000072.1 GCA_002490665.1 Lachnospiraceae bacterium UBA7205 | reverse complement strand
CTGGAGAATCCGAGAGGCTATAAATTAGCAAAGGAGGTATAGGTTTAATGGGTTTACAAAGTAAGTATACACCTGCGCAGATAAAGCATCTTAATAAGAAAGGCTTTATGAAAGAGGCGTCTTATGATGATATGATGACGGACATGGGAAAAACATTTAATGTAGTAGTTCTGTGTCGGGAGTCAACCCAGCACGTAGACCAGAAAAAGGCTTTAAAAGACCAGACAGATAGAATGTTGTCTTTGGTTGAGCGGAAAGGTCATTTTCATTTGGTAGATAATGGAATATTTATTGAAGACGGAAAGTCAGGATTGTCCATCGAGGTTCGTCCAAAGTTTCTGGAGATGATAGACTTCGTCATATCAAATCAAGTGGATATCATTTTGGTACAGGAGGCGACCCGATTCAGCCGTAATGTTGGTGAGTTCTTTTCCTATATGCAGATTTTACAAAATAATGAAGTAGGTCTGCTTATACTGGAAGGTGAGTTTTGGACTTACCATATGTCGCCGTCTGATTATCCAAGACTTGCAGCAGAAGTATCAAAAGGACAGGCAGAATCCCTGACGACCAGTAAACGTGTGTCAAGAGGTATTGATACCTATAGAGAGCGTGGTCAGCTGGTTCAGGGAAATATGTTTGGATATGATTTGGTAAAAGCGGTAGAACGTAAAAATAATACATATAAGATAAACCCTGTTGATGGTGCGGCGGTACAGCTAATATTTGATATGTATGTCAACAAGGGCAGGGGTACTGATTTGATTGCCACCCATCTGAATGTGAACAGGATATTGCCGTTTGACAGGAAGTCACAATGGAGTGCTTCAAAGGTAAGGCGCGTATTAATGAATGAAAAGTATATGGGTTATATCCTGTATGGAAAATATGAGATTGTTGATACCAACACCAAAAAGAAGATAGCAACGCATATAGAGCCAAAAAGGACAAAGTATGCAGATGATGGTGTGACTGTAGTAGAGGAAGGCAATCTGGTCAGGGGTAACTGGGAGCCGTTGGTTGATGAGGAGACTTGGTGGAAGGCTCAGGAGATACGCAAATCACGTTCTAATGAGCTTGCCAATGCCAAGAAGGGTAACATGAGAAGCGGGGTACGTGCATCAAGCGATTCCTATGCAAATAAGGCTTACTGTGAATGTGGTTATCGTTTATCTCCGCAGTACACCCACGCAGCTACGGATACAGAGCCAGCGCAGTTTCGTTATACATGCAGGCAGCAGATAAATGCACATACAGCAAACTATAGAAAAAAGCATGGTCTGCCGCCGTTGGCAAATACCTGTACATTGAAATCAGTAACAGATGTCAAGATGCGTTTAATGTCAATTAAGGTATTTCAGTATCTGTTTGGGGATATAAGGGATACGTTGGAGGATACAATTAAAATAATCGAGCAGGCGGATAGACAAAATACAGAAAGAAGTTCTTCTGTCATTACACTGGAGTCGTTGAATGAAACGCTTGAGAAATTGCAGAAGCGTTTGGAACGTTATATTGATATGAGGGCTGATGGTGAGATTTCTGATGAACAGTATAGAAGTAAAAAGGAGAGTACAGAGGAGGAGATACAAAGCACTATAAGATTGATACAGCAGAAAAAGGTAGAAATATCCAATCAGGAAAGATATAAGCTGGATATCAATAAGATACGTGACCGTCTGGAGACATATGTTGATTTGAGCGGGTTTGGGGTATCTAATGAGATGATAGACTTCTTTGTAGAACGCATTATTCATCGGTCAAATGAAGAGTATGTATGGGAGATGAATCTGTCAGGCTTACCCAATGTGCCAGATAAGTATAAAATCAGGGGGTACTCAAAGGAGTATTCAGATTCATTGAAAGATGATAAGAATTTTAATATAGTGAAAACTTTTGTAATATCCTTGGAGGAATGCAGGGAGTTCTGCCAAAAAATCGCGCATCGGGTATATAAGCCAGTCTATTGGCAGCAGATTACTGTAAAGATAGCCATTAAATAAAATAGATTGTGGTGATATTAAGGTATTGATATAAAATACTTTTAATGTCACCGCTTTTATGCTAAAATGAATGTTAGTATTTCCATACAGCCTAACGAAGCTGTGTCAAAGATATTTGTATATGCTGACAGCCTGAAAGATAGCGGCAGATGCCTACAGCCGCCGACCAGACGGCGAAATTGGCGAAGATGAACCAGAACTGATAGAACAAAGAGTGGCTTACATTGGCTTTTGATGGTTGATGTAAGCACTTTTTATATGCAGCCCTATGTGGAAGAAATATGTTGTTAACGCGGCGTGTTATCCTATTCGAAAGAGCATAGACCATTTGAAGAATCGCCAGATTTACCGAAAGAATTTTCGACGGTTCAAAGAGGCTATTTCGGAAGTATACGAAATTATTCCAATCAAGTGGTCGGACTTATCAAAAGAGATGTTCAGATGCAGAGACTGGCACTTTATATGTGAAAAATAAGAACTCAGATCAGAAGAAGGAGCAGTGTAGGCTGGGGATGTAAGACAAAGATAGAATGATTTTCTAAAAGAGCAATACAATAAAAATAGGACAAAAACACTTGAAAACAGTCTGTTATTCGTGTTAAGATTTTTATATAACATGATGAAAGATCCGCTTATATAAAGGATAAGATTTTGGAAAATATGTTGAAAAGCGATGGGTTGTCATAAATCCAATATAATACATATTTTGACAGGCAGTTCAGTAATTGGCTTCGTAAATATGTTTTCTGACTGGATGGAGCACTAGGAAAGGGAAGGTGATTAAATGGACGCGGCAGCAATGCAGTTGGATAATTATACAATTGAGGATGTCTATAAATTGCCGGATGGTCAAAGGGCGGAATTAATTGACGGTGAATTATATATGATGGCGACACCCGGCAGAATCCATCAAAAACTCGTTCATTTCTTTGACTGGACTATAGGAAATTATATTCATGGTAAAGACGGAGATTGTGAAGTGTATCCTTCCCCATTTGCAGTATTTTTAAATGCGGATAATGATATTTATGTAGAGCCTGACATATCTGTAATTTGTGACAGGAACAGGCTTACAGACGAAGGCTGCAAAGGTGCGCCGGATTGGATTATTGAGGTCGTATCATCTTCTAGTCGTGCAATGGATTATAATAAGAAATTATTTAAATACAGGACGGCAGGGGTCAGGGAGTATTGGATCGTTGATCCGAAGAAACGACTGACAATAGTTTATAATTTTGAACATGATACATATGAAGAATATTCTTTTTCAGATAAGGTAAAGGCTGGAATATATGAAGATTTTGAAATTGATTTTTCCGGGATAAGTATTGAATAGCAGTAACAGCGCAAGGACTGGATTTCCAGTCCTTGCTATTTAAAGAAACATCTGAAACATCCCCGGCGTTGGGGGTGAGATGCATCAGGCCTGATGCGGTTTTGGGGAATATCGGGGAAACAGGGTTGTGTTTGCTGTTGGAAAAGGAGGTTTGGTAATGAATATTCAGATGCAGTTTTGCGGATTGGTTATTTTGATACTGTTGTTGTATTTTTATAAGAGGCAGGACACGGTCGGGCTTTTTACAGAGATTCTTTTTAAGCGGGCGCTGTATACGAGCATTGCCTGTCTGGTTCTTGACATCGCTTCGGTCATTCTTATCATGAGGATGGAGCAGTTTCCGTTGCTGCTTGTACAGATAGAATGCAAAATGTATCTGGTATCGCTGGTGGGGACAGGCTATGTGGCGCTGGTCTATGCCTGTTCGGATGCATTCCGGCTTGCGAAGGCGAATCAGATTGTCAAAATGATGGGCATTGCTGTCGCGCTCGTTGCTTTGGTCATATTCGTGCTTCCAATTCACATTTTTCGTGAGGAAAATATTGTATATACGTATGGGCCTGCCTGCGCCGCCACTTACATAGGAGCGGTCTCGCTCATACTTACCACCCTGTTTTATGTAACGGGAAATAAAAACGGTATGAATCCGAGAAGGAGCAGGGCAATCAGGATCTGGATGGTTATATGGCTTGTATCGGCTGTCATTCAGTTTTTTAACAGCCAGCTCCTGCTTGTGGGATTTGCAAGCGCCATTGGGATTGTGATTTTATTCTTTGAGCTTGAAAATCCGGAGGGAAATATTGACAGGAAGTCCGGGTTTTTTAATGCGCGTGCCTTCAACGACTTCATGAGATACCGGTATAATGGGGACGAAAGCAACTGCGGGATGCTGATATCCCTTGAAAATGCGGGCATGAATGAGATACAGATTGAGCAGATGGATGATGTGATGCTGGAAGTGTCGGGCTTTATCAAGCGAATACCCGAGGCGAAAAAATTCAAGACGGATGACAAGGAATATGTGCTTGTCTTTAATAACATAGAAAAGCTCGACAGGGCGTATGCAATGATAGACGACAGGTTCCAGAAAGAGTGGCTTGAGGAAAAGGACAACATGGCGCCCATTTTGCTCCATCCGCACTATGTGCTGGTGCCATCCGGGAAGGTGGCAAAAAATGCGGAAGAGATGCTGGGACTTGTGAAATACTTCAGGGTGCATGGCATGGATAATCCCGAAATCCGTACATTGGTTGTGGATGAGAACAGCGTGGCGAAAAAAAGGGCGCGGGAGGAAATGGTGACGGTTCTGACAGATGCAATCAAAGAGGACAGGGTTGAGGTGTTTTTCCAGCCAATCTACTCCACGCATGAACAGAAATTTGTCTCGGCAGAAGCGCTCGTCCGTATCCGGAAAGAGGACGGCGGCATTATTCCCCCAGGCCTGTTTATACCAGTTGCGGAGGAAACCGGACTGATTGGAAAGCTCGGGGAGCTTGTGTTTGAAAAGACATGTGCGTTTATTAAGAACAGTAAGCCAGAACAGTATGGGGTGGAATATATTGAAGTAAATCTGTCCGTGGTGCAGTGCGAGGACAGGTCTCTGGCAAAGATGTACATAGACATTATGGACAGATATCAAATCAATCCTGCATGCATCAACCTGGAAATTACGGAGTCGGCGTCCATCCTTATGAAAAAGACGCTGCTTGACAACATGAAGGCACTGATCGACTATGGCGTGAGCTTTTCACTGGATGATTTCGGCAACGGCCAGTCCAATTTGAACTATATCGTGGATATGCCGGTCCGTATTGTGAAGTTTGACAGGGACATGACACAGGCTTACTTTGAAAATGAGAAAGCAAAGTATGTACTGCATGCCGCGACGGACATGATACAGGGACTTGAGCTGAAAGTGGTTGCGGAGGGTGTTGAGACAGCGGAGCAGCTAAAGGAGCTTGAACGGCTGGGCATTGATTATATACAGGGATATTATTTTTCCAAACCTGTCGAGGCAGGGAAGTTTATTGAATTCCTGAAAGTAAAAAACACTTTAGCAAGCTAAAGTGTTTTTTTATTACGACTCTAACTAACACTATATCACAAACAAAAATATAAGTCTAGTGTTTTTTTGAGAAAAAACTTATAATAATATAAGTAACAATATCAATACGCAACCCCGCTGCAGGGCATTATTGCGGGAAGTACGTGTACAAACCCATGTATGTGGGTAAGAGGCTGCAAGCAAGGCTTCTGGAAAGGTATGGTGTAACTATGTCAGAAAACAAAGCGGCGACGGAAAGACAGTGGCAGATGGAGAAGGAACATCTCAAGGAGTGCAGGGCGCTGATTGCCGCCAATATTGATGCGTATGAACAGCAGTTTGAAAAACGCCACAAGGAGACAAAGGCGCTGTTTGATGAAGTGCAGAGCGGGAATGTCGAGCTGTATGACCAGATGATGGCGTCAAAGAGTCTGGAGGAGCACAGCTTTAACCAGCTGCACAAAAACAAGGCGGCTTATGAGAAGCCTTTTTTTGGGAGAATTGATTACCGGAATCTCGACGAAAGGCTGTTTGAGTCCATCTACATTGGAAAACATGGTGTTTTCAAAAATAAGACAGATGTTGCGGTGGTTGACTGGCGTGCGCCGATTTCGACCGTGTATTATGAAAATGAGCTTGGAGAGGGAACATACAGTATACCCGACAGCAATAGTGACGGAAAAGGACGTGCGTATCGCATTGACCTCAGCCTGAAACGGACATATGACATCGAGAATGGAACGCTGCAGGGGTTTTATGACAGTGATGTAGCTGCAAATGACGAGCTGCTCGTCAAGTACCTGAGCAAGAACAGGGATGCAGTGCTTGGGGACATCATTGCGACGATTCAAAAAGAACAGAATGAAATCATACGCGAAAGTCCGTTTCACAACGTCCTTGTACAGGGCGTGGCGGGCAGCGGGAAGACAACGGTGGCGATGCACCGCATTTCCTATATTATGTATAACTACAAAGAGCGGTTTACCTCGAACGAGTTCTGTATTGTGGGCGGGAGTGATATCCTGATAGACTATATTACGGGCGGGCTTCCCGAACTGGACGTTTATGACGTGAAGCACATGCGCATGGATGAGCTTCTTGTACACCTGTTAAAGAGGGAGTGGAAGAAAAAGTACAAAATTGTGCCGCCGTCACCAGACCTTGCATGGAAAAGCAAAATGCTTTTTGCAAACGAGCTGGAGCATTACCTGCAGATGCTGCGTGACCGCATTCTTGCAAACTGCGTCGTGTGTGACGAGGATATCGGCATGCTTCTGTCGCAGAAAAACAATGATGATTTTATCAAAGGAAACCCCTCTTATTCCATTAACAGGCTTTTGGTGACGCTCGATGAAAGACTCCGTGCCCGCATAAAATTACAGTGTCAGGGGCGTGAGGAGATAGGTATTTTTAAGAAAAAGCTTGCGCAGTACAAAAACTATTTTGGAAGCCACTGTTATAAGGGCAGTGTGGTCAGTTTATATGTGCAGTTTCTGGAGGCCTACGGAAATACTTACTATATTGATATGGAACAGGTGATTGGTAATGTGTCGCGCGGCGTTTTTGACGTGTATGATGTGGCGGCAATGCTGCTTATTTATTACAGGGCCCTGCAGAAAAAGCCGGATGACGAGTTCGGGCAGATTTTTATTGACGAGGCGCAGGATTTTGGACCGATTGTATACTATGCGCTCAGAACAGTGCTTCCGGCGTGTTATTTTACGATTATGGGCGATGTGTCCCAGAATGTCAATTATGAGTGCGGCATGAATGAGTGGACGGATATGAAGCAGAAAATATTTGACGGCAGCGGGGACAGATTCCGCGTGCTTGCCAAAAGTTACCGGAATACGATTGAGATATCGGACTTTGCTGGAAAAATACTGAGCAGCGCCTCAAGGGGGGCATACAAAATAGAGCCGGTTATCCGGCATGGGGAGCCGGTGCATTTTGTGGAGAGCATTTCCATGGAGGAGGCAGCCGGGCTGTCGGCAGATATCATATCGGACATGCAGCAAAAAGGTTATGAGACGCTGGCGGTCATCTGTTTTTCCGATGAGGAAAAGGAGTACGTCACCAGACGCCTGAGTCGGCAGGTACAGGTTACGGATTCGGACAAAAGCGGCTTCAGCAAAGGCGTCATGGTGCTTACGGTGCCGGAGACAAAAGGTCTTGAGTTTGACTGCGTGCTTCTGTGGAAGCCGGATCTGGAAGGCTACAGGGACAATCCGAAGCTTGCCAAGCTGTTGTATGTGGCTGCGACGCGTGCACTGCATGAACTGTTTGTCGTGAAATAAGTTGTGCAGGAGAATAACCCGGGGCTTTCAAGTGGTGGCATAATGTGTTAATATAAGGATATAGGGAAAGCTGTTACGAGGAGGACGTGATGTGGCGAAAAACATGAGAAAAAAGGAAAAGAGTCGGCAAAATGGACAGAAGGTAATAACTGTAAATGCAAAGGCAAAAGATACTTTTTTTAAAAGGGTCTATGAAAAACAGGAAAGACAGCGGGAGCTTGCATCATTCCTGCTGGGGATTACCAGTGAGAAAGTATCCACGGCAAATGTGCGTCCAGTGCTGTTCGGAAATAAGGAGAATGATTTTGCGTGTATATGTGATGATGTGTTTTACGTGCTGACAGAAGAACAATCTTCTGTATCGCCGAATATTCCATACAGGCTGTTGGAATATGTTACGGCAGGGCTGCGAGGGATGGTGGACAGCGAGCAGCTTCTGTATGGAAGGAGGCGTGTATATTTTCCTATTCCCAAGCTTTATCTGTTACAGGTAGGGTTGGAAATGAAAGAGAGCAATTTGCCAGAAAAAGTTCAGTATGATATATATTTAAGCGAATCTTATACATCAGCGGAAGGAAAGTACGGAGATGAAACGCCGACACCGGATTTGGAAGCTACGGTTCATGTTTATGATTTCAGGATGACGTTGGATGAGGTTTTGGGTTATATCGAGTATGAAAAACTGCCAGAGCGTTTCGAACCTTATGAGAATGATGTAAGAAACTATGCTTTGGTGGCAAATGGGATAACTTATATGCAGAGAATAGGAGACAATGAAAAATATAAAGAGCCAGCAAATATATCAACCGTGTCAGAATATCTGGAGATGATGCTGGACAGAGGGGTATTTGTGGATTTGTTGTCAGACAAGGAGGTGTGCGATATGACAATGGCGCAATTTTCAAGGGATGATGTACTGATTTACCAGGGGCGGGAGGAAGGCCGGGAGGAAGGCCGAGAGGAAGGCATTAAAGCATTTATACGCGATAAGGTAGAGGACGGAGTAGCAGAAAGTATTATTGTAAGCAAGCTTCGGAAACATTTTACACTGGACGAGAAAACGGCGATACAGTACTTCAAGACATACGCAAAGTAAGGCATTGCTTTCTTATTATTGGAAGATATCGTATAGGGAAAGCGATATTGATAAATGGAGGATTATTGTGGAAAACAGATACAAGGTACGGAAGCTGAATCAGCCAGTTGACTGGCTTGTCGAGGTGCCGGGGTCTAAGAGCATGACAAACAGGGCGCTTCTGATGGCAGCGCTTGCCGACGGCACGACGACGTTAAAGGGTGTGCTGTTCAGCGATGATTCAAGGAATTTTCTTGGCTCTTTGCAGTCACTTGGTTTTGCGGTGGATATTGACGAGCATGCGAAGGTGGTCACGGTTGCCGGTTTCAATGGACGGATTCCGGTAAACGAGGGTGAAATCTACGTTGGCAGCGCAGGGACGGCGGCGCGGTTCCTGACAGCAATGCTGGCAATGGCTGAGGGGACATTTGTGGTAAATGCCTCACAGCAGATGAAAAAGCGACCGATGAAACCGCTTTTTGATGTATTGGAAAGGATGGGGGCAGAGATTATCTGCCTGGAGGAGGATGGATTCCTGCCCGTAAGGATTAAGGGAATCGGCGGCAGGCTGCCCATGGATGAGATGTGCCGCCTGAAACTTGACATCAGTAAGAGTACGCAGTTTTTAAGTGCGCTGATGCTGATATCGCCCATGGTAAAACAGGGGCTTCAGATTGAAATAACAAGCGAGCGCAAGGATGGCTCTTACATACGGATAACAAGGAAAATGATGGAGCAGTTTGGTGCAAAGGCTGATTTTGATGGAAGCTGTTATACCATGTGCAGTGACAATTCCTATACGCCCGGCTGTTACCAGATTGAGCCGGATGTGTCGGCGGCATGCTATTTTTATGCAGCGGCAGCGCTCACGGGGGGGCGAACCATCGTAAAAAATGTTACATGGGCATGTATGCAGGGAGATTTGAAGTTTATCCGCCTGCTTGGTGGGATGGGCTGTAAAGTCAGCGAAACGCCGGATGGAATAGAAGTGCAGGGCGCACCGGAAGGGAAATTAAAGGGGCTTACCGTTGACATGAAGGATTTTTCAGACCAGACCATGACGCTTGCCGCCATGGCGCCTTATGCGGACGGCATTGTGCGTATCGAAAATATCGGGCACATCCGGCTTCAGGAATCAGACCGCATCCATGCGATAGCCACAGAGCTTTCCAGGCTTGGAATCCGGTGTGATGAGGAGCAGGATGCCGTCACAATATATCCCGGGGAACCAAAGCCGGCAGTCGTGCAGACCTATGACGACCACCGCATGGCGATGGCATTTGCACTGACGGGACTGCGGACGGAGGGCATTGAAATCGCGGATCCGATGTGCTGCCGGAAGACGTTTGAGACATATTTCGAGGTGCTTGACAGGCTGTGCCGGTAAATTGAAACATTCCGATAACAGCCAAAATTTTACCATTTGCGGACATTTTCACACAAATGCCATTTCGTGTTGTAGAATAAACTTGTAGGTATAAGGAACTATTCAAAAATAACTTGTACATCTTGACTTGTCTATTTCTCCGATTTCACATATCAAAGAAATATCCTGCGCAAGCTGCACATGTTATTTCTGAGCAGTTCCTAAGTGAAAGATATTACGGTTTGCCAGGAGGAAGTTGTGATGAAAAGAAAAGCAGTATTGGCAGGATTGTGTGCATCGCTGGCGGTTGTGTGTGCTTTGGGAATAGTGATGACGCAGACACGTGTGGATAATCGGGAACGTGGAAATGAAGTAAATGAATATCACGTTTCTGACGTAGCAGCAGATACGGTGATAAATTATGGCGGGCTGGACAACAGGCAGATTGAAGGAGACATAAAAACCATAACCGTTGTTGATTCAGATTGCACAGTACATACATATTCGTCTGATATGGTGGAAAACAAGGGGGACTTGGAGCCTGCACAATGGGAGGGGAAAACAGATTTTGAACCCGGAACAGAATTCGGTCAGACGAATCGGGAACATACTTATATGCCCCCGGAGCCGGACGAAGGACAACAGTAGGAGTATGCAAAATGACACAGGATTCGGCAGGAAATGATTCTGTATACCGCATTGCAATTGTGGATGACAACAGAAAGGACGCGGAACAGTTAAAAGGGCTGGTGGAAAAATATTTTGCAGGGTCTCCAAAAAAACGGTATGCCGTTAGTCTGTATCAAAATAGCAGCGCACTGATATGGGACTTGGATGACAGGAAGCAGTTTGACATCTATTTTCTTGATGTGGAAATGCCGGAACAGGCAAGCGGTCTGGAGCTGGCATATAAAATAAGGATATACTGCATGGAAGCCATCATTATCTATGTGACAAATTATGTGAAATATGCGCCGCAGGCTTTTGAAGTCAATGCATTCCGCTATATTCCAAAAAGACTGCTAGGCGAAAAGCTTGACGAGGCGCTTGACTGCATTCTTCCAAGGATAGAACAACAGGACCAGCGCACCTATGTCATTGAAATGCAGGGAAGGCTGGAAAGAATCTTATATAAAAATATTGTCTATATCAGTAAGGCTGGAAAGTACGTTACAATACATCACAGGGATGGCGAGAGCCGGGAGCGGAAAAGCCTGTCCCGGATAATGGATGCGCTTCAGGCACCGGAATTTGTCTATATTGATAAAGGGTACATTGTAAATATTCAGCATATTGATTCGCTGCAAAAGGAATGTATCCTGTTAAAAAACGGCACGGAGCTTAAAATCAGCCGTTCCAAATATAGGGACGTAAAGGAAAAAGCGGCAGGCTACTGGCGGGGACTAAGGTAATGGTTAATGGAATATGCGGTGTGGCGGAGGCGGCGATGGAATGCGCGATTGCAGTCGTTTATTTTATGAACATGGAGGCACAGGGGAAGACTGCCAGAAATAGGCAGGGGAATTTATGGAAGATTATGTCAGCCATGGCAGTGCTTATATGCTTTGTGCTGGAAGCCCATGCCCATAGTACGGCAATACAGTCTTTGATCCATACAATGTTTGTCCTGCTGCCGATGATGGCAGCAGGACTTGTCATGCTGGCGCGGGGAGAATTTCTGCACGCCCTGGCGTGGAGTATTTTTTTCTGTGGGACAATACTGCTTGTGCGGATGCCTGTCGTGCTGGTTTGTGCAGTCAGATACGGATTAAGCTATGCAGAGTGCGCAGCAGGCAGTTATGAATGGGCAAATCTGTGGATTCTGCTTTTTTATATTCCCATATTCTGGGTATGTATGAGAAAGCGGTCTGGCATTGCTGACTTTTTGAAGAGTGTGCCTTTTCAGAATATTGTGCTTGCCATAATTGGCATGGCTGAAACGGTGATTGTGCTCTATGTCATGAATGCGGACTGGAAAGGCGAGGATGGGAAAAAGGCAGTGCTGTTAGGCATTGCGCTGATGTTGTTTTTGTTTTTGGTCTGCATCAGTGTCAGTTTTGTCATTGTATTGGAGTACAGGGAGATTGCTAAAGCAAATCATATGCTGCGCGCCAACGAAGCAAAAATGAAACGCAATTATGACATGCTTGCCAGTGAAATTGCCAAAAACCGCAAGGCAGCACATGACAGGCGGCATGACATGGAGTATGTATATGAGTGCATAAGAGGGCAGGAGTGTGAAAAAGGGTTAAGATACATCGAAAGGATAAGCGCCTTGTATGAAAATATGTATCGAAATCATACATGGACAGGCTATGGAACGGTGGACTATCTTATCAATAAAGCGGTATGCAGATGCCGGGAAAATGATGTGGGAATTACTTCGGATATTGAGCTTACAGCGATACCGATCGAGGAGTACGATTTTTTCACTGTACTGGCAAACTTACTGGACAACGCGGTTGACGCGGCGTTAAAGTGCAGCGGGGAAAAACGTTATATTAATTTCTGCCTGAAATCATTCCACAATAATCTTGCCATATATGTTTCCAATGGGTATAGGGATGCGCCGAGGACAGAAGGGGAGAGATTCCTCTCTGACAAAACAGAGGATAAGAACCATGGATGGGGAGTGGAGTGTGTCAGGGAAGTAGTCAGGAAATATGACGGGATGATAGACATCGACTACCATGATGGAAAATTTATGGTGGACATTATGTTTATTGGATGAGAAAAAACAGCGCGGACATCAATATCCGCGCTGTTTTAAGTCTGCCAGGAGCTGTACATAAAATTCCCGCACATCGAATTCGGGAATATTTTCACGATTCAGGTCAATCATGTCGCCGTGCGAAATGCCGCGTGTGCCTTTTACTGTGAGCATTTTGTAAGCGCTGCCCCATGGGAAGGAGGCTTCTCCCACGAGGCCATCGTTTGCGCCGTCGAAGTATCTGGCGAGATGATAGGTAAAATTCAGCGGAAACCGTCCGCCTGTGGATTTGTTGAGCTTTGAGCCGATGCTCTGATACATTACGCCGGGCACGTCCGGGAACATATTGTTAAATTCCTTGCAAAAGGATGCGGTCAGATTGTTGACGGCTGCGAGAAAGTCCGGATTGGGGTCGCCCAGTTTTTTCAGCGCGGCATTGTATGTTTTTGCCACAGCTTCCTGTTCTGCCTGTGGAATTTTCGTGAGCAGGTAATCTGCAAACTCGCATCCCCTGTGCGGCGTGCTGACGGTAGTGAGTGTTGCCACATGCTCGGCAATGCCGGGAAGATTCAGCGCGCGACGGCAGTCAAGGCCGCCCTTGGAATGCGCAATGATATTGACCTTGCCACATCCTGTCTCCTGAATGATTTCCCGGATTCTTGCCGCAAGCTCGCATGCACTGGTCTCAACGGAGGCTGCAGACTGGTGGTTTCCATAGAATATGCGGGCGCCGTTTGCCTCAAGTGCCTTGGGAATACGCCCCCAGTAGTTGAAATACCTGAAATCGCGGAAAAACACGCCATGAACCATAAGGATGGGATATTTTGTGGCGCATATCCGCTGCGAGTGGCGCTGCTCGTCCAGCATGATTTTCCGGTTTTCCGTTACAATCTCATCGGATACGATTTGAATCATCCTGCCAAGCACAATCAGATGGACAACCGGTATCATGCCACAGATGACTGCGATAATGCGTGTCTTGATGCCAAGCTGTTCCGATGAGAAAAATATGCGGATCATGCCATTCCAGAAAACAACAGCCTCGAGGATAACTGCCAGCAGTGTATTGATAATCCATAATTTAGGGTTTTCAAATATGGTGTCAACAGACAGAAGGTTTGTAAAGCTTAGGATAAACAGGGCGATGGACAGCGCGGTAGAGCCAAGAAATTCTACGAGCAGGGCTTTGCCCCTGGCACAGTTTTTCAGACGTTTTGTGCGCGGCAGCCGAAATACCGGAAAGAAGTTTCCGGCAATATAGAGCGGCAGCAGTATCCATGACAGACTGGAGCATTCCCGGAATACAAAAAAATTGGATGCCATAAAATAAATCAGAGAAAAAGAAATATAGCTCATAATTGTATGTACCTTTCATTTTTATCGGGTGTCAGGAACTGTAAATAAATTCCCCTGAATATAGTATATCACGAAATGCAGATATGCAACAATTGTGAACATATGTGTTTTATTGCCTTGTACACAAAAAGGGTGGTGGCAATGGGCGCTTTATAACTTATCCGGGTGTATTATAATTGGTGTATATTTGGTCATAATAGTAATAGTAAAAGGGATGCAACATTCTGTCCAGATTGTTGCATCCCTTGCTTACATTTTATATATCGGTGCGGGGTTATCAAAACTTTAGTTTTTTCTTTTTATTTTTCTAAAAATTTTTTCCCGATTATTATATGGATAATGTTTCAGGCACACGAAAAAGCCCTGGCTGGTGTCGGACGGAGCCTGGGCGTGCAGGTATGAGGGGGATGTTCAGGCTGCGCTGTTTTGATAAATATCACGGAATACTTCATCCTTGTCGTCCTGCTCAATGCACAGGTAGCGTTTGGTGACGGCAAAGGATGAGTGGTTGAAAATAGCCATGAGCACAACCGGCTCTTTTCCCTGCTTCCATGCGTGGTAGCCGAAGGTCTTGCGCAGGGAATGGCAGCTGATGTGTTCCTCGATGCCGACTGCCCTGGCGGCATCCGTAATCATGCGGTATGCCTGGAAACGGGAAAGCGGGGCATCTGTTTTTTTGGGACTTGGGAAGAGATAGGGATTGCCGTCCTGGTACATCTTTGTCTTGACGAGTGTTTTGTGGTATTTTGCAAGCGCCGTCCTCGCCTCATGGTTGAGCAGGACCCGGTTTTCTTTTCCTGTTTTTTGTTCCCGCACGACGATATGCTCCTTCACACTGCCGTTTTTGTAGACGGCATCATGGGTCAGGTGCAGGATATCGCTGATGCGCAGGGCGGTGTTCAGCCCGATGATTATGATGGTGTAGTTGCGCATGTTCGCCTCCGTGCTGCGGTAATAGTCCTTAAAGTTCTGCAATGTCTTTCTGTCTCTGATTGGCTCTGTTGTGCTCATAATGTTTTCCTTCCTTGATTATAGAGTGAAGAAGTCCTTTTCAACGTCCGTATATGGTGAGATTACGCTGAAACGGAGCATTCTGCAATGAAAATTGGCTGCATGTTTCCTTTTTGTGTCCGTGTGCATAAAACGGATGCAACAATCTGGACAGAATGTTGCATGGCAAGGCGGCACATGGAAAATGTCAGTGAACAAGGAGGGTTTCAACATGCTTCGATTATCTGTAAACAAAAACGAGTACCTGATGGTGGGGAAGGATGTCAGGATTACATTCCTCGGCGGCAATGACAGGGCGATGCGGCTCATGATAGACGCCCCGAAGGAAGTAAACGTGGCAAGGGGCAAGGCAATCGAAAAACGTGCGGCAGAAAAAGAACCCGCAACCGAAAACGACTGCTTCTGCTAAAAATGGTAATAACCGCAGGCATCCGGCAACCGGCGCCAAAAGCCGTGAAGCCAGCGGCTGTTATAAAGAACGGTTTGGCAGAACACCGAACCGTTACACTACAACTAAATATAGAAAAAGCAACTAAAGGCGGGCAACGGACTGCCCAGCAATGCGGAATAGAAAGACTTTGTTGGATAAACGGACATTGACATTCTTTGTCGGTACCCATGCCAACTGAGGGTTTCAACCCAGAGAAAA